>JAJDCQ010000245.1 GCA_029260755.1 Planctomycetota bacterium | reverse complement strand
GTTCCTGGAACAGACGGACGAGAGCTCACGCAAAGGCGCAAAGACGCAAAGGGTCGTTGCTCCGAGCCGAGATCTGGATCCGGCGGAGCTCCTTTGCGCCTTTGCGCCTTTGCGTGAGATTCCGTCGTTCCTGGAACAGCGACAGGGAATCTCACGCAGAGCCGCCGGGGTCCCGAAGTTGCGTTGCACGCCCGGCGGTTCTCGGTAGCATCGCTCGGCACCGAGTTTCGACCCTCGCATCAGGGAGGCCCGACCCATGGCCACCGTCTCCGTCACCGTCGACCCCGAGCTCGATCGTCGCGTCGAAGCGATCGATCCGACCCTCGACCTCGAGGAGGAGATCGCCCGGCTCCGCAAGGAGAAGGACGCGATCATCCTCGCCCACTACTACCAGGAGGACGACCTCCAGGACCTCGCCGACGTGGTCGGCGACAGCCTGGCCCTCGCCCAGGCGGCCAAGAAGGCCGCCTCCGAGGTGATCGTCTTCGCCGGGGTCCACTTCATGGCCGAGACGGCGAAGATCCTCAACCCGACCCGCAAGGTCGTCGTCCCCGACCTGCGCGCCGGGTGCTCCCTCGCCGACGGCTGCCCGGCCGACCGGTTCGAGGCGTTCGTCAAGGAGCACCCCGACCACACCGTCATCACCTACGTGAACAGCTCGGCCCGGGTGAAGGCGCTCTCGGACCTCATCTGCACCTCGAGCAACGCCCGCGAGATCGTCGCGAGCGTCCCCGCCGACAAGCCGATCCTGTTCGCGCCCGACCGCTTCCTCGCCAAGTGGGTGATGCAGGAGACCGGCCGCGAGATGGCGTTCTGGCCCGGCACCTGCATCGTCCACGAGACGTTCAGCGCGAAGGCGATCGTCGAGCTGAAGACCGAGCATCCGGGCGCCGAGGTGATCGCCCACCCCGAGTGCGACGGGGCCGTCCTGACCCTCGCCGACTACATCGGCAGCACCTCGAAGCTCATCGCCCGGACGACCGAGAGCGACGCGAAGACGTTCATCGTCGCGACCGAGCCCGGAGTGATCCATCAGATGCGCCGCGTCGCGCCGGGCAAGACCTTCCTGCCCGTGCCCGACCAGGAGGGGTGCAGCTGCAACGAGTGCCCCTACATGCGACTCAACACCCTCGAGAAGCTCTACCTCTGCCTTCGCGACCTCGCCCCCGAGGTGACGGTCCCCGAGGACATCCGCGTGCGAGCGCTGCTTCCGGTGGAGCGGATGCTGGAGATCTCGGCGAAGGCCAAGATCACCAACTACGGCGACTAGGGGGCTGTCCGATTTCCGCTGTCCGCTTTCCGCTTTCCGCTTTCCGCTGTCCGCTTTCCGCTAAGGGCTGGCGAGTGTCCGCCTCAGGTCGCACGACTCGGGGTCACCCTCGCCGCGCCGCCGAGACGAATAGCTCGGCACACCGGACGGAAGCGAACGGCAGCGGCCGGCGAAGGACAGGAACAGCGGAAAGCGGATAGCGGACAGCGGACAGCGGACAGCGGAAAGCCAACAACTACAGAATCTCCGCAGCGACGCTCGCCAGCGGGCTCCGCTCCGTCTTCGTCAGCGTCATGTGGGCCGCCACGCTCTGGCCCTTCATCCGCTCGGCGACGTAGGAGAGGCCGTTGCTCTCGCTGTCGAGGTAGGGGTTGTCGATCTGGTGCGGGTCGCCGGTCAGGACGAGCTTCGTCTCGTGGCCGGCGCGGCTGATGATCGTCTTCACCTCGTGCGGGGTCAGGTTCTGGCACTCGTCGACGATCAAGAACTGACTGTAGATCGAGCGGCCTCGGATGTAGGTGAGCGCCTCCATCTCGAGGGCGCCGCTCCGCTGCATCTCGTGGATCTTGCTGGCGACGTCGCCGGGGTCGGTCCGCCCGCGGAGGATGAACTTGATGTTGTCGAAGATCGGCTTCATCCAGAGCTCGAGCTTGTCGTCCTTGCTCCCGGGGAGATAGCCGATGTCGCGGCCGAGCGGGATGATCGGCCGGGCGACGAGGAGCTTCTCGTAGACCGAGTCGTGGAGCACCCGCTGGAGCCCGGCGGCGAGCGCCAGGAGCGTCTTGCCGGTGCCGGCCTGACCGACGAGGGTGAGCAGGCTGACGCTGTCGTCGAGGAGCAGCTCGAAGGCGAACCGCTGCTCGAGGTTTCGCGGGCTGATGCCCATGGCCCCCTCGACCGCCTTGGAGAGGGCGACCACCTCGTTGGGCGCCGTCCGCGCGCGTCGGGCCAGCGCCGTTCGCTTCGGGCGCGTCTCGTCGCGGAGCAGGACGCACTCGTTCGGGTTGATCGGATTCTCGAGCCCGGGGTGGTCCTCGGGGAGCTCCCAGCGCCGGTCCTTGAAGAAGGTGTCGATCGCGTCGGCGGGCACCAGGATCTCACGCCAGCCCGCGAAGAGCCGGCCTATGTCGACCTTGCTCCGCTCGTAGTCCATCGTCTTGATGCCGATGGCATCGCTCTTGATCCGGACGTTCATGTCCTTGCTGACGAACGTGACCGGCTTCCCGTCGCGCTGGAGCTTCCAGGCGCTCGAGAGGATGCGGTTGTCGGCGTTGTCCTTCTCGAGGCCGACCTCCCGGAGATTCACCGGCATCAGATCGACGCGGACCGTTCCGCCCCCGCCGTTGCCGCCGTTACCGCCGACCGGGACGCCCTGACCGAGGTTCCCCTGCTCCCGGAGATCGTCGAGGATCCGGATCACCTGGCGGGCGTTGAAGCCGAGCTGATCGTTCTGGCGCTTGAACGTGTCGAGCTCCTCGATCACGTCGATCGGCAGGACGACCTCGTTGTCGCCGAACTGAAGGATCGCCTCGGGCTCGTGGAGGAGAACGTTCGTGTCCAGGACGAAGTGTTTCCTCAAGGAAGGGCTCCTGTCTCGCGAGGGAGAGGTTGGTCGCTCGACGACAGTCTATTCGCCCCGGGCGTGGGGGTAAACGATCGGCGGGATCGCGTGACGCCTCAGCTCCCCGCCCCCGCCGCGTCGCCCGGACGGCGCGCCTCGATGAACGACTCGCACGCCGCGTAGCTCGGCAGGCCGTAGTAGAGATCGACCTCGGTCGCCTCGAGGAACCACCGGGCCTCCCGGAGGAGCTCGTCGCGGGCGGCCAGATCGAGGAAGAGGGGGCCGAACGTCTCGAAGCGGCGCGCCGGAGGGATCTCCTCGTAGTGCCGTCGCGTCTCCTCGTCGAGATACGGCCCGAACCGCCGCACCCACGCGTCGGCGACCTCGGGCTTCTCGATCGGATCGGCGCGCGCGTCCGCCGGCGGACCGACCGTGATCGGGCCGTCGGGCCCGACCTTGTCCCCGTCGCCGTTGCAGCCGGCGAGGCCCAGCACCAGCACCACCGCGAGGGCGATGCCGGCGGTCGAGATCGTTCTCCGCATCACGAGGTCACCTCCGTCAGCGCTCGGGAGCCCTGCCGCGATCCGCGGCGGCGCAGCTCCGCCACGATCCGCGCCCTCACCTGATCCGGCCCGACGCGCCAGTGGGGCGCCAGCACCCGGCGCGCGTCGAGCTCGCCCCAGAGCCGCTCGATCGCGACCGGCGCCGGCAGCCGCTCGAGGAGATCCGCGGCGAGCCGCGCGAACGCCTCGAGGGTGGGCGGCGTCGCCTCGCCGCGCCGCCACGCATCGGCCAGACGCGTCCGGGGCGCGACGTAGAAGTGGTGCACCTTGACCGAGTCCACCCCGCCCGCGGCGAGCAGGTCGGCGGTCGCGCGGACCTCCGTCGCCCCCTCGCCCGGGAGACCGAGGATCACGTGGGCGCCCAGGGCCAGCCCCCCCGGGCGGCCGGGCTCCGGCGTCCCCGGTCCGCCGGGCGCGCGCCTCGCCGCGTCGAGCCGCTCGATCGCATCGACGAACGCCGCCGCATCGTGGCCGCGATCCAGGCGGGCGAGGGTCGCATCCGACGCCGTCTCGAGGCCCAGCTCGAGGAAGACGGCCGTGCGGGCGGCGATCTCGGCGAGGAGCGCCACGACCGGCTCCGGGACGCAGTCGGGCCGCGTGCCGATGGCGAGGCCGACGACGCCCTCGACGGCGAGCGCCTCCTCGTAGAGCGCCCGGAGTCGCTCGACCGGGGCGTAGGTGTTCGAGAACGGCTGGAAGTAGGCGAGGAAGCCGCCGACGCCGGGGCGGGCGCGCCGCTTCCGGGCGATCCCGGCCCGGAGCTGCTCGGTGACGGGTCGGCGCGCCCGGAGGGTCGGCGGGCTGAACGAGGCGACGTTGCAGTAGCTGCATCCGCCCTGCGCCAGCGTCCCGTCGCGGTTCGGGCAGGTGAACCCGGCCTCGAGGGTCACCTTGTGAACCGGCATCCCGAAGATCGCGTGGATCCGCTCGCGGAACGGCGTGAACCTCGCGTCACTCGACGGGGTCATAGCCGCCCTCGCACGCCGGCTGGCACCGCAGGATGCGGTAGACCCCGAGGAGGCTGCCGCGGATCAGCCCCTTCTTCCGGAGCGCCTCGGCGAAGTAGACCGAGCACGTCGGCTCGAACCGACACATCGGCGGGAGCAACGGAGAGACGAACAGCTTGTAGACCCGGATCAGGAGGATCAGCACGCTCGAGAGCAGCCACGAGACCAGGGTGAACGGCGCGAGCAGGATCGCGATCGGACCCCACGACCTCGCCGGCGCCGGGGAGGTGTCCTCGGTCGGCTCGGCTCGCCCGGCCTCGGGCGCGACGGCGGTCTCGGCGGGGACGCTCACCGCTTCGTGCTCTCCTTCGTCGTCCGCTTCTGGGGCTTGCCCCGCGGACGCCGCCCTCGGGGACGCCCGCGCCGCCCCCCGCCCTCGGCGACCATCTTCGCCGCCTTGGCGATGAGGCTCCGGAACGACGCGCGCAGCTCGAGGATCGGCGGGGCGATCGCGCGTCGGTCGTCGCCCGGCATCACGATGACATCGAGGTCGCCCGGAAGCTCGAACCGCTCGAGGCGAAACGCCTCCCGGTAGAGTCGCTTCAGCCGGTTCCGCCAGTGGGCCTTGCCGGCCTTCTTTCGACTGACGCTGCACCCGATCCGGGCGCGACCGAGGTCGTTCCGGGCCACGACGAGGCGAACGAGGCCATCGGAGACGCGGACCCCATCGCGGTAAGCACGCCGGAACTCGGTCTGCTTCCGGACGCGGTCGTTCGCGCGAAGGCGCAGACGGCGCCGCGGGGCGGTGGTCTCGGGCTCGGTCTCGGAGGTGGCTTCGGTCACGATGGAAAACTATAGCATCTCTGTGATGGCTGCGATGTCGGCTTCGTCGACGATTTCCTCACGCCAAGGCGCCAAGGGGCCAAGGCCGCCAAGTGCCCCTGCCGGCTCGAAGACCTCGGCGCGCGCCGACGGAAACTCGCGCAAAGGCGCAAAGACGCAAAGCTCCCGTGCCGACGGCGACCCACGCGCACGGAGCCTTGCGCCTTTGCGCCTTTGCGCGAGATTCGCCCGGCCACCGCAGCGACCAACGCCTTCGCCGGAGACTCTTGGCGCCCTTGGCGAACCTCCGCGCCCTTGGCGTGAGAACTCGTCGGCGAAGCCGACATCGCTGCCATCACAATCCTCCCCATCCACAATGCGAGCGAGGCCGCGAGCTCTCGCTCACGGCCTCGGTCACGTCACCTGGCGAGGTGCGACGAGCGGTCTAGCCGCCGGACGCCTTGAGATCCTCGAAGCGCTTGAGGCGCTTCGAGATCTTGGGGTCGCCGTCGGGGTTCGCCTCGCTCTTGCTCGCGTCGAGAGCCTTCTGCGCCGCGGCGATCGCCGCGTCGTAGTCCTTCTTGAGGTAGCTCACCTCGGCGAGGAGGTCGAGGATGTGCGCCTGCGGGTCGTCCTTGGTCAGGTCCACGGCCTTCGTCACCGAGGCGTGGGCCTTGTCGAGGTCGTGGTCGCCGGTGCCCTTGTAGCCGACCGCGTAGATCCAGCCGAGGTTGTAGTGCGCCTCGGCGAAGCCGTCGCGACCCTCGAGCGCCTTGCCGAGGTGCTCGGCGGCCTTCGGGTACGCCCGCTGGTCGATGTAGAGGACGGCCAGGTTGTAGTGCGCCTCGGAGAAGGCCGGGTCGGCCGCGAGGCAACCCTCGTACGCCTCGGTCGCCTGCTCACCGCGATCGAGCCGTCCGAGGATCACCGCCTGGTTGAAGAGCGCGTCGGCGTTCTTCGGGTTGAGCTCGGTGACGCGCTTGTAGGCCGCGAGGGCGGCCTCGTAGTTCTCGAGCGCCGCCGAGGCCGCGCCGAGGTTGTTCCACGCCTCTTCGAACTCGGGGTCGTTGTCGACCGCGTTCTGGAAGGCGTCGCGACCGGCGCCGTACTCGCCCTTGCGCAGGTGCGCCAGGCCGAGGTTGTTGTGGGCCAGCGCGTAGTCGGGCTTCGCCTCGATCGCGTGCTGGTAGGCGGTGATCGCGTCGTCGACGCGGTTCTTCTCGAAGTAGAGGACGCCGAGGTTGTTCCAGGCGTCGGCGTAGCCGGGGTCGGCCCGGGTCGCGCCCTCGTAGGCCGCGATCGCGCCGTCGCCGTCCTTCTTGAGGGTCAGCGCGATGCCCTCGTTGAACCACGCCTCGCGGTAGTCGCCGTTCGCCTCGCGCGCCGCCTTGTAGTGCTTGATCGCGCCGTCGACGTCGTTCGCGCGGAGCTTGAGGTTGGCGAGGTTGTAGTGCGCCTCGGCGTAGTCGGGCTTCGCCTCGACCGCCTTCTCGTAGGCCGTGGTGGCCGCGGCCTCGTCGTTCGCCTTCGCGAGCGCGACGCCCTGGTTGTACCACGCCTCGGCGTAGTCGCCCTGGACCTCGGTCGCCTTGGCGTAGGCCTTGGCCGCCTCGTCCGGGTTGTCGTTGTTGAGGTGCGCGGTCCCGAGGTTGTTCCACGCCTCGGCGAAGTCCGGCTTGAGCTCGGTCGCCTTGTTGTAGTGCTCGATCGCCGCGGCGTAGTCGCCGTTGATCGCGAGCGAGACGCCGAGGTTGTTGTGCGACTCGGCGAACTCGGGGTTGAGCTCGAGCGCCGCTCGGTACTGCTCGATCGCCCGGTCCTGCCACCCGCCGGCGGCGAGGGCGAGCGCGAGGTTGTAGTGGGTGATCGCCCGGTTCTGGCCGGTCGTGTCCTGGTACTTCGAGATGTCCTCGTTCGCCTTCACGATGTCCGCCAGCGCCGCGCCCTTCTGCGCCGCGTCCTCGTAACCGGGCTTCGCCTCGTCCGCCTTCCGGAAGGACTCGCGCGCCGCGGCGTAGTCTCCGGCCGCGAAGGCCTCCTCACCCGCGGCGTAGTGCCGCTCGGCAGCCTGCGTCGCCTCGTCGGCGGCCGCCGAAGCGCCGCCGCCGTTCCCGGCGCCGCCGCCACCACCATTGGTCGCGGAGCCCCCGCCACCGTTGTTGCCGCCGTTCCCCTTGGGCGGCGTGGACTCACAGCCCGCCCCGAAGAGCAGACCGATGACGGCGAAGGTCGCGATGAGCGCCTTACCCCGACTGAGAAGCTGAGTCGACATGCTTTCCTTCCCCCGAAGCCCTCGACCCCGGCGCGGTCGATCCGCCCAGAGGGCGACCCGAACGAGAGGCGGCGGTCGTGGTCCTGATCGTGATTGAGAAAGGGCCCGTCAGGGCGTGAAGGAAGCGAGCGCCCCTTCGACAACGGCCCCGGCGAGGATGAGCCGGATACGCGTATCCCCCTATCGGCACGAGGATAGGTTTGGGCTCACGGGCTGTCAACCACCGTCTCGTCTGCGTCTCGCGAGCCCGGCGGGGCTCGCTCACGTGCCCCGGGGGTTCGTCCAGGGTTCGCCGTTTCAGGCGTCGGGGACGGTCGGCTCGACGAGCCCGAGGACCTCCTCGAGCCGGACCGGCTTGAGGAGGACGGTGTCGACCCGCTCGCGGACCGCCTCGAGGCGCGCGTCATCGGCCGCGGCCGTCACCACCGCGACGTGGGCCCGTCCGGCGACGGGGGCGAGCAGCTCGAGCGCCTCGTGGCCCGTCGGCGACTGCTCGATGTCGAGGTCGAGGAAGATCAGGTCGAAGGCGCCGTCGCTCGCGAGGCTGACGCCCTCCCGCGAGCTACCCGCGACGGTCACCTCGTGGTCGCGGAGGATGATCGGGAAGAGGTCGCGCATCCCGGCCTCGTCGTCGATCACCAGGACGCGCCGCCGTCGCTCGACGTGGTCGAGGAGACGGCGAGGGGCGTCGACCGGAACGCGGAGCTGGCGGCGCTCCTCCCGGACGGGCAGCCGGACCGTGAAGCAGGTGCCCTCCCCGGCGCGCGTCTCGAAGCCGATCGTGCCGCCGTGCTCGTGGCACACCTCCTGGGCGAGGGCGAGGCCGAGCCCGCTGCCGAGCGGCTCGCCGTCGGGTCCGAGCTTCGTCGTGAAGAACGGCTGGAACATCCGGGCGCGGTCGGCGGCGACGATCCCGCGCCCGTCGTCGCGCACCCTGACGATGACGTTTCCTCCCGGCCCGTCCTCGAGCTCGGTCTCGACGGTGATCGTCCCGTCGCGCCGCCCGCCGATCGCATCGGACGCGTTCACGATCAGGGTGAGGAGCGTCTCCTCGACGAGGGCGTCGTTCATGAGGGTCGGCGGGACGTCGTCGGCGAAGCGCCGGGTCAGGGTGATGCCCCGACCGCGGAGATCGGGATCGATGAGGGTGAGCACCCGCTCGATGACGGCCTCGAGCCGAACGCAGCGCCAGACCTGGCTCCGGGGCCGCCCGAACCCGATCAGGGCGCGGCAGCGCTCGGCGAGGCGGCCGAGCTCGTCGACGGCGTCATCGGCGAACGTCACGGCGCGGTCGGCGTCGCCGCGGGCATTGCGCGCCCGAGCGCCGAGCGTCTCGACGAGGGCGAGGACGTCGCGGGTGAAGCCGGCGGCGATCAGGCCGACGGCGGCGTGGCGCTGACGACGGGCGAGGCGGCTCTCGCGCAGACGACGGCGTGAGACGTCGGTGAGCGAGCCGACGTAGACGGCGCCGCCCGACTGCCCCGACGGGTCGACCCGGGCGAGCCCGAGGAGGGCGGGGAAGATCCGGTCGTCCGGGCCGCGGAGGCGGATCTCGTCCTCGACGACCATGTCGGCGCTCGCCCGGAGGTAGAACGGCGCGAGCCGTGGCTCGGGAAAGAGGTCGTGGAAGCGCAGGGCGGTGAGCTCCGCCTCGGAGCGTCCGAGCGTCCGGACGAGATAGGTCGCGACCGCGAGGAAGCGACCGTCGGCATCGAGGAGGAATCCTCCCGCGGGCATGGCGCGGAGGAACCCTGGGAGGTCGACCATGGAGGTCGAGGGTAGCAGAGCCGCGGTCGCCGGGCGAGCCGGCCCGGCCCCGGATACGCCGCCTCCAGCCCGGAAGAGAGGGCCTCAGGGGCCCGCGGACCCACCGGCTTCGCCTTCGGCGAAGAGGATGAAACCACAGAGACACGGAGGGCACGGAGGACTCACGGAGAAAGACGCGACCAGCTCAGCCCGGGTTGGTCGGCTTCGCAACCGCCGAGGGGATGAAACCACGGAGGCACCGAGGCACGGAGGAGCCTCGGAGGAGATCCGGGTCTTCGACCGCTCGGCGCGTCCTCCGTGAATTCTCCGTGTTCTCCGTGCCTCCGTGGTGACATCCCGAGCTTGATAGCCCCTCCCCTATCCGGGCTAGTCGCGAGGATCCTCGCCCGCCGGCTCGACGTCCTCGTGATCGGACACGAGCGTCGCGAACGTCCGCGGCCAGAGCGAGCGTCCCTCGGAGCCGCGATCCTCGGGAGCGCGCTCCTCCGAGCCGGCCGCCGGCGCGTCGGGGGCGGCCTCCGCGGGGCGCGGGACGGTCGGATCGGCTCGCTTCTCGGCGACGAGGGCCGCCCCGAGCTCCCGGACCGGGCCGGGCGCGTCGGAGGCCGCCGGATCGAGCGTCGCCGTCCCGACCGTCTCGTGGCCAGCGTCGATCGGGATCTCGATCTCGACCGCGGCTTCGGCGCGCGACGTCGTGTCGGGCTCTTCGCGCCGAGCATCCGCCAGAGCGTCGGCGACGAGGCGCGGGCGGCGCCCGATCGGCGCGTCGTCGTCGGTCGAGCCGTCGCGGGCATCGGCGGTGATTCGCTGGGTGACGTGCGGCGGGAGCGGCTTCAGCAACCCACCCCCGATGAAGGCGAGCGCGAGCACGGCGGCGGCGGCGAACAGGATCGTCGCGAGGCTCTCGACCTCGCGCGAGCGACGCGCCGGCCCGCGGCGACCGGCGACCGGCCTCCGGCGGCGGCGCTGCGGAACGACCGCGCCGCCGCGTCGAGCCTCGAGGATCATCTCGCCGCGGGTGCGGGGGGGACCGCACGGCTCGGTCACGAAGTCGAGGGACGACCCGCCGGCGTCGGAGACGGCGGTGGGCTCGATCACGATCCCCGAGATCCCGTGGCCCGGGGCGCGGGCGGCGGGCCGCGCGACGCGACGAGGCTCGGTGGCCCGCGCGAGCACCTCGCGCGCCCGGGCCTCGAGGTCGCTCGAGAGCGGCTCGTCGAGCGAGCTCCACTCCTCGACCGACAGCTCGATCGCCCCGTCGAGCTCGTCGGACGCGCCGGCGTCCGGCTCCGAGACCGAGCCCATGTCGAGGGACTCGAGCGAGTCGAGCCCGAGCTCGGCGGCGAACCCGTTCGTGTCCGAGGGAGCGATGCACGTCCAGGACGACGACGAAGCCGACCGGCGCACCGGCGCCTCGACGCGGGTGAGGAGCACCCCCCGACGCGTGGGCGCCGGGAGGGCCACGCCGCAGAGCGCGTCGAGCGTGCGAAGCGCCTCCTCGGCGCTCACGAATCGCTCGCGACGATCGACGCGGCCGAGGCGATCGACGAGCTCGTCGAGGGCGGCGTCGCCGGTCCGGATCGGGCCGCGGTCGTGGTCGCGTCCGCCGAGGGCGAACCGCAGGGTCGCCCCGAGCGAGAAGAGATCGGTGCGCGCGTCGACGCGCTCCCGACGCTTCGCCTCGGGCGAGGCGAACGGAGCGCGCCGCGGCCGGTCGAGGGAGCGCGGGTCGGTGTCGCGGATCAGGCAGGCGTCGAGGCGGACACGGCCGTCGTCGTCGACCACGACGGTGTCGGGACGAACGTCGCCATGGACGATGCCACGTCCGTGGAGCTCGGCGAGGACGTCGAGGATCGCGATCGCGATCCGGCGCGCCTCATCGATCGAGGACACGCCCGAGCGCGCGCGTCGCACACGAAGGCTCGGCGCCCGCAGCTCGCCGAGGACGACGTAGGGAGGACGAGCCCGGACATCGAGCTGCTCGATCGGAACGAGCCCGGGCATCTCGATCCGCGCGATCACCTCGAGCTCGCGAAGCTCGCGGGCGAGCGCCGAGGCGACGATCCCATCGAGGAAACGGATCAGGACCGAGCGCCCGGTCGAGAGCTCCTCGGCCCGATAGACGCTCGCCCCGTGAAGGCGCCCGACGAACCCGGCGATGCGATGAGCACCGATCCGAGTGCCGGCGGTGAGAGTGGTCGTGTCGTCTCGCATGGCAGTCCCCGTCTCTGGGGGCTCTCTAAGCGAGCGGCATGCCGATCGGAATGAAGCGCCATAAGTTGAATCAGAGCAGATGTCTACGAACCACCCCCGAAAGCGACTCGCCGGGTAGGTCTGAAGATCTCGCTGGCGAGGGCGTGAGACGGACACACAGGATCGTCAGCAACCAAGCGGATGCAGCGGGCGGGCGCCGGCGCGCTTCGCGGTCGGAGCCGCCGATCGTTGGGCTCGCCCGTCGGCAATCGCTTCGCCCACGGTTCGGCAACGGCCCCGCAGAAGAAGTTCCCGCACCAGCGGCGACCCGGCTCGGGCGACTCTCCGCGGGCCGGCATTGGGGTGGGGTCAGTGTCGTCCGGTTGCCGGCTCGAGAGGGGAGCCCGCCGCGGCAATCCCGTCTCGACGAGCGGCAACCGGCGCTCTGACCCCCGCGCTGGCTACCCCGCAACGTTCCGATCGGGAAACAGCGGCTCGGCCCGCCCGGACCTTCCGAAGCAGGCCGCCCGCCCGCGGGGCTCGCCCGTCGGCAATCGCTTCGCCCACGGTTCGGCAACAGCCCCGCAGAAGAAGCTCCCGCGCCAGCGGAGGCCCGGCGAGATCAGACCGCGCCCTGCGAGATCCGGTCGGGCCGCGCCGGCCTCGCCTGGGAGAGGCGAACGCCGGCGTCCTCGGCGAGGCGGCGGAGCTCGAGGAGGCCGATGATCGTGTCGCGCGCGGCGGCGAGCGAGAACGGCTTCTCGAGGAAGGCGTCGGAGGCGTCGATCAGCGCCTTGAGCTCGGGGTCGCCCATCGGAACGCGGCCCGTCGTGAGGATCACCTTGAGCCCGGGGTGCTCGCGCTGGAACCGCTCGACGATCTCGACGCCCTTCATCCCCGGAACGACGTAGTCGGCGATGAGCAGGTCGATCGGGCCGCGCTCGGCGAGCTTCCTTCCCTCGCGGACGGACGCCGCGACGACCACCTCGTGGCCGAGCGTTCCGATGAGGTCGCAGAAGAGGCTGCGCACGACCTGCTCGTCGTCGATGACGAGGATCCGCCGGGGCTTCGAGCTCTCGTCGCAGACGCCGGCGGTGATCAAAGCGGCCGGCCGCGCCGCGTCGTCCTCGTCCGCGCCGGCCGCGCCCTCGCCCTTGCGGCGGCGCGGAGCGACTTCGACGACCTCGGAGTCGGCCGACTCCTCGAGCTCCTGCGCGACCTCCTCGCTCGAGCGACGGTCGAGCGGCACGAGGACGGTGAAGGTCGTGCCCTTCCCGACCCGGCTCTTGACCTCGAGCCGGCCTCCGTTGCTCTCGACCATGCCGAGCGAGACGGGCAGGCCGAGGCCGGTGCCGCCGACGCCGTCGGCGCGCTCCTTGGTCGTGTAGAACGGCTCGAAGATCCGCTCGAGCTCGGACTCGGGGATGCCCGGACCGTCGTCCTTCACCCGGACGGTGCCGAACTTACCGCGCCGACCGAACCGGATCGTGATCTTCCCGCCGCCGGCGCCGTGACGCTCGGCGATCGCGTCGCGGGCATTGAGGATGAGGTTGACGAGCACCTGCTCGAGCTGCGCCCGGTCGGCGACGACGCGGAGGCTGGTCTCGTCGGGCGTCCGGGCGTCGCGCTTCTTGGCGACCGCGACCGTCAGGCGCACGGCGACGCCGTCGCGATCGAGCTTCGGCCGGAGGAGCTTGACCGAGTCGCGGACGATTCCGGCGAGGGCGTGGCTGGCCTTGTTCGGCTCCTGCTTGTGGGCCGCGGAGAGGAGGCTGCGGGTGAGCTCGACGCTCCGCGTGCCGACTCGCTCGATCTGGCGCAGGGCGCGGCGCATGGTCGCGCGGTCGTCGCGTCCGAGCGCCAGCTCGGCGTAGGCCTGGACGCCGCCGAGCATGTTGTTGAGCTCGTGGGCGAGGCCGGCCGCCATCGTCCCGACGGACGCCAGCCGGTCGGCGTGGTCGAGGCCGCTGCTCAGCGCCTGGACCCGGCTCGTCGACGCCGCGACGGTCCGCCGCACGCGGGCGAAGAGGGCCTCGCGCACGGAGGCGAAGCCGTCCCGGGCGGCGCCGACCTGCTCGAGGAGCGCCGCCGCGTCGGCGTCCGGTCCGGGGTCGGCGAGGACCGCGAAGAAGGTCTGCTCGAACCCGTCGAGCGCGTCGAGGAGGGCGAACGGCTCACTCCGGAGGCGAGCGCGGCCGGCGAGGAGAAGCTCGGGGTCGGGGTCGCGGCCCGCCGCTCGGATCGCCGCGAGGCGGACCCGGTCGCCGATCCGGCGGCGCATGGTCGGCGTGAACGCGTCACCCTCGCCCGACGCGGCCCGCTCGGCCCACAGCTCGGTGGCCCGGCGCAGGAGCCGGTCGATGTCCGAGCCCCGACCCGCGGCCCGGGAAGCCCGAGGGGCCTTCCGGCGCGGGGGAGTCGGCGAGCTGGGCGCGGCTCGAGACAACGGCTCCTCCGGATACGAGGGCGCGACGGTCCGGGCGCTCGCGGAGAGCGGCCGTGGAATGGCGCACCACGTCTTCGTTCGGTTGGGTGGCGAGCGACCCGAGTCCGTCTCGCCCCCGGAGGGCAGCCACCCCATGAGCCCGACCCTGGCGCTCGTCGGCGGCTTCGCTCGAGCTGCCCCTCTCTCGCGGGACCCGCTCGGCGATCTCCATTCTAGCTCGGGGGCCCCGACGTCCGCAATGTCGGAGGGCACAAAAGACGTGACGCAACGTGTAATCTCACGGCATGTTGCGTCGATGAGGCCCGAACATCGACGACGCTGCGCGTCAAGCCCCGGTCATCGCTCGGCGTAGCGAAGACGCCCCCGGACCAGGAGATCCGGCCCGTGGCGCTCGACCGCAGGGTCGAGAAGCCTTGGCGCCCCCGCGACGGTCTCGGCGGTCCACGGTCCGGCGAGCGGTCCGGGCGCCCCGGCATCGCCCAGGATCACCGGGGCGATCACCGCGACCACCTCGTCGACCAGGCGGGCGGCGACGAGCGCGCCTCCGACGCGCGCCCCGCCCTCGACGAGGAGCCGGCCGACGCCGCGGGCGGCCAGCAGGGCGAGGGCGGGCCCGAGGGCGACCCCGCCACCGGCGGCCGCCTCGACCGTGAGCACCTCGACGCCGACGGCCTCGAGCGCCGCGACGCGGGCGGGATCGGCCGACGGCCCCGCGATCACCAGGACGGGCACCTCGCGGGCGGTCGCGCCGAGGCGGCTCGCCGGATCGAGGGTCGCGCCCGCGTCGAGGACCACCCGGAGCGGCGGGCGACCGGCTCGCCCCCGGGCCAGGGACGCCGCGTGGCGCACCGTCAGACGCGGATCGTCGGTCGCGGCGGTGCCCCGGCCGACGAGGATCGCGTCACAGCGGCCGCGAAGGGCGTGGGTGGCCGCCCTGGCGGACTCCGACGAGATCCACTGGCTCTCGCCGGTGCCGGTCGCGATCCGACCGTCGAGCGACATCGCCCACTTCAGGGTCAGAAACGGCCGACCCGACTCGTGGACGAGGTGGAACGGCTCGTTGAGGGCGCGGGCCTCGGCGGTGAGGACCCCGTCGACGACCCGGAGGCCGGCGTCGCGGAGTCGGGCCGCTCCGCGCCCGTCGACGAGCGGGTTCGGGTCGGCGGCGCCGATGACGACCCGGGCGAGGCCGGCCGCGAGGAGGGCGTCGGCGCACGGCGGCGTCTTTCCGTGGTGGCTGCAGGGCTCCAGGGTGACGTAGGCGGTGCCGCCGCGGAGCGAGACGCCGCGCGCGGCCGCGTCGGCGAGCGCCGCCGCCTCCGCGTGCGGGCCGCCCCAGCGGGCGTGGACGCCGGCGGCCAGCTCGCGCCCGTCCGGGGCGACGATGATCGCCCCGACGCGCGGGTTCGGATCGGTCTCGGACGGATCGACGGCGGCGGCGAGGGCGATCGCCGCGCCCATCCACCGGACGTCGTCCGGCTCGGCCACGGGCGCCGCGCGGGACAAGCGCGGCCTCAGGCCGGAACCAGCGCGGTCGCGCTCGACTCGACCGGCGCGCCGGCGTAGAGGGTCGTCGCGTTCGCTCGCTCGACCGGGACGACGACGAGCTCGCCCGGCGCGGGCGACGCGGGCCCGGGCAGAGGCGGGAGCACGACGATCCGATGACCGCGGGTGCGCCCCCAGAGGCGGCTCGGGTCCTTCTTGCTCGGACCGGCGACGAGCACCTCGACCTGCCGGCCGACGAGCTCGCGGTTGAGCGTCTCGCTGATCTCGTTCTGGACGTCGAGGAGATGGTTGTTGCGCCGCTTCTTCTCGGGATCGGGGACGTCGTCCGGCAGGTTCGTCGACGGCGTGCCCGGCCGCTCGGAGTACTTGAAGACGAACGACTGGGCGAACCCGACCTCGCGGATCAGGCTGACCGTCTCCTCGAAGTCGGCGTCGCTCTCCCCGGGGAAGCCGACGATGAAGTCGCTCGCGAGGGCGAGGTCGGGCACGGCGGCGCGGGCGAAGTCGACGAACCGGAGGTAGGCCTCGCGCGTGTAGAGGCGCTTCATCCGCTTGAGCATGCGGTCGCTGCCGCTCTGGGCGGGGGCGTGGAGCGCTTCGCACACCTTGTCGAGGGCGCCGATCCGCCGGAAGAAGTCGGGCGTGAAGAGGGCCGGGTGGCTCGTGATGTAGCGGATCCGGTGAAGACCCGAGACGCCGTTCAGCGCCTCGAGGAGATCGGCCAGGTCCGGGTCTCCGGCGTGCCGACGCACGGGCGAGACGTTGCTCACGCCGGGCCCGACGCCGTCGGTCGGGACGACCACGCCGGCCTCGGCGAGGGCGACGCCGAGCCCCTTGCCGTAGCTGTTGACCGTCTGCCCGAGAAGGGTGATCTCGCGGACGCCGTCGGCGACGAGGCGCTCGGTCTCATCGAGGATGTCGCCGAGCGGACGGCTCTGCTCGGCGCCGCGGGTGAACGGCACGATGCAGAAGGTGCAGCGCATGTCGCACCCGTGCATGATGTTGATGAACGCGTGGTGCTGCTCGGGACGCTGCGCCACGTCGCGGGCGTAGCGGAACTCGCCGTCGAGGCCGAGGGCGGTGGCGCGCTGCTTGCCCTGGCGATCCCGGACGTCTCGGACGAGGCGCGGGATCTCCATCACCTCGCGCGGCCCGACGATCAGGTTCACGTGGGGCGCGCGCCGGAAGATCACCTCCTGCTCGCGCTGCGCCATGCAGCCGATCACGCCGAGGAGCGCGCCGGGCTTTCGATGGTTCGGCTGACGAAGAAGGCCGAGTCGGCTCCAGACCTTGTTCTCGGCGTGCTCCCGGACGCTGCAGGTGTTGACGAGGATCAGATCCGCCTCGGACATCGACGCGGTCTGCTCGTAGCCATCCGCGGCGAGGGCGCCCATGACGAGCTCGGAGTCGAGCCGGTTCATCTGGCAGCCGTAGGACTCGATGTACGCCTTCAACATTGACGTTTCCATGCAGTCGTTGCGTGAGGCGCCATTCTAGCGGGCGCCGAAACGACGTAAAGGGCTCGGCTCGAAAAGCTCACGTCGACGGAGCGGCGAGCCGACCGCTCGAAGTTGGCGATTCCAACCAGATCCGCCCCCCGAACCATCCCCTGCACCGACCGGATCGAAGCCGGCTCCCCCAAGACGGTTAAGCCCGCCCGCGAGCGTCCACGGATCGCACGGAATGAAAAGTGAATAGAGGTGCGGCGTTCGAGAGCGACGACCGACGGGGGGCCGCGGAAGTCAACACGGGAGTCGGGTCCGCTCTCCTCGAGAGGGGAACCCACCA
The DNA here is from genome assembly GCA_029260755.1 of Planctomycetota bacterium. Taxonomy (GTDB): domain Bacteria; phylum Planctomycetota; class J058; order J058; family JAJDCQ01; genus JAJDCQ01. Next base: position 37,261 of record JAJDCQ010000245.1, on the reverse strand, counting down.
TGATCATCATCCCGTTCGACACCGACGCGCCCATCAACCACGCGCCCATCGGCACCCTCGCCCTGATCGCCACCAACGTGGCCGTCTACGCGGCCTGCTGCATCGATCCGACCCTGGTCGACTCGCTCGTCCTTCCCTACGACGGCGGATTTCACCCAGTCGCCTGGATCACGTCCGCCTTCGCCCACGCGTCGCTCGGGCACCTCGTCGGAAACCTCATCTTCCTCCTCGCCTTCGGCCTCGTCATCGAGGGGCGCGTCGGGACGCCCGGCTTCCTCGGGATCTTCGCGACGCTCGCGGCCAGCCACGGCCTCGTCCAGAACGTCTTCTACGCACCCCTGTCGAGCGCCTCGGGCTCGCTCGGTGCGTCCGGAGTCATCTTCGGGCTCATGGCGATCGCGATCATCTGGTGTCCGAGGAACGAGGTCTCCTGCTTCTTCTTCCTCTTCCTGATTCCCTGGGTCATCTCGGTTCCGATCTACGGTCTCGCGCTCTTCTACATCATCCTCGACCTCGTCGTGATCGGGCTCGTCGGCCTCGACGCCGGCACCTCGGTCCTCCACGTCCTCGGCGCGCTCGTCGGAGCCGGCGTCGGCCTGGTCCCGCTGAAGGCGAAGCTGATCGACGCCGAGGGGTGGGACCTCTTCTCTCTCCTGCGCCACGGGCGACCGCAGCGCGACGACGCCCTCGAGGGGCTGAGCGCTCGCGACGAGGCGCGGATCGAGGCGGCCGAGCAGCGCTTCCTGACGAAGTCGCGGCGCGAAGGGGCGAGCCGGTTGGCCGCCCAGCTCGATGCGGACGACGTCGACGCCGCCGTCGCGACGCTGCGCGCGACGGGCCCGGACCTCGGCCAGGCGATGACCGAGTGGGAGCTCCGGAAGATGATCGCGGCGCTCCGCGACCGCGGCGCGATCGCCGAGACCGTTCCGCTCATGCGGACCTACGTCGCCCGGGTGACTCCCACCGACCCGGCGGCCGCCGACCGGATGCACCTGCTCCTGGCCCGCACGCTGGTCGACGACCTCCGCCGTCCCGCGTGCGCCCTCACGACCCTGGCGGAGCTCGACCTCGCGTCGGGCTCACCGCTCGCGAAGCTGCACGTCGAGATCGCCCGCCGGGCGCACGCGATGTATCGGTCCGGCGAAGGGAAGCTCGAGCTGGCCGACGAGGTGCAGCGCGCGCCGCTCGTGACGGCGGGCCGCAAGAAGAGGCGCCCGCTCGCCCCGACGAAGCGACGCCGGCGGGCCCGTCGGGTCGAACCCGCATAGGGGCTCTCAAGCTGGCTCAGGTGACCGCGGACCCACCGGCTTCGCCTTCGGCGAGAAGGACGAAACCACGGAGGCACCGAGGCACGGAGAAGCCTCGGAGGGGATCCGGGTCTACGACCGCTCGGCGCGTCCTCCGTGAGTCCTCCGTGTTCTCCGTGCCTCCGTGGTGACATCCTGCTCGACGAAGGCGAGCCCATCGGCACCTGAACGAGCTCCACCTCGCCACGATGCTCGTGATCAATGCGGGCTAGGCGGCCGGCGACGGACGGACTCCCCACAATGACGAAAGGCGCGGCCTCTGGCCGCGCCTCGTCGTCGTTCGCGCTCGGCGAGCGGTCGGCTGCTTCGGGCCTTACGTCTACTTCCGGCCCTTGCGCGCCGCCTTGACCTTCGCCTCTTCCTCGTCGGTTCCGACGAAGCCGAGGTAGGCCCGGTAGGCGCCGTCGCCGAGCCGCGCGCTCGAGGTGCGCAGGATCCTGAGGTAGCCGCCGGGGCGATCCTTGTAGCGCGGCGCGATCTCGCTGAAGAGCTTCTTGACGGCCGGCTCGTCCTTGAGGATCGAGAGCGCCCGCCGGCGCGCGTGGAGGTCGCCCTTCTTGCCGAGGGTGATCATCCGCTCGGCGAGCGGCTTCCACTCCTTGGCCTTGGGGAGCGTCGTCCAGATGTACTCACGACCGGTGCCGAACTGCCGGAACAGGGCGCAGACGAAGTTCGCCGCGGCCGCGCGACGGTGACCCGAGTGACGGCCGAGGGTACGGCCACGCTTGCGATGACGCATCTTGCTTCACCTTCCGTCCGCCCACGCATCCGTGAGGCGGCTCTCTTGCGATCCCCGGCCGGGCAGAACGTCCGCCCGGTCCGGGTATCGGGGTCCTCGAGGGAGCGACCTGCGGTGGTCGCGTCCTCCGGGACTCTCTAGGCCGTGCCGAGGATCGACGCCGTGTCCATCCCCAGGTCGAGGCCCATCTCGTTGAGCTTCTTCTTGATCTCCTTGAGCGTCGTCTTGCCGAAGTTTCGGAGCTTCAGCAGGTCGGTCTCGCTCCGGTTGCAGAGATCGCCGATCGTCTGGATGTTCTCGGACTCGAGGCAGTTCGCCGCGCGGATCGAGAGGTCGAGCTCGGTGACGGGGCGCCGGACCTTCTCGCTGAGGTCGTCCGCGGTGACGTGGAGGGTCGGCATGCTCGCCTCCTCCTCCGCCAGGACCGCGCCGACCTCGTCGGGCTGGAGCTCCCGGCCCAGATCGTAGTAGTGGACGAACGGGTTGAGGTGCTTGCGCAGGATCTTGCCGGCCTCGACCAGCGCCATCTCGGGCGTGACCGTTCCGTCGGTCCAGATGTCGAGGATCAGCTTGTCGTAGTTCGTCAGCTGGCCGATCCGGGTGTTCTCGGTCTTGTAGCGGACGCGCGTCACGGGCGAGAAGAACGACGCGATCGGGATGACGCCGATCTCGGCGTCGACCTGGGCGTTCTCGTCGGCGGTCCGGTAGCCGCGACCCTTGCGCACCTCGAGCTCGAGGCGGAAGTCGACCTCTTCGGTCAGCGCGGCGATGTGGAGGTCCTTGTTGACGATCTCGACCGTGTGGTCGTGGATGATGTCGGCCGCGGTGACGTCACCCTTGCGGCGGACCTCGATGTTGACCTTCTTCGGCTCGTCAGACGTCATCCGAACGAGGAGCTTCTTGATGTTCAGGATGATGTCGGTGACGTCCTCGTAGACGCCCGGGATCGTGCTGAAATCGTGCTGGACGCCATCGAGCTTGCAGCTCGTGACGGCCGCGCCTTCCAGCGAGCTGAGGAGCACGCGCCGGAGGCCGTTGCCCACGGTGATGCCGAAGCCGCGCTCGAACGGCTCGGCGGTAAACCGCCCGTAGGTCGGGGTGAGACTCTCCTGATCGACGACGACCTTCGTCGGGAGCTCGAAACCACGCCACCGCACTCGCATCAGTTCACATCCTCCCTAGTGGGGATCGGCCCGGCCTGCCCGTCTCGGCCCCCGCCTCGACGGTGATCTGCTCGGACCCTTCGTTTCCGTGGACGGCCCGCGAGTCGGCGCGTGTCATCCACGGGGGTGACTGGGGGCTCCGGAAGGAGCCCTGATACTCGATTGAGCTACTTGGAGCAGAACTCGACGATGAGCTGCTCGCGGACCGGCACGCTCGCCTCGTCGCGACGCGGGAGCTCGATGATCGAGCCCGTGAGCTCCTTCTCGTCGAAGGAGAGCCACGACGGGACGGGGCGCCCCTTGGTCGACTCGGTCACCGTCTTGATCGAGGTCCGCACCTTCTCGCGCGGGCTCGCGGTGATCACGTCGCCCTTGCGGAGCAGCTGCGCGGGCGCGCGGCTCTTGCGGCCGTTGAGCCAGATGTGGCCGTGGACGACGAGCTGCCGGGCGTGGCCACGGCTGTGGGCGAAGCCCATCAGGTAGACGACGTTGTCGAGGCGGCGCTCGGCGAGCTCGACGAGCTTCTCGCCGGTGTTCTTCGCCTTGACGCTGTCGGTGTACGAGAGGCGGAACTGCTTCTCCCAGATGCCGTAGAAGCGCTTGAACTTCTGTTTCTCACGGAGCTGGATGCCGTACTCGGAGATCTTTCCGCGCTTCCAGGGGTGCTCGCCCGGAGGAGCCGCCCGCCGCGTCACGGCGCACTTCGGCCCGTCGCAGCGCGTGCCCTTGAGGAAGAGCTTCATGCCCTCTCGCCGACAGAGCCGGCACTTCGGTCCAACGTAACGTCCCATATCTACCTCGTGCGGGTCGTCGAGATCCGTGGCTACGGCCGCGACCCGAATGGCCTATCGATCGAACGAGCGCGCGCGCGCTCGCTCGAGAAGGTGGGTTCGAGCTAGTCCCTTGATTCCGGCGGAGCCCTAGACGCGGCGCTTCTTCTTGGGCCGGCAGCCGTTGTGCGGCAGCGGCGTGACGTCCTCGATCGAGCGGATGTCGAGGCCGGCGGCCTTGAGCGCCCGGATCGCGGACTCGCGTCCCGAGCCCGGGCCCTTGACCCGAACCTCGAGCTCCTTGAGTCCGCACTTCTTGGCCTTCTGGGCAACGTTCTCGGCCGCGCGCTGAGCCGCGAACGGCGTCGACTTCCGGCTGCCCTTGTAGCCGATCGATCCCGCCGAGTCCCAGCAGACGGTGGCGCCTGCCTTGTCGGTGATCGTGATCATCGTGTTGTTGAACGTGGCCTTCACGTGCGCCACGCCCTTCGCCACGTTCTTGCGGATCTTCTTCTTCTTCTGCTTCGCCATCAAAGACTCCGAAAGCGCGCCCGCCGATTCGATCGGTCCAGGCGGGCGGGTGTGTTTCTAGCAGTCGTCCCGGAGGGGGAGCGCCTACCGCATCGCCTTGATCGACTTCTTGCCCGCGACGGTCCGCTTCGGACCCTTGCGGCCGCGCGCGTTGGTGCGCGTCCGCTGCCCGCGGACGGGCAGGCCCTTCCGGTGGCGGAGCCCCCGGTAGCAGGCGATGTCCTTGAGGCGCGCGATGTTGGTCTGCGTCATCCGGCGCAGCTGGCCCTCGACGACGAGGTGCTGCTCGATGTGCGTGCTGACGCGGGCGAGCTCCTCATCGGTGAGGTCCTTCGCCTTGCGCGTCTCATCGATTCCGACGGCCTTGAGGACGCCCAGCGCGGACGTCCGGCCAATGCCGTGGATGTAGGTCAGCGCGATCGGCATGACCTTGTCGTTCGGGATGTCGACACCGACGATACGAGGCATGGATGTTCTCCTAACCCTGCCGCTGCTTGTGCTTCGGGTTGGTGCAGATGATGCGCACGATCCCGCGGCGACGGACGATCTTGCAGTTCTCGCACATGCGTCGGATCGAAGCTCGAACCTTCATGAGATTCACCTATATCAACGCCGAGCCCTTGCGGCCCGGCCCATACGAATCGAAGCCACGCCGACGCCTGGGCGCCGCGTGGCGGGTACTAGCCAGGCAGTGTGCTCTCTTCCGGCCGCCGAGTCAAGACCTTGGGTCCTTCGGCCGTGATCGCGATCGAGTGCTCGAAGTGGGCCGACCGCTGCTCGTCGTGGGTGATGACGGTCCACTTGTCCGCGAGCGTCCGGGTCCGGGCCGTCCCCGCGTTGAGCATCGGCTCGATCGCGAAGACGTGTCCGACCTTGAGGGGCATCTCCATGTCGGACATGCCCTTGGAGACGTAGTTCGGCACCTGCGGCGCCTCGTGCATCTCGCGCCCGATCCCGTGCCCGACGTAGTCGCGGACGATCCCGAACCCTTCGCGCTCGGCGACCGCCTGAACGGCGCCGCACACGTCCTTGAGCTTGTTTCCGGGCCGCATCTGCTCGATCGCGGCGTAGAGCGACTCCTGCGTCACCGCGAGGAGCTTGGCCGTCGCCTCGTCGATCCTGCCGACCGGGATCGTGATCGCCGAGTCGCCGCAGTAGTTCTTGTAGCGGATGCCGCAGTCGATCCCGATCACGTCGCCGTCGACGAGCTCTCGGTCGCGGGTCGGAATGCCGTGGACGACCTCCTCGTTGACCGAGGCGCAGATCACCCCGGGGAACTTGGGCGCGCCCGAGGGGCCGGGATAACCGAGGAAGAGCGGCTCGCCGTCCATCTCGATCATCATCTGATGCGCCATCTCGTTCAGCTCCGAGAGGCGCACGCCCGGCGCGACCATGTCGCGGCAGGCCATGAGGACCTTGGCCACCATCTGACCGGCCACCCGCATCTTCTCGATCTCGCGGGGGCTCTTCAGCGACGGCTGCTCACGGCGACGAAACACGTTCGAGTTCACTCCGAGCTCAGAAGCCGCGGCGGCCCTTGACTCGGCCGCCCTTCATGAAGCCCTCGTAATGGCGCATCAGCAGGTGGCTCTCGACCTTCTGAACGATGTCGAGAGCGACGCCGACCACGATCAGGATGCCGGTGCCGCCGAGGATGTAAGTGACGCCCTGGGTGATCCCGATGGTCGCAGCGACCAGGATCGGGATGAGGGCAATGATCCCTAGGAAGACCGAGCCGGCGAGGGTGATCCGGTTCATCAGCCGCTCGAGGTACTCGGCCGTCCGCTTGCCGGGCCGAATGCCCGGGATGAAGGAGCCGTACTCCTTCATGTTGTTCGCCATCTCGACCGGGTTGAACGTGAGCGAGGTCCAGAAGTAGGTGAAGAACCCGACCAGGGCCAGGTAGATCACGATGAACCAGAAGCCGGGGCCTCGCTGGAGGATCTCGCTCAGCACCTGGAGCTGGACGGCGCTCAGGATCGCGGCCGGAAGAATGATCAGCGACTCGGCGAAGATGACGGGCATGACGCCGGCCGCGTTGACGCGCAGGGGCAGGTAGTGGCGCTGGCCGCCGTAGACGCGCTTGCCGCGGGTGTGCTTCTGCTGCTGGATCGGGATGCGTCGTTGACCCTGCTGCATGATCACGACGCCTATGACGACGACGATGAAGATCCCGATGAACGCGACGAACTTCGCGACCTCCATCGGGACGTTGTCGCCGACCTGACTCGCGACGGTGATGTTCTTCGCCAGCATGGCGAGGGCGCCGGGGATCTCCTCGACGATGCCGGCCATGATGATCAGCGAGATGCCGTTGCCGATCCCGAACTCGGTGATCTGCTCACCGATCCACATGAGCACCACCGTGCCGGTGGTGAGCGCGAGCACCGTCTGGAACCAGAAGAACGCCCGGTCGCCGAGGCCGAAGAGGTCGCTGTTGGGATCGAGGACGGGCGCGAGGTACTTGCCGTTCACCGGCGAGCTCATCCAGGCGATGATGAAGAGCGACTGGACGAGGCACAGGCCGACGGTGGCGTAGCGCGTGTACTGGGTGATCTTGCGTCGTCCGGCCTCACCCTCCTTCGAGAGCGCCTCGAGGGCGGGGATCACCTTCACGAGCAGGCTGAAGATGATCGACGCGCTGATGTAGGGCATGATGCCCAGCGCGAAGAGGGTGCACTGCCGGAGGGCGCCGCCGGTGATGGCGCTCGCGAACTGGAGGATGTCGCCGAGGCCGCCGCCGCCGGAGCCGCCGACCAGCTCCTCGATGAGCTGGCTGTCGACGCCCGGGAGGGTCACCCAGCGCCCGATCCGGTAGGCGATGAGGAGCCCGAACGTCACCAGCAACTTCCGGCGAAGCTCGGGGATCTTCAGGATGTTCTTGAACGACTCGATCATCAGGATTCAGGACTCGATTGGTCCTGCAGACGACGGGGCTCGACGAACGGTGGGACCTACGCGCGCGCCTTAGCGCGCTCGGCCCGGGCCGCCCGCTTGGCCTTGATCTTCTCGATCCGCTCCGCTTCCCACTTGTCCTTGCGGGTCGGAATCAGGTCGATCGTGCCACCCTTGGCCTCGATCGCCTCCTTCGCCTTCGCGCTCACCCGGTGGACCTTCACGGTCAGCTTGTGGGGGAGCTCGCCGCGAGCGAGGATCTTGACCGGGCGGTCCGCCTTGACGAGGCCCTTCTTCACGAGGGTCTCGGGGTCGACCGTCTCCCCATCGCCGAAGTGCGCGGCGACGACGTCCAGGTTGACCGCCTCGTAACGGACCTTGAAGGCGTAGTTGCTGAAGCCGCGCTTCGGAAGGCGACGCGCGAGCGGCATCTGGCCGCCCTCGTTGAAGAGCTGCCGCTTGTATCCGGACCGCGACTTGGCGCCCTTGTCGCCGCGACCAGCCGTCTCGCCGACGCCCGATCCCGGGCCTCGGCCGACGCGCTTGCGCGACTGGCGCTTGCTCACCAGCTGATAGAGCTCGTCGAGGTTCATGCCGACGCTCCCTCGTAGCTCGGGCGCTCGCGGCGCTGCATCCGCTCGACGGGGGTCTCGTCGAGCTGAACGCCGCGAAGGCGCTCGACGTCGGCGCGCATGCGCATCGACTTGAGACCTTCCATGGTGGCCTTGACGAGGTTGAGCGGGTTCGCGCTCCCGTAGGCCTTCGTCAGGATGTTGCGGATTCCCGCCGCCTCGACGACCGCGCGGGCCGACGCACCGGCGATGACGCCGGTTCCCGGCGCCGCCGGGATCAGCCGGACGCGGCTGCCGCCGAACCGCCCGGTGATCTCGTGCGGGATGGTGTCCCCGACCCGCGGGATCACGTGCAGGTTCTTCCGGGCATCCTTGACGCCCTTCTCGACCGCCGGCTGGACCTCGCGGGCCTTGCCGAAGCCGATGCCGACCTTGCCGTTCCGGTCGCCCACGACCACCATGGCCGAGAAGCTGAACCGGCGCCCACCCTTGACCACCGCTGCGCAGCGGTTGATCTTGACGACGGTCTCCTGGAGGCCGTCCGGGTCCGGGTCGCGGTGGTGTCCACGTCGCGCCACTTTAGACTCCCCTCGCGGGCGTCACCCGCGGTCGCCCACCCGGGGGTGAGCGCCATCCGAGACTGCTAGAACTGAAGGCCGGCCTTGCGAGCCGCATCGGCGAGCGCCTTGACCCGACCGTGATATTTGTAGCCGCCGCGATCGAACGCGACCGACGTGATGCCGGCCTCCTTCGCTCGCTCGGCGACGAGCTTACCGACCGCCTGAGCCGCCGCGACGTTTCCGCCGCTGCCGAGCTCACCCTTGATCGCCGCCGTCCGGCTGGACGCGCTCACGAGCGTCCGACCGGCGAGGTCGTCGATGACCTGGGCGTAGATGTTGCCCAGGCTGCGGTAGACGGCGAGGCGCGGCCGCGAAGACGTGCCCGCGACCTTGCCGCGAACCCGACGATGCCGGCGGCGACGCTTGCGCCACTTTTCCTTCTGATGATCCATGACTCTACGCTCTCAACGTCGGGAGGGAAGACCCCACCCGATTTCCTTAGGCCTGGCCGGCGCCGAACGACTTGCCGGCCTTCTTCTTGATCACCTCGTCCGCGTACTTGATCCCCTTGGTGGTGTAGGGGTCGGGCGGACGGACCCGTCGGACGGTCGCGGCGAACTGGCCGACCTGCTGCTTGTCGGGACCAGCCACCTCGATGCGCGTCGGGTGGGGCGTCGTGACGGTGAGCCCCTTCGGGATCTCGAGGACGGCCGGCTTCGCGAAGCCGACCCGGATCGAGAGGTTGTTGCCGTCGATCTTGGCGTCGTAGCCGATGCCCTGGATGTCGAGGCCGCGGCTGTATCCCTCGACCACCCCGTTGACCATGTTCGCGATCAGCGCGCGGGTGAGGCCGTGCAGCGCCTTGTGCTGCTTGGTATCGCTCGGGCGAGTCACCTTCACCGCGCCGTCGGCCACCTCGACGCTCATGTCGGTGTGGAAGCGGAACTCGAGGTTCCCCTTCGGGCCGCTGCAGGTGAAGGAGCCGCCGTCGGCCTTCGCGGTCACGCCGCTCGGGATCGTCACGGGCTGTTTTCCGATTCGAGACATGGCTACGCTCGTTTGTTTCGTGCTGAGGCGTCGTGCTGAGAAGTCAATCGCCTAGTAAACGGTGCAGAGAACCTCGCCGCCGATCTTCTCCTTGCGGCACTCGCGGTCGCTCTTGAGACCCTTCGAGGTCGAGATGACCTGGATCCCGAGGCCGCTCAGGATCGGCGGGAGCTCGTCGTGCTTCTTGTAGCGGCGACGGCCGGGCCGGCTCTCGCGACGGATCACGGTGACGATCTTCTCGCCGTCGGGACCGTACTTGAGATCGACGATGAGGACCTTGTGCTTGCCCTCACCCTGAACGCGGTGCTCGCCGATGTAGCCCTCGCGCTCGAGGACGACGGCGAGCGCCTCCTTGGCCTTGGAATGAGGGATGCTGACGTCTTCGATCCGGATCCGCAGGGCGTTGCGGATGCGCGTCAGCATGTCGGCGATGGGGTCCGTCATCATGGTGGTCTCTCCTGGGACTCCGTTGCGTCGGGAGTCGTCGTCCGGATCGCTTTCCCCGTGGCGACCAACCGGCGGGGAGTTCGTCCGGCATCGGTCGGCGCCCGCCGCCGAAGCGGACGAGCGCCGGGTGTTCCGTTACCAGCTGGCCTTGCGAACGCCGGGGATCTGACCCTTGCTGGCCAGCATGCGGAAGCAGCACCGGCAACACCGGAACTTCCGGTAGTAGGCGCGGGCGCGGCCACAGAGCTGGCAGCGGTTGTAGTTCCGGGTCGAGAACTTCGCCGGACGCTTCTGCTTGACTACGAGGCAGGTCTTTGCCACTTCAAATGCTCCTGGTGAGCGAGTGCTTCGATCTCTAGGACTTGAACGGCATCCCGAAGGCCTTGATGAGCTCGTAGGCCTCCTTGTCGGTCCGCGCCGAGGTGACCACGCAGACGTCCATTCCCTGGACCGCCTCGACCTTGTCGGGGTTGATCTCGGGAAAGATGATCTGCTCGGCGAGGCCGAGGGTGTAGTTGCCGCGGCCGTCGAACGCCTTCGGCGACACGCCGCGGAAGTCGCGGATACGCGGGATGGCGACGTTGATCAGCCGGTCGAGGAACTCGTACATCCGCCACCGGCGAAGCGTCACCTTACACCCGATCGCGTTCCCCTCGCGCAGCTTGAAGCCGGCGATCGCCTTCCGGGCCTTGGTGATGATCGGCTTCTGGCCGGCGATCGCGGTCAGCTCCTTGACCGCATCCTCGAGGCGCTTGGGCGTCGCCAGCGCGGCGCCGACGCCCATGTTGATCACGACCTTCTGGAGGCGCGGGATCTGGAGGACGTTGCCGTAGCTGAAGTGCTCGCGCAGCTTCGGCATGATCTCGTCACGGTACTTCGTGAGGAGACGCGGCGGCTCTTGCGCGACGGCGGCCTGACTCGCTTCTTCCGACATCTTCTTCGTTCCTTGCGACTTCGCTTCGTTCGTTCTTCGATCGATCGATCGGCCCGGGCGACTAGACGACCTCGGAGGCCAGCGACACGATCTTCATGTAGTTCTTCGCCCGCAGCTCACGAGCGACGGCGCCGAAGATCCGGGTGCCGCGCGGGTTGCCGTCGTTGTCGACGACCACCATCGCGTTGCGGTCGAACCGCACGTACGACCCGTCCGGGCGCCGGACCTTGTGCTTGGTTCGCACGAGGACACCCTTGACGACGGTGCCGGTCTTGAGGTCGGAGCCGGGGATCGCCTGCTTCACGCTCGCGACGATGACGTCGCCGAGGAACGCCGTCCGCCGGTTTCCCGCGCCGAGAACGCGAATGCACATCGCCTTCTTGGCGCCGGTGTTGTCGGCGACGTCGATCATGCTCTGCATCTGGACCATGGCTGTTTCCTGGCTGTCTCTGGGCGCGGTCGGCGCCTTCTGCGTCGCGGCGAGGCTGTCTGACGATCTGGCTAGCGGACGGGGCGGTCCACGACCTTCACCAGGCGCCACCGCTTGAGCTTCGAGATCGGGCGGGTCGCCATGATCTCGACGATGTCGCCGTCCTGGGCCTCGTTCGCCTCGTCGTGGACGTGGTACTTCGTGCTGCGGCGCATGTACTTCTCGTACATCGCGTGCTTCTCGAGCCGATCCTCACGCACGATGATCGTCTTGTTCATCTTCGTGCTCGTGACGACGCCCTTGCGGGTGTGCCGCTCGGGCCGCCCGGCCGTGGCGGTCGCCGCCTCGTCCGTCTCGGTCTGCTCGTTGGTCGTCTCGTCGGACATGGTGTCTCTTCCTGCTACTCGCTGGCCGCGTCGGCGGTCTGAACGATCTTCACCTTCGAGATCGGGAGGGGAGCCTCCTTCTGAAGGCGCCCGCCCTGCGGATTCTGCTGGGTCTTCGCGAGATGCTTCCAGATGTAGTTGACGCCCTCGACGACGACCTTCTGATCCTCGCGCAGGACGCGCAGCACCCGTCCCTGCTTCCCGGCGTGCGACCCGCCGAGAACCTCGACGGTGTCATCACGCCGGATCGCCCGGGTGATCTTCTTCGGATGCTTGCGCTCCTTCTGCTTGGGCTCCTTGACAGCCTGCGCCCCGACCTCGCCCATCTTCGGCTCGGTCTCGGTGCCGAGCTCGCGAGAACGAAGGATCGTCATCGCTCGAGCGATGTCCTTGCGCTTCTCGTTGAGCTCGCTCGGATTCTGGATCGGCTCGGTGACGCTCTTGAACCGGAGGTCGAAGACCTCGCGCCGCCAGGTGCCCATCTTCTCGCGGAGCTCCTCGGAGGAGTGACCGCGCATCTCGGAGATCTTCATCGCAGTGCTAACCTGTGTGCTTTGCCTTCTTCGGGACTCGCAAGAACGACCGCGCTACGCGAGGCGCTCGCGCCGCTTGACGAACTTGCAGGCGACCGGGAGCTTGTGCGCGATTCGGAGGAGCGCCGTCTTCGCGAGCTCCTCGGGGACCGTCCCGGGTCCGATCTCGAACATCACCGTCCCGGGGCGCACCTCGGCGCACCAGAACTCCGGCTCACCCTTACCCTTGCCCATCCGCGTCTCAGCGGGCGTCGAGGTGACCGGCTTGTGCGGGAAGAGACGGATGTAGATCCGGCCCTCACCGCGAACGTACTGGGTGCCCGTGATGCGGCACGCCTCGATCTGACGGGCGGTGATCCAGCCCTGCTCGAGGCACATCAGGCCGTACTCGCCGAAGGACACGGTGTTTCCGCGGGTCGCGACGCCCTTGAGCGTGCCCCGCATCCACTTCCGGTGCCTAATTCTTCTTGGCATAAGTGCCATGGGCTCGCTCCTTCTTGCTCTGGATGCCGCGGAAGACCCAGGCCTTGACGCCGATCGTGCCGTGGGTCGTCTTCGCCTCGGCGAACCCGTAGTCGATCTTGGCGCGCAGCGTCTGGAGCGGAATCGAGCCCTTGTGCGTGTGCTCGCGGCGCGACATCTCCGCGCCACCGAGACGTCCGGCCACCTGGACCTTGCAGCCGAGTGCGCCGGCCTGCATGGTCATCTCGACGGCCTTCTTCATCACCCGACGGAAGCTCGCGCGCTTCTCGAGCTGCTCGGCGACGCTCTCGGCGACGAGCTGGCCGTCGAGCTCGGCGCGATCGATCTCGTGGATCTTGAGGTCGATCTTCTTGTCGGTGATCGTCCCGAGCTCATCCTTGAGCTTGTCGACGTTGGCGCCCTTGCGACCGATGATCACGCCCGGGCGAGCCGTGTAGATGATCACGGTGACCTCGCCGCCGTCGGGCTTGCGCTCGATCTCGACCTTCGGGATGCCGGCGTAGTGGTACTTGCTCTTGATGAGCTTCCGGATGTTCTGGTCCTCGCAGAGGAGGATCCCGAAGTCCTTCTTGTTGGCGAACCACCGCGAGCGCCAGTCCTCGGTGATGCCGATACGGAAGCCGGTCGGCCTGATCTTCTGACCCATGGTTAGCCCTTCTTCCCCTTCTTCCGGCTGCTTCCGTCCTTCGCCTCTTCCTCCGCCGGCTTCGGCGTGAGGCCGATCGCGATGTGACAGGTGCGACGGTAGATCGGGTAGGCCGCGCCGCGCGCCCGCGGACGCCAGCGCTTCTGCTTGGGGCCCTCGTCCACCCGGGCGTCGGAGACGATCAGCGTTTCGACGTCGAGCTCGAGCCCGTCATCGTCGATCCGCTGCTGGGCGTTGGCCGCCGCGCTCCGCAGCACCTTGTGAATCAGCTTCGCGCCGCGGCGACGGCTGAACTCGAGGGTCTCGAGCGCCTTGACGACGTCCTGACCTCGAACGAGGTCAATGTCGAGGCGCACCTTGTACGGGCTCATCCGCGCGTAGCGGTGGATGGCTCGGAAGACGGTGGCCTTCTCGGTCGCTTCCATCGATATCTTCCTAGCTTCTATCTCTACTTCTTGCGCGCGGTGTGGCCGCGGAACGTCCGGCTCGGCGCGAACTCACCCAGCTTGTGCCCCACCATGTCCTCGACGATGAAGACCTTGTGGAACACCTTGCCGTTGTGAACCAGGAAGGTGTGGTTCACGAACTCGGGGACGATCGTGCTGCGGCGAGCCCACGTCTTGATGGGATCGCGCGCGCCCGACTCCTTCTGCCCGAGCACCTTCTTGATGAGCTTGGGCTCGACGAACGGCCCCTTCTTCAGAGAGCGACTCATCTCTTGGTCCCCTGCCTACTTCTTCTTCCGGCTACGGACGATGAACTTGCTCGACAGCGCCCGCGGCTTGCGAGTCTTGCGTCCCTTGGTGTGCCAGCCCCACGGGCTCATCGGGTGCCGACCGCCGCTCCGACGTCCCTCGCCGCCACCCATCGGGTGATCGACCGGGTTCATCGCGGAGCCACGCGTCTGCGGACGGCGGCCGAGCCAGCGGCTGCGACCGGCCTTGCCGATGTTGATCGAGGCGTGATCGTGGTTGCCGAGCTGACCGATCGTCGCGCGGCAGTCGAGGCTGACCTTGCGGACCTCACCGCTCGGGAGCGAGAGGAAGGCGTGGTCGGACTCTTTATTCATCAGGGTGACGAACGTGCCGGCGCTGCGGGCCATCTGGCCGCCCATGCCCTTGCGGAGCTCCACGTTGTGGACCATCAGGCCCTGCGGGATGTTCCGGAGCGGGAGGCAGTTGCCCGGCGCGGGCTCGACCTTCTCACCCGAGTAGAGGACGTCGCCGACCTTCACCTCGCGCGGCCAGAGGATGTAGCGCTTCTCGCCGTCGGCGTAGTGGAGCAGCGCGATCCGGGCGCTCCGGCACGGGTCGTACTCGATCGTGGCGACCTTGGCCGGGATCCCGTCCTTGTCCCGACGGAAGTCGATCCGGCGGTAGCGCTGCTTGTGACCACCGCCGCGGTGCCGCGAGGTGATCCGCCCGTGGTGGTTGCGACCGCCGGTCTTCTTGCGCGGCTCGAGGAGCGACTTCTCGGGAGTCGACGTGGTGATGTCCGAGAAGTCGAGCACCTGCATCCCGCGGCGCCCGGCGGAGGTCGGCTTGTAGCTGCGAACTGGCATCGGTCGGCCTGTCTCTTGCGTCCCTTAGACGATGTCGAGCCGGTGGTCGGGGTGGAGCCGCACGTGGGCCCGCTTCTGGTTGGAGGTCGTCACCCAGCGCCAGCGAAGGCGACGGGGCTTGCCCTTCCGCACCGCGGTCCGGACCTTGTCGACCTTCACCTCGAAGAGCCGCTCGACCGCCCGCTTGATCTCGAACTTGTTGGCGCGCCGGTCGACGACGAACGTGTACGTGTTCGCGTCCTGCATCGCCTCCGAGGTCTTCTCGGTCAGCACCGGCGCCTTGATCACGTCATAGTCGCTGCGCGGCATTACTCGCTCCCCTCGCCGGCGGCGGGAGCCTCGGCCTCGCCGCCCGGAGCATCCGCCGCGCAGAACGCGTCGAGCGCCGCCTGGGTGATGAGGACGCGCTTGTGGCTGAGCACGCCGTAGGTGTTCAGGTTCCGGATCTCGGTCACATCGACGCCGGGAAGGTTCCGGGCCGAGAGGTGCACGTTCCGGTCGTTGTCCTTGGTGACGATCAGGGTCGTCTTGCCGACGAGCCCGAGCGACGCGATCAGGCTCGCGGCGAGCTTCGTCTTGATCTCGGGAATCGAGATCTGGTCGACGACGACGACCTCTCCGTCCTGAAGCTTCGCGAGCATCGCCGACCGGAGCGCGGCCCGGCGCGCCTTGCGCGGCATCGGATAGGAGTAGTCGCGGGGCTTGGGACCGTGCGCCACGCCGCCGCCGCGCCAGATCGGCGACTTGCGGGTGCCAGCGCGCGCCCGGCCGGTGCCCTTCTGCCGCCAGGGCTTCTTGGTCGTCCCGTGGATCTCGGTGCGGGTCTTGGCGGAGTGGGTTCCGACGCGCCCGTTGGCGAGGTGTCGGACGACGGCCGCGTGCATCACCTTGGGCCGGACGTAACCGCCGAGGATGGCCTCGTCGATCTTGGCCTGGCCGGCGTCCCCGCCCGAGCTGTTCTTGATGGCGATCTCGATCATGTCTACTTGCTTTCGAGCTGCGCGCTCAGGCGCGCTAGGACTTCGTCTTCGCCCGGCGAACCACGACGTAGCCGTTGGTCGGCCCCGGAACCGCGCCCTTGATGTAGAGAAGGTTGTGGTCCTTCTCGATCTTGACGATCTTCAGGTTGCGCGCGGTCGTCCGCTTGTTTCCCATCTGCCCGGGCAGCTTGCGTCCCTTGAGGACGCGCGCCGGCCACGTGTGCATGCCGATCGAGCCGACGAGTCGGTAGCTCTTGCTCCCGTGACTCTTCGGGCCGGTCGACGCGTTGTGGCGCTTGATCGTGCCCTGGAAGCCACGGCCCTTCGAGGTGCCGATCACGTCGACGTAGGTGATCTCCTCGAAGACCGAGACGTCGAGCTGACTCCCGGGCTCCGGGGTCTCACCCTCGTCGAGGGCGACCTCGCGAACGACGCGCTTGGGCGTGGGGCAGCTCCACTTCTTGAAGTGGCCCTGCTCCGGCTTCGTCGTTCTCTTGACCTTGGCGTCGTCGAACCCGATCTGCGCCGCCTGGTAACCGTCGTTCTCGACGGTCTTGACCTGGACGACCTGACACGGGCCCGCCAGCACGATCGTCACGGGCACGACCTGCCCCGCGTCGTCGTAGATCTGGGTCATCTTGAGCTTCTTACCGATCAGCGTCGGCGTCACGGTACACCTCACCATCGTCCGGTGGGACTTGCTACGAGATACGAGCTACGAGGAAACCACCTACAAAGAACGGCTGCGATCGAGGGCTGCGAGTGCGACTAAGCCTTCACCGTGATGTGGACGCCGGCTGGCATCGTCAGTCGACTGATGGCGTCGACCGTCTTCGCCGTCGGCTCGGTGATGTCGATCAACCGCTTGTGCGTGCGGATCTCGAACTGCTCCCGGGACTTCTTGTCTACGTGGGGCGAACGCAGCACGGTGTAGCGCTCGATGCGGGTAGGCAGCGGGATCGGCCCGCTGACCTTGGCACCGGTCGCCTTGGCAGCTTCGACCAGCTCGACGGCTGACTGATCGAGGATGCCGTGCTCGTAAGCCTCCATCCTAATTCTAATTCGCTCGGCTGGCATTTCGGTGACTCACCGTTTCGAGGAGACCGCACGAAGGCGCTCACCCTCGGTTACTTCCTAGCGGGTGATCGACTGACTTCATAAACGCTTTATTAGAGCGAGATTACAAAATCGTCGCGATTTACGAAAGGTCAAATTATAGAGCGACTTGGCGCGTTGTCAAGGGGAGATGAGCGATTGAAGCGGTTCAAGAGCGTCTTGACGCACCGCGCCTTTCCATTCCAAGCACTTAGGGTCGGGGTCTCCCCGATGTTTCTTCCAGGTTTCTTCTAGATCAGCTTCGGCGCCAGGTGCTCGGGGACCACATCGAAGCTCGCCGGCTCCATCGTGAACGTCCCGCGCCCCTGGGTGACGCCGCGGAGGCTCGTCGAGTAGCCGAACATGGCCGACAGCGGCACCTTACCACGGAGGACCCGGAGCCCGTCCTTGCCGAGCTCCATGTCCTCGATGCTGGCCCGCCGGCCGTTCAAGTCGTTGACCACGTTGCCGTAATAGTCCTCCGGCACGGTCACCTCGAGGCTCATGATCGGCTCGAGGAGCGCCGTGCCGGCCTTCTCGCACACCTCGCGGAAGGCGAACGTCCCGGCCGCCGCGAACGCCTCGGACGTCGACTCCTCCGGGTTGAACGCGCCGCCGACGACGGTGACCTTCACGTTGATGATCGGGTAGCCCCAGCTGATCCCGGCGCTCGCGGCGCCCCGGATCCCCTCCTCGAGCGACGGCCGGAACGACTCGGGGATCTGGTCGGCCGTCGCGAGCGTCTCGATCGTCACCCCGCCGGGGCAATCGGCCGGCTCGACCTTGAGCCGTACCTCGGCGAACTGCGGCTTCCCGCCGAGCTCGCGATCGAAGCGGTGCGTCAGCTCGGCCGGCCCGGTGACCGTCTGCTTGTAGCTGACGCGCGGCTTGCCGACCTTGGGCGCGAGCCCCCACTTCTCCTCGAGACGTTCGCGGATCATGTCGAGGTGGAGCTCGCCCATCCCCGACACGAGGAGCTGCCCGGTCTCGACGTCGGTCGTGACCCGAAACGTCGGATCCTCGCGGGTGAGCTTCTCGAGGGCAGCCATGAGGTCGTCGCGTTCGGCGCTCGTCTTCGGCTCGACGGCGACCGAGATGACCGTCGCCGGAAACCCGATCGAGCCGAGCAGCACCGGCGACTTCATGTCGCAGAGGGTGTCCCCCCCGGCGCTGTAGCGGAGGCCGACGGTCGTGACGATCGACCCCGGGCCCACCGGGCCGGTCACCTTCTCTCGATCGGCGCTGTGCATGCTGAAGATGTGGGACAGGCGCTCGGGCTTGCCGGTGCGCGGATTCAGCACCTGGTCGTTCGACGAGACGGTCCCCGAGTAGATGCGGAGGTAGTAGAGCTCCCCGTGCGGGTCGACGTGCGTCTTGAAGATCAGCGCGCTGAACGGGTCGTCGGCGTCGGGTCGGCGCTCCGCCGTCTCCCAGCTCTCGACCTCCTTCGGATCCTGCACGCCGAGGCGCGCCTTCTTCGGAACGCGGCCGACCACGGGCGGCCGGTCGAGCGGGCTCGGGAGCCAGTCGCAGACGGCATCGATGAGGGGCTGAACGCCCTTGTCGCGGAGCGAGGCGCCGCAGAGGACGGGGGTGAGGCCGCCCTTGATCGTCGCGACCCGCACCGCGCCGATCACGTCGTCATCGGTCAGCTCGCCGCCCTCCGCGACGTGCATGATGATCTTCTCGGCGAGCTCGCTGTCGCCGGCGGCATCGGTCGCGTCGGCGAGCTTGTCCAGGAGCTTGCCCCGCCACTCCTCGACCTCGTCGAGGAGCTCCTCGGGGATCTCCTGCTCCTCGACGTTCTTGCCCCGGCTCTCCTCCTCGAAGACGAGCTTCTTGCGCCGGATCAGGTCGATGACCGCCTCGAACTCCTTGCCCGCGCCGATCGGGATCTGCACCGGAGCCGGGTTGGCGCCCAGCCGGTCGCGGATCTCGTCGACGGCCGAGGAGAAGCTCGCCCCGTCGCGGTCCATCTTGTTGACGAACGCGATCCGCGGGACGCCGTACTTGTTCGCCTGCCGCCAGACCGTCTCGCTCTGCGCCTCGACGCCCGAGCGGGCGCAGAAGATGCCGACCGCCCCGTCGAGGACGCGCAGGCTCCGCTCGACCTCGGCGGTGAAGTCGACGTGGCCCGGCGTGTCGATCAGGTTGATCTGGTAGTCGCGGCGGCTTCGCTTCCAGACGCACGAGGTCGCGGCGCTCTTGATCGTGATGCCGTGCTCCTGCTCCTGCGTCATCGTGTCCATCGTCGCGGTGCCCTCGTCCACCTCACCGATCTTGTGCTCGCGACCGGTGTAGTAGAGGATCCGCTCGGTGGTCGTCGTCTTGCCGGCGTCGACGTGGGCGATGATCCCGATGTTGCGGGTGCGCTCGAGCGGGATGCGTTTGCCGGACGCCATGGGGCTGGCTCCTGTCGCTGCGACCTGCGGGGCTGCGTGTCGCGGGCATGCGTCGGTGGTTGCCGCCGCGAGTTTACGATCCACAGATTACACAGATTACACAGATTATGAGTTGCCGAACGCGGACGCCCCACGGGCAGCGCTCGCCTCGCGGGCTGGCGGCGGCAGGGGGTCGGAGCGGCCCGGGGCTATCTGTGTAATCTGTGTAATCTGTGGATCGTAACCCGCCACGGCAAGCGGTCTCGACCTACCAATGGAGCGAGGCTCGGTGCGACGCCTCACGCGTTGCGTTCCGAGCCTCGACCGAATGACCGACCGGGTGTTACCAGGCGAAGTGCGCGAACGCCTTGTTCGCCTCGGCCATCTTGTGCACGTTCTCCCGCACCATGATCGCGGAGCCCTCGCGACGATACGCGCTGATCAGCTCGTCGGCGAGCTTCAGGTGCATCGGGCGACCCTTCTTCTTGCGGACGGCCTCGAGGATCCAGCGCATGGCGAGCGCCGTCTGGCGCTTCTTGCTGACCTCCATCGGGACCTGGTAGGTCGCGCCACCGACGCGGCGGCTGCGGACCTGGAGCATCGGCTTGACGTTGTTCACCGCCTGGAGGAAGACGTCGAGCGGATCCTTGTCCTTGAGGCGCTGCTCGATCGTCGAGCACGCGTCGTAGAAGCAGCCCTGGGCGATCTGCTTCTTTCCGTCGCGCATGATGCAGTTGATGAACTTCGAGACGAGGACGTGCTGGAACCGCGGGTCCGGCTGGAGGAACCGGTCGGGGCTCTTGTACTTGCGAGGCATTCTAGACTCCGTGTCTTCTTCCTGGCTTCACCGACGGTCGCACCGATGCGACCGCGGTTACTCCGAGCGTCGCCAATCGATGCGCGCCCGGTGGGTTACGAGTTGAGCTTCTTCGAGACTCGGGGGTTTACGTCTTGGGCCGCTTGGCGCCGTACTTCGACCGGCCCTGCTTCCGCCCCTCGACGCCCGCGGTGTCCATCGTCCCGCGGATCACGTGGTAGCGAACACCCGGCAGGTCGCGGACGCGGCCGCCGCGCACGAGCACGATCGAGTGCTCCTGCAGGTTGTGACCCTCGCCCGGAATGTAGGCGGTGATCTCCTTGCCGTTGCTCAGCCGGACGCGCGCGATCTTCCGGAGCGCGGAGTTCGGCTTCTTCGGCGTCATCGTCTTGACCTGGAGGCACACGCCGCGCTTCTGCGGGCAGCGCTCCAGCGCCGGGGTCGTGCCCTTCTTCTTGAAGGGGCTCCGACCGATACGGATCAGCTGGTTCGTGGTGGGCATCTGCTCTTCTTACGCCTCGTCTAAGCGAATTCGCGAAATCGCGATCAAATCGAAGTTCGAGTCGGGCCGAGGAGCGAGGCTCCTCGGCCCGTCGTTGAATCCAAGTCGTGTCTAGGCGGCCGGTCCGGTCAGGCCGAGCGCGTCCTCGGGGATCTCCTCCGGCTCGGGCATCGTCTTCTCCACCACCTTGACGTGGTAGGCGCGGAAACCCGTTCCGGCAGGGACCATGTGACCGAGGATCACGTTCTCCTTGAGGCCGACGAGGTCGTCGACCTTGCCCGTCAGGGCCGCCTCCGTCAACACCTTTGTCGTTTCCTGGAAGCTCGCCGCCGAGATGAAGGAGTCGCTGTAGAGCGACGCCTTGGTGATCCCGAGGAGCAAGGGCTTGGCCGTGGCGGGCTTACCGCCGTCGGCGAGCGTCTGCTCGTTGGCCTTCCGGAAGGTGAACTTGTCGACGATGTCGCGCTGGAGGAAGTCGGTGTCGCCCGAGTCCTCCACCCGAACCCGCCGCATCATCTGCGCCAGGATGTTCTCGATGTGCTTGTCGTCGATGGTGACGTTCTGGCTCCGGTAGACCTTCTGGATCTCCAGGAGGAGGTACTGCTGCACGTCCTCCTCACCGCTGATCTTCAGGATGTCCTGCGGGATCAGCGGACCGGCGACGAGCGCCTCACCGGCCTTCACGTAGTCGCCGGTGTGGCGGATGATGTGCTTTCCGGGCGGGATCAGGTGCGGCTTCTCGACCCCGCTCTCGCTTCGGACGAGGATCGTGCGCTTGCCGCGCTTCTTCTCGCCGATGTTGACGTAGCCGTCGATCTCGGACAGGACCGCCGGGTTCTTCGGCTTGCGCACCTCGAAGAGCTCGGTCACGCGCGGCAGACCGCCCGTGATGTCCTGCGTCCCGACGATCTCCTTCGGCGTCTTGGCGAGGCGAGTTCCGCGCGTCACCTTCTCGCCGTCCTCGACCTCGAGGTAGGCCTTCTCGGGGATCGGGTAGGACGAGATCGTGTGGCCGTCCTTGTCCTTGATCAGGATCTGCGGGTGGTGGTCACCGCGGTGCTCCATGATCACCTTCGAGACGACGCCGGTCTGCGCGTTCGTCTCGAGGCGCATCGTGACGCCCTCGATGATGTCCTCGTAGCTCGCGAAGCCGTCCTTGGTCGCCATGATCGGCTTCATGAACGGGTCCCAGCGGATGATGATCGGCGCCTTCTTGCGCGTCTTTCCGCCCTCGGGCTTGAGCGCCTTGCCCTCCTCGACGCAGATCTCGGCGCCCTCGGGCACCTTGTAGACCTCGATGTCGCGGGAGATGCTCGCCCGCTCGGCGGACGCGCTCCGGCGCTTCTTGCTGCCCGTGATGACGACCTCGCCCTTGTTGCCGAGGGCGACGAGCTTGCCGTCCTTGTCGATGGCCGTCTCGAGGTTGCTGAACCGCGGGGTGAGCTCGTCGAACTGATTGAACCACTCGAGCCGCGCCCGGATCTCGGGATCCTCGCGGACCTTGTGCGCGATACCACCGATGTGGAACGTGCGCATGGTCAGCTGGGTGCCCGGCTCGCCGATCGACTGCGCGGCGATGATTCCGACGGCGAGACCCGGCTCGACCTCGCGACCGGTCGAGAGGTCCATCCCGTAGCAGCGGGCGCAGACGCCGCGGCCGCTCTCGCAGGTGAGCGGGCTGCGGACGCGGACCTTACCGCGGTTGCCGAGGGCCTCCTCGATCTGGTGCGCCTTCTCCTCGGTGATCAGGTCGTTCTCGCGGACGATCGCGTCGTCGGTGATGACGTTGACGACGTTGTCGCGCGCGGTCCGACCGCGGATCACCTTCCAGAACGGCACCTCGATCTCGTCGCCCTTGAACACCGCGCCCTTGGTGATGCCACCGAGGGTGCCGCAGTCGGGGTCGTTGATGACGACGTTCTGGGCCACGTCGGCGAGCTTCCGGGTGAGGTAGCCCGAGTCGGCGGTCTTCAGCGCCGTGTCGGCGAGACCCTTGCGGGCGCCGTGCGTCGAGCTGAAGTACTCGAGGACGCGGAGCCCCTCGCGGAAGTTCGCCTTGATCGGCGTCTCGATGATCTTGCCGGACGGCTTCGCCATGAGCCCGCGCATGCCGGCGAGCTGACGCACCTGCTGCTGGCTACCGCGGGCGCCCGACCCGGTCATGAGGAAGATCGGGTTCAGGTAGGGCATCCCGTCGCGGACGTCGCTCCGCAGGTTCTGCATCATGGCCTCACCGACCGCCTCGGTCGCGAGCTGCCACTTGTCGATGATCTGGTTGTAGCGCTCGCCCTCGGTGATGACGCCCTTCTGGAAGTTCTTCTGGATCTTCTCGACCTCGCCCTCGGTGCTCGCGATGATCTCGGGCTTGCTCTCGGGGAGACGAAGATCGCTCGTCGAGAACGACAGGCCCGCGAGCGTCGCGTGCTTGAAGCCGAGCTCCTTGAGGTCGTCGAGGAGGTCCAGCGTGGCGTCGCGGGTGAGCACCCGGTGGCAGTCGCTGATGATCTCGCTGAGGCTGCTCTTCTTGAGGGTCGAGTTGTAGTAGTAGAGACCCTCGGGGAGGATGTCGTTGAAGATCACCCGGCCGGGCGTCGTGATGAGGAGCTCGGGCTTCCCGTCGCGGATCACCCGGCCCGTCTCATCGACGTCCATGAGCACCGAGCTTCCGCCGGAGAACTCCTTCACCTTGCTGCCCGGCGGCATCCGGAGCTTGATCTTGCTGTGGAGCGTGACGATCCGGCCGCGGTCGAGCTCGCCGCGCGCGTTCTTCACGATGTCCTCGCCGGCCTTCCGCGGCACCTCTCCGGCGGCCATGTGGACCTCGAAGAAGTTCGCGAACGGGACGCCCTCACCGGGCTCGCCGGCGAGCTCGTTCGTGAGGTAGTGGCAGCCGAGGACGATGTCCTGGCTGGGCGCGATCACCGGCGCGCCGTTGGCCGGGCTGAAGATGTTGTTCGTGCTCAGCATGAGGCTCGTCGCCTCGATCTGGGCCTCGAACGACAGCGGCAGGTGCACCGCCATCTGGTCGCCGTCGAAGTCGGCGTTGAAGCCGGCGCAGACGAGCGGGTGGAGCCGGATCGCGTTGCCCTCGATCAGGACCGGCTCGAACGCCTGGATGCCCATCCGGTGGAGCGTCGGCGCGCGGTTCAGCAGCACCGGGTGCTCGCGGATGACCTCCTCGAGGATGTCCCAGACCTCCTCGTCCTTCCGCTCGAGCATCTTCTTCGCCGACTTGATCGTGTCGGCGAGCTGGATCTCCTTCAGCCGGCGGATGATGAACGGCTGATACAGCTCGAGGGCGATCTTCTTCGGCAGGCCGCACTGGTGGAGCTTCAGCTCGGGGCCGACGACGATCACCGACCGCGCGCTGTAGTCGACGCGCTTGCCGAGCAGGTTCTCGCGGAACCGGCCCTGCTTGCCCTTGATCATGTCGCTGAGCGACTTCAGCGGCCGGCTGTTGCTCCCGAGGACGGGGCGACGGCAGCGGTTGTTGTCGAACAGCGCGTCGACGCTCTGCTGGAGCATCCGCTTCTCGTTGCGGATGATCACCTCGGGCGCGTTGAGATCCAGGAGCTTCTTGAGGCGGTTGTTCCGGTTGATCAGGCGCCGGTAGAGGTCGTTCAGGTCGCTCGTCGCGAAGTTGCCGCTCTCGAGCAGGACGAGCGGACGGAGGTCGGGCGGGATCACGGGGATCACGTCCAGGATCATCCAGTCGGGACGGTTCTCGCTGTCCTTGAGCGCCTTGGTCGTCTTGAGGCGCTTGATGATGTCCTTCCGCTTCTGCTCGGAGTTGGTCGCCTTGAGCTCCTCGCTCAGGTCCTCGTAGAGCGGCTCGAGCTCGATGTTGACGAGCAGCTCCTTGACCGCCTCCGCGCCCATGCCCGCGCGGAAGTCGTCGCCGAACTGCTCGCGAGCCTTCCGGTACTCGTCCTCGGTGAGGTTCTGACGCGGCTTGAGCGGCGTCGGGCCCGGATCGATGACGATGTAGTCCTGGAAGTAGATGACCCGCTCGAGCGAGCTCGTCTTCTTCGCCAGGAGCGCGCCGAGCCGGCTCGGCATCGCCTTGAAGAACCAGATGTGGGCGACCGGCGCGGCCAGGTTGATGTGGCCCATCCGGCTGCGGCGAACCCGGCTGTGCGTGATCTCGACGCCGCAGCGGTCGCACTTGATGCCCTTGTGCTTGATGCCCTTGTACTTCTGGCAGAAGCACTCCCAGTCCCGCTCGGGGCCGAAGATCTTCTCGCAGAAGAGTCCGTCCTTCTCCGAGCGGTAGGTCCGGTAGTTGATCGTCTCCGGCTTCTTCACCTCGCCGTAGGACCAGCGACGGATGTCGTCGGGGCTGGCGAGCCGGATCTTCACCGCGGCGTAGTCGTTGATTCGATCGTAGAGCGCGTCGACCATGTGTTTGCCTCGTCTGCCTTCGGTTCCTTCGTTCCCGTGTCCTCTCGGCGCCGGTGAACGTTCACCCGCGCCGAACTACGTCAGGACCCGGATGGAGGACCCGACGGCAACGCGCCGCCGCGCTTCTTCTGGAGCTCGATGTTGAGACCGAGCCCCTTGATCTCGTTGCAGAGGACGTCGAACGAGACCGGAGTGCCAGGCTCGAGGACGTTCTCGCCCTTGACCATCGCCTCGTAGATCTTCGTCCGGCCGTCCACGTCGTCGCTCTTCACGGTGAGGAGCTCCTGGAGGATGTTCGCCGCCCCGTACGCCTCGAGCGCCCAGACCTCCATCTCGCCGAAACGCTGGCCGCCGAAGCGGGCCTTGCCGCCGAGCGGCTGCTGCGTGATCAGCGAGTAGGGCCCGGTCGCGCGGGCGTGGACCTTGTCGTCGACGAGGTGGTGCAGCTTGAGCATGTAGATGTAGCCGACCGTCACCGACTGATCGAACGGTTCGCCGGTCCGGCCGTCGTAGAGGATCGTCTTGCCCGAGTGGGGCAGCCCGGCCGCGACGAGCGCCTCGCGGATCGGGTCCTCGCCGCCGCCGTCGAAGACCGGCGTCGTCGCCTTGAAGCCGAGCAGCGTCGCGGCCCACCCGAGGTGGGTCTCGAGGATCTGACCGACGTTCATGCGGCTCGGGACGCCGAGCGGGTTGAGGATGATCTCGATCGGGGTGCCGTCCTCGAGGAACGGCATGTCCTCCTTGGGGAGGATCTTGGCGATGACGCCCTTGTTGCCGTGACGGCCGGCCATCTTGTCGCCGACCGACAGCGTCCGCTTCGTCGCGACGTAGACCTTGACGAGCTCGAGGACGCCCGTCGGCAGGTCGTCGCCGTGCTCCATGCGGCGGATCTTCTGGTCGCGCTCGGAGTCGAGCTCCTCGATCCGATCGACGAACCGGTTCACGACATCGCGAACCCGCTCGGCGACCGCCTTGCTCGGGAACTCGAAGTTTTCGCGGCTGAGGAACTTGCGGAGCTTCTTCGGCTCGACCTGCTCGATGAGCGGGTCGGGCGTCACGCTGCCGCCGAGGAGCTTGTGGACGGTCGGGCGCTTGCTGCCGACCGTCTCACGCTCGATCGCGCTGCACAGATACGTGATCTGCGCCTCGATCGCCTCCTTGTACTCCTCCTCGATGCGCTTCTTCTCGACCTTGACCCGCGCCTTCTCCTCGTCGGTCGGCTGGGCCGTGCGCGAGAACTTCTGCGCGTCGATGACGATCCCCTCGATGCCGCTCGGCACCTCGAGGCAGTCCTTCTTCACGTCCTCGCCCATGCGGCCGAAGATCGCGTGGAGGAGCTTCTCCTCGGGGCTGAGCTCGCTCTTGCTCTTGGGAACGACCTTGCCGACGAGGATGTCGCCGGGGGCGACGCGCGTCCCGACGCGGACGACGCCGTCCTCCTGGAGGTTCCGGAGGGCCTTCTCGCTCACGTTCGGGATGTCGCGGGTGAACTCCTCGCGACCGAGCTTGGTCTCGCGGATCTCCGTCTCGAAGCACTCGATGTGGATCGAGGTGAACTTCTCGTGGTGGAGCAGGCTCTCGCTGACGAGGATCGCGTCCTCGAAGTTGTAGCCGTCCCAGGGCATGAACGCGACGAGCACGTTCTTGCCGAGGGCGAGCTCGCCCTGCTGCGTCGCCGCGCCGTCGGCGATGACCTGGTGCTTGCGGACCTTGTCGCCGAGCTTCACGATCGGCTTCTGGTTCTGGCAGGTTCGCTCGTTGAGGCCGACGAACTTCCGGAGGCGGTACTCCTCGTCGCCGACGCGGATCGCGTCGGCCGTGACGCGGGTCACGACGCCCTCGTTCTTGCTCCGGACGACCATGCCGGAGTTGCTCGCGACCGGCACCTCCATGCCCGTGCCGACGACCGGCGGCTCCGCCACGAGGAGCGGCACCGCCTGGCGCTGCATGTTGGAGCCCATCAACGCCCGGTTGGCGTCGTCGTGCTCGAGGTAGGGGATCAGGGACGCGGAGACGCCGACGAGCTGCTTCGGCGAGACGTCCATGTACTCGATTTCCTTCGCCTTCACCATCAGGAACTCACCGTCCTTGCGAGCCATGACGGTGTCGCCGACCATCTTGCCGTTGGCGTCGACGTCGGTGTCGGCCGGGGCGAGGACGCGGTTCTCCTCCTCATCCGCTCGGAGGTACTTGACCTCGTCGGTGACGCGGCCGTTCTTGATCACCCGGTAGGGCGTGATCAGGAAGCCGTACTCGTCGAGCGTGGCGAAGATCGAGAGGCTCGCGATCAGACCGATGTTGGTGCCTTCCGGCGTCTCGATCGGGCAGATGCGGCCGTAGTGACTGATGTGGACGTCACGAACCTCGAAGCTCGCGCGCTTGCGGTTGAGGCCGCCCGGCCCGAGGGCCGACAGGCGCCGCTCGTGGGTGAGCTGGCTGAGCGGGTTCGTCTGGTCGACGACCTGGCTGAGCTCGCCGCGACCGAAGAAGTACTCGATCGCGCTGCTGATCGTCTTGGAGTTGATCATCGCGTGGGGGGTGACGTTCGCCCCCTCCTGCTGCACGCTCATCCGCTCCTGGACGGTCTTCTTGAGCTTGAGGAAGCCCTTCCGGAACTCGTCGCCGGCGAGCTCGTCGATCGTCCGGACGCGCCGGTTCGCGAGGTGATCGATGTCGTCGATCTCACCGCGGTTGAGGCGCAGGCTCACCAGGTACTTGATCGACTCGACGAAGTCGTTCGGGGTGAGCGTCTGCTCGCCCTCGTCGACCTCGAGCTCGAACTTCCGGTTGATCCGGAAGCGGCCGACCCGGCCGAGACGATACTTGTTGTGGTTGAAGAACTTCTCGCGGAACAGCTCGCGCTCGCGGTCGGGGTGGGGCGGGTTGCCGGGGCGGAGCTTGAGGTAGATCAGGCGCAGCGCGTCCTCGTGGCTGCGGGCGGGATCTTCCTTGAGGGTGTTGAGGATGAGGAAGTCCTCGATCTGGGTGATCACCTCGATCTCGCCGAAGCCGAGCTCGACGATCTCGCCGGCCCGCTTCTCGCTGATCACCTCACCGGCCTCGACGAGGATCTCGCCGGTGTTCGGATCGACGACGTCGCTGACCGCGCACTTGTCGCGGATCTTGTCGACGGCGCCGCGCTTGGCGAGGTCGACCTTCTCGCACGGGTAGAACGTGCGGATGATGTCCTCGGTCGTCGCGAACGTCGGCTGCTTCGACGCCTGGGTGTCCGTCATGTGCGGGTTGCGGAGCTTCGCGTCGCCGAAGAGAGCCCGGAGCAGGGTCGTGGCGGGGATCTTCGCGCTCTGGTCGATGCGCACCACGAGCACGTCCTTGCTCGTGACGTTCATCTCGATCCAGCTGCCGCGCTCGGGGATGATGCGGCAGCGATGCAGCTTCTTCTCGGTCGCGTGGATGTCGACGTCGAAGTCGACGCCCGGCGACCGGTGGAGCTGGCTGACGATCACGCGCTCGGCGCCGTTGACGATGAACTCGCCGCCGCCGATCACCTTGGGGATCTCACCCAGGTAGACCTCGTCCTCGACCGCGTGCCCGTCCTCCTTGATGAGGCGGACCTTGATCCAGAACGGCATCCCGTAGGTGAGCCGGAGCTGGCGGCACTCGTCGGGGCTGTGCCGCGGCCAGCCGAGGCGGAACCCGAGGTAGCGCAGGGCGAGCTTCCCGTCGTAGCTCTTGATGCCCCGCTTCTCCTCCTCGTCCTCCTCCTCCGCGAAGATCTCGCGCAGGATTCCCTCGAGCCCCATCGGCTCGCGCTCTTCGGGCGAGCGGTCCATCTGGAGGAACCGCTCGTAGCTCTTGAGCTGGAGCTCCATCAGGTTCGGGATGGGAACGATCTCGTCTACACGCCCGTAGTTACGAATCTCAATCGACAACAGTCGACCTCGCTCGGGGCGTCCCGTCGGTCAATCGGTTGGGGATATCGGCCTTGCGAAGAGCGTCGTGGCGACTCCACGCTCTCCACGCCATCGTCCCAATCCGTGACCTCGAGGACTGCCCTCTCGCCTGCTCGCGCCGCCCGTCTACCCCAGTGGTCCGCCCAATGAGACGCAGGGAGCGCACCCAGACCGCCCGCGATCGGCCCTGGACGGGCCTCGCGGGGGAGGGGGCGTTCCCCACGTCGGGAGAAAGCCTCGCGACAAAGGATCGATCTACTTGATCTCGATCGTCGCGCCGACCGCCTCGAGCTGAGTCTTGTACTTCTCGGCGTCTTCCTTCGAGATGCCTTCCTTGACGGCCGCGGGGGCCTTCTCGACCAGGTCCTTGGCCTCCTTGAGGCCGAGGCTCGTGATCGCGCGGACCTCCTTGATGACCTGGATCTTCTTGCCGCCGATCTCCTTGATGACGACGTCGAACGCGGTCTTCTCGACCGCCTCCTCCGCCGCGGCATCCCCACCCATCGGCATCGCCATCGCCATGGGCGCGGCGGCGGTGACCTGGAAGACCTCTTCGAGCTGCTTCACGAGCTTGCTGACGCTCAGAAGGCTCATGCCTCCGACGGTCTGACTGATGAGCTCACCCTTGTCCTCGTCGCTGAGCTTGTTGACGTTCTCGAGGATGGGCGCGATGGCTTCCGACATGACTACTCCTTTGCGAGTCTTTCTCTACTTACAAGATTCCGACGCGAGGCGTTCGCCCCGAGTGTCTCGGTAAACTGGAAGAAGTGGGAGCTGGCTGCGCGGGCTAGCCCTCGCCGCCGCCCTCCTTCTCCTTCTTTTCCTTGATGGCGTTCAGGACGCCGACGAAGTCCCGGATCGGCGCCTGGATGACGCCGACGAAGTCCCGGATCGGCGCCTGGATGGTGCCGACGAACATCCCGAGCATCTGGGGACGGGTCGGGAGCTGGGCCAGGTCGGCGATCTCGGCCGGCTGGAGGATCTCCTTCTCCAGGAAGCCGCCCTTGATCTCGATCTGGCCCTTGTTCTTCTTCGACCACTCGACGATCGTCTTCGCGAGCTCGGGCGCCTCGGCCTCGCCGTGGGCGACTCCGACCTGGCCGTCGATGACCGCGTTCACCGCCTCGGGGAGGCCCGCCTCGGCCGCCGCGAGCTTGGCGATCGAGTTCTTCACGACCGTGAGACGCATGTTCTTCGAGTTGAGCGTGCTCCGCAGGTCGTGCATGTGCTCGGCGTCGAGACCGCGGACCGTGATGACCACGCCCGCCTCCATCGCCTCGAACTTGCTCTTGAGCTCGGAGTGAATGAGCCGCTTGACCGCCTTCGACATCGTCCTGTTCCTCTAGCTACTGCTTCGTGTGCTGTGTCTTGCGATTGCCAGGTGCGCGCGCGCGGGCGCCTAGGGGGTCTCGAGCGGAATGCCCGGGCCCATCGTGGTCGTGAGCGCCATGCTCTGGAAGTAGATGCCCTTCGCCGCGGCGGGCTTCATCGCCTTGATCTGGTCGATGAACGCCTCGATGTTCTGGAGCAGCTTCTCCTCGGAGAAGCTCTTCTTGCCCATGACGGCGTGGACGTTCGCGTCGCGGTCGTTGCGGAACTCGATCTTACCGGCCGCGAACTCCTTGATGGCGGTCTCGACGTCAGTCGTGACCGTGCCCGTCTTCGGGCTGGGCATCTTGCCCGCCGGGCCGAGGACGCGGCCGAGCTTGGAGACGACCGGCATCATCGACTGGTGCGCGACGGCGACGTCGAAGTCGAGCCAGCCGTCCTGGATCTTCTTCGCGAGGTCCTTGCTCCCGACCTCGATCGCGCCGGCTTCCTTCGCCTTCTCGGCGACATCGCCCTCCGCGAAGCAGATGACCTTCTTCTCGCGGCCGATCCCGTTCGGGAGCGAGAGCGTCCCGCGGACGAGCTGGTCACCCTTCTTCGGGTCGATACCGAGCTTCATCGCGATCTCGACCGCCTCGTCGAACTTCGTCGACGGGAGCGACTTCAACGCCTTGATCGCGTCGGGGAGGCTCCGCGGCGTCGTCATGTCGCCGAGCGCGCTCCGCGCCTGCTTGTATCGCTTGCTCCGCTTCCTCATGGCTTCGATTCCCGCTTCTGCTGTCTTCCAGGTGTTCCAGGTGTGTCTGTCTGTCTTCGGGGCTCTGACGAAGGTCAGTCCTTGACCTTGATCCCCATGCTCCGGGCCGTTCCCTCGACCATGCGCATCGCCGCCTCGAGCGAGAACGAGTTCAGGTCCTTCGCCTTCGTCTCCGCGATCTGCTTGACCGCGTCGCGGCTGACCGACCCGCTCTCCTCGCGACCGGGCTCACCGGTCGTCTTCGCGACTCCGAGCGCCTTCTTGAGGAGGACCGAGGCCGGGGGGCTCTTGGTGATGAAGTCGAACGTCCGGTCGGCGTAGACGTTGATGACGACCGGGATCGTGATCCCCGCCATGTCACGCGTCTTGTCGTTGAAGTCCTTGACGAACTGGCCGATGTTCACGCCGTGCTGACCGAGCGCCGGACCGACCGGCGGAGCCGGGGTCGCCTGCCCGCCGGGGCACTGGAGCTTGATCTTGGCCTTGATCTCTTTCGCCATGGTTTGGCCCGCTTTCGATTGCTAAATCATCGAGCGCCCGCGCGAGCGGGCGGTGTGTCTCAGAGGTCGAACTTCTCGACCTTCCAGTACTCGAGCTCGATCGGCGTCTTTCGACCGAAGATCGTGACGAGCACCTTGACGAGGCCCTTCTGGACATCGACGTCCTCGACCTCGCCCTCGTAGTTCTCGAACGTGCCCTCGCGGATCTTCACGTGGGCGCCCTTCTCGAACTCGATCTGAACCTGGTCCGGCTCTGCCTGCGCTCGCTTCACCTGCTCGAGCATCTTGGCGACCTCGTCGTAGCCCATCGGCATGGGCTTGCGCTGCGCGCCGACGAAGTCGCCGATCCCGGGGGTCTCCCGGATCAGGAACCAGATGTCCTCGGGGATCTCGCCCTCATCATCGACGTCGATCTCCGCCATGATGTAGCCGGGGTAGATCTTGCGCTCGTAGCTCCGGCGGTTGCCGCCCTTGATCTCCGTCACCCGCTCGGTGACGACGAGGAGCTGAGCGAGGCTGTCGGTGAGGTCGTTGGTCTGAACCCGCTTCCACAGGCTCTCCCGAACGGTCTCCTCGCGACCAGCCTTCACCCTCAATACGAACCACTGTCTCGACATGATGTCGCCTTCCGGTCGCCCTAAGAGCTCGGGCCCAGGAGCCAGTCCCAGGCCGCATCCCAGTCGATCTGGAAGAGCGTTCCCTCGCCGCCGCGGAACTGGATGATCAACCAGTCCACCCCGAAGATGTAGAGCGACAGGATGATCACGGTGATCAGCACGACGATCGAGCTTCCGATCACCTCGCGCCGCGACGCCCACGCCACCTTCTTGAGCTCGGCCTCGGTCTCGATCAGGAAGTCGACCACCTTGGGGTGGTTGAGCATCCGGAAGAGCCCGTAGGCGCTCAGAACGCCGAGGATGAGCGCCATCAGGAACCGCG
This sequence comes from Planctomycetota bacterium, assembly GCA_029260755.1. Lineage (GTDB taxonomy): Bacteria > Planctomycetota > J058 > J058 > JAJDCQ01 > JAJDCQ01. The sequence continues at coordinate 4,642 of JAJDCQ010000245.1, read as the reverse complement.
GCTCGAGCGAGAACTCGTCGCCGAGGACCCGCCCGATGCCCGGCAGCGGCGTCCGCCACCACGAGCTGCTCAGGAAGTTGTAGAGCGAGTTGCAGCCATGGAGCGCGAGCAGCCCGAGGGTGATGCCCGTGAAGCCGCGACTGCGGTGACCCTGATCCGGCTTATACCATTCGAGCACGGCGTCTTCCCCTCATCCGGGCGTCGCCCAGGGGACGTGGCGGCTTGTTTCGAGCTCCGGCGGCGGCAAGCCTCCGCGGTCGGAGGGGCGGTCCCGAAGGCCCGCCCAGAAGTCGACTTGGTGAGGATCTCTACGAGAGCCCGCGGCGACTACTTCTTCCGCTCCTTGTGGGCCTGGTGAGCCCGACAAGTGTTGCAGAACTTCTTGATCTCGAGCTTCTTCGTGTTGCGGATGTTGCGGGTCGTCCGGTAGTTCCGGTTCGCGCAGGACATGCATTCGAGCGAAACGTACTCGCGGGCGCCGCCCTTCTTCTTCGCCATGGCCTTGAGCTCCGAGGGCCCGATCCCAGAAGCCGCGTGGGCTCCTCAACGGGCTTTGCAAATTCTAGCGGCCGAGCGGCGCCGGCTTCGTCGGCCGGCGCCGCTCGTCCATACTCTCTCGGCGCTCCCCCAAGCGGGGAATCACGCCTGCCCGCGAGGCCCGTCGCCGGGCCACCGGGCGTGTTGGTCACTAGTCCACCGTGATGCTGGTCACCGCGCCGGCGCCGACCGTCCGGCCACCCTCGCGGATCGCGAACCGGAGCTGCTCCTCCATCGCGACCGGCGTGATCAGCTCGACGTCCATCTCGACGTGGTCGCCGGGCATGCACATCTCGACGCCCTCGGGCAGCTTGATCGCGCCCGTGACGTCGGTCGTCCGGAAGAAGAACTGCGGCCGGTAGCCCGAGAAGAACGGGGTGTGACGACCACCCTCCTCCTTGCTCAGGACGTAGACCTGGGCCTTGAACTTCTTGTGCGGCTTGACCGTGCCCGGCTTGCAGATCACGTGACCGCGCTGGATGTCCTTCTGGTCGACGCCGCGCAGGAGGATGCCCACGTTGTCGCCGGCCTGACCCTCGGGGAGGATCTTGTTGAACATCTCGACGCTCGTGATGACCGTCTTGCGGACCTCATCGCTGAAGCCGACGATCTCGCCCGCGTCACCGCTCTTGATGATCCCGCGCTCGATGCGACCGGTCGGGACGGTGCCGCGACCCTTGATCGAGAAGACGTCCTCGACCTGCATGAGGAACGGCTTGTCGGTCTCGCGAACGGGCTCGGGGATGTACTCGTCGAGCGCGTTGACGAGGTCCATGATCGGCTTGTTGTCGGGATCGTCGACCCCGGTCCGACCAGCCTCGATCGCCTCACGGCACTTGAGGGCGGAGCCCTGGATGATCGGGACGTCGTCGCCGGGGAACTCGTACTTCGAGAGCAGCTCCCGGACCTCGAGCTCGACCAGCTCGAGGAGGTCGGGGTCGTCGACGAGGTCGCACTTGTTGAGGAAGACGACGATCGCGGGGACCTGGACCTGACGCGCGAGGAGCACGTGCTCCTTCGTCTGCGGCATGGGGCCGTCCGCGGCCGACACGACCAGGATGGCGCCGTCCATCTGCGCCGCGCCCGTGATCATGTTCTTGATGAAGTCGGCGTGACCGGGGCAGTCGATGTGCGCGTAGTGCCGATTCGGACTCTCGTACTCGACGTGCGCGACCTGGATCGTGAGGATCTTGTCCGCGCCGTGCTGGGTTCCACCCTTCGCGATGTCCTTGTAGTCCTTGGCCGTCGCGAGGCCCTGGGCAGCAAGCAGGTGCGTGAGGACGGCCGTGAGGGTCGTCTTCCCGTGGTCGATGTGCCCGATCGTCCCCACGTTGACGTGGGGCTTGGTCCTCTTGAACTCCTCCTTCGCCATTGCACTCTCCTTTGTAGGCGCGCCGCGGGATCATGCCGTTCGGCAGTCCCATGGGCGGGGCGCACATCTCGTCGCGAAGGTCGCCGACTCCGGGCTCGTCGCACCGACGGTGCGCGTCAGGCCGGCCTCAAAACAAAACTTCTACGTCGCGTTCCAATCTGGCGAGGTGAGCTCGCCGGTGATTCGAGTCTCCCGCGGGCGGGAGCGATTCGAAGCTGCTGATGGGACTTGAACCCATGACCTCCTCCTTACCAAGGAGGTGCTCTACCGACTGAGCTACAGCAGCGCGTCTTCAGTCTTCAGGTGTTCGTCGTCTCGCGTGCGTCCGTCGATCGTGAGCTCGTATGCTCGTCGTCGTTTGTCTGACTGAGAGCGGGTGATGGGAATCGAACCCACGTAGTCGGCTTGGAAGGCCGATGCTCTACCATTGAGCTACACCCGCCTGGGAGTGGGTAGGGAGGGATTCGAACCCCCGAAGCGATTCCGCAGCAGATTTCCAGTCTGCCCCCTTTGGCCACTTGGGTACCTACCCGCATCAAAAGGACGGCACCGCGTCTCGGAGCCAAACCCGAATCGAGGTGCCGACCGCGGAATGGAGCTAGCGGAGGGACTCGAACCCACAACCTTCCGCTTACAAGGCGGAAGCTCTACCATTGAGCTACGCTAGCGTGTCTTCTCGACACGAAGGCCGCGGATTCTAGCAACTCCCTCGCCGCGGTTCAAGACCGATTTGAAGGTCGGGGATTCCCCGCATGCCGGGAAGGCCAGCCCTGACCCTAATATGACTCAAGGCTGCCGATGCCAACGGGTTCCATCGGGCTTGTCCTCGATCGTGATCCCGTCGGCGGCGAGCTCGTCCCGGATTTCGTCGGCCCGCGCCCAGTCCTTACGACGCCGCGCGTCTTCCCGCTCTTTCAACAGACCTTCGATCCGGACCGCCTCCGGATCCGCGTCGCGGTGCGTCGTACGATCGATCGCGTCGGCGAGGCCGATCCCGAGGACGCGGTCGACGTCCCGGAGCCAGTCGAGCGCCACCTTCGCGCTGGCCGCGCCGAGGTCGGGCATCTTGTTCAGCTCGCCGACGAAGTCGAAGACGGCGGCGAGCGCCTCGGGGACGTTCAGGTCATCGGAGAGCGCGACGTCGAAGCGACGCGCCGCATCCGCGGACATCTCCTCGACCGCCTCCACCCGACGGTGGTGATCCTCGCTGCCGAGTCGGTCGGCGAGCGCCACGACCGCGTTGCGCAACCGCGCGAGCGCGCCAGCCGCCGCCTTCAACCCATCGAACGTGAAGTTCAGCGGCTGGCGGTAGTGGGCGGCCATGAGCGCGTAGCGAACCGCGAGCGGGTCGTGGTCACGCTCCTCGGTGAGGTCGCGCAGGCGATACACGTTGCCGAGCCGCTTCGCCATCTTCTGACCATCGACGGTCAGGTGCGCGTTGTGGAGCCACGTGCGGACGAACGGCTTCCCCGTCGCGCCCTCGCTCTGCGCGATCTCGTTCTCGTGATGCGGGAAGACGAGGTCCACGCCGCCGGCGTGGATGTCGAGCTCTTCGCCGAGGTAGCGCATGCTCATCGCGGAGCACTCGAGGTGCCATCCGGGACGGCCGCGCCCGTAGTCGCTCTCCCACGCGACGTCGCCGTCGCCCGGCGTCCACGCCTTCCAGAGGGCGAAGTCGCGCGCCTCCTCCTTTTCGTACTCGTCGTGGCTGACCCGCGCGCCGCTCTTGAGCTCGCGCTGGTCGACGCCGGAGAGCCGGCCGTAGCCCGGCAATCGCCCGATTCCGAAGTAGACGCTGCCGTCGTCGGATCGATACGCGATCTCGCGCTCGGTGAGCCTCGCGACGAGGCCGAGCATGTCATCGATGTGCTCGGTCGCGCGCGGCAGCTCGGTCTCGGCCTCGATGCCCGCCTCGGCCCGCTCCGACGCGCTCGAGCGGCCCCAGCCGGCGAGGACGTTCAGCGCGCGCAGGTCCTCGAGGAACGCCGCCTCGAACCGCTCGCGGACGGCGGTGAGCGAGATCTTCTCCTCGTTCGCGACGCGGATCATCTTGTCGTCCACGTCGGTGATGTTCATCACGTGGCGGACGTCGTAGCCGCGCCAGTCGAGGAAGCGCCGGACGAGGTCGTAGGAGACGAAGGCCCGGAGATTCCCTATGTGGGCGAAGTTGTAGACGGTCGGACCGCAGGAGTAGAACGTCACCTCGGGGGGATGGAGCGGCTCGAAGGGCTCCTTCTTCCCGCCGAGGGTGTTGGTGAAGTGGATGGTGGGCTTGTCTTCGTTCACGGTCTTCGTCTTCGTCTTCGTCTTCGTCTTCGTCTTCGTCGTTCGTCTTCGTCGTTCGTCTTCGCGGTCTCGCGCCCTGCGCTGGCGTCGCGGGCCTGCGTGGGTCGCTGCCGTTGCGGGAAACGATCCACAGATTACACAGATTTCATAGATTACGAGTTGCCGAAGGCGGTCGTCCCCGGGGCAGCGATCTCCACCGCCTCGCGTCGGCAAGAGCGGGGAACGGTCCGCGGCAATCTGTGTAATCTGTGTAATCTGTGGATCGCAAACCGCATGGGCAAGCGCTCTCGCACGCCTCAGACCTACCTAGGAGACTGTTGCAGAATGAGCGTGAAGCGACGACTCGTCGCAGGCTCCTCGCCGTCGCTTCACTCGCGGCGTCTCGCCGGACATCGTCGCGCAGGCCTTCGTTCCGCGGCCTCGCGAACGCCAAACGGGTTCCCTCGG
>JAJDCQ010000244.1 GCA_029260755.1 Planctomycetota bacterium | reverse complement strand
ATCTTCGCCTTGGTGTAGTGGACCTCGAAGCGGTAGTCGCTCTCGTAGGTGGTGTTGTTGCTCCGGTAGCGCCAGGCGAGGAGCCGGTCGCCGGTCTCCAGCGCCTCGTCGAGCTTCTTGGTGCGGACCAATGCCCGCATCCGCTCGACGAGGGCGTCGTCGACCTCGGGGCTCTTCGGGTAACGCTTCTCGAGCTTGTTGGCCTCGATCGCCACGCCCTCGTCATCGCGGAGCCCGACGAGCGCCGCGATCGCCTGGCGATGGGCGTCGTCGGCGAGGTGGTGGTCGGGGTAGAAGGCGATGAAGTCCTTCAGGGCGTCGAACGCCTGCTCGAACATCCGCGCCGGGAGGTCGGGGCGGTAGTGCTTGCCGGCCATCTTCGGGTCGATTGGACGATCGATCTCGGCCCAGCGTCGCGCCGTGTCGTAGACGCCCTGGGTGACGTAGCCCGCCTCGGGGTAGGTCCGGAGCAGGTCGCCGAGGTAGTCCTGGGCCGGCAGGTGCCGCCCGAGCTCGCGATACGCGCCCGCGAGCTCGCTCTCCTCGTGGAAGCGGCGGCTCACCGCGTCGCGGTAGAGCTCGACGGCCCGCTCGGACTCGCCGACCTCCTGGTACGCGAGGGCGAGCTTGCGGGTGCGGTCGCGCTGGGCGAGCCGCCACCGGTCGCCGGCCCGCGGGTTGCGATCGCGGAGCGCCTCGAACGCCTCGACGGCGCCCTTGGCCGTGCCCGCCTCGAGCTCGCACGTGAGCCGCAGGAGCAGGAGCGCCTCGTCGATCTGCGGGAGGATCCGCATCTCGCGGAGCCGCGCAATCACGGGGAGCGCCTCCTTGTACTGCTTCTGCGAGACCATCCGGTTGGCCTGCGCGTAGAGCTCGTCCGGCGTCGGCTCGAGCGTCCCGCGGGCCCTGGCGAGCGCCTCGGCGTCGGGCGCGTGCACCCGGACGCGCGCCTCGGCGCTCCGCGCGTCGATCTCGGGCTCGTACATCGGGCCCGCGACGACGGGGAGGGCGTGGTAGCTGCCGGGCACGACGGCCCGGACGAGGTACCGGATCGTCGTCCGGCCGGCGGGTAGCTCGGTGATGAAGAGGGCGGCCTTCTGGTCGCGCGCCTCGAGGCGGGTGACCGGGCCCTCGGCCGAGCCGCGGATCGACTCGCAGCCCGCGGGGAGGGCGTCCTCGATCATGACGAACGAGACGGGCTCGCGGGCATCGAGCGTGATCACGCTCCAGACGCTCTCGCCGGCGCCGAGGTCGCCGAGCGAGGGCTGCGCGTCCCACTTCGGCCGCGCGTCCGGCTCGAGGATGCTCCAGCCGGGCGCGCCGGCGTTCGGATCGGCCGCGCTCCGCGGGTCGATCCAGCGGACGTAGCGGCGGGTGACCTTGAGGAAGTCACCCTTCGCCGCGATCGGCGCGGGACCGTTGGGGCCCCAGGCGCCGCCGCCCTCCGTCCACCGGAGGGTGGCCGTCACCCGGAGGGTGCCGGTGCCCTTGCGGTCGAGCCGGATCCGGTTGCGCCCGGCGCGGAGCTCGTCGGAGGCAACGCGGATCTCGCGACGGCGACTCCCCGAGGGGGCGGCGGCGTCGAGCTTGGTCTCCGCGTAGCCGCGACCGTTCAGCTCGAGGCGGACGGTGCCGGTCGCCGGACGGGCGCCGCGCTTCTCGGCCCATCGCGCGAGGGCGAGGACGGCCGCGGCCGTCTCCCGGGTCGAGGCCCATCCCGGACCCCGGCGCTGCGCCAGCAGCCACCGGGCGGCCCCGTCGAGCAGCGGCGAGGCCGGGTCGGCGTGGAGCAGGGCGAGGCTCGCCCAGGCGGTCGCCTCGACGTCGCGCCCGCTCCAGTCGCCGCAGCGAACGCGCTCGCCGGCGGGGAACCTCACCAGGTCGCCCTCCTTCACCGCGCGCTGGCGGAGCTCGTCGAGCACCTGCTCGACCGAGCCGAGGCGCTCGGCGGCCCGCGCGGCGAGCCAGAGATGGGCGAGGCCCAGGGGAGACATCTGAGCCCGCGAGCGGATCGCGCGGTTCAGGTCATCGCCCGGCATCGTTCCGCCGGTCGCCACCGCGTGCAGGAGCATCGCGCGCTCGTCCGCGGTCCCCGCCTGCCGTAGCATCCGGATCGCGCCCTGCCGCGCGGCGGCGAGGGTGCCCGAGTCGACGCTGTGCCCGGTGAGGCGCGCGATCTCGAGGCCGAGGAGGGCGTAGGCGGTCGTGTCGGGGCGGCTCGCGTCGCGCCACCATCCCCACCCGCCGTCGCCGTTCTGGAGGTTCTGGAGGCGCGTCACTCCGGCGCGGACGCGCCGGGAGGTCGCCTCGACCAGCGCCTCGTCGGGCGCGCCGAGACGACTGAGGGCGTCGCCGAGGATCACGGCCGGCAGGAAGCGGCTGACCGTCTGCTCGACGCAGCCGTAGGGAAAGTCGCCGAGCTGGAGGATCGCCGCGCGGAGACCGTCGGGGACCGACGGATCGAGGGCGACGACGAGCTCGGCCGTGCCGGGGATCGCGCCCTCGGGGAGGTCGAGCTCGGCGAGGAAGCTCTCCTCGAGGACGCCGGCGGCGCCCGTCGTTCCGCGGACGCCGTGCGGGATGATCGGGAGCGTCCGGACCTCGGAGTCGGCCTCGGCGCTCGTCCGCACGGTCGCCTGGACCTTCAGGCTCCCGGTGCCCTCGGCGATCGTGAGCGGCGCCTCGAGGCGGACGTAGCGCCCCGGAGCGAGCTCGACCTTGGGGTCGGTCTTCGCGATCTTCGGGAGCGAGCCGTCGACGCCGGGCCGCGGCGTGCCGCTCGCCTCGAGGGTCATCGAGCCCTTCAGGGTCTTGCGGGTGTTGTTCCGGCCGAGCGCGCTCAGCTCGACCCGGTCGCCCTCGACGAGGAACCGCGGGACGCTCGCGCGGGCGACCGCCTGCAGGGTCGTCTGGACGCTGCCGCGCGCCTCGCCGACGAGGGTGTCCTTCGTCGTCCCGCGCGCCGTCGCCCGCCACCGGGTGAGGTCGTGGGGGAGGGTCACCTCGACGCTGCCCTTGCCGTCCGCGCCGGTCACCACCGTCGCGTTCCAGTAGGCGGTGTCGGCGAAGTCCTGCCGGACGAGGCTCACCTCGGCGAGGGCATCGTCGTCGCCGTCCTCACTCGTCATGTCGAGCTCGGGCTCGTTCTCGGCGCCTTCGCCGTCGGCGCCGCCGCCGAAGTAGGCGCGCGACTTGCCCTTGCCGTTCCGGTAGCGCCCCTCCTTGGCGGCGGCCGGATCCATGGCCGGGCTCTCGGCGGGGGCGGCGTTCCCCGGGCGTCGGGCGGCCATCCCTCCGCCGGACGGCCCGCCGGCGCCGTGGCCCTGGCCCTGACCCTCCTGCTGGCGGCTCAGTCGCTTCAGCTCCTCGCGGAGCTCGCCGCGCGTGGCCCGGTCGGCCTCGCGCTTGTCGTCGGCGAGCTCATCCAGGATCCGCCGCTCGCGCTCGGCGAGGAGCTCGGCGATCTGTCGCCGGGTGACGCCGTCGTAGCGGAAGGCGTAGCTGCTGTGCGTGCGCACGAGCCACTGCCGGCGCTGGTCGTAGAAGAACGGCTTCAGCGCCGGCGCGCCGT
>JAJDCQ010000243.1 GCA_029260755.1 Planctomycetota bacterium | reverse complement strand
TCGACGTCGAGGAGCTCGAGCTCGCCGAGCGCCCCGTCGAGGTCGAAGGCGTTGGGGTCGAGGCCGAGGATCCGCTCCGCGAACGGGCCGATCGCGGGCGACCATCGCTCGCCGACGGCGACGGGGCGACCTGGACCGAGGATCTTCGCGCGGGTGGCGTCCGAGAGCGACTCCTCACCGAAGAGGCGGCGGAGCCGCTCGACGTCGTCGCCCGAGAGCTCGGTCCCGTCGTCGCAGCGGAAGACCCAGGCGTCGCCGAGGCGGTCGGCCGTGACGGTCTTGCCCGCGAAGCCGAGCTGCTCGCGCCCCTCGCGCGTGCGGCAGGTCGCCCGCGAGAACGAGCGGCGCTCGCGAACGGCCCGGCCGTCCTCGACCTCGAGGATCTCGCGGCGGAAGGCGAGCGAGCGCTGGGTGAGGACCTCGACGGCCGGGACCGGGCCGTCGGGCGTGACGAGGTCGACCTCGATGAACGTCTCGGTGAAGAGGCTCTCCTCGATGGGGAGGCCGGTCGCGACCGGCGCGCCCTCGAAGCGGAGGCGGTACCGGGGCCCGTCGTCATCGTCGGCCCGCGTCGCGGTCGCGGCGACGGCCGCGAGGAGCACCGCCGCGAAGGGAAGCATGGGCTGGCAGCGAATCGTCATCATCGTCTCTCTCTCTCGTCGCGCGGGGCGACGGCGATTGCCTACTGCGACAGGACGTCGTTGAGATGCTCGAGGGAACGCTGGAGGCTCTCGAGCGACTCGACGAGCTCACGTCCGGCCGTGTTCAGATCCTGGAGCGAGTCGGCGCCGGGGTTGCGGTCGTCGCCTCGAGGCGCGTCGCCCGTCGTCCCGAGAAGGGCGTCCTCGATCCCGCTCGCGTCGCCACGCGGGCGCGCCGTGTCGCTCCGGGGCGCCGCGACGGCGACCGCCACGACCGCGCGGCCGTCAGGCGCGAGAGCCGCGGCGGCCGGCCCGGAGCGGAGAGCGATCAGGCGATCGCGGGTCTCCGCATCGAGCCGCGGCGCGGCCCGGAGGGCGTCGGAGAGCTGTTCGGCGAGGTCGTCGGGGAGCTCCGCCGGCCGCGGGAGGGGATCGGTCAGCCCGAGCGAGAGGCCGAGGTTCCGGAGGGCGCCGCCCGGCTCGCGGCCGAGGACGCGGGCGATATCGAGGCCCTCGAGGGCGAGGACGACTTCCGAGCCATCGACCCTCGCGGTGTGGGTGAGCGCGATCTCGGGCGCGTCGGGCGTCCCGGCGAGGGCGTCCTGCCAGGCTCGCTCGAGGACCGCCGCGGCCGTCGTCGCCGTCGCATCCGCTCCATGAAGGGCGAGGATGTCGGCGAGCGAGAGGCGCGCGAGGCCCACCCCGATCAGGTCCGAGTCGCGGACGGCGCGAAGGCGGATGGTCACGATGGTGTGGGCCGGGACCGGCGTGGCGGTGTCGGTCGGCGTGCCGTGGGAGAGAACGGCGCCGAGGGCATGGCGCTTGACCGGGTCGGCCGAGATGACCGGCACGACGCCCGTTGCCAGGACGGTCGCGCCCGATCCGGCGAGCTCGTCACGAGTCTGGTCGAGGATCCCCTCGACCTTCTCGATGGCGAGGCCGCGAGCGACGATCGGACGCAACGAGACGGCGGACTCCGACGCCTCGGAGAGGTGGAAGCCCGGGGTGTCCGATCGCGGGGATGAGGCCTCGAACGTCAGGGGCGGCAGGCGAAACCCGACCATGTCTCCGCCGGCCTCGCCCCAGACCCAGGCGCGTTCGGGGCTGCCGGGGCGGTTCCAGGCGCGACGCATGCGGGAGGCGAAGCCCGCTGCAGGAGCGCCCGCGACGAGATCGGTCAGATCGGTGGGCGTGAGGCGGACCCGCGCCCGCTGGATGTCGGTGGACAGGGTGAGCTCGGCACCCTCCATCCGGCGCGAGCCGTCGAGCGGCGTGGAGCTCGAATAGAGCACCGAGACGGTGAAGTTGCGATAGAGCCGACCCGCCACCCGCTCGCTCGAGTCGAGGTCGACGTTGGTGCCGAGCGTTGCGCCACCGGCGCGTTCGATTGCCCTCTGCCAGACGCCGATCGCGCCGGCGGCGAGTTGTTGCTGTCGATCCCAGGCGTCGAGGCGGGTCGCTCCCGACGCGCTCAGGCTCTTTCGAGCCACCCAGAGCTCCTCCGCGATGGCGCGGTCGGCGCCGAGAAGGACGATGGTCGCCGTTGCGAAGCTGACGAGGACGGATCGGACGTTCATGGCGGGCTCCTTGTGACCGACCGCTGATCGCAACGCGTGAGCCGCCCGCGCTTGGGAACTCAAGATATTCAAGATCAGTAAGTTACAGGCCGGGGCATTAAGGGCGTTGCGGCATTTCGGTACGGCCCAGACGGCTCGGTTGGGGCAGCGGGCCCCGGCTTGTCGAGCGAGCGGGTTCCTCGATTGAGCAGCGACGCGCCCAGGGGCAGCTCGACGAGGAGCCGCCGGGCATGGTGCGCAGGTGACGATGAAGTCGAGCGAGTCGAGATGATGAAGGACATGGCGGACGGCGCGGCGATGCCGAAGATCGTCGCCTTCGAGAGGCGGAGCGAGGTGACCGCCGTGATTGACCCGAGCACGCTCCGGCCCCACGCGGTGAAGACCCAGGCGACCGCCGTGATCGAGATGGAGGGCCTCGGGAAGCAGCCCAGGTCGAGAGCTCGAGCTACGAGCTCGACTGGTCGGTCGGGATGTAGGGACCGGGCGGCGCGGGCGCGGTCACCGGCGGGCCGCGCCGCGGTGGACGCGGGCCGAGACGCGCGGCCGGATCGAGCGGCCCGAGCCATCGGCGAGCCCGACCTCGGTCGCGGCGATCCGCAGGTTCACATCGAGCGCGCCGCCAGGAGCGGTCGAGTCGTCGAGAGGGATCTCGAAGCGGACCTCGACGCGGGCGAGGACGGGCTCCGCCAGGGCGAGCTCTCCGAGCTTCCGGATGGGGAGCCGAAGCAGCCCGACGATGTGGCCGACGGCGCCGCCCTCGCGCTCCTCGACGTCGAGGAGCTCCAG
>JAJDCQ010000242.1 GCA_029260755.1 Planctomycetota bacterium | reverse complement strand
GGCGCTCCTTCTCTTGGCTCCCGTCGCCTCGCGTGACCGAGACCGAGAGGGAGCCATCCCTGGAGCCGGTCGGCTCGTGCGAGCCGGGATACGGCGCCCTCAGTCGCTTCTCCGTGTCTCCGTGCCTCCGTGGTGACATCTAGCAGAGGCCTCTCGCTCGACCTCGCCATGATGCTCGTGAACAATGCGGGCTAGCCGTCCGACCGCCGGCTTCCGATCGAGCTCGGGTCAGTCGCCCGAGCGGAGGCGCTCGATCCGCGCGCGGAGCTCGGGCGCGCTCGCGTGGCGCGGGGCGACCTCGAGGACGCGCTCGAGATCGCCGACGGCGCCGGCGCGATCGCCCGTCCGTTCTCGCAGGTCGGCCCGGTTCTTCCAGCCTTGCCACATGCGCGGAGCGAGACCGATCGCCTTCTCGAACGCCTCGCCCGCCTCGTCGAGCTCGGCGCGGCGGGCGTGGATCATGCCGAGGTTGTTCCAGGCGACGGCGAGCCGCGGCGAGAGCTCGAGCGCCTTCCGGTAGGCTTCGACCGCCCGGTCGTCGTCCGCCCCCGCCCAGCAGAGGCCGAGATCGTTCCACAGAGCGGCGTCGCCGGGCGCGAGCGCGATCGCCTGCTCCTGATCGGCGACCGCGCCCTCGAGGTCCCCCCGCATTCGCCGGAGCTGGCTACGCCCGGTCCACGACTGGGGCGCGGACGGGTCGAGCTCGATCGCGACGTCGTAGTCGTCGATGGCCCCCGCGAGGTCGCCGTTCCGCCGCCGGATCGTGCCGCGCCATTGCCGCAACCCCGCGTCGCGCGACGCGAGGCCGACGAGCCGGTCGAGGTCCTCGAGGGCGCCCCCGAGGTCGCGCGCCTCGGCGCGCGTCCGGGCGCGCACGCGGAGAGCATCGGTCGATGCAGGAGCCAGCTCGACGGCGCGGTTCGCGTCGGTCGCCGCTCCGGCCTGGTCGCCCGACGCGATCCGGAGCCGCGCGCTCTGGAGCCACGCCCGCGACTGACCGGGCGCGAGGGCGAGGGCGCGATCGATGTCGGCGCGGGCGGCGTCGAGCCGTCCGAGCGCCTGGTACGCTCGCGCGCGCTGGATCCAGCCCTCGGCATGACCGCCCCGCGCCTCGATCGCGCGGATGCACTCCTCGACGGCCTCGTCCGGGCGTCCGAGATCGACGAGGACGGCCGCCTTGTTCGCCCGCGGAACCGGGTCGTTCGGGGCGAGCTCCGCCGCGGCGTGAAACGCGGCGACGGCGCCCTCGAGGTCGCCCATCCGGAGCAGACACACGCCGAGGTTGTTCCGGAGCCGGCTGCTCTCCGGATCGGCCGAGATCTGGCGCTCGATCTCGGCCCGCGCCTGCGCGAGGCTCCGTCCGCCGGCGCCCGAGCCCGCGGTCGGGACGTGGCCGCCCGGGAGGCTATCGCCCACGCGCGGCTCGAGGCGCGTCCAGAAGATCCCCTGCCGGGGGAATCGATCTCCGGCGGCTCGGACGAGGTCGTGGGCCTCCTCGCCGCCGAGCTCGAGCAGGGTGATCGCCGCGACGGCCGCTCGATCCTCGTCGAACTCGGCGAAGATGTAGCGCTGAACCGCGGCGAACGCGCGCTCGCGGATGCCGAGGCCGCGGAGCGCGTCGCAGCAGAGTCGAGCCAGGTCGACGGCGGCCGGGCCGAGGCGACGCCGCTGCGCGGCGGCCACGATGTCGACGGCGCGGCCCGACCGGCGTTCGAAGGTGCTCGTGTTCTCGAACGCGCGCCGCGTTCGGCGGGCGAGCCGCGACGACGCCGCGTTGACCTTCGCGAGATCGTCTCGCTCGAGCGGGCCCGCCAGACCTCTCTCGACCGCCTCGGCGAGCCCGACGATCCGGATCGCGCCGTCGGCCCGCTCGACCGCGTCGGGCTCCGCGACCGCCGTGAGCTGGGCGACGACCTCGGTCCGAAGCGTCTCGGTGATCTCCTCGAGCGCCTCGACGACGAGCTCCACCGTCCCGGGCTCGGCCAGTCGGACGATCGCGAGGAGGGCGCGCTGGTAGTCCTCGGGGCGGACCGAGAGGGCGTTCGCGCGCGCCTCGTCGAGAACGGCCCCGACCGCGTCGCGCCGCCGCTCGGCGAGACGCCCCCGGGCGACCTGCAGCTCGGCGAGGGCGGCCGCCGCCGCGGGCTCGTCGATGCCGAGCCGGCGCGCCCGCTCGTAGACGCTCGCCGCGACGCTCCACTGCTCCGCCTCCTCGGCCACCTCGCCGAGCGCGATCGCGGCGCGGAACGCGCCGCGAGCGGCGTCGGCGTCGGCCGGGTCGAGGTCGGCGAGGCGGGTCGCCGCATGCAGCGCGTCGAGGCCGAGACCGAGGAGAGCGTCGTCGCCGCCGGCCGACTCGGAGCGGTCGGCCGCCTCGCGTGCGGCGACGAAGGCGCGCCAGCGCCGCTCGCTCTCGACCCGGGCCTCGCCGACGATCGCGGCGCGGGTCGCCGCCTCGGCCCGAAGCCGCTCCTGGCCGAGGACCCACAGCCCGGCGCCGGCGAGCCCGATCGCCGCGGCGAGCAGCAGGACGAGCCCGGTCGTCCGGATCGGATGGCGAACGACCGAACGGCGGACCCGTTCGAGCCGGCCGACGGGCCGCGTCGTGATCGGCTGGCCATCGAGGAAGAGACGGAGGTCGGCGGCGAGCGCGGCGGCCGACGCATAGCGGTCGGCCGGGTCCTTCTCGAGACAACGAAGGCAGATGGTCTCGAGGTCGGCGTGCACCGACGGAAAGCGCCGGCTCGGCCGGTCCGGGGTGCGCGACACCGTGGCCGCGACGAGCTCGATCGTCGAGGCGCCCTCGATCGGCGGAGCGCCGGTCAGCGCGAAGTAGAGGACCGACCCGGCGCCGTAGATGTCGGACCGCGGCCCGATCCTCCCGAGGTCGCCGACGACCTGCTCCGGCGGCGCGAAGCCGGGCGTGCCGAGCATGTGCCCGCTCCGGGTGATGCCGGTCGCCTGGGTGTCGCGCGCGATGCCGAAGTCGGTCAGGTGCGGCGCGCCGTCGCCGTCGACGATGACGTTCTGCGGCTTCACGTCGCGATGGACGATCCCATGCTCGTGCGCGTGGGCGAGCGCCTCGGCGACGCCGTGGGCGAGACGCGCCGCGTGACGCGGCGGCAGAGGGCCGGTCCGCACGACGACGTCGAGCGAGGAACCCTCGACGAGGTCCATCACGATGTAGGGGGAGCCGGCCTGCTCGCCGACCTCCAGGACACCGACGACGCCGGGATGCCTCAGCGCGGCAGCGGAGCGCGCCTCCTGGGCGAACCGACGACGCGACCGCTCATCGGCGAGCGACGTCCCCAGGAGCATCTTGATGGCGACCGGACGGCCGAGGCGCGGATCGCGCGCGCGGAAGACGACGCCCATTCCGCCGCGCCCGAGCTCGCCCTCGATCGCGTAGGGCCCGATGCTCGCCGGAGCAGCGCTCGAGGGTGAAGGCCGGACTCCCGGCGGACGTCCCGGCGTCGTCCCGGTCAGCGGCGAGGTCTCGCGACGCGTGTCCACCCCCCTGGTGTACCAGCTCGTGCCGGGAGTCGCGAGCGGGGCGCGTCGCCGGCCGGACACGAGGCGGGGCGCCTCCCCCGCGAGGGGGGAGGGGCCCCGGCGGTGTGCCGCGGGGGGGGGGCGGGGCGGGACGGCGCCGGCCCGGGGGCGGGCCCCCCCAGC
>JAJDCQ010000241.1 GCA_029260755.1 Planctomycetota bacterium | reverse complement strand
GCAATGCGGACCGCGCGCGGTGGGGTCTGTTCTGGGACGTTCGATTTCGGGGGTTTAATGCTAACTACCGAGACCTGACCCCTTCGGACCCGAAGATCCTCCGTGTCTCGGTGCCTCCGTGGTTCCATCATCATCGAGCCTCACCCCCTCCCCCGTCCGAGAAGCAGCGAGCTTGGCAACCGCCGGGCGCTCTCCGTGGCACCTCCGTGCTCTCCGTGTCGCCGTGGTGACATCCCGCTCGCCGAAGGCGAGCCCGAGCGGGAGACCTCAGTCGCCCGACAGGCTGTCGTGCAGCGTCTCGTCGGGGTCCGGCGAGCGGATCGGGTCGCGGCGCCTCTTGCGCTTCCCCCGGTCGTCGGGCGACGCGGGGAGCCTCACGGTGAACGTCGTCCCCTTGCCGATCTCGCTCTCGAGCTCGAGGCGGCCGCCGATCCGTTCGATGATTCCGTGGACGACCGAGAGGCCCAGGCCGGTGCCGGGGACGAGGCCCGGGCCGTAGACGCCCTTGGTCGAGAAGAACGGCTCGAAGATGCGGGTCCGGATCTCGGGCGGGATCCCGCAGCCGTTGTCGCGGATCGTCACGACGACCCACGGCCCCTCGGTGTCGGCCGTCGCGCGGATCTCGCCCGCCCCCTCGATCGCCTGCATCGCGTTCGTCAGCAGGTTGAGGAAGACCTGCTCGAGGTCGCTCGGGTCGGCCCGGACGGTCGGGACCGTCCGGAGCCTCTTCCAGAGCTTGATCTTGTTGAGCCGCAGGTTCGTCTCGACGAGCAGGAGCGAGCGGCTCAGCAGCTCGACCACGTCGACCGGCTGCACCTCGGTCTTCCGGCGCCGCGCGAACGTCTGGAGGTTCTTCACGATCACGCTCGCCTTGCGGGCGGCGGCCAGCGCCACCTCGAGCGCCTTGCGGCGGATGTCGGGGTCGTCGCTCGAGAGGGCGAAGTCGCAGTAGCCGATCACCCCGGTGAAGAGGTTGTTGAACTCGTGGGCGATCCCGCGGGTGAGGATACCGACGCTGGCGAGCTTCTCGCTCTGCATCAGCCAGTCGATCGTGCGACGGCTCGGCGCATCCCCGAGACGTCGGAGCTCCTCCTGCCGGACCTCGTCGGCGAGCGCGGCGAGCTGGTCGCGGGTGAGGCCGGCGAGCCGCTCCCGATCGAACGGAAGCGACGCGAGCAGCTCGGGGTTCGGCTCGGCGAGGTCGTCGGAGACGGGCGCGAGCATGGGCGCGGGCGCGAGCGACTCGTCCGAGTGTGAGTGCCAGAACGCGCCCGGCGCCGTCTCGGCGCCCTTGCTCTTCCGCGCCTTCGCGCGCGCCCCCTCGGTCTTGCTCGCCTTGCGGGCCGTCGTCTTCCTCGACGCGGCCTTCTTGCTCGTCGCGGACTTCTTCCGCGGCGCGGCGGCGGCCCCGTCGGCATCCTTCTTCTTCGGCGGCGTCACGGCGTTCCCTCTCCGAGCTCGACGCGGATCGGGTCGCCCGGGGCGACCCCGCCGGCGACCGCGGCTGCCGACCCGTCGCGGACGCTGATCTCGACCCGCCCCGTCGACCCGACGAGAGCGAGGGCCGCGCCGGCCTCCACCTCGCCGTAGGTCCGCGCGAACCGCACCACGCGGAGCTCTCCGACGGTGATCGACCCGATGCGGGCGCCGAGCCGGCCATCGATGTTCGTGATCACGTTCCCGAATCGGTCGACGTCGAGGACGGCGGCGCCGTCGAGGCCGCGCCCGTCCGCCGACGGCGTCGGACCGCCGAGGAGCCGCCCGGGCTCGCCGCGAACCAGGCCGTCCGGATCGCGCGCCGGGCCGAGCTCGCCGAGCGGCGTCCCCGTCGCGAGTCGCGCGGCGACCGGCGCGAAGACGTCCCGCCCGTGGAAGGTCGCGCTCACCGACGCGCGAAACAGCGCCGCGTTCTCGACGGCGACCGCCTCCTCGACCGCGTCGCCCGAGAGGACGGCCGCGAGCACTCCGTTGTCCGGCGCGAGGAAGACCGAGCCGGCCGCGCGGATCGCCACGATCGCCCGCCCGGTGCCGACGCCCGGATCGACGACGACGACGTGGACGGTGCCGGCGGGGAAGTGGGGGTAGGCTGCGCCGAGCTGATACGCGGCGCTCACCAGCCCCTGCGGCGGCACCGCGTGGCAGAGGTCGACGACGCGGGCGTCCGGCGCGATCCCCGAGATCACGCCCTTCATCACCCCGACGTAGACGTCGCGGTGCCCGAAGTCGGTCAGCAGGGTGATCAGCATCGGTCGTGGGCCCCGCGGGTCTCGGTCACTCCCAGAGGGACTTCAGCTCGATGCCGTCGCGGAGGTCGTCGACCGAGCCGTAGTGCTTCGAGAGGTCGAGCTCGAGGTAGCGCTTGTTCACGTTCTTCAGGCCGTAGGAGGTCGACAGGCAGAGCTGCTCGGCGCTCGCCTTGTCGTAGCCCTCGCGAACCGGATCGTGTCCGTAGATCGCGATGCTGTTCCGGCACCCGTCGACCTCGAGCTCGCGCAGGTACCGCCGCACGACGAGCGGTCCCGTCGAGCGACACCACAGCAGCTCGCCGACGATCGGGATGTCGGCCATGTCGGCCGCGGTCAGGTGGTCGTAGCCGTCGAAGCCGGCGGTCGCCACCTCCTCGAAGTCCGGCTTCATCACGCGCGGCGCCCCGTGGCTGACCACGATCCCGCACGGGGCGACGCAGATCAGGGGCAACGTCCGGAAGAACTTCGCGTAGCGCGCGGTCACCTCCGGCCCGATCGCCTGCTCGAACCAGCCGGCCTCGCTCGGCCGCCGCCCGAACTTGTGCGTCTTGGGGCCGCCGACGTGGCTGTGCTCGTGGTTGCCGATCAGCGTCAGGATCCGGTCGCCGAGGAAGTCCCGGAGCTGGAGGAAGTCGTCGAGGACGCTCTGACTGTTGTCGCTGTAGTAGGTGCCGAGGTAGTCGGGCCACTCCTGCTGGGTGTAGGGCGGCCCGTGGATCAGGTCGCCGGTGAAGAGCATCCACGCGTCGCCGTTGCTCCGCCGGTAGGCGTCCTCGAACAGCGAACGCATCCGGAGGTAGTCGTCGTAGTTGCCGTGGATGTCGGTCGAGATGAGGAGGGTGCCGTGGTCGGGGAGGCGGATGATCCGATCGCCGTAGTGGACGAGTCCGCTCTCTCGCTCGACCGTCTTCATCGGAGGCGACCCATCCCGCTCCGCCTCGCCCGCGCCCGCTGAGGAGGAGCGCCCGCCGGAGGTCGGCGGAGTCTAACAACCTGCGCCGGCAGGGATCAAGGCAGTTCGCGCCTCGGCCCCCGACGCCCGTTCCGACGCTCGCACCGACTTTCGCGCCCCTGCTATCATCCGAGCGTGACCGAACCGCTGCCCGACGTCGACCTCGTCTGCTGGTTCTGCGACAAGCCGTTCGGACGGGTGGAGATCCTGAAGGACGCGTTCCTCGTCCCCCGCCACGACCGCGACGGCGGCCCCTACCGCTCGTATCGGTGCACCCGGTGCGACCGCGTGATCCACATCGAGCGCAACCGGGCAGGCGCCTACTGGGCCCGGCCTCCGGAATCGATCCCCATGGTCGACTCGCTGTTCGCCTTCTTCGACGCCGGAATCGCCGCCGAGGTCCACCGCAAGAAGGACTGGCAGCGCCGGAGCGCCGGCAAGCGCGACTGGTTCCACGGCGCGTACGCCGAGCAGGTTCGCGCGGGCGACGCGCGCCCCCACGCCGAGGCCCGGTCGGCGCCGCCCCCTCGGACGCCGCCGCCCGGCCCGTCCGGCCCCGGACCGCGCCCCGGCCCCACGCCCCGGCCGGTGCCGGCGCCAGAGCCGGAGCCTCGCCGCGCCCCGGCCGCCCCGCCGCCGCCCGATCCGTTCGACCCCTACGCCGTCCTCGGTCTCGGCGTCGGGGCGAGCCGCGAGGAGTGCGTCGCCGCGTTCCGGGAGCTGGCGAAGCGCTATCACCCCGACCGGTTCGCCACCCTCGACGACGCGTTCCAGCGGCTGGCCCACGACAAGTTCGTCGAGCTCAAGCGCGCCTACGACGAGCTCGTCGGCGAGGAGACGGGCCGATGAGCGCGCCGGAGCCGACCCTCCTCCTCGGCACCGCCCACCCCGAGAAGGGCGTCTTCTACCTCGAGACGGTCGCGCCCGGCGTCGTCGCCGCGATCACCGCCGGCGACGGCCCGTCGCTGAACCCCAAGCGCGACCCGAACGAGGACAGCGCCGCGATCGTCCCCCTCCCCGGCGGCGGCGTGGCCGCGCTCGTCGCGGACAGCCACTTCGGCGCCGCCGCGAGCGAGATCGCCGCCCGGGGGTTCGTCGAGGAGATCGCCCGGCGCGGAGCGGCGGACTTCGGCGGCGACGCCCTCCCGGACGTGCTCGAGCGGATCGACGAGCGGATCGGCCAAGAGCGGCCGAAGAACGACGGCAGCGAGACGACCGCGCTCGCCGCGGTCGTCACCGGCGACACCCTCGCCTGGGCGGGCGTCGGCGACAGCTACCTCTTCCGGCGCACCGCCGCCGAGCGCCAGCTCCATCGCCTCGGCCGGCGCGGGATGGTGTTCCTCGGGAGCATGTTCACGCGACACGCGTTCACCCGTGGCGACATCCCGCTCGACGCCGTCCTCGACGCGGGCGCCATCCCGGTCGTCCCGGGCGACCTCGTCCTCCTCGCGACCGACGGGATCGAGCGCGAGGCGAGCGGCCTCACCCGCGAGGGGATCGAGGCGCTCCTCAACGAGCCGCTCACCCTCGAGCATCGGATCGTCGCGATCATGACCGAGGCCGGCCGCGCGGAGTGGGGAGGCGGCCGCGACAACCTCTCCGTGGTCGCGATCGAGGTCGGGTGACCGCGCCCGACGAGGCCGCTTCGCCCGAGGGCGCGCGGAGGAGCCAGGCCCGGCTCATCGCGGTCAGCCTGCTCGTCGGGCTCGCCCTCGGGACGGCGATCGTCGTCCTGGGCGTGCTCCTCTGGCAGAGCTCCGGCGAGGACAGCCCCGAGGACGCCGCGCTGCGGAAGCGCCTCCGCGCGACCAGGATCACGATGAGCCTCTCCGGCGCCCCGCTCGACGACGCGGTCGCCTTCATCCGGGACGTCACCAGCGTGAACGTCGTCGTCACCCCGGCCGCGCGCCTCGAGGCCTCCGGCCGCCCCCTCTCCCTCGCCGGCAAGGAGACGAGCCTCGAGGAGGCGCTCGAGCAGATCGTCGCGCGCGCCGGCGTCCGCTACGAGCTCGAGCACGGCCTCGTCTGGATCGTCCATCCCAAGGAGGAGCTCATCTCCCGGGTCGACCTGAGCAACGCGTCCCCCGACGCGCGCAACACCGTCACCAACAACCGGGTCACCCTGAACTTCGACGGGACCCCCGCCGAGGACATGGTCCAGTTCATCTCCGACATCACCGGCCTCACCGTCGAGGTCGACCCGGCCTTTGCGAGCGGCGACGCCGCCATGACCCTGCGGCTCACCGATGTGTCGCTCCGAACAGCGCTCGAGGTGGCCGCGTCCCAGGTGCTGGACGCCCGGTTCGTCGCGCGGGGCCGGACGCTCACCCTCGAGGCCGACGACCGCTGATCGACTCTGGCGCGCGCGCCGGCGCGCCCCTACGATGAGGTCGTCGTCGCCCCCCACGAGGAGATCCGTGATGCTTCGAGAGCTGCGCCTCACCCTGGTCCCTTCCGCCGCCGTGGTCGCCATCGTCCTCGCCGCCCCGGCCGCGGTCGCGCCTCCGGCGCGCGCCGACGACGAGAAGAAGGCGGCGGACGACGGGGAGCCCGCCCCGAACCCGGACCCCGACGACGCCTACCTCGACACCGATGACGAGGTCGAGGCGGCCCTCGACTCGGAGAAGGTCGACGTTCAGTACCGCGAGGCGACCTCGTTCACGCGGATCCTCCGCGGGATGCGGAGCGCCACCCGCGTGAACATCACCTTCACCCAGCGCGCCCTCTTCGATGTCGAGGGCGTCCAGATGAACCTCGTCGCGCGGAACAAGCCGCTCCGCGACGCGCTCGACATGCTCTGCAGGCCGATCGACCTCGACTGGACGGTTCAGCACGGGCTGGTGTGGATCCACGCCAAGCTCCCGGGCAAGCGGTCGCTCCGCATCGCGAACCACGTCGACCTCACCGGCACCCTCTACGAGACGGTCCGCCGCCCGCTCCACGAGCAGCGGACCGACTTCAACTTCAGCAACGCGAACGCGAAGGACGTGCTCGACTTCATCTCGGAGAAGACGGGCGGCGCGTTCAACATCGGCCCGAAGTTCGAGCCCGACCTCGTCACCGTTCAGCTCAACGACGTGCTCCTGATCAAGGCGCTCCACGTCCTCGCCGAGCAGGCCCACGGGAAGTTCTCGGGCGCGGGCAACACGCTGACGCTCTACCCGCGGGGCGGGCGGCGCGGGCGGCGCTGATCACGCGAGGATCGGCGCCCTGAACGGATGACGATCCACAGACTACACAGATGACGAGTTGCCGAAGGCGAACGTCCGTCGCCGTCGCGCGGCCATTGCCGGCATCGGCAACGACATGGAGCCGCCCGCGGCAATCTGTGTAATCTGTGCTGTGCAATCTGTGGATCGTCTTCCCGCGACGGCAGTCGCATCGCGTGCCCGGGTCCGCCGATCAGCGCCGAGCGTTCGCCACCGTCGCCACCAGGATCAGCCCCCCGCCGGCGATCGACCACGGCCCGGGCACCTCGCCCTGGAAGGCGAACGCCCAGACCGGGCTCAGGACCGGCTCGAGCATGAGCAGGAGCGACGCCTCGAGGGCGCTCACCCGGCGAAGCCCGAGCGTCATGCAGATGTAGGCCGCGCCGATCTGGAAGACGCCGAGGTAGGAGATGAGCGCCCAGTCGATCGGCGCGCGGGTCTCGATCGGGAGCGCGAACGGGAGCGACACCAGGAACGCGATCGCGTTGCCGCAGACGACGGCCGGGATGGCGTTGCCCTCGCGCGCGGATCCGGCCGCGTCCTCGCCCGGGGTCGCGTCGTCGCCGCCCGCCCCCAGGTCCACGGCTGGTCGGATCCGACCGACGCCTCGGAGCCCCACGATCGTCCCCGCCCACGCCACGCCCGAGGCGACCGCGAGGAGATCCCCGAGGAGCGGCTGCGGCGCGGTGGTCGACGGTTCGGGCGTCCCGACGAAGAAGAAGCCGAGGCCGACCGCCATCGCCGCCATCATGACGACGTCGCGCCGCCGCACCGGCTCGCGGAGCAGCCAGGGTCCGAGCAGCAGGATGTAGAGGGGCGCACTCGACTGGAGGAAGATCGTGTTCGCGGCGGTCGTCAGCTTGTTCGAGATCGAGAACAGCGTCAGGCACGAGGCGTAGACGCAGCCGACCCCGACCGCGCGCCACGACCAGCCGCGGCGCGCAGCAGGCAGGAGCAGGAACAGGGTGAGGGCGGCGATCCCGCTCCGAAGGCCCGCGACCTGCCACGCGGTCATCGAGCAGGCCTTGATCGCGGCGCCCCCCGTCGAGAAGAAGAGGGCCGCGGCCAGGACGAGGAGGCGGGCGGAGGCGGGCGAGGCGCTCTGGGTCACGAGCGCCTCGCGCGGGCGAGCCCGATCAGATCGACTTGCCCGAGTTTTCGCGGCCGTCGATCGACTCGAGCGCGGCCAGCGCCCCGCGGGCGGCCTCCTCGATCGCGGCCTCGGAGCCGCCGAGCCAGACGCGACCGAACGCGCCGGACGGGCGGAGCTCGACGACGGTGATCGGCGAGGTCTTCTCCGCCTCGTTGGCGGCGATGGTCGCGTAGGCGGCCGGGTGCACCTCGAGGATGTAGAGCGTCTGCCCCGCGAGGATCATCGAGCCGGATCGACTCCGGTTGATGAGCATCGCGTGGTAGGGGTCCAGGTTCGTGATGATCTGGGTGGAGGCGACCCGCGGCTTGAGCCGGTCGGTCTCGCTCATGCCCAGATGATCGAGGATCGCCTGCCCGGCGGCCCGGACCTCGCCCTGATCGAAGGCGTGGACCTCGAGCAGGCCGTAGGCGCGCTCGACGATCTGGATCGCCGGCGTCACGCTCGCCTTCTTCAAGGCAATGTCGGTGATGCGGTTGATCTCGATGCCCGGGGCGACCTCGACGTAGAGGGCGGCCTGCCGCTCGACGGGGAGGTAGCCGCGGGCAGTCGACGCGGTGAACGCCGCGAACTGCGGCTGCATCACGTCGAGGTAACAGAAGGTCCGGAGCTCGACAGACACGGTGCCGACCCTTTCTCGGTGAGGATGCCCGGCCGCGCACCCGCGCGGGGCGCGGGCGGCGACCGGTCATCGCCCGTCGAAACGCCTCCCGACGGCGGGGAGCGCTACGACGACGCGGCCGCGAGCTGCTCGGCGCTCGGGAGGATCTTCTCGACCTCCGAGTGCGGGCGCGGGATGACGTGGACGCTGACCAGCTCGCCGACGCGGCGAGCGGCGGTGGCGCCGGCGTCGGTCGCGGCCTTCACCGCGCCGACCTCGCCGCGCACCATCACGGTGACGTAGCCGCCCCCGATGGTCTCCTTGCCGATCAGCTTCACGCGGGCGGCCTTGACCATCGCATCGGCCGCCTCGATGGAGCCGACGAGGCCGCGGGTCTCGATGAGCCCGAGAGCGATCTCGCTCATGGTGTGTGTCTCCTATCCGTTCTGGTGATTCGCTACGGGCGCTTGCTCGCCCGCGAGATGATCGTCTCGATGTCGCGCTCGGTGAGGGGGAGGACCGATCCGAAGGCCCCCCGCTCCCGTGACGCCGACGTCGGCGCGACGCCGCCAGGCGCCACGCGGTAGAGGTTGCTGGAGTCGCCGCCGCCGGGCGCCGTTGCCGGCGTCGCGCCGCCGCCGCCCGAGAGGGCCGCCGAGACCCGACCGGCGCTGCCGCCGTCGCCCGCGCCGCCCGCGGCCCGGACCGGCCGCGCCTCCGCCGCCTTCGGCAGCGGGGTCGACCAGGGGCGCGTCGAGCCGCCGGCGCCGACGAACTCGGCCTTGCCGCGCCCGCTCGTCGGCACGCTCGACGCCCAGGGGAGCTGGGTGTCGCCGGCCTGTCGGCGGTAGCTGATGTCGTTGCGCTCGTTCTCGTCGAGCATCTCGTCGCGGACGAACGTGAGGCGCTTGGTGTTGATCAGGTGCTGCGGGCCGATGTTGTCGCTCACGACGTTCCCGCCCGGCGTCCCGCAGCCGAGCATCATCGACGGGAACAGCCCGGTCGTGTAGCCGATCGCCCCCTGGGTCGTCGGCGAGTTCACCATGATCCGGTTCGCGTGGAGGCGCTCGGCCATCTGGAAGATGACCCGCTCGTCGGTCGCGTGGATCGCCGAGCTGTGCCCCATCCCGCCGAAGTGGAGGAGCTCCTCGGCCTGCGCGAGCCCCTCCTTCCACCCGTCGACGGCGTAGAGGGCGAGCACCGGCGAGAGCTTCTCGTAGCTGAGCTCGTAGCCGCGCCCGACGCCGCGCTCGGGGCAGATGAGCGTCGTCGTATCGTGCGGCACCTGGAAGCCGGCCATCTCGGCGATGACCCGCGGATACTGACCGACGATGTCCGGGTTCTGGCGGCCGCCGCCGGCCTCGACGATGACGGGGCGGAGCGCGTCGACCTCGGCCTCGGTGCAGATGTGCGCGCCGCGCCCGCGCATCTCGTCGAGGAAGGCGTTCGCGATCGGGCGGTCGAGCACGATCGACTGCTCGGAGCTGCAGATCGTTCCGTTGTCGAAGACCTGGCCGAGGGTCAGCGCGCGCGCGGCGCGCTTCGGGTCGGCGCTCCGGTCGACGTAGGCGGGCGAGTTGCCCGGCCCGACGCCGAAGGCCGGCTTGCCGCTGCTGTAGGCGGCCGTCACCAGACCCGCCCCGCCGGTGGCGAGGATCAGGCTCGTCCAGCGGTGGCGCATCAGCTCGTTGGTGCTCTGGAGCGTCGGCTTGGTGAGGCAGCTGATGCAGCCCTCGGGCGCGCCCGCCCGCAGCGCCGCCTCGTAGAGGATCTTGCAGGCCTCGTAGATGCACGCGACGCCGCGCGGGTGCGGGCTGACGACGATGGAGCACCGCGCCTTGAGCGCGATGATGCACTTGAACATCGCGGTCGACGTCGGGTTCGTGATCGGGATCACGGCCGCGACGGTGCCGGCGGGATGCGCGATCTCGTAGACGCGGCGCTCGTCATCGCGGTTGATGACGCCGACCGTCTTCATGTCCTTGATGTGCTGCCAGGTGAACTCGGTGCTGAAGAGGTTCTTGAGCGTCTTGCCGGCGACCACGCCGAAGCCGCTCTCCGCGACGGCGAGCTTCGCGAGATCGAAGCTGTGGCGGACCCCCGCCTCGACCATCGCCTCGACGATCCGGTCGGTCGCCGCCTGGTCGTAGTCCTCGAGGGCGAGGCGCGCCGCGCGCGCCTTCCCGAGGAGGTCGCGGACCTCCTGGAGGGCGACGAGGTCGCCGTCGCCGCCCCGCGACGGCGCGAAGACCGAGTCGGTCGGCGCCATCGGGCTCAGGCTGAGACGGTTGTCGCTCACGGGTCAGCCCTCATCACTTGTTCCGGCCTCGGGTCCGCCCCGACGGGCGCCGCGAACGACCGGAAGAGGAGCGCCCCGAGACCCGCTTCTTCCGGGTGGCCGAGGCCTTCTTCTTGGTCGCGCGCTTCTTCTTCGGGGCCGCCTTCGCGCGAGTCTTCTTCTTGGCCGTCTTCTTCTTGGCCGCCTGCTTCTTCGGCGTCGCCTTCCTGGAGGTTCGCTTCGTCTTCGGCTTCCCGGCCGGGGCGCGGGGGCGACGCGGCGCCGGGCTGGCGGCCGGTCCGGTCTCGGGGGGATCGGTGAGCACGGCGTCGGTCGCCGGGTCCGGCTTCGGGATGATGTGGACGCCGACGACCGGCCCGACCCGCTCCGCCGCGCGCGCCCCCGCCTCGACCGCCGCCTTCACCGCGCCGACGTTCCCGCGGACGGTGACGAGGTAGAGGCCGGCGCCGGCGCGGTCGGGGCCCTGGAGCCGGACCTCGGCCGCCTTCGACATGGCATCGAGCGACTCGATGGCGCCGACGAGCCCGATCGTCTCGATCAGGCCCAACGCCCGGTCCCAGGCGGTCCGCATGCGCTCCCCTGGCGGGTCGAGCCTGCGCGGCCCGGCCCCCGTTTCCCCACGAAGCCGGGGATTCTACCGGCGCCCGTCGTGCGATGTAAAGGCCGGTGAGGCGGGTGGCTACGTGCCGGACGGCGTCTCCGCTGGCCCCGCGCGAGAGCGTCTCCGACCGGAACGATCGACTGTCTCCGAACGAGACGGTCCGTGTCTCCATCGGAGACGCCCGGCGCCCGCCGTCTCGGCCCGCCCAGGCGTTACGGCGATGGCATTGCGTTTGCGCTCTCCGAACCTCGGACTCCCTATCCCCGCGAGGACCGTGTTGCCCGATCACTTCGTCAAGCTGCTCGGCGCCCAGTCGGTCGGATTCAAGATCGGCCGGGGCGACCTCGTCACCCTCGGCCGGTCCGCCGAGGCCGACTTCATCGTCGATGACGGCCTCGTGAGCCGGCGCCACTGCTCCCTCGAGGGCAGCCCGGCGGGGCTGATCGTGCGCGACCTCGCCAGCCGAAACGGGACCGAGGTCAACGGCGTCCGGGTCCAGGCGGCCGTCGTCGCCCGGCCGGGCGACCAGATCCGGATCGGGCGAGCGCATCTGCTCATCGATGACGCGAGTCAGACGCCCGCGCGGAAGACGGCCTCGCTCAAGGCGGACCGGGATCGGGAGCGGACCGGCGGAACGCCCGCGACGGGGGCGCCGGCGGACGCCGCCGCCTTCCTGCCGCCGATTCCCGGATACGACGCCGTGGAGCTCCTCTCGTCGGGAGCGTGCACGCTGACCTACCACGCCCGGCACCGGGACCGCGACGTGGCCGTCACGCTCCTTCGCCGCGGCGCGACGCTCGATCAGCGGACGCGGTTCCTCCGCGCGGCCGAGGCCCTCGCCAACCTCGATCACCCCAACATCGCGCGCGTCGCCGACGTCTGCGATGAGCGCGACCGCTGCTTCTTCGTCACCACGCTCATCCGCGGCGAGAGCCTCGCCGACGCCGTCGAGCGGCGCCCGCTCGGGGTGCGGCAGGCTCTGTCGGTCGGCGTCCAGATCGCTCGCGCTCTCGGCCTCATCCATCGGGATCGGATCGTCCACCGGGACGTCCGCCCGGAGACCGTGATGATCTCGCGCGGCGGCGTCGCGAAGCTGATCGGGTTCGGCTTCGTCGACGACCTCGACGCGGGTCACGGCGTCGCCGCCGACGGCACGAGCGAGACGCTCGCCGATCCGGCCTTCCTCGCGCCCGAGCAGATCAGAGATCCGCGCGAGGTCGGCCCCCGGAGCGATCTCTACGGGCTCGGCGCGACCCTCTTCTACGCCGTCACCGGGCAGCCGCCGTTCACCGGGACGGCCCTCGGCGTCGTCCGACGCGTCCTGGCGACGCCGCCGCGACGCCTCGGGAGCCTCCTCCCCGGCGTCTCGCCGCTGCTCGAGGGAGCGATCGAGAAGCTGCTGACCAAGGAGCCGAGCGAGCGCTTCTCGGGGGCGGACGACGTGATGGCGGCGCTCGACTACGCTCTCCTCGTCGCCTGCCAGAACGACCCGCGCGACGCGCCGAAACGAAAGCCCGGCCCCGGCCGGCGCCGCGGCATCACCTCCACCCAGAGCAATCCGGTCGTGTCGTCGGGCCAGCTCGGCGGCGGCTTCTCCGGCCTCGAGCTCCTCGAGATCGTGCAGTTCCTCGAGCTCAACGAGAGGAACGGCCGCCTCTCGGTCCGGACCGCGGACGGCGACGGGGAGCTCCTCCTCCGGGCGGGCGTGATCGCGTCCGCCTCCCTCGGCGAGGCCCGCGGGGAGGCCGCCGCGCGCCTGCTCCTCGCCGCATCGAGCGGCACCTTCGGATTCGAGGCCGACGCGGGCATCTCCGAAGGCGTTCCCGAGCTGCGGCTCCGACCGGCCGCGGTCGCCCTCGACGTCGTGCGGACGCGCGATGAGGAGATCCATCCGCGATCATGACCGGGACGTCCGCGGCCAACAGCAGCGGGAGCAGCAAGCGCCTCGTCGCCCTCCCATCCCGCCCCGACGACAAGCTCGCGTCGTCGTCGAGCCGGCATCGGATCGCCCGCGGCGCGCTCGCGCCCACGCTCCCCGAGCCGGGCGACCGGATCGGCCCCTACGTCCTCGAGGAGCGCCTCCGGAAGGACCGGACGGGCGCCGTCTACCTCGCCGTCCGCGAGGGCTCCGGCGTCACCCACACCCTGAAGGTGATCCTCGCCGACCGGAGGGGACCGACGACCGACGAGGCGCGCCGCCTCTTCCGCCGGCGCGCCGAGCTGATGGCGCGCGTCGACGCGCACGAGGGGGTCGTCGGCATCCACGACTTCGGCGTCGACGCGCGCCTCGCCTGGTTGGCGATGGACCGGGTCGACGGAGACACGCTCGAGGCGCGGATCGCGCGCGGCCCGCTCTCGCCGTCGGAGTCGGTCCGGGTCGTCGTCGCGATCGGTCACGCCGTCCAGCACCTCCACCGAAACGGCGTCGTCCATCGCGGCCTCGAGCCCGCGAGCATCGTCCTCGACGCCGACGGCCGACCGCGCCTCCTCGACTCGGGAGTCGCGAGCGAGGCGCGATCCCAGGAGGGCGAGGACGACCCGTCCGGCGCCCCGGGCTTCCGCGCGCCGGAGCAGGCCGCCGGTCGAAGCCGGCGGAGCGCGCGCCCCGCCTACGTCGGCCCGCGCGCGGACGTCTACGCCCTGGGCGCCATCCTCTACGCTCTCCTCACCGGCCGCCCTCCGATCGACGGCGCGATCGAGGCGGTCCTCCTCGGCGACCCGGCGCCGCCGAGCACGATCGACCCTCGGATCGAGCCGGACCTCGATGCGATCTGCGGCAAGGCGCTCGCGAAGGACCCGGCCGACCGCTACCCGAGCGCGCGCGCCCTCGCGGAGGACCTCGAACGGTTCGCGCGAGGCGAGCCGGTCTTCATCCTGCGCGCCACCCGCGGCCGCCGCGCCCACCGCTGGATCGCCCGGCGCGTCCGACGGGCCGCGGCCGCGATCGTCGACGCGGTGAGGGCCATCGCGCGGCTCGTCCTCGGCGGCTCGTCCGACCCGGGGAGCTGAGGCGCCCCTCGACGCGCCTCGCCGACGCGCGTCGCCGACGCGCGTCGCCCGCGACTTCCCGTCCCGATCCCGAGCCGAAGCCGAAGCCGCCGACCTCGGCGAAGCGCGCGGAGCTCCCTCGACGACCCGGCGCGCTCCGCGCGTCCCGAACGGGAGCACTCGATGTCTCCAGACTGCGCGTTCGTCGTCTCGTCCGAAGACGAAGGTGTCCCCCGCGAACGAAGACGTCGGGGCTTGCGGCTTTGGCCTCCCACTTGCTCTGTCTTCCTCTGGCTTCCGAGTCCCATGGAATGGAAGGAAACCTTGTCAGACCATCTCGTGAAACTCCTCGGCGCCCAGTCGGTCAGCATCAAGATCGGCCCGCGTGACGTCGTCACGATCGGCCGGTCCGCCGATGCCGACTTCATCCTCGACGACAGCCTCGTCAGCCGACGTCACTGCAGCCTCCACGGCAGCGACGCCGGCGTGATCGTCAGCGACCTCGGGAGCCGAAACGGCACCGAGGTCAACGGAGTCCGGGTCCGGGCCGAGGTGCTCGTCCGCCCGGGCGATCAGATCCGCGTCGGCCGCGCCCACTTCCTGGTCGACGAGAAGGCCAGGACTCCGGGAAGCGAGACGGCCTCGCTCCGTCGCTCGCGACGTGACCGCAGGCGAAGCGACGGGAAGCAAGCCGACGAGGCCGCGACGTTCCTCCCCCCGGCCACCGGATACGAGCCGATCGAGCTGCTCGCCTCGGGCTCGAGCACGCTCGTCTACCACGCCCGGTCGCAGCGCGGCCAGGACGTGGCGGTCAAGATGCTCCGCCCGGGCGCGAGCTTCGATCAGCGGACGCGGTTCCTCCGCTCGGCCGACGTGCTCGCGCGCCTCGACCACCCGAACCTCGCCCGCGTCGTCGACGTCTGCGACGAGGTCGACCGCTGCTTCTTCGCGATGGGGCTCATCCAGGGCGAGAGCCTGGCCGACATCGTCGAGCGGAGGCCGCTCGGCGCCCGCCAGGCGCTCTCGATCGGCGTCCAGATCGCGCGCGCCCTCAGCCTCCTCCATCAGGAGATGGTGATCCATCGAGACGTCCGCCCCGAGAACGTCATGGTCATCCACGGCGGCATCGCGAAGCTGGTCGGGTTCGGCTTCGTCAAGGACCTCGAGGCGTCCGGCGCGGCCCTGACCAAGCTCTCGGACGCGGTCGGCGACCCGTCCTACATCCCGCCCGAGCAGGTCCGCGACCCACGCGACGTCGACCACCGAAGCGACCTCTACGGGCTCGGCGCGACCCTCTTCCACGCCCTCACCGGACAGGCGCCGTTCCAGGGGACGCCGCTCGAGGTCGTGAGGCGCGTGCTCGCGACGCCCGCGCCCCGACTCGGCACGTTCCTTCCGGGCATCTCTCCTCTCCTCGAGGGCGCCCTCGACAAGCTCCTCGCGAAGAGCGCGGATGATCGGTTCCAGAGCGCGACCGACGTGATGGCCGCCCTCGACCACGCCCTCATGACGGCCTGCCGGAGCGACCCCCGCGGAGACGCATCCCCGGTCGGCGCGCCGGACGACGGCGGAGGCGTCACCGCGACCCAGGCGAGCCCGATCGTGGCGGCCGGCCAGCTCGGCGGAGGATTCACCGGTCTCGAGCTCCTCGAGATCGTGCAGTTCCTCGAGCTCAACGAGAAGGACGGCCGCCTCGCGATCGAGACCGGCGAGGGGATCGGCGAGATCGTCCTCCAGCGAGGCCTCATCGCCGCGGCGTCGGTCGGCGCGGTCGAGGGAGAGGCGGCCGCGCGAAGACTGCTCGCCGCCCCGCAGGGGACCTTCGAGTTCCGAGCCGGAGGCGTCGCGATCACGTCCGACCTCCGGCTCCGTCCGGCCGCGATCGCCCTCGACCTCATGCGCGCGCGCGACGAGGAGGTCCACCCGCGATCATGACCGTCTCGGCGACGATCGGCAGCAGCAGCAGCGGCAGCGGCAGCACGAGCAGCAGCAGCAGCAGCGAGCGAATCGCCCTCCCCGAGGGCCCTGAGACGAAGCTCGCCTCCCGGGTCGTCTCGGGCGACGAGACCGTCACCCTCGAGCCCTCCGAACGAGCGTGGACCGAGCCCCGCGCCCACCACTCCCGCTCCCGCGCGCATCGCGCGAGCGCCCTCCCCGAGGTCGGCGACCGCGTCGGGCCGTACCTCCTCGAGCGCGTCCTCGGAAAGGGCGGGATGGGAGCGGTCTACCTCGGCGTGCGCGAGGACTCCGGGCTCACCCACGCGATCAAGGTCCTGATCGACGACGTCGACGGGTTCGCGGACGAGGATGCGCAGGCCAGGTTCCGTCGCGAGGCCCAGCTCATGGCCCGCGTGGACGCCCACGAGGGGATCGTGAGCATCCACGGGTTCGGCGTCGACGACGGTCTCGCCTGGTACGCGATGGACCGGATCGACGGCGAGGGGCTCGACGCCAAGATGCGGCTCTCACCCGCGCCGCCGCGCGACGTCGCGCGGATCGTCGCCGCGATCGCGCGCGCCGTTCACCACCTGCATCGCAACGGCGTCGTCCACCGCGACCTCAAGCCGGCGAACGTGATCCTCGACGCCTCGGGCCGGCCGCGCCTCCTCGACTTCGGGATCGCGCGGGATCAGACCGCCGGAGTCGCGCTGACCAAGACGGGGGAGGTCCTCGGCACGCCGAGCTACATGGCCCCCGAGCAGGCCGTCGGGCTGACCCGGGAAGCGGGGGGAGAGGTCGGCCCGCGCGCCGACGTCTACGGTCTCGGCGCCATCCTCTACGCCCTCCTCACCGGCCACGCCCCGTTCGAGGGACCGGCCCGCGCGGTCATCTTCGACGTCATCTCGAAGGAGCCGACGCCGCCCCGCGAGCTCGCGCCCCGCCTCGAGCCCGAGCTCGACGCGATCTGCCGCAAGGCGCTCGCGAAGGAGCCCGACGACCGGTACCCGAGCGCGGCCGCCCTCGCCAGCGACCTCGAACGCTTCGTCCGCGGCGACCCGGTCGTCGTGCTCCGCCCGACGCGCCGACGACGCCTCCGCCGATGGCTCGCCCGGCGCGCGAAGCGGATCGCGATCGGCGGAGTGATCGCGAGCTCGGCCGCCGCCCTCGTCATGCTGGCCGCCGGACGCGCCCCGGAGCCGCCCGATCGAGACGCCGATCCGGCCGCGCGCCTCGCGGCGCTGACCGGCCGGCTCGTCGACGAGGGCACCCTCGGCCGCGACGGCCGAGCCGATGTCGAGCGCCTGCTCGAGGGGCGGTCGCTCTCCTCGAGCTCGACCGATCGCGCGCGCCTCATCCTCGCGCTCGATCGCGCCGCGGCCGACCACGGCAACGCGGAGCGGGTCGCCCGCTCGATCCGCGCGACCGCCGCCGGGAGCGGCGACCGCGAGGCCCTCTCGATCGCGCAGCGCGCGCTGCTCCGCGCCGAACGCCTCGACATCCTCGCGTTCGCGATCGCGATCGACCCCGAGCCGGAGCTCGATCCAGCCGCCGCCGCCGCGCTCGCGCGCGCCGTCACCGAGGACGGCTCGAGCCTCCCGGTCCCGACCGAGGACACGCGGTTCGCCGCGCTCATCGAGGCCCCCGGGATCGACGACGCCACCCGGGGACGCCTCCGCGTCCGGCGGGCGGAGACGGCCATGACCGAGCTCGACCCGGTCGACCCGGCGGCGCAGATCGAGGCCATCGCGAGCTGGATCGGGCGGGCGCGCCGACGCGATGGGATCGTGCCCGACCCCGAGCGCTGGCCCGCGTCCTTCCACGCCGCCCTCGTCGCCGCGTTCCGGACGCAGCTCGAGGCCAGGAGAACCGATCAGGCGCGATCGCTGCTCGACCTCCTGATCCTCGCCGCTGGCGACCACGAGCTCGCCGTCGGCGCCGTCGCCGCGCTCCAGCGCGCTCTCCATCCGCCCTCGGCCCAGATGTCGGCCGATGAGCTCGAGGCGCTCATTCTCGTCGCCGCTCTCCTCGAGGCGTCCGGCATGTCGCCGCTCGGCGCCGACCAGCTCACCGACTTCTGGGTCGGTCTTCCACACGCGTGGGCCGTCGAACGCGCGGCGGTCGAGTCGGCGCGGTCGCCCGAGGACCGGAACGCGGCCGTCCTCGTGCTCCTCGCCCGGATCGCCGCGATCTTCGACCACCACCACCTCCCCGGCGGCTGGACGAAGGAGGACGCCGCCGCCTGGGTCGAGGCGGCCTCCGAGGCGCCGGTCGACGAGGTCTGGCTCCACCTCGGAACGGCCTACGCCCTCGAGTGGCTCGGGCGATTCGACGCGGCGGTCGCCGGCCTCGAGCGCGCCCACGCCCTCGACCTCGCGCGCCCGATCGAGCGCCGCTGGCCGGTGGTCTCGGCTCGCCTCATCGACATCCTCGTCGACGTCCACGAGGACGACGCGGAGGACGATCCGGAGGCGCGCGCGGCGATCGACCGCGCTCTCTCCGTGGGCGAGCTCGGGATCGCGATCGCCCGGATCGCTCGCGAGCGCGTCCGCGCGATCGTCGAGGCGGGCGGCACCGCCCCCTGGGGCCTCGCCTTCGACGAGAACCTCGTCCGGCAGATCTACGAGGCGGTCGAGGTGCTCACCGACATCGGCCCGCCCCACTGCTGCGCCCCCGCCGTGCCCGACACACCGACGATCGACGACGTCCTCGATCGAAGCCTCGACCTCTTCCCCGACTCCGGCGACGGGAGCTCGAATCGACGGGTCGGCTCGATTCTCTACCGGCGCGGCCGTCACCATCACCTCCACGGACGCCGCGACGCGGCCCTCGCCGACTACGACCTCGCCATCGAGAGCCGCCAGCGGTACCTCCGCACGACCCCGAACGCGCGATCCTACGATCGTCGAGAGCTCGAGCACTGGATCGCCCGCCGAGCGCGGCTCCTCCGACGATGAACGGCCCCGATCGTCCGACGACCGACCACCGCTCCTTGCCAAGACTCATCGCGGCGCGGCATCATCGGTCACCCGCGATGAAACCCACCTACCGGATCATCGTCGTCTCGGGCCCCGATCACGGCGCCCAGATCGAGCCCACCGTCTCGTCGGTCACGATCGGACGGGAGGATGGCTGCGGCTTCGTCCTGACGGACACGAGCGTCAGCCGCCGCCACATCGAGATCGTCCGCGCCGGCGGCGTCGTCATCCTTCGCGACCTCGGCAGCGCCAACGGTACGCTCATCAACGGCGCAGCCGTCGCGGAGTCTCAGCGTCTCGGGAGCGGCGACCGGATCGTGATCGGGACGACCGAGCTCCTCTTCGTCGACACCGCCCCGCTCGACGCCGCGCGGGCGAGCGACGCCGAGACGAAGCGCTTCGACCACGACCGCCTCGTCGGGGACTCCGAGCCGATGCAGGAGCTCGGGAGGCTCATCACGCGGGTCGCCCCATCGGACGCGACCGTCCTGGTGATGGGCGAGAGCGGCACCGGCAAGGAGCTCGTCGCGCACGCGATTCACAGCGCCGGACCGCGCGCCCTCAAGCCGTTCGTCACGGTGAACGCGCCGGCGATCCCGGAGTCGCTGATCGAGAGCGAGCTGTTCGGACACGAACGGGGCGCGTTCACCGGCGCCGACCGACGGACCGAGGGGGCGTTCGCCCGGGCGGCCGATGGGACCCTCTTCCTCGACGAGCTCGGCGAGCTCCCGCTCGGGGCGCAGGCGAAGCTCCTCCGCGTCCTCGAGAACCGGACCTTCTCGCGCGTCGGCAGCAGCGACGAGCAGATCAGCCGCGCGCGCGTCATCGCCGCAACGAACCGGGATCTGACCGGCGCCGTCGCCGCCGGACGCTTCCGCGAGGACCTGTTCTATCGTTTGAGCGTGATCCGGATCGCGGTGCCGCCGCTGCGCGACCGACGCGAGGACATCGCGGCGCTCGTCCCCTACTTCGTCCGCGCCTTCGCCCGGAAGGAGCGTCGACCTCGCGCGACCGTCGACCCCGACACCCTCGCGGCGCTCGCCCGCCACGACTGGCCGGGTAACGTCCGGCAGCTCCGCAATGCGGTCCACCACGCGGTCCTCCTCGGCTCGGCGAACGTCCTCGGGGACGAGGACTTTCGCGAGCTGCTCGAGCGCCCCTCCCCGCCGGAGTCGGCGTCGCGCGGCGAAACGGCGCGGCTCCAGCGTCCCGAGCTGGCGCCCGCCCCCGCCTCGCCGGAGACGACGCCGCCGACCGGCTCGCTCAGCCTGATGAACCACGAGAAGGCGTTGATCATCCGGGCGCTCGCGCAGGCGGGCGGCAACAAGAGCCGGGCGGCGAAGCTCCTCTCGATCGCGCGCAACACCCTCTACAAGAAGATGAAGCGGCTCGGGATCGCCGACCCATCCGAGGGCGAGTAGCGCGCGACGACCTCGGAGGCGCCGAGGCGGTCGGAACCGCGGAGGTCTCCCCGGCGTCCAAGGGCTCGACGCGCCGGCCGTCGCGCGCCACCGGCCCCCGGGCGCCCCGCGACCATGCGGCCGCCGGCGCCGTCCGCTATGATCGGGAGCGAGAGACGCGCTCCCGCCCTCAGGAGAGACCGATGAAGCGACCGCTCACCCTCATCCGGACCGTGCTGACCAGCGTCACAGTCGTCGTCGCGCTCGCCGGCCTCGCCCGCGCCGACGTCGTGTTCGAGGACGACCCGCCGCGCCGCCCGACCCCTGCCGCCGACGACGGCTCGGCGCCGGAGCTCCCGGCGAAGCCGGACGTCGACCGGGAGAAGGACTCCGAGAAGAAGCCCGACGTCGCCGAGAAGCAGCCGGCCACCGAGGGGACGGCGACCGACGCGGCCGAGGGCGCGGACCGACCCGACGCCGAGGGCTCGACCGCCGATGCGACCGGCGCCGCGGAGCCCGAGACGGCCGCCGGTGGCGGCGGGGACGAGGGCGGCCTGCCGATGCTTCCGATCGGCGCCGTGATCGCCGGGATCGTGCTCATCGGGCTCGGCGTCCTGGTCGCCCGCGGCAAGAGCGCGAGCGCGTCGTGACCGCGCCCGGCCGCTGGCTCGGCGCCATCGCGCTCGTCGGGGCGCTCGGCCTCGCCGCCCCCGGCGCGCGGGCGGACATCATCATCGGACCGGACGACCGGTTCGACGGCGAGCGCCGGCCCGCGCCCCCCGCGCCGGCTCCCTCGCCCGACCCGACGCCGGCGCCCGCGCCGTCTCCCTCGACGCCCGCGCCGGTCGCCGGATCGGTCTGCATGATCGCCCCGATCAGCCTGGGCCTGGCCGTGCTCTTCATCGCCGTGGCGATCCGCCGGAGGCGCGACCTCGACGGCGAGTCCGAGCTCTCGTTCGCCTGAACGTCGCGCCCGCCGCCCGTCCGACCGGGGAGAGATCCATGAACCGTCTCATCGCGACCTTCGCGCTCGCCCTCTCGACCGTCGTGCTCTCCGCCGGCGTCGCCCACGCCGACATCCCGGTCGAGCCGCCGCCGCGGGAGGCGAACGACTTCGCGCTCATCGCGGTGATCGCGGTCGCCGGGGTGCTCCTGGTCGGGGTCGGCATCGTCGTCGCGCTCCGCTTGAGCAAGACCGACGCCCCGGCGGGCTAGCCCGCTCGCGACTCGATGCCGGAGACCTGGGCCGAGGGACGCCGCGCCGAACGAGCCCTCCTGCTCGGCGCGCCGCTCCTCGCGATCGCGTTCGTCCTCTCGATCGTCCTCCCTCTCGCCACCTACGCGGTGACCCTCGCCGTCTTCGGCGGCCCGCACGTGGTGAGCGAGATGCGCTACGTCGACGCGCGCTTCTCCAAGCGGTTCGGCCGACGCATCCTCATCGCGCTGGCGTTGCTCCTCGTCGGCGTCGTGACCCTGCGCCTCGGGAGCGTCCTCGGGCTGTGGTCGGGCATCGCGCGCTCGGAGCTGATCCTCGTCGCCGGCCTCGCCGGCGTCGCGATCGCGATCCCGGGCCCGAGCCGCGCGGCCCGCCTCACCGCGCTCGCCGGTATCGGCGCGCTCGGCGGGCTGATCGCGTGGGCGCCGCTCACGACGCTCGTCTGCCTCGCCGTCGCCCACAACCTCACGCCGCTCCTCTTCGTGGCGGAGCGTTTCCGCGGCGCGGCGCGGCGGCGCGCCCTCGCGATCGGAGCGCTCCTGTTCCTCGGCCTCCCCGCGACGATCGCGAGCGGCGCCGTTCACGCGGCGATCGGAGGCGGCTGGCCCGACGTCTCGCCGCTGATGGGCGACGGCATCGCCTCGCACCTCGGCGCGTTCATCCCCGGCGCGTGGCGGACGGCGAGCTGGGCCGTCCCGCTGTTCGGCGCGGTCGTCTTCACCCAGTGCCTCCACTACTTCTACGTGATCGTCCTCCTGCCGGTCGTCGACGGGGAGGCGTCCTGGTGGGGCGCCGACCCCGGGACGCGGACGTCGCTGCTGCCCTGGCCGACGCCCGGAACGCTGACGCCGCTCCTCGCCGGCCTCGGCTGCCTGACGCTCGCCGCGTTCGCCCTCTCGTTCGGCGAGGCGCGGGCGTGGTACGGCCTCGGCGGCGCGGTGCACGCGTGGCTCGAGGTGCCCGTCCTCCTCGCGGCCGGCCTGGCGGCCTCCTCGCCAGCTCGCGCCTGACCCAAGATTTTACAAGGGCTTGAAGCATCATTAGCTGTTTTGCTAATTTTTTGCTTGCCTGCTATTAGCGATCTCGCTAATAATCTCTCCGGTCAAGAGGGGACGACGACCGCGTAGCCTTCGAATCGAGACGAGGAGAGACCCATGAGCACCCCCCAGCCCGTGATCGCGATCTACCGCGTGAAGCCCGACCAGGAGGACGCCTTCTTCGCGCTCCTGAGGAAGCACCACCCGACGCTCGTCGAGCTCGGCCTCGCGACCGACGACCCGCCGGTCGTCTACCGCGGTGAGGTCCGCGACGAGGAGGGGCCGATCGTCTTCGAGCTCTTCTCGTGGAAGGACGCGAGCTCGCCCAACGTCGCCCACCAGACGCCGGAGGTGGCGAAGGTCTGGGAGGCGATGGGGACGATGTGCGCCGAGCGGAACGGACGCCCGAAGTTCATGTTCCCGCACGTGGAACGAGTGAGCCCCGGAGGGCTCGCCCTGAAGGACGAAGGGCGGAGCCCGGAGGAAGCGGGCTCCCCGGCGAGAGACCTCGGCGCTTGACGGCGACTCGCGACCCCGCCCGCGAGCTCGCCGACCTCGAGCTCGTCTTCAAGGCGCTGGCTCATCCCTCGCGGCGGCACGTGTTGCTCGTGCTGCACTTCCGCGGCGGGGAGATGAGCTCGCGCGACATCGCGAAGCGGTTCGCCTGCTCGTGGCCGACGACGACCCGGCACCTGCGCGTCCTGCGCGAGGCCGGCCTCGTCTCGGTCATCGAGCGGGGACGCGAGCGATTCTACCGGCTCGAGCGCGACCGCCTCCTCGGCGTGACCGGCGGCTGGCTCGAGTGGTTCCGGGACGCGGCGCTCGTCGGCCCGGCGACCGACTCAGAGCAGCCGCGCCGCGTGGATGAGCAGCCCGACCCCGGCGCTGACCGCGTTGGCGGCGAACGAGACGACGAGCCCGCGCCGCCATCCTAGGCGCGCCGCCCCCGCGTAGAGGGCGCCCTCCACGGCGACGACCGCGACCTCCACGACGACGAAGACGACGACGAACGGCACGTCCCGCGCCAGGAGCGCCTGCGCTCCGTGCCAGGCGAACGGATGAGTGACGAGCGTCGCCCCGACCGCGACGAGGAGCAGCTCGAGCCGCCGCTGTCTCGTCGCGAGGACGACGACGGGCACCTCGATGAGGATCGAGAGGAGGAGCGCCGCGAGCGCGCTCACCTAATCGAGCTCGCGGACGACACGGAAGCCGAGGTCGGGGGGAGGCGTCTTGGGGACGGACGGCATCCGGCCGCGGAACTCCGCCCGCGCCAGGCGCACGTCGGATCTCCAGCTCCCGCCCCGGACGACCCGCGCCTCCACGGCGGGATCCGCGCCCGGGAACGCGTCGGCGCACCACTCGCGCACGTTGCCGAGCATGTCGAACGTGCCGATGGCGCACGGGCGGTAGCTCCCGACCGGCGCCGCGACGACGTGACGATCGTGGGTGCGCATGGGCGACCGCGCCCGCGCCGGCCAGGGCGCGGTCTCGGGCCAGCGCTGCGCGGCGCTCCGGTCGAGCGTGTTCTCGTGGAGGCCCGCGCGCTCCTCGTCCTCCCCCCAGGCCCAGCGTGCTCCGCCCAGCGAGCAGGCGGACTCCCACTCGTCCTCGGTCGGCAGACGGTAGCGGACGCCGTCGGCGTCGCGCCCGGTGAGCCACTCGCAGAAGGCGACCGCGTCGTCCCAGGAGACGCCGACGGCCGGCTGCTCGTCGCCGTCGACCCGCCGCCCGCGAAACGACCGCCCGCCGCTCGGATGGTCGCTCCGGAACCGGCGCATCTGCGCGTTGGTGACCTCGGTCGCGCCGAGATGGATCGCGCGCCGGACCTCGACGCGACGAGGCGCCTCGTCCCTCTTCGCGTAGATCGATCGCGCGCCGGGCTCGAGCGCCCCCGGCGGCACGAGGACGAAGCGCATCGAGACGCCCCCGCCGAGGTCGACGGTCCGGTGGGTCGGGCGACCCTCACCGGCCGCCGCCGTCTGCGCGGGCGTCGGATCCCACCACGGTTCGCCGGCGCGCGTCGGCCGCCAGAGCACCCGGACGACCCGCTCGGTCCGGTTGCCATCGGCGTCGGTCACGACGACGCGCATCTCGTTCTCGCCCCGCTCGGGCGGGAACGCGCTGGTGAACGACCGGCCCCTCATCGTGACGGCGCCCCCGCCGACCACCTCGACGTGGCAACCGTCCTCATCGACCGAGCCCGCGACGGCGAGCGTCGCGAGCTCGGGGTCGTCGACGAACGCGGGCGGCGCGGTCAGGTCGAGCTCGGCCGGGCGCGCCTGCGGGATCTCTCGAACGAGGCGCACGCCGACGTCGGCGTCCCGCGCGTCGGCCGGACGGTAGCGCCGGCGCCCGACCCGGGCCTGATCCCAGCGCGTTCGCCACGAGCCACCGCGGATCGCGCGCTCGTGCTTGCGATCCGGTCGGCCGAGCGGCCCCCGCGGGTCGACCCGCGGACCGAGCTCGGCGCTCCACGGGCGATCGGAGCACCACTCGGCGACGTTGCCGATCAGGTCGAGGTGCCCGAGCGCCCCCCGCGGGAACTGACCGACGGGGGCGGCGGTCGCGTGATGGTCGTTCGCGGCGCCGGTCTTCGCGGGCGCCCAGGGCGCCCGCGCGGCGCTCCGATCGAGGAGGTTCGCCATCTTGCCGACCTGGCGGGCGCCCCCTCGACCTCGCAGGTAGCGATCGATCGTCGCCGAGACGCCGTCGAGCCGGGCGGAGTGCTCCCACTCCGCCTCGGTCGGGAGCCGGTAGCGCCCGCCGTCGGTGGCCCCGAGGCGCGCGCCGAGCGCGTCGGCCTCGTCCCAGGTGACCCCGACGGCCGGCAGGTCGGCGAGATCGAGCTCGACGCCGGCGAGGGCCTCCTCGTCCACCTCGGAGCGGAACCCTGGAATCACGCGGCGCATCTCGGCGTTCGTCACCTCGGTCACGCCGAGGTAGAACGGGCGGGTGATCGTCACCTGGCGGGTCGGCTCCGCCTCGCGGCCGCCGCCGCGGGGCGCCCCGCCCATGGCGAAGGTCCCCGGGGGCACCAGGACGAACCGGATCCCGGAGAGAGTCGTCAGCTCGACCGACACCTCGAGCCGCTCGGCCCACGCGCGCTGCGCCTCGGTCGCCCGCTCGCCCACGTCGCGATCGGGCGCCCAGCGGATCGCGATCCGGCTCGCGGCTCGTTCCCCGCGCCCGTCGACGGCGACGACCTCGAGCTCGTTCCAGCCCTCCTCGAGCCGGACGGCGGCCCGGAACGAGGCGACGCGCCCGCGCCCGACGGTGGCCGGCTCGCCGGCCACCGTCACCGCGAAGGGTGGCTCGCCGCGGACGCGCCCCCGGACCGTCCGGATCCGGTCCTGCTCGCCGAAGACCTGGAGCCGCCCGGGCTCGAGGGAGAGCTGCATCGGCGGAGGCGGCTTGCGATCGACGCCGGGGTCACCGTCCGGGTCAGGGTCGGGGTCGAGGCCGGACTCGTCGTCGTCGTCGCTTTCGGAATCGTCCTCCGACGAGCCGGCGTCATCCGAGCTCCCCGTCGCGACGGCGATCGGAGCGTCTCCGGGCGACGAGCCCGAACCGCCGCCGCCCGACGGGGTCGAGCCGCGGCCCCCGCCGAGGGCGACGACGGCCGCGCCGACCAGGAACGCGACGGCGCCGATCGCGACCAGCCCGGGCAGCACCCTCCGCGGCGACGCGCCGCCCCGCCCGCCCGGGCCCGCGAGCACGGCCGGCTCCCGCGGCGCCGAGGTGACGGCCGTGACGTGATCGGTCGCCTCCACGCCGGCCGCCCCGGCGGCGCCGGCCGGACCCGACCGGCGCAGGTCGGCCCGGCGGGCGCGCCCCGTCTCGCTCGAGCGCGCGTCGCCGACGCCGAGGTGCGCGTCGATCGCGTCCGCGAGCGCCTCGCCGCTCGGGTAGCGTCCCGCCGGATCCTTCTCGAGGCAGCGGTGAATGATCGCCTCGACCGCGTCGGGGAGGCCGGGGGCGTAGGTCCTTGGAGGCACGACCGGATCGCGCACGACCATCAGGAGCAGGTCGAGGTTGCTCCTCGATTGAAACGGCGGCCGGCCGCACGCCGCGCGGTAAAGGATCGCCCCGAGCGCCCACAGATCGCTCGCCGGTCCGATCGAGCCGGGGACGTTCCGCGCCTGCTCGGGCGACATGTAGGCGGGCGTGCCGACGGTGTGGCCGAGGTCGGTCAGACGCTTCCGCGCCGTGTGGTCGAGGGCGAGACCGAAGTCGGTCAGGAACGGCCGGCCCTTGCGATCGATCAGGATGTTCGCCGGCTTGACGTCGCGATGGACGATCCCCGCCTCGTGAGCCTCGTGCAGGGCGAGGGCGACCTCGCGGACGATCTCGAGCACCTCGGTGAGCGGCGGCGGTGGCTGGTCGTCGAGGCGCTCGGCCAGGCTCCGACCATCGACGTATCCCATCACGATGTAGGGCTGACCGCGCTCGGCGCCCGCATCGAAGACCGGGACGATCGCCCGATGAGTCAGCCGGGCGGCCGCCCGCGCCTCGACCGCGAAGCGCTCCGCCTCGGCGGGCGCCGCCCCGACCTGCAGGTCGACGACCTTGATCGCGACGAGTCGAGAGAGCTGCGGATCCCAGCCCCGGAAGACGGTGCCCATGCCGCCCCTTCCGAGCTGCCCGAGGACGAGGTAGCGACCGCCCCAGCGACGTGCCGGGTCCTGCGCCGCGAGCGCGATCTCCTTCTGGAGGGTGGCCGGGAGCGATGCCGACGCCGGCCCCACGGCGGCCGGAACGACCCCCGGCGTCGGCCCATCGGGCGCCGGCGCGATCTGACGAAGGTCGATCTCCGTCGCGGGGAGGCCATCGGGCCGGCGCGACGGAGGAGGAGGAAGGTCCGAGGCCATCGAACGTCAGGATACCGCCGCCGCGCGAGCGCTGGCAAACCTCGTCGTCCCGACCGACGCCAATCGACAGACCGTTGCGCGCAACGCGCGGCGGCGCCATCGTCTAGCCCTGGTCATCGGACGGAAGCTGGTTCATCAGCGCGGGCTGGGACGGCGCGGTCCGGACCCTCACGCCCGACGGGCGCGACCTGAAGCTCCCGAAACCGCGGCCGAGCCAGGAGCGATCTGGGACGCCGCGCTGTCCGACGACGGGAAGACCCTCGTGGCCGTCGGCGAGAAGGGCGGCGCGTGGGTCTGGCGGACCCGTCCCTGAGCGGCCCCCCCCTGCGCCGTCGCGATGCCGACCCGACTGATCGAGCTCCAGCCCGGCCTCGCCCTCGCCTGGGCGAACCGGGGCAGGCTCATCCGCGCGAAGATCGAGGAGCTCCGGGCGAAGCGCTGACCCCTACCGACTCCGTCCTCGTGCGATCGCCAGCCGGCGAAGGACGCGACCGGCCTCGGCCGGCTCCCGACGCGCGATATCCTCGATCGTGCAGATCCCGGTGACGTAGCCGTCGCCGAGAGCGACGATCCGTCGCACGCCGCGCCGTCTCATCGTCCGCAGCGCCTCGTCCACCTCCTCGAGGTCGCAGACTCCGGCGACATCCTGCGTCATCACCTCCTCGACGCGCACCTCGGAAGGCGTCCGATCGAGGGCCACGACCCTCGTCGCGACGTCGCGGTCGGTGATCATGCCGACCGGCCGACCGCGGACCGTGACGGGCAACGCCCCGATGTCGAACATCGCCATCAGCCGCGCCGCGTCCCGAACGGTGTCGGAAGGCGCGACCGTGTGAACATCCCGGGTCAGAAATCGAAAGAACTCCATGGCACTACCCTCGCCCTCGTGCGCCTCGTCAACCGTCTTCCCTACGCGGCCGACGCAGCGCGGCGGAGCGAATGAGAGTCCACCTCGACCCTCCGGTCTTCAGGGATGTTGCGAGGGTCGCGCCACGGAGTCTTCCGCGTTCGCGCGCGATCTCCCGCGTCGGCCGACAAGGAGAGCGGGCCCGGACCGCTCGGCTACTCGCCGAGACTCGCCTCGATCTCGGCGAGCTCTCGCAAGGTGGTCTCGCAGGCGCTTCGCTTGTTGGCGATCAGCCGCTGCAGCACGGCCGGGTCCCCGATGCGGTGCCGGGCGAGGAGGTCGAGCGCGTCGATGTGCGCGTCCTCGACGTCCCAGCCGCGCGCGATCCGCAGGAGCTCGGCCCCGAGCTCCGCGACCGCGTCCCGCGGCAGCTCCCCCAGGACCGACCGGATGAGAGCGCCCTTCACCTCATCGTCGCGACCGGCGAGCGTCTCGCGGAGGTGCGGCACGATCGGCGCTCCGACCGACGCGAGGAAGTCGGCCACGACCGGGTAGGCGGTGCAGTTCGGATCCTCGAGCCACGAGAGCAGCTCGGGCATCCGGTCGGCGAGGGCGGGCCAGCCGTGGGCGACGAGCTCCTGCGCCTGCTTCTCGTGCTCGCTCATGGCGCCGCGCGCCCCGGCCTCAGTTGTCGCTGAAGCGGGGGAACCTCGGGCGGGGGGACTTGCCCTCGCGGCCCGGACCGGGGGTGTTGTCGTTCTCGATGAGGAGCTTCAGGACCTCGCGGACCTCGTCGAAGACGTTCGCGGTGTCGAAGTCGCCCTCGAAGATGTCGACCTCCCAGTAGTAGGTCACGTAGCACTGCTCGACGAACTTCTTGCCGCCGGG
Organism: Planctomycetota bacterium; assembly: GCA_029260755.1. GTDB lineage: Bacteria > Planctomycetota > J058 > J058 > JAJDCQ01 > JAJDCQ01. Next base: position 29,106 of record JAJDCQ010000241.1, on the reverse strand, counting down.
CTGCATCCCGAGGTTGCTGTGGAGGACGGGCTGGTTGTCGTGCTTGATCGTCTCGGTGATCAGCTCGAACGCCGCCTCGGCGCGCTCCATCACGCCGTCGAACTCCTGCTCGTCGCGGGTGCCGACGATGTCGTAGTCGACGACGAGCTCGATGTAGGAGAGGTCGTCGAAGTCCTCGGCGTCCGACGAGTCGCTCGCGTCCGAGGCGTCCTCGGGCTCGTCGGTCTCGCCCTCCTCGTCCTCGACCGAGTAGACGCGGACGTGCTGCTCGGACGGCCAGAAGAAGCTGATCCGGGCGCGGCGGTTGTAGGGCGGGCCGTAGCCCTTCGGCACGCAGAAGAACTCGAAGCTTCGCCCCATCGTGTGGAACTCGATGATGTGCTCCTCGCCGTACACGTGGAGGCCGACGCGCTTGGCGGCCTTGGTGAGCAGGCGACAGATCTTCTCGTAGGTGAGCAGCGGCGGCATCGGGCGGCGGGCCTCTCCTGGGGCGGGAAGCGGCGGATTCTACGGCCCGCCGGTGGGGCGCGTCAACTCGCGGGCGCGGCAGCGCGAAACCCGGCCCCCGTCAGCGGATCCGTGGATCCTCGAGGGCGTAGCGGGTCAGGTGCGCCAGGTCGACCGCGCGCCCGATCGCGGCGCTCGCCACGTTCCACGCCTCGTCGTGCCGCCCCGCCAGCCGCAGGGCGCGTCCGAGGACGGTCGCGGTGTGGACCGGGTCGTCGTAGTTCCGTCGCGGGTGGAACTGGGTCTCGGTCCAGCCGACGCCTCGGTAGTGGATCGGCGGCCCCGCGGGCACCGGCGTCGCGGCGAGCGCCGCCCGGAGCTCCTCGACCGCGTCGGCCGGCTGCCCGCCGGCGACGAGCAGCTCGGCCCGCGCCGCGCGGACGTGGAACGGCACCTCGACCCCCGCATTCACGAACCGGGTGACCGCCGCCTGGAGCGCCTTGAACGCCCTCCCCTGGTCGCCCTTCCCGAGCCGGAAGTACCCCTCGAACGAGCTCACGTAGGCGCGGAAGAGCTCGGCCTCGCCCTGGAACCTCGCCGTGTCAGCGAGCCCTTCGGGCAACACGGGGACGAGGGTCGCCTCGGCGAGCAGCTCGAGGAGGGCGAAGCGACGGTCGTCGATCAGCGGCTGGACGACCCGCCGCCAGGTGGAGAGCTCGTCCCAGGTGTAGATCCCCTCGAAGCCGTACTGGAGCGCCTCGAGGCATCCCGCGACGGCGCCGTCGACGTCGCCCGCGAAGGCCTTCGCGGCCGCCTCGTGGATGATGAGCTGGTACCCATCGGGCGCCAGCCCCCGCGCCCGCTCGATCGCCGCGACGCCCTCGCGCGGCTCGTCGAGCTGGATCCGGAACCAGCTCCGCCCGGCCCAGACCATCGCCGAGTCCGGCGCGCGCGCGGCCGTCGCCACGGCGAGGCGCTGCGCCTCGCGGTACTGCGGCCGGGTCGGCTCGAGCGCCGCGCTGACGTCGGCGCTCGAGCCCGACGTCAGCGCGCCGCTCTGGAGCAGCGACATCCCCTGCGCCTTCCCCGCGCGCATCGTCAGCGCCATCGTCTCCCGGAGCATCGCGACGGCCGTCGCCTCGACGCCCTCGGCGTGCTCCTCGCTGTCCGCGATCCCGACGCCGACGAACAGGGGGTAGATCTTCGCCAGCGGCGCCGGGTCGTGGAGGAGGAGCTCGGCGTGGAGCTCGTGCCGCTCGACGCCCCCGCCCGCGCGGGTGAAGGTCTCGTGGACCCACGTCCCCTTGATCGCGCCCGCGCGCGTCCAGCGCGTCCGCGTCCGGTCGAGCGCGTTCCACGACGTCTCGCCGGTCGGGTCGGCCGCCCGCCGCGCCAGGGCCACGGCGAGCTCGGCGTCGGCCGCCGCCAGGTCGGACGCCCCCGGCACCCGCGAGGGCGTCTCGGGCGGCGGCGCCGGCGCCCGCGCGAGCGCGCGCAGCGCCGCGGGGACATCGCCGAGGGCGACGTGCGCCCGTCCGCGCACCCGCTCCGCCTCGTCGAGGAGCTCCTTCGGCGCGCCGGCCATCCCCTCGCCGTCGAGCAGCTCGAGCGCCTTGGCGGGCTGCTCGTGAATCACCGCCAGGCGAGCGGCGATGAGCCGATCGACCCATCGCCGCCGCGCCTCGCGCTCGCGGTGCGTCCCGGGCCCCTCGGACTCGAGCTCGGCCTCGTCCGCCGCCTCGAACTCGAACCCCACCTCGAGCGCCCGGTTCAGCGACTTGCGCGCGTCGTCGACCCGCCCGCCACGGTGATGCGCGGCGGCGAGACGGACGTGGAGCGGGCCCGCCGACGCTCCGCGCGCGATCGCGATCTCGACCAGGGCCGTCGCCCGATCGATCTCCGGCGCGACGCCGCTGCGGACGGCCCGAACCAGCGCGCGGCGCGCGAGCGCCACCGCCCGGCCCCGGGCGCCCGGCACGCTCGCCGCCGTGACGAGCGCCGCCGCCTCCGTCTCCCGGGCGAGGGCCGCCGCGCCCTCGCCGCGGGCGGCCGCGAGCTCGGCGTCGAGCCGGAGCCGGGCGGCTCGCGGTCGGCGACCCGCCGTGGCCGGTGGCCGCTTCAATCGCCGGATGGCTCGACGGGCGCCCTCCTCGTCGGCGCCGTCGAGCAGGCAGGAGACGGCCACCACCGCGCCGAGGGGATGGCCCGCGTCGTCCTCGAGGACGCGCTCGAGCTCGGCGAGGGCCAGGTCGTGGCGCCCGGCGCGCCACCACGCGAGCGCTCGCAGCGACCGCCGGTCCGCGTCGCCGAGGTCGTCGCCGCGCGCGTCCGCCGTGGCGAGGGCCGCGTCGACCTCGCCCGCGAGCGTCTGCGCGCCGATCGCGATCCGCCGGGCGGCCAGCGCGACCGTCGCATCGAGCCCGACCGCGCGCTGGAGCATCTCGTCCCGTCGCGATGGATCGCGCTGAAGGCGCGCGTCGGAGGCGACGAGCGCGAGGAGCGCGCGGGCGCGGTCGGCCGCCCGGACGGCCGGGTCGCGCTCGACCGCGCCGAGGAGCGGCGCGCCGCGCTCCGGCCCGACCGCGTCGGTGAGGGCCTCGCCGACGACGAGGCGCGCGGTCGCGGCGAGCTCGTCGAGCGTCGCCGGCGCGAGCGACGATTCCCCGGCGAGGAACGCCGCCCGGTCCACGGCGTCGTCCTCCGCGCCGAGCCCGCCGGGGCCGATCGCTCGCTCGGCCGCGGCGAGCAGCTCGCTCCCGGTCGCCCCGCGCAGGATCGCGGCCGTCGCCCCGGCGCGCTCGAGCTGACGGAGCACCGCGGAGACACGCGCCGGCGTCGGCGCGGCCCCGCCCGCGTCCGGACCGAGGCGAGCCTCGAGCGGCCTCCGGACGACGTCGGCCGCCGCCGCGGCCGTCTCGAGCGCCTCGAGGTCGGCCGGCTCCCCGCCCGCCTGGGCCCGGTCGGCCTCCTCGCAGGCGTGCGCGAGCACCGCGAAGGCCGCCTCGGCCGCCGCGACCTCGACGTCGAGCTGCTGCTGGATCCGGTGCGCCTCGATCGCGCCGCCGACCCACACGGCGATCCCGACGCTCGCCACGATCCCGACGAGGATGCCGGCCGCGACGCCGGCGACGACCCGCGCGCGCCGCGTCCGGACCCATCGCCACGGGCTGAAGATGCTGCTCAGGCTGCCGGTCCGCGCGCTGACCGCCTCGCCCGCGAGCCACTTCTCGAGATCGGCGGCGAGCTCGGCGGCGGTCGCATAGCGCCGCTCGGGCTTCTTGGCGAGCGCCTTCAGGCAGACCGCGTCGAGCTCCCGGGGGCACCCCTCGCGGACGCGGCTCGGCGGGACGGGCGGCTCGTTGAGGACGTCGACGATGAGCGCGAAGGTCTCCTTGCCCGAGAACGGGGGCTTGCCCGTCAGGACGTGGTAGAGGATCGCGCCCGTCCCGTAGACGTCGGCGGCCGCGCCGACCGACTCCGTGCTCGTGCCGCGGCTCACCTGCTCGGGCGCCATGTAGGCGGGCGTGCCGAGGAACTCGCCCGTCCTGGTGAGGCGATCGGCGGCCGCGTCGAAGGCGAGGCCGAAGTCGACGACCCGCGGCTGCCCGCTCGCCTCGATGATGACGTTCTCGGGCTTGAGGTCCCGGTGGACGACCTCGTAGCCGTGGGCGTGATGGACCGCCCGCGCGATCGTGGCGACCAGCTCGGCCGCGGCGCGCGGCGGGAGCGGGCCGCGCTCGAGCTCGTCGGCGAGGGAGCGGCCCTCGACGAGCTCCATCGCGCACCAGGGGATCCCCTTCTCGACGCCGAACGCGTGGACGCGGACGATCCCCGGGTGGTCGTCGATCCGCGCGAGCACCTCGGCCTCGCGCTGGAACCGGGCGAAGGCACGCTCGCTGTCGTCGCCCTCGATTCGACTCGAGAGGATCACCTTGAGGGCGTAGGGCGCCCCGGTCTCGGCGTGGCGCGCCCGGAAGACGACGCCGCCGCCGCCCCGCCCGATCGTGTCGTCGACGATGTAGGCGCCGAAGCGTTGACCGCGCGAGCCTCGCATCCGGGCGCTGCCCTGGAGCGCCCTTCGAAGGTCGCCCCGCCCCGAGCCTGACCCCGCTCGCGAACCGGAGCCCGAGCCGGGAGGCGCGCCGGGAGGCGCCCCTCCCGGACGGCCGGCCGGCGGTCCGGACGACGACGGCGCCTGGAGGCGTCCCGAGCCCGACCCCGACCCCGATGGCGCGGGGGGCATCGGCGGCGGGAAGCGGGGCGAGGGCATCGCGGGGCCGGGCGGGCGCGGTCCGTGCCCCGACGACGGCGGGATCGCCGGACGGCGACCGCTGCCGCTGCCGCTCCCCGACGCGCTCCCGGGACGCGGAGGCGGAAGCGCCGCGGGCGGCCTCCCTCGCGAAGGCGGCGGCGCGCCGCGGCGACGAGGATCGCCCGGCCCTCCCGGCGGCGGAGGAGGCGGCGGCGATGACGGCGGCGGTCGCGGTCCGCCGTTCACCGACCGTCGCCGGATGGACGCGCGAGGATCGCGGCGTCGACGACGTCGTCGAGCGCGTCGGCGAGGCGGTCGAATGCCTCGTCGGGACGCCCCGAGGCGGCGAGGAGATCGGCGAGACCGATCGCGACCGCGACCGGATCGTCGAACGCCCGTCGGGCGACGAACAGTCGGTCGGCGCCGTAGCCCTCCTGGAGGTACCAGGCGGGCGGGCGCGGCGGGATCGGGAAGTCGACGAGCGCGCGCTCCAGGCTGGCGATCGCGGCCTGCCGATCGCCCGACGCCGCGGCGGCGCGCCCGTGCGCCGCGCGGACGTGCGGGGGCACCTCCTCACGCGCGGCCTCGAACCGGGTGATCGCGTCGGCGAGCGCCGTCGCCGCCCGCGCCGGGTCGCCCCGCGCGTGCGCCCAGTATCCGACCAGCGTCGCGCGGCGGGCGGCGAGGCCTCCGTCGGACTCGGGGGCGATCACGCCCGGCCGGGTGAGCAGCTCACCGAGATCGGACGCGCCCGCCTTCGCCGACGCGAGCTGGAGACGACCGAACGCCTCCTCCCGGATCAGCGGCCCGAGGAGCCGCATCAGCCCGGGGTGCTCGGCCCAGAGCGGGACGCTCGTGTAGCCGAACGCGACCGCGTCCCAGAAGTTCGCGAGCGCCCTCGTCGGATCGCCGGTCGCGGCGCGCCCGGACGCCTCGTAGGTCCGGAGGTGGTAGGAGTCGGGAGCCCAGGCGCGGGCCCGGAGGCAGTCGGAGAGCGCCTCGTCGCCCCGCCCGAGGCCGAGGCGCGCCCAGCCACGGAGCGAGAGGGCGGTCGCCGAGGTCGGATGGGCGCCCAGGACACCGCCCGCCAGGCGGCCGGCGCGCACGTAGCGCGCGCGCCAGTCGGCCGGCGCCGATCCGGGGGCGCTCGTCGAGCCCGCGTCCATCACGACCGACGACGCGTGGGAGGCGTCCGCCTTCGTCAGGAACCCGCTCGCGAGGACGAGCATCTCGCCGGGGTCCATCGCGAGGCTGGCGTCGTCGAGGCGCGGGTCGTCAGCGTCGGGCGCGAACGCGAGCGTCCGGAAGTAGAAGTCGACGAGCGCCGTCGAGTCCTCGAGCATCAGCTCCCCGTCGCGCGCGTCGGCCTCGCGCCCCCGGAACACCGACCGGCTCCGATCGCCGCGGAGCTCGGCGGCGCGGCCCCACCAGCGGACGGCGTCGCGGAGCGAGCCGAGCGCGGCGGACGGGGGCTCACCGGCGGCGCGGCGAGCCCGCGCCCGGGCGGCATCGAGGCCGGCGGCGAGGACCGCCTCGGCCTCGCTCGTCGGCTCGAGACCGCGGGCGGCCCGGTCGAGGAGGTCGCGGGCGCGGCCGCCGTCACCGGTCGCGACGAGGGCGCGCGCCCGCACGACGAGGGCGATCGGCGCGTCGTCCTCGTCGTCGAGCGCCTCGAGCGCGAGCGACGGACGCTCTGCCGCGAGGGCGCTCCACGCGAGGACGCGCCGCGCCTCGAGCGCGGACGAGCGCGAGATCCCGCCGCGATCGTCGAGCCGCGCGAGCGCCCGATGACCGGCCGCCGCGGCGTCGTCACGACGGGCGCCGCGCGCGAAGGCGGCGGCCCGCGCCGGCTCGAGCTCGATCGGCGCGACGCCCCGGAGGACGGCGAGCTCGGCGAAGGCGTCGGCGCGCGCGACCTCGTCGTGGGTCGGCCCGGCGCGGGCCCGCTCGAGGGCGAAGCGCGCGAGCTGCCCGCTGCGCCGACGGAGGCCGGGGAAGACACCCGCCCCGGCCAGGGAAGTCGCCTCGGCCTCGCGCGCCAGAGCGGCCTCGCGATCTCCCCTCGCCGCCGCCAGGTCCGCCTCGAGGCGGAGCCGCCCCGCGCGAGGGCGCCGTCCCGCCCGCGGATCGACCGGGGGTAGGCGACGGGCGAGCGCCGACGCCGCGCCCTCGTCGGCGCCGAGGAGGTGGAGACCGATCAGCTCGCCGACGCTGCCCGCGTCGGTCCGCGGCTCGAGGATCGAGAGCGCGACGTCGACCCGACCGGCGACCCGCGCCGCGCGCGCGCGCAGGACGGCGCGATCCGATCGCGACGCGCCCTCGACCGCGGCGATGGCCGCCGCCCCATCGCCCGACGCCTCGGCGGCCGCGACGGCGAGGTGGCGCCTCCCTTGCCGCCCGTCGGGGTCGAGTCGGTCGGCCTGCTCGACCCGGGCGGCCGACGGACGACCGGCCGCGAGATCGATGATCGCGAGCTCCGCGAGGCACGCGCCCCGCACGCCGCCATCGACGGCGCCGTCGTCGGCGATCGCGCCGAAGAGCGTCGCGGCATCGGCGAGTCGACCGGCATCGGCGCGCGCATCCGCGAGGACGAACCGGGCGAGGCTGGCGAGGGCGGTGAGCCCGTCGGAGTCCCGACCGGGCGGAGCGAGGGCGGCGAGCTCGCCCGGACCGACCGACAGGCTGAGCCCCTCTCCGGCGTCGGCGACCGCGGCCGCCGACGCGCCGGAGCGAGCGAGCGCGACCACTCGCGCGAGGCCGAGGAGCGTCCCGAGCGTCCTCGACGAGCGCGCGGCGTCGTCGGCGTCGCCCTCCTCGGCGCGGAGCTGGAGCGATCGGCGCGCGGCGGCGGCCCGCTCGGCCATCCGGGTGGCGCTCGCCGCGTCACCGTGCGAGCGCGCCCACGCGACCGCGTCGGAGCCGGCCGGCGGCGCGAGGCTCGAGGCGAGGTCGAAGAGGATGCGCCTTCCCTCGGCCCTCGCCTCGCCGGCGGGGTCCCGCGCGACCGAGCTCGCGACGAGGACCGAGCCGATCCAGGCGAGCCCGCCCGCCCCGAGCGCGGCGAGGGCGACGGCGATCGCGATGCGACCGCGACGCCCGAGGCGGCGGTTCGCCTCCTCGAGACCACGCTCGAGGCGTCCGGTCGGCGCCGCGTCGGTCTCCTCGCCGCGAAGCAGGCGCTCGATGTCGTCGCACATCTCGCGCGCGGACTGATAGCGACGGTCGGCGCGGCGGTGGAGCGCGCGGGTGACGACGGCGTCGAGGTCCTCGTCGACCTCCTTTCGGCTGCTCCGGAGCGGTGGCGGCGCCTCGGTCGCGATCCGGAGCATCACGGACAGGGCCGGCTCGCCGGTCTTCGCGAAGGGATGGCGCCCGGCGAGCATCTCCCAGAGGAGCACCCCGAGGGCGAAGATGTCGGCCCGCTCGTCGGGGCGCGCCCGGCCGGCGGCCACCTCGGGGGCCATGTAGGCGGGCGTGCCCACGTTGACGCCGCTGGCGGTGATCGCGACCGAGCGGTCGTGGGTGCGGGCGAGGCCGAAGTCGGAGAGCTGCGGATCGCCCCGATCGTCGAGGAGGACGTTCTCGGGCTTGAGGTCACGATGCAGCACGCGATGGCGGTGAAGGTGATCGAGCGCCTGACCGATCTTGTGGGCGAGCTCGAGCGAGCGGCGGACCGGCATCGGTCCGTGCTGCATGAGGGCGCGGAGCGACCCGCCCGACACGAGGTCGAGCGCCATCCAGCGGAGGCCGCGCTCCTCGCCGGTGGAGTGGATCCGGACGACGTAGGGGTGGAGATCGACCCGACCGAGCGCCTCCATCTCCTGACGGAACCGGGCGGCCGCCTCGGGGTCGCGGAGCAGCTCGGGGCGGACCACCTTCACCGCGTGCTCCGCCCGCAGAACGTCGTGGAACGCCCGGTAGACGAACCCCATGCCGCCCTCCCCGATCGGCTCGACGATCCGGTAGGGACCGATCCGCTTGCCGACGAGGGCGCCGCGAGCGCCGTCCGCATCGCTCGGCGGCGGCCCCGAGCTGGCGTGGCGGCGCGAGGTCTTCGAGCGCCGCGAGCTGGTCGGGCGCTCGCGGCGCGACGACGCCGTCGGCTCACGGCGCGAGGACGACGAGCGCTCGCGCGTCCGGAGGCGACGCGACGACTCCTCGTCGGAGGCGTCGCTGCCGGGCTGGAGGACCCAGTTCGATGAGGCCTTCTTCTGGAGATCGCTCCCCTCGGCGCCCCGGTCGCCCGAGGGCGGCCGACGCGACGGGGGCGGCGCGAGCGGCGGATCGGGCGGGGCCCGCTCCGCTCGCCCCGCGGGGATGCCGCGGGCGACCGAGAGCGGGTCGCTCCTCGCCGGAGGACGACGACGCGGCGCCTCGGGATCACGTCGCCCCGGCTCGCCGCCGCCGCCCGCGGGAAAGGGCGTCGTCGGAGGGGTCGGCTCGGGACGATGCGGTCCGGTCACGTCGCGTCCGGCCGGCTCACGCGAACGCGCCCCCGGTCGTGCTGAAGCTCATCGTTCCGTGGAGCACGCCCTTGGTGGCGATGATGCGCTCGCCGATCTGACGGAGGTCCCTGGCCCGCCCCCGCAGGACGAGGATCTCGAGGCAGTGCTCCCGGTCGAGGTGGACGTGGAGGGCGCTCACGATCTCCTTCAGATGGTCGTGCTGCAGCTGCGCGAGCTGATCGAGCAGCTCGCGCTTGTGATGGTCGTAGACGATGTTGACGGTCGCCACCGTCTCGGTCTCGTCGTCGCGCCACTCATCCTCGACGAGCCGGGCCCGGACGATGTCGCGGATGCCCTGGCTTCGATTGCTGTAACCCTTGCGGGTGAGATAGTCATCGAGCTTGGCGAGGAGATCGCCCTCGAGCGAGATTCCGACGCGCGCCACCTTGTCCATGGAGTCCTCCGGGGTCGTGATGGATGATACGGCTCGCGCGCCCGGCGGAGCAAACCCGGACGGGCCCGGAACCCCTGACCATTCCCCAGGGGCTGCAGCATCGAAAGCGAATTGAGCTCGATCCGACCGACGCCGGCGCCTGGGTCGACCGCGAGCCGCGAAGCGCCAGAAGGGCGACCTCGACGGCACGGTCCTCGACTACGAGCAGGCCATCCGACTCGGTCACCCGGACGCGGCCACGCTTCGAGCCTGGGTCGACGAGAATCGCCGCTAGCCTTCCGAGACCCACCCCTTCGGGCGCTGGAATTGGCGCGCTTGGATCGGACGTTCCTGAGGCGTCGCATGCCAGCCAGGATCCCGACTCTCCGGACCGAACCCAGATCGTGCTACTCCAGCCGATTTTGGGCCGCGGGCCTTCTCGCCGCTCGCCTGCTCGGGCGACATGAAGGAGGGCGTCCCCATGATCTCGCCAGACTTGGTAAGGCTGAGTCCCTTTTCGTGACTGTCGAACGCGAGCCCAAAATCAGTGAGAAGCGGGGCCGGTCGGGTCGATCACGGGGCCGGGAGGCCGATAGAGTCCGGGCTTGCCCGCCTCTTCGGAGAGGTCCCTGATCCGCGACGACCGCCCTGATCAGGAAGACGACGATGAAGGACGACCCGACGCGTGGTCATCCCCGGGGAGAGTGTACCGGTCGGCGCGATGGCGATGCCACCAGGCTAAGCGAGGGACGACTCGCTCGGATGGCGCATTGTCCAGCGCCGCGGCTCCGTCTACGTTGGAGACTTGGCCCCGGGGAAGATCGCGTGACGCCGCCATCCGAGTTCGACCGATCCGACCGGGGAGCGTTCGACGAACCGGACTCCGCCCTCGCGCGGGTGATGGCGGACCCGGCGCGTCGGATCGGTCGATACGTCCTCGTCTCGGAGCTCGGGCGGGGCGGGATGGGGGTCGTCTACCGCGCCCATGACACCGGCCTGAACCGGGCCGTCGCGATCAAGACGATCCTGGGCGACCGGGGGGGCTCAGGGGACGCCGCCCGGATCGAGCGGTTTCGGCGGGAGGCCGTCGCGACGGCGAAGCTGCGGCATCCGGGGATCGTCGCGGTCCACGAGGTCGGCGTCCACGGCGCGCAGCCCTTCATCGTGATGGAGCTCATCGAGGGGTCCGACCTCGAGGGCCTCCTCGCGGCCGACGGTGGCCTGGGGCCGCTTCGCCTCGCGGAGGTGGTGGGGGAGACGGCGGCCGCCCTCGACCATGCCCACCGGTTCGGGATCGTCCATCGCGATGTGAAGCCCGAGAACGTCCTCGTCGACCGCTCCGGCCGCCCGCACGTGACCGACTTCGGCCTCGCCCACGCGGGCGACGGCGACTCGACCCACAAGCTCACCCGCTCCGGCCAGCTCATGGGCACCCCCCTCTACATGGCTCCCGAGCAGGCGGGCAAGAGCCGCGGCGAGATCGGCCCGGCTGCCGATGTCTACGCCCTCGGCGGCATCCTCTACCGCGGCCTCGTCGGCCGCCCTCCCTTCCACGCCGGCTCGCTCATGGAGCTCGTCGGGAAGGTCCTCTTCGAGGAGCCGACGCCTCCTCGCGCGCTCGATGCGGAGATCCACCCCGACCTCGAGACGATCGCGCTTCGCTGCCTCGAGAAGGAACCCGGACGCCGCTACGCCTCGGCCGCCGAGGTGGCCGACGAGCTTCGCCGCTTCGGCGCGGGCGAGCCGATCCTCGCTCGCCCCGTCGGCCGGCTCGGCCGCGTTCGCCGCTGGGCGGGCCGCAATCGGGCCATCGCGTCGGCCGCGACCGCCGCGGGCGTTCTGGCCGTCGGGCTCGCGGTCGCTGGTGTCGCGGTCACGATCCAGCGACGCGGCGCCGAGGCCGCTCGGCTCCGCGCCGTCGCGGCCGAGCGGGCTCGGGTCGCCGCCGAGGAGAAGACCCGCGTGCTCGCCGCCGCTCGCGCCGAGGCGGATCGTTCGATCGCCGCGTTCGAGGCCGCTCGGACCGCGCCGGCCCCCGATGGCGTCGTCGCCGCCGCCCGCCGCACCGATGCGCTCCTCGCCCTCGGCCTCACCGCGTCCGACGCGACGGCGCGCGCGGTCGCCCTCGGCGACGAGGACGCCGACGCCTCGCGCGCGTTCGACGCGGCGATGCATCTCGGCGAGGTCGCCGTCGCCGGCGAGCAGTGGAGCGTCGCGGCGATCGCGTTCGAGCGCGCCCTCGCCACCGGCGCCGACGATGCGCGCGCCCGGGCCGCCGCCGAGGCGGTCACCGCCGCCCGCACCCGCGCGGAGACCGAGCGGCGCCTCGCCGTGGAGGAGATCCTCGAGGACGCCCGCTCGGGCGAGCTCGCCCGTCGTCCGCACGGCTGGTCGAACGCCGTCTTCGACCTCGTCACCCTCCGCCACCCGCAGACGGTCGCGATCCTCGGCGCGGCGCTCGACGAGGTCACCGACGCGCTCCACCAGGTCACCGCCGCCTTCTACCGCGGCGGCGCCCGACCGACGAACGAGGAGGCTCGGGCCGGGGCCTCGCTGATCGAGGACATCGACGACGCCGTCTCGGCCGCGGTCGACGCCTGGAAGCGACTCGAGCCGACCCCGGCCGACGCCGCCCCGATCCTCGCCCGCTCCGCTGCCCGCCTCGAGGAGCGCGCCTCGCGCGGCCTCCTCCAGACCGCCCGGGCGAAGGGCGGCGAGACGACGGCGGTGATGCGCTCGATCGCGACCGCGGGGATGGTCGGTCCGCGCCGCGAGATCTCGACAAGCCCGACCACCGCGCGCGAGCTCCTCGCCGAGGTGCAGAGCGCCGGCGTCGGCCGTCGGCGGCGTCGCCTCGCCCAGCTCTGCTGCGACGCCCTCGGACGGATGGCCCTCCCGGACGAGGCCATCGCGCCCCTCGGCCGCTACGTCCTCGCCGAGGCGGACCAGCAGCGGGCGCTCCCCGCCGGCGTCGCCCTCCTGATCCTCGGCGGCGACGAGGCCGAGGAGATCCTCGCGCGCGCCATCGCCCGTCTCGGGACCGACGGCGTCTTCTTCACCCGCCTCGCACGCTTCGCCTCCAACACCGACCGCGACGAGCTCATCCGCCGCGTCGAGCGGGGAGCCGAGGAGGCGGGCCGGTGACGGATGGACGACGAGGCCCGCCGCCGCGCCCTCCGCCGCCGCCACCGCCACGGCAGGCGGGTGCGGCCGTCGAGGCCACCGACCGCGCCCTCGCCCAGCGGCTCCTCGCGACCAGACGGATCGACCCCGCGACCCTCGCCGCGGTCGTCGCCGAGCAGCGAGCACGCGGCGGCCCCGGCCGGGTCCGCCTCGTCGAGCTGCTCGTCGCCCGCGGCGAGCTGAGCGCACGCGAGGCGCATGCGATCGCCATCGCCGCCCCTTCGCCCCCCACCGCGCCGGCCGCGTCGGAGCTCGGCGACGACGCGACCGCGACCGTCGTCGGCTCCCCGCCGATCTCCAATGCGGACGCCGCCCCCGGCAGCCCGGCGAGCGACGCCTCGGGGAGCGCCCGCTTTCTCCGCCACTCGCCCTGGCCCTCCTCGCCCGCTTCGAGCTCGGGGATGAACCCCGCCGCCAGCTCGAGCAGCGGTCGCCTCCCGGCCGCCGTCGTCGAGGCGGCCGACGACCCCGCCCGGCGGATCGGCAACTACGTCCTGATCGCGGAGCTCGGCCGCGGCGGCATGGGCGTCGTCCACCGCGCCTACGACCTCGGCCTCCGCCGCGACGTCGCGATCAAGATGGTCCTCGACCCCCGGAGCGCCGAGAGCCCCACCCGCCTGAAGCGGTTCCAGCAGGAGGCGGAGGCCGTCGCGCGGCTGCGCCATCCGGGCATCGTGGCCGTCCACGAGATCGGCGTCCACGAGGGTCACCCCTTCCTCGTGATGGACCTCGTCGAGGGCCGCAGCCTCGAGGACGTTCTCGGCGATGGATCGCTCCCCCCTCGCCGGATCGCCGAGCTCATCCGCGAGACGGCGCTCGCCCTCTCCCACGCCCACGAGCACGGGATCCTCCACCGCGACGTGAAGCCCGAGAACGTCCTCGTCGACGCCGACGGCCGCGCGCGCCTGACCGACTTCGGCCTCGCCCGCCTCGAGACCGCGAGTGAGCGGCTCACCCTCACCGGCGAGCTCCTCGGCACGCCGTCCTACATGGCGCCCGAGCAGGCCGACGGCAAGCACGGCGACCAGGGCCCGCACACCGACGTCTGGGCGCTCGGCGGCCTGCTCTACCGGGCGCTGACCGGCCGGACGCCGTTCGAGGCCGACTCCATCTACGGCATCATCAAGAAGGTCATCTCCGAGGACCCCGAGCCGCCGCGACGCCGTCACCCCGACGTGCACCCCGACCTCGAGACGATCGCGCTGCGCTGCCTCGAGAAGGAGCCAGCGCGACGCTACGCCTCCGCGGCGGAGGTCGCCGACGAGCTCCGCCGGTTCGGCGGCGGCGAGGCGATCCGGGCGCGGCCGGCCGGCCGACGCGAACGGGCCGCCCGCTGGGTCCGCCGCAACCGCGCCCTCACCGCGGCCCTGTCGCTCGTCGGGGGCATCGCGCTCTCCGGGATCGGCGTGGCCGCCCACGCGATCCGGGCCGAGCTCCGCGAGCGGGCGGAGCGCGTCCGGGCCGTCGAGTGGGCGCGGGCCCGCGCGATCGAGACCGAGCGCCAGGAGGCGATCGCCGCCGCCCGGACCGAGGGCCGCGCCGCCCTCAACGCGTTCCTCGAGCAAGACGGCGTCACGCCTCGACCGGCCGCCTCGTTCGACGAGCTCCTCGCCCGCGGGCTCGTCGCCCTCGAGGCGACGACGCGCCGGGCGGCCCTCGACTCCGAGAGCGCCCACGCGCGCGAGGTCGCCTTCCGGACCGCGACGGCCCTCGGTCGAGCCGCCCTCGCCGAGGAGCAGTGGAGCGTCGCGACGAGCGCGTTCGAGCGCGCGGCGGGCCTCGGGGTGGACGACGCGGCGGCCCGCGCTGCGGCCGCGGGCGTCGCCGACGCCCGCGCCCGGGCGTCGCAGGCCCGCCGGGACCGGATCGCCGCGATCCTCCGCTCCGCCCGCGAGACCGACGTGCTCGAGAGCGCCGAAGGCTACGAGGAGCACCTCTTCACCCTGATCGGCCGCGGCGGAGGCGACGAAGCGGCCGAGCTCGTCGCCGCCGCCCTCGAAGAGGTGACCGCCGAGCTTCACACGGCGTTCGACCGCCTCTACACCGACGCCGCCACGCCGGCCGAGCGAGACGCCGTCGTCATCGCGCTCGAGGCTCTGGCCACGCTTCGCCCCGACGAGCGCCTCACCGACGACGACGCTCATCGTTTGGCGACCGTGACCGCCCGCCTCGAGGAGCGCGCCGCGGACGAGACCGGCCGAGGTCCGTCCGTCCGCCAGCTCGCCTCGCGGGCCCAGGCGGAGGCGCTCGGCCCGCGCGGGCTGCTCTTCGCGCGGTTCTGCGCCGAGGCGCTCGGGCTCCTCGGGTCCCGGACGTTCGCGGTGGCCGCCCTCGACGGACTCCTCCGCGCCGAGCAGGACGAGCTCCGCGCCGCTCCGGCCGCGCGCGCCCTCTGTCGGATCGGCGGCGTCGAGGCGATCTCGGCCGTGATGCGCGCGCGCGAGCGGTTTCCCGCGGCCGGGCCGCTGGAGACGCGGATCGACCGCTACCTCGACGACGTCGACGATGACCTGCCTGTCGACGAGGAGTCGGCGACCGCCTACCGGAGGCGCGGCGTTCTCCGGATGCTCTGCGGCGACCTCGACGGCGCGCTCGCCGACCTCGACCGCGCGGTGCAGCTCGCCCCCGACGACAGCGACACGCTCGTCCAGCGCAGCCGCGTCCACCTCCGGCGCAACGAGCCCGACCCCGCCGCAGCCGACGCGACGGCGGCCCTCGAGCGCGACCCGAAGCTCGCCCTCGCGCTCGTCAAGCGAGGCGAGGCTCGCCGGCTCCAGGGCGACCTCACCGCCGCCCTCGACGACCTGACGGCCGCCACCGAGCTCCAGCCGAGCCTGGCTGACGCCTGGTGGGTCGGCGGCCTCATCCATCGGGATGGCGGCTCACTCGACGCCGCCGAGATCTGCTTCGGCAAGGCGATCCTCGAGGAGCCGCGCCTCGCCGGCCTCTATTACGTGCGCGGGTGTGTACGCATGTTCCTCGGCCGCTCCGCCGAAGCCGTCGAGGACTTCGGGCGGGCCGTCGCCCTCGACCCGCTCCAGGGATGGGCGTGGGCCCGCCACGGGATGGCTCTCGTCAACCAGGGACACCCCGCCGAGGCGATCGAGCGCCTCGAGCGGGCGGTCGAGATCGAGCCGGACGAGGCCGAGATCTGGGCCACCCTCGGCACGGCCTACCACATGAACGGCCAACCCCGCGCCGCGAAGGTCTGCTTCGATGAGGCGATCGGCCTCGACCCGAACGAGGCGCTCGCTTGGGCCAACCTCGGCCAGACGCTTCAGGCGCTCGGCCGCGACCGGGACGCGGTGGCCGCGCTCGAGCGGGCGGTCGAGATCCTACCCACGATCCCGCTCTTCTGGAGCTCCCTCGGGCAGGCCTACAGCACCATCGGCAACCACCACCGCGCGATCCTCGCCACGACGCGCGCGACGCTGCTCGATCCCGGCGTCCTGCAAGCGTGGCTGAACCGATCCGTCGCGCGGATGGCCCTCGGCGACCTCGAGGGGGCTCTCGCGGATGCGACGACGGCGGTCGAGCTCGATCCGAAGAGCGGCCTCGCCCTGAGCAACCGCGCGATGATGCGCCAGCAGCTCGGCGACCACGAGGGGGCCATCTCCGACTTCGGCCAGCTCATCGAGCTCGACGGGGCCGTGCGGACACTCGCGTTCAACGGCCGGGGTGTGTCGCTCAACGGTCTCGGCCGGCACGCCGAGGCGATCGCCGACTTCGACCGGGCGATCGAGCTCAGCCCCAACGTGGCGCTCGCCTGGCACAACCGCGCCGCGGCGAAGGGCTCGGCCGGAAACCTCATCGGCGCGATCGACGACGCCGGCCGCTCGATCGAGCTCGACCCCGGCAACTCCATGTTCTGGTGGCTCCGCGGCCGCCTTCACCGGGACCGGAAGGAGATGGCGCGAGCCGTCTCCGACTTCGGTCGGGCCGCCGAGCTCGCGCCCGAGTGGGCCGATGCGTGGCGCTCTCTCGGGAGGGCGCGCCAGGCGACGGGGGACGCCGACGGCGCCCGGGCCGCGTTCGACCGCGCGGTGAAGCTCGAGCCCGACCATCGAGCGCTTCGCAATCGCGCCGAGCTTCGGCTGAAAGGCGGCGACACAGCCGGCGCGCACGAGGACGCCGCCCGCGCCACCGAGCTCGCGCCCGACGACGTCCTCTCGTGGGCGGTGCTCGCCCACGCCGAGGATCGGCTCGGCCGGCCCGACGCGGCGATCGCCGCCTGGACCCGTTGCACCGAGCTCGCCCCCGGCTCGTCGGCCGCCTTCAAGAATCGAGGGAAGATCCGCCGAGCCCAGGGAGACCTCGAGGGAGCGATCGCGGACCTCGATCGAGCGATCGCGCTCGACCCCACCGACCTGTTCGGCTGGACCGAGCGGGGCTTCACCCACTCCGATGCCAGGCGGTTCCGCGAGGCGAAGGCCGACTTCGAGGAGTTCCTCCGACGCGCGCCCGATCACGAGCTCGCCGCCAAGGTGACGACGATGACCGAGAACCTCGAGCGCCTCGCCCGGCACCAGGATCAGGTCGAGGAGGAGCGCCGCCTGGAGGAAGAGAAGCGTCGGCTGGAGGAGGAGAAGCGTCGCCTCGAGGAGGGTTCGGGCGGGGCCAATCGGGGCGGATCGTAGACGTCTGTCCGGCCGCCAGGGCGCCGCGCCGCCAGCTGCATTGAGAAATCCGGGCGTGACCGGGCGTGACCCATTTAGAATCGCGGCGGAGCCACGGAGGTTCCCCTCGAGACCAGCACGCCAGACCCGGAGCCGACATGCGACTCGCCGCCCTCCCCGTCCCTTTCGTCGTCCTCGCCCTCGTCGCGACCGGCTGCAGCAGTGAGCCGACCGCCTCCGAGTCCGGGGGCTCCGCGCCCGAGGACGCCGCCGCGCCCGCGGGCTCCGATACGGTCGCCACGGAGCCGGCCGAGGTGGCCGAGAAGACCGAGCAGGAGTGGCAGACCTGCCTCTCGCCCGAGCAGTTCCGCATCCTCCGGGAGAAGGGCACCGAGGGCGCCTTCACCGGCAAGTACTACGCCACGAAGACCGCCGGGGTCTACCACTGCGCCGGCTGCAAGCAGCCCCTCTACAGCTCGACGACGAAGTTCGACTCGGGCACCGGCTGGCCGAGCTACTGGCAGCCGGTCACCCCCGACGCCGTGACGACCAAGACCGACGAGAGCCACGGGATGATCCGCACCGAGCTCCTGTGCTCCCGCTGCGGCGGCCACCTCGGCCACGTCTTCGAGGACGGCCCCGCGCCGACCGGCCTCCGCCACTGCATCAACTCCGCCGCGCTCGAGCTCGTCCCGGCCGACCCCGAGGGCGAGGACCAGCCCGACGAGGAGTAGCCCACTACCGACGCCGCCGGCCGGTCAGCTCTCCCAGTCGGCGTCGGCGGGGCAGCGGCACGCGACGGTCGTCCCGCCGCCGGGCTCGGAGTGGATCTCGAGGCTCCCCTCGAGGCGCTCCGCCCGGTAGCGCATGAGCTTGAGCCCGAGCCCAGGCGGGGTCGTGTCGCCTCCGTTCGGCATGCCTCGCCCGTCGTCCTTGATGGCGAGGTTGATCCATCGATCGTCGGCGCGGAGCGCTATGTCGACGCGCCCGGGCTCGGCGTGCTTCACGGCGTTGGTCACCGCCTCGCGCGCGATGCAGTAGAGATGCGAGGCGGCGGGCGGCGCGAGGCGGACCTGCTCCTCGGCGGGCGAGTAGTGACAGTCGACCTCGAAGATGCCACGCGTGTCGCGGGCGAGCGTCTCGAAGGCGTCCTGGAGGTCCTGGCTGTCCACCTCGAGGGGCGCGAGACCGTGGGCCATCGCCCTCGTCTCGGTGATCGCCCGCCGGATGAGCGCGACCAGCTCGTCCGCGTCGGAGGCGTCGGCGCTGCCCGCCTCCCGGAGCTTCTTCGCCAGCGTGCCCGCCCGGAACCCCAGGCCGACGAGCACCTGCCCGAGCCCGTCGTGGAGGTCTCTCCCGAGACGCTCCTGCTCGCGCTGCGCGGCCTCGAGCGCGGCGCGCTCGAGCGCCTTTCGCTCGGAGAGATCGCGCACGATCACCGTGATGAGGAGCTCCCCCTCACTCGTCCATCGGGCGAGGGTCACGTCCGCCGGAAACGCCGATCCGTCCGACCGCCTCGCGCGGATCTCGATCGACCGCGCGAACCGCTCGCGTCCGTCGGGTCGCTCGAGCATCCGAAGCGCCGCCCGCATCCGGTGCCGATGGCGCTCGAGGAGGAGGTCGGTCACCTCGCGCTGGAGCGCCTCGTCGTCCGACCAGCCGAACACCGCGACGGCGCCTCGATTCCAGTAGACGATGCGCCCCTTGGTCGAGAACGACACGACCGCGTTCGGCGAGTCTTGCACGACCGCGCGGAAGCGCTGCTCCGACACGAAGAGCTCGCGCTCGGCGCGCCGGCGCTCCTCGACCTCGCGGACCAGCTCGTCCGTCCTTCCCCGGAGGCGCTCGTTGCCGCGCTCGAACGCCTCGCGCCAGCGGTGGATCGATCTTAGGACCACGAACCAGGCAACCGCGAGGATGAGCGCCACGCCGATCGAGACGACGACGTCGAGGAACGCCCGACGAATCCGGGACGCCCGGGATCGCTCGACGGCGACGTCGAGGAGCGACGCGAGCCGGGCCATTCCTCGACCGTACTCGCGCTTGTGGCGCTCGTACTCGTCGCTCGCGAGCAGCTCGCGGCTCTCGTCGAGCCGGCGCTGGCGAACGAGCTCGAACGCGCGTCGTTCCCGCTCGACGAGCCACTCGTTCGCGGCGCGCGTCGCGTCGGCCGGCGCCTCGAGCGAGAGGTCGCGCGTCACCGTGATCGCCTCCTCGAGCGCCGCCGCGAGACGCGGTTCGTGCTCGAGGTATCGCTCCTCCCAGTGCGCCTCGCCCGTCGCGGCCGCCATCCGCGCGCTCATGGTGAGCGTCTCGTCGTAGAGGAGGATGTCGGCCCTCAGGCGCTCGATCCGGCGGTTCCGCAGCTGCTCGTCGATCGCCGCGGCGTGCCAGCTCCACGAGGTGAACGCGAGCCACGCCAGGAGCAGCGTCGTCGCCAGCACGGCGAGGGTGAGGAATCGTCCGGGGAACGGTCCTGCATCGCCCGGCGGCGGTGCGGCCGATCTGCCCTCGGACGTGCCGTCGATCATGGTGTCACTTGACGAGCGAAGTCGCCGCACGTCAATCGGCTGCGTCCGGAGGACGGGCCTGGGGGACTCCCCGACACGACCGAACGCGGCCCGCACCCGGCGCGAGGGGCGCCGGGTCCGGGCCGCGTCGAACGGCTGACGGGTCGACGATCAGCGCGGAACAAACACGCGCGGGTTGGAGTCGCCCCGGAGCTGGAGGCGCTGGGTCGCAACGTGGTCGCTCGCCTCGCGACCGTCGCCGAGCGACACCGAGATGTGGCCGTGCGGCGAGCGGGCGGTCTTGCCCCACACGACGATCGCGCCGGGCGGGAGCTGGCGGAGCGCGGAGCCGCTCACGTTCACCTCGCGGAAGTCCGAGCGGGCGGCGAGCTGGTCGGCCGCCATGTAGGCGCTCTTGCCGTGGAGGAAGCTCCCGTGCGTCGAGGTGACCGCCTCGGCCACGCCCGCGAAGCACCGACCGGTCGTCCCTCGCCGGCCCGCGACGCGCGCCGCCGCCGACGCGAGGCTCTGACCGCTCGCGGTCGCTCCGCCGACGGGCCCGCTCGCGCTCGGCGGCGGCGTCGCGCCCGGAATCGTCGACGCGCTCGAACCGCGGCTCGACGAGCCCGACGGCGCGCCCGACCCGATGCTCGAGCCCGATCCGCGGAGGGCGCTCGGGGCGAGCGCCTGGCCCTGACGGGTGTCGCCGAAGCGCGTCCGGTTGCCGCCTTCGGCGTGGGTGAACGCCCCGCGCGTCTGCGGTCCGACGATCCCGTCGACCGCGTTGCCCTGCGCCGTCTGGAAGCGACGGACCGCTGTCTGGGTCGCCTGATCGAAGGTCCCGGTCACGCCGACCGGATGCCCCATCGCCTGGAGCCGCCGCTGAAGGTCGGCCACCTGCGGCCCGCTGTCGCCGAGCCGGAAGAGCTCGCCCTGGTCGCCGGCGGCGCCTTGCCCGCTCAGCGTGTCGACCTGGCCGTCCTGTCCGGCGCCGCCGACGATCCCGAGGGCCGCCTCGAGGAACTCCTTGATCTTCTCGAGGCAGAGCTCGGCGAACTTGGTGTTGCCGGCCGCGAGGTTGCGCTGCGCCGCCTCGAGCAGCTTCGGCAGCGTCCGGGCGCCGTCGACCGACGTCTTGCCGCGAACCGCGTCGATGAGCTCGGGGTTGTCGGTCAGGAACTGCTGCACCCGGTCGAGCGCCTGGAGAGCGCCCTCGCCCTGTCCGCCGAGCGCCTGCCGGGCCGCGTCGATCGCGCCGGGAAGACCCGCCCTCGCCTGGCCGAGCCCGTCGGCGACGCTGCCGGCCTGACCGGACGCGCCGCCGCCTCCTGCCGGGCAGCTCTCGTCGGCGAGCGCGGGCGGGGTGGCCGCCCCGAGCGCGCAGGCCATCCCGAGGGCCAGGGCAGGAATGAGCTTCGTGGTCTTCATGGCGGGTCTCTCCTCAGGCTGTCTCTCTCGCACCTCCCCCTTTGGCAAGTCCGGTGCCGTGGCGAGACCCTCGCCGAAAGTCATGACTCAATATGGAGTTTCGACGCGCGTGCCACCCGATTGCGTCTGGGACCGTCGTTCACGGTCGAGACGAACGATGACCCGTAACGAGAACTCCGGTGGCACCCCGCCCCACTCAGCGCGGACGGGCGCGAGGGGTGGCCACGGGCGGCGCGTCCTCGGGCGATGCGTCCTTCCGCCCGGGCGTCGCGCGGCCCGGGCCCGAGGTCGCCTCGTAGTCGAACGCGGCGACCCTGCCCGCCGCGTCGACCTTCATCACCCACTCCTCACGGAACGAAGCGACGACGCCCGGGCGCCCGTGGCTGGCCCCGTCGCGGCGAAGCTCGTTCACGTGAGAGACGGTGATCGCGCCGTCCGCCGCGGTCGTCACGCTCGGGTCGCCCTGGGCGATCCCCGCGTTGCTCAGGAGCGTCCCCAGGAGATGAAAGACCTCGACCGCGGCCTCCTTCCCCGCGACGGGCGCGACGTGCGGCGCCAGGTCGTCGAACGAGCTCGCCGAGAACGTGCGTCCCGTGTTGCGCTCGACCGCGACGAGGACGCCGTGAGCGAGGATGCCCGATCGGACCCACCGCAGGGCGAGCCCGGGCAGGTGACGCTTCGGCAGGCCGGCGATCGCCGCGACCTCGACCGGCTCGAGGACGGGCTCGCCGAAGAACGGCAGCCCGGCGGACTTCTTCGTCTTCCGGGCGAACGCGTCGAGCCTCGCCCGATCCCAGCCGGCGAGCTTCGTCTTCCAGGAGGCGACGACCTTCCCGGCGGCGGCCGCGCCCGCGCGCCCGGCCCAGGCCTTCGCGGCTCCGTCGAGCTTCCCGCGCGCCGCCGGGACGACCTCGTCCTGGAACGTCGTGGCGATCGCCGCGGCGACCGCATCGACGTTCTCGCCGGCCTTCGCCTCGACGAAGGCGAGGGCGCGGGCCCGCTCCGGCGCGAGGCCGTCGTCGGCCGATGCCGGACGCTCCGATGCGACGACGGTGAGCGCGAGGACGGCGAGCGCGGCCGCCACGCCGCGCCCGGGCGGGAGACTCGAGCTCGAACGGGAGGCGGCTCGGACCATGGATCTCTCCTCTCTTCTCTCGCTCCCTTCGACCGCGATCGCCCGCGGGCGGTTCCGCCGAGAGAGAGCTGGACCATCTCCCGAACCTACCCGGTGGGGACGGCCTCGAGCCGGTCCTTCGCCCGTGCGAGCATGCGCGCGAACGAACGCCGCAGCCCCGGCCCCTGGACCCGCTCGGCGAACCAGCCGATCACCGGGATCGCGAACCGGAACCGCGAGTGCCAGTCGACGCGCGTCCCGGACTCGACCGGCGTGAGCTCGAGCCACCCTCGCTCGTGCTCGAGCGGCGCGGGGCGCCCCTTCCGGGTCACCTCGCGGATGACGTAGTCGTAGCGACGGGGCGGGTCGAACGCGACGATCTCCTCGGTGAGCCGGTAGGCCCCGGCCGTGACGACACGGACCGCGCCGAGCCCGTTCCGATCCGGGCTCCCCGGCGACTCGAGGACGCACCGGTCGATCGCGTCGTCGACCAGAAACGCCTCGTGATCGGAGAGGGCCTCGAAGACCGCGCCGGGCTCGGCGGCGATGACGATGCTGGTGTGAACCTCGTACATGGAGGCCCGATGTTAGCAGACCGGAGGCTCAGGCGCCGGGTCAGCCGCCGGGGCGGGCGCCGGCGCCGACCCGCGCGCGCAGGCGCTCGACCTCGGAGCGGAGCTCCTTCGCCCTGGGGTGCCCGAGGCGGATGGCCTCGTTCAGATCCTCGATCGCTCCGCGCAGGTCGCCGACGTCGCGCTTCAGCGCTCCGCGGCCGCCCCACGCCTGCGCCCTCCGCGGCTCGAGCACGATGACGCGGTCGCAGTCGGCGATCGCGCCGTCGAGGTCGCCGGCCGCCTTCCTCGCGATGCCGCGGTTGACGAGCGCGAAGACATTTGTCGGATCGAGGTCGATCACCCGGTCGAAGTCGGCGAGCGCTCCCTCGGTGTCGCCGGAGTGGATCCGGGCGATGCCGCGGTTGGTGCGAGCCCGGACCAGCGTCGGGTCGAGGCGGAGCGCCTTGTCGAAGTCCTCGACCGCTCGCGCGCGATCCCCCTCGGCCCACCGGCTCTCCCCCGAGCGGTTCCACTGCCGGGCCGCCGCGGCGACCGCGCGCTCGGAGTCGAACGGACCGGCCACGATCTCGCGGCGTATGTCGGCGATCTGAGCCTGCAGGTCGACCGACTCGGGGTGACCCTGGGCCACGGCCTCCTCGTAGTCGGCGATCGCCTCCTCGAGATCGCCCGCGTCGGAGTGCGCGGCGCCGCGGGCGACCCACGCCATCGCGTCGGTCGGATCGAGCGCGATCGCCCGGTCGAAGTCCGCGATCGCGCCAACGAAGTCGCCCTGAAAGCCCCGGGCGAGCCCGCGGTTGCGCCACGCGCCGCCGCTGCCCGGCGAGAGGACGATCGCCGCGCTCGCGTCGTCGATAGCGCCGGCGCGGTCGCCGGCCTTCTCCTTCGCCGCGCCGCGGTTCGCCCAGGCGAATGCGTTCGTCCGGTCGAGCTCGAGCGCGCGATCGAGGTCCGGGAGGGCGCCCTCGAAGTCCCCCGCGACGAGCTTGCTCTCGGCTCGCTCGCGCCAGCGCTTCGCCTCCGCCTGGTCGGGCGCCGAGGGCGGCTCCCCCAACCAGTCCGAGTGCAGGCGGCGGACCCGCTCGAGCTCGGTGCGGAGCACGGCCGACTGGTCGTGCCCGAGCCGGATCGCCTCCTCGAGGTCCGCGATTGCTCCCCGCGGGTCGCCCTGAGCGAGCCGGACGAACGCGCGCGCGTTGTAACCGTCGGCGTCGGTCGGGTCGAGCTCGACGGCCCGCTCGGCGTCACGGCGGGCGCCACCGCGGTCGCCGAGCAGCCTCCGAACGACCGATCGACTGACCCACGACTCCTGATGGAGCGGGTCGGCCTCGATCGCCCGGTCGTAGTCGGCGCGCGCCGCGGCGAGGTCGTCGCGAAGCTCGTTCGCCCGGCCGCGAATGTAGTGGAACTCCGCGACGGCCACGCCGAGCTCGATCGCTCGGTCGAGGTCCGCGAGGGCGCCGTCGAGATCCCCCGCGTGCGTCCTGACGAGGCCGCGGTTGTGCCACGGGACCGCCGAGAGGGGGTCGAGCTCCATCGCCGCCCCGTAGTCGGCCATCGCGCCAGCGACGTCGTCGGCGTCGAACTTCGCATCGCCCGCCACGCAGAGCCGCCACGCATCCTCGACGGCGCGCGGCTCGGGTCGAGGCTGGTCGCTCCACGCCGCGCGAAGGCTCGAGAGGCGCACGACGAGGGCGCGGATCCGGTCCGGCCGCGCGTGATCGAGGCCGATCGCCGCGGAGAGGTCGTCGATCGCGCCGTCGAGATCGTGGAGGTCGGCCCGGATCATCCCGCGGTCGATCAGCAGCCCGGCCGTCGGACCGCGCTCGATCGCCTTCGAGTAGTCCTCGATCGCCTTCGAGAGATCGCCCGCCGCACGCCGCTCGCCGGCGCTCGCGACGAGCCGGAGGACCTCTTCGCCGGTCGCCTCGGATGGTGCCGACGATTCGGCGGCGGTCGCGGAGGTGACGGCCGCCGACGCGGAAGCGGGAGCTGGCGTGGACGCGGGACCGGGCGCGGGAGCCTCGGCCACGACGCGCGCGCTTTGCTCCGCGGCCGCGAGCCTCTCCCGAAGCTCCGCGAGCTCCGCCGCGTTCCGCCGCTCGGCCTCGCGGAGCCGCGTCGCCACCCACGCCGTACTGGCGGCGAACCCGAGCGCGAGCGAGCACGCGACCCCGAGCAGGATGCGCGGGACGGCCGAGGCCGGCCGCGCGGCGACGGCGCCGACGGCCGGGCGCACCGCGCTCGCCCCGATCGAGCGCTCGCCGCGCAGATACCCCTCGCACGCATCCGCGAGCTCGGCGGCGGTCGCGAACCGGTCGCCCGGCTCCTTCGCGAGACAGCGCGCGCATAGCCCGTCGAGCTCCGCGTCGCTCGGCGCCCCCCGATCGGACGGCGCCGGGGCCTCCCGAGACGTCGTCGCGATGATGACCTCGAGCGCCGAGCTCCCCGTGAACGGCGGCTCCCCCGTCAGCAGCGCGAAGAGGGTCCCGCCGAGGCCGTGGACGTCGGTCGGCGGTCCGACGAGCTCGCCCTTCGCCTGCTCCGGCGCGGCGAAGCCGGGCGTCCCCATGAACCGACCGCGGACCGAGACCGAGTTGCTCCGTCCCGGATCGTCGAGGTCCTTCGCGAGGCCGAAGTCGGTCAGGAGCGGCTCGCCGCCCGCCGTGACGAGGATGTTGTCGGGCTTGAGATCCCGGTGGAGGACGCCGGCCTCGTGAGCGACCGCGAGCGCCCGCGCGGCCTTCGCGATGATCGACACGGCCTCCTTCGGCCCGAGCGAGCCGTCCCGGTCGAGGCGAGCCTGGAGGGAGGTGCCCTCGACGAGGTCCATGACGATGTACGGCTTCCCCGAGTCCTCGCCGACCTCGTGGACGCCGACGATGTTGGGGTGACGCACCCTGGCGAGGGCGCGCGCCTCCCGCGCGAACCGCTTGAGCTGCGCCTCGGAGGCCTTCGCGGCGAGGAGCATCTTGATCGCCACGTCGCGGCGGAGCCGCGGATCGTGGGCGCGCAGGACGACGCCCGCGCCGCCGCGGCCGAGCTCGCCGACGATCTGGTAGGGCCCGATGCTCCGCACGCGGCCAGGATGACATCGACGCCATGCTCGCGCGAAGGGCGGAGCCGGGCGCGGAGTCCCGGTCGCGATGGCGACGAGCCCGGCCGGCGGGCTACCCTCCGGGGGATGAGCGTCTCCCCGGAGCGACGGAGCGAGGACCCCCGCCGAGAGGCGCTGCTCGGCCTCGTCTTCGTCTCGGGGGCGACCGCGCTCGTCTACGAGGTGCTCTGGCTCCGGGAGCTCGCGTTCCTCTTCGGGAGCACCACGCAGGCGGCCGCGACGACGCTCGCCGCCTTCTTCGCCGGCCTCGCCGCGGGAGGCTGGTTCTGGGGGCGTCGCATCCGGAGCCGCTCGCCCGAGGCGACCCTTCGCCTCTACGCCTGGCTCGAGGTGGGGGTCGCCGTCGCGGCGGTCGGCTACTTCCTCATCCGATCCGCTCACCGCGACATCGCGCCGACGATCGCCTCGGTCGCCGGAGAGGGCGGGGCCGCCGCCGTCGTCGCGAAGCTCGGCGTCGCCCTGATGCTGCTCTTCCCGGCCGCCTTCTTCATGGGCGGGACGTTTCCCGTGATGGCGGCGCGGCTCGTCCGCGCGCGCGAGCAGCTCGGAACGACCGGCAGCCTCCTCTACGCGACGAACACGATCGGCGCCGCGCTCGGCGCGTTCGTCGCGGGGTTCTTCCTCCCGCCGTGGCTCGGCTTCCAGGGCTCGTATCTGCTGGCGATCGCGATGAACGTCGCGATCGCGATCGCCGCGTTCGGCCTCGCCCGCTCCGAGTCGGCGACGGCGTGCGCGACCGCGACCGCCGGCCCGCCCGCCGGCCCGCCCGCGGAGCGAACCGGGCCCCCCGTCGAGGTCACGGCCCCCTCCGCGAACGCCCCGTCGTTCACGCCAAGGACGGTCCTCGCCCTCGCGAGCGCGTCGGGGTTCCTCACCCTCGCCCTGGAGGTCGTCGTCACTCGCCTGTTCCACCTCGTCACCCTCAAGGACGTCTACTCCTTCGCCGTCGTCCTCGTGACGTTCCTCCTCTGCCTCGGCGCGGGCGGCCTCCTCGCGCGGCGCCTGACGCGCCTCCGGCGACCCGAGCGCGCGCTGTCGTGGCTGCTCCTCGCGGCCGGCGTCGCCGTCGCGCTCATCCCGGCGGCGATGGTGTCGTTCACCTCGGGTCTCGAGCCGCTCCACGCCGACCGCGCGAGCTTCGGCGGCTATCTCGGCGCGCTCTTCGGCCTCGCCGCGCTCGTCCTCGCGGTCCCGGTCACGACCGCGGGCGCCGTCTTCCCGTTCTGCCTCCGCCTCGCTCAGCCTGGCGACGGCGACGGCGGCCCGGGCGCCGCGGTCGGACGGCTCGCCGCCGTCAACACGGTCGGCGCGATCGCCGGGTCGCTCGCCGCGGGGTTCCTCCTCGTGCCGTCGATCGGCACGCTCCCCGCTCTCGCCGTCCTCGCCGCCGCCTACCTCGCCGTCGCCGCCGCCGTCGCCGCCGCCTCGGGCGAGCGCCGCGCCGCGACGATCGCCGGCGCGCTCGCCACGACGGCGCTGATCGCCACGGTCCCGCTCTACCGGAACCCGCCGGTGCGCCTCGACGCCGATCGCGAGGAGCGCCTCGTGTGGCTCTCGTATGGCGCTCACGGCCAGGTCGCCGTCATCCACTCCCGCGCCGAGCTCGTCGGCGTCGCGCCCGCTCCCGGCGCGCCGGTCCCGCGCGTCGATGATCTCCTGATCCGCGTCGACAACCACTACACCCTCGGCGGGCTCGGCGCGCTCCACGACGAGCGGCGCCAGGCGCACCTGCCGCTGCTGCTCCATCCGGAGCCGCGGTCGGTGTTCTTCCTCGGCCTCGCCACCGGCATCACCGCGGGCGCCGCGCTGCACCACCCCACCGTCGAGGAGGTCGTCGTCGCCGAGCTCGTCCCCGAGGTGATCGAGGCGTCGCGCGCCTGCTTCGGCGAGCACGTGAACGGCCTGTTCGACGACCCGCGGGTGACCGTCGTGGCCGACGACGGACGGCACCGCCTCCTCGCCGATCCGCGCCGCTACGACGTGATCGTCGCCGACCTCTTCCGGCCCTGGTCGGCCGGGGCGGGCAGCCTCTACGGCCTCGAGCACTTCGAGACGGTCCGCGCGCGCCTTCGCGAAGGCGGCCTCTTCGCCCAGTGGCTGCCGCTCTACCAGCTCACCCCGGGTCAGCTCGGGATCATCGTGCGGACGCTCCTCGAGGTGTTCCCCGATGTGACTCTGTGGCGCGGGAACTTCTCGCCCGACAGGCCGATCGTCGCCCTGATCGCGCGAGCGGAGCCCGCGCCTCTCGACCCGGCGGCGCTCGTCGCGGCCACCCGCGCGCTCGGCGCGGGCGATGACGACGCCCCCCTGATCGATCTCCTCGTCGAGACGAAGGGGCGACGGCGGGCGCTCGCCCGGGACGAGCGGCAGGAGGCGTTCGTCCGGACGATCCTCGCCCAGCTCGTCGAGCGGGTCCCGTTCACCTTCTACGCCGGCAACGTCGCGGCGGCGCGCGAGCGGTTCGCCGAGCACCCGATCAACCGCGACGACCGTCCGGTGTTCGACTGGGTCGCGGCGGCGGGGTCGCTCGACCCGGCGTCGCGCGACGCACGCCTTCGCGGCGCCCGGGTCGTCGAGCTGCTCGAGGAGCTACGCGAAGCCGCGCCGGTCGAGCGCGACCCGTTCCTCCGCGATCTCGATGCGCGTCAGCGGGACTGCGTCGCGGCCGGCGACAGCCAGCACCGCTTCCAGATCGCGCGCGAGGCGGCGATCGAGCGGCGCGACCGGGCGGCGATGGAGGCCGCCGGGGAGCTCTACCGCGACTACCTCCGCCGGATGCGGCTGGACCGTCCCGACGAGGGCGACTAGCCCGCATAGGGCTATCAAGCTGGATCAGGTGATCGCGGACCCACCGGCTTCGCCTTCGGCGAAGAGGATGAAACCACGGAGACACGGAGGGCACGGAGGACTCACGGAGAAAGACGCGACCAGCTCAGCCCGAGTTGGTTGGCTTCGCCTCCGAGGGGATGAAACCACGGAGGCACCGAG
>JAJDCQ010000025.1 GCA_029260755.1 Planctomycetota bacterium | reverse complement strand
CGGCGTCTCGCCGGACATCGCCGCGCAGGCCTTCGTTCCGCGGCCTCGCGAACGCCAAACGGGTTCCCTCGGCCGCGCGCCTCGGCCTGCACGACGCTGTCTCGACGAGCCGCTCGCGTCATTCTGCAACAGCCTCCTAGGCGAACGCCGCGCTCACGGGGTTCGGGCGCTCGGTCGTGAGCACGGCCGGGGCGATCGCGCGCAGCGCGTGGAACGGGGCGGTCGTCGCGGCGTGACCGGCGGCGTCGCCCTCGAGGGTCGCCACGTCGGCGTCGTCCTCGAGCGCGGCGCCGGCGACGCGGTCGTCGTCGGCTCCGAGGGCGAAGTCGATCCGGATGCGGCCGTCGTGCTGACTTCCGGTCCCGGCGGCGCCGTCCCACGCGATCCGGTGGACGCGGCCCTCCATCCGGACCCACGCCCGGACGCTCGCGCCGAGCGGTTCGCCGCCGGCGTCCTCGACGAAGACGCCGTCGTGGGTCGCGAACTCGCGGAAGTCGGACAGGCTGCCGAAGAAGCGGGGCTTGATCAGGAACGGGCCGCCGTCCTCGGGGCAGAAGATGTCGCAGTTGCCGCACTCGTTGCAGAAGTCGGCGTAGTTCGCGAGCTGGTGCTTCTTTGCCACGACGAGCGGCTCGGGGAGCGTCTCCTGCGCGAGGCTCGCCCCGTCGGCGGAGACCGTGTAGCGGACGATCGAGCGCTCGCGCGGCTCGGTGTCGTAGCTGAAGTTCGCGTCGTTCGGACAGACGGGAACGCACTTGTCGCAGTTGACGCAGTCGAAGAGCAGCAGCTTGCTGCCGATCTTGCGCGGCTCCTTCGCGTTCGCGGCGGCGCCGTAGCGTTCGTCCTCGCGGGTCTGCCTCGCGTAGTCTCTGCCGTTCTCGGCGGCCGCGTGCTGCACGACCGACCGCCACAGGGCGTCGCGCTCGTCGCCGCCGAGGGCGCCCTCCTCGCGCGCGCCGGCGGGCAGGAGACCTGCGGTCGCGGCGAGGGCCGCGGCGAACGCGGACGCCCGGTCGCCGGCCGCGGCGGCGCCGACCTCGTCGGGGATCGCGCGTAGGCGCGCGAGGGCGGCGCCCATCGCGGCCTTCTCTTCGGGGTTGGCCGCCGCCTCGGCATCGGCGAACGCCGTCTCGACCGGCGCGAGCGCGTCGCGGATCGCCGCCGCCGCGTGCCCGCCCCAGGCGAGGACGTGGTGGTCGAGGTCGGTGACGCCGTCCTTCTTCATCCGGTCGCGGAGCCGCGTCAGGTAGGCGGGCATCCGCCCGTAGCCGCCCGGTCGCAGGAGATCGGTGCAGACGGTCGCCGGGACGAAGCCCAGCGCGGCGACGTCGACGAAGTTCCGCGCATCGACGCCCGCGCTGAACGAGACCGGGATGTCGACGCCGACCCGCCCGCGGAAGCGGTCGACCAGGTTCACGGCGAGGACGTGGAGCGGCGCGCCGCTCATGTACATCACCTCGTCGTTGGGGAAGTAGTCCTTGTGGTTCTTCACGACGAGGGTGTTGCTGAACTTCACGCCGAGGGTGCGGCCGCGCTCCCTCGCGAGCGGGCGGAGGCGGTCGACGATCGCGACCGCCTGGTCGGGCTGCAGATCCTCGTCGAAGCTCTTCCGGTCGAGGGCGAGCTGCTCGTAGCCCAGCTCGTGGCGGAGGATCCGGTCGACGTCGTCGTACCCGAGCTGGGTCGGGTTCATCTTGATCACGACGTGCACGTCGAGCTCGGTCAGCAGATACCGGCAGATGCCCTCGATCTCGTCGGCGGGGCAGCCGTGGAACGTCGAGAGGGTGATGCAGTCGATGATGCGCTCGGGCACCTCGAGGTCCCGCGCCTCGGCGAAGCGGTCGGGGATCTCCTCGCGGACCGCGTCGAGCGCCTTCCCCGCATCCTTGAGCGCGCGGACGACGCCGGTGACGGCCTCGTCGCGGATGCCTTTCAGGTCGTAGCCGACCGACATGTCGAAGATGAAGTCGCCGGCGCCGGGGACGGCCGTCGCGACGCCGCCGGGGTCCCGCTCCTTCAGCCAGTGGAGCAGGATCCAGCTCTTGGCGTACTCGTGGAGCGACTCCTGGAGCCGCAGCTCCTGACTCCACTCGACGTTGTAGCCTATGTTCGCCGCGTCGATGCAGGGGCGGGGGATCTCGAGGGTGTCGTTGATCTGGATCGTCTTGAGCTCGATGATGCGCCCGCCGGCGAGCCACGAGAGCACGATGTTCTGCGCGAGCTGACTCTGCGGTCCGGCCGCCGGCCCGAGCGGCGTCGCGGCGCGCTCGCCGTGGAAGTGGACGGTCGTGTCGCAGGCGGGATCGGCGCGATGAAAGCTGCGCTCCGGCAGGTCGAAGATCGCCTTGCGGTCGCGCCACTCGGCGTCGATGCGGGCGAGCAGATGCGCGATCGGGGCGGGTCGAAGCTCCATGCGGCTCTCCCTGCGAGGGTGGAAACCGCCCCAAGATACTGCATCAGGCGTATCCCATCCGCTCTCGCAGCGATCGCTTCCGGACGACGGGGCCCTGCTTCTTCTTCGTCGTCGGCCGCTCGTCGCTCTCCTCGTCGTGGCGCGACCGCACCCGCGGCCGTTCGCGCTCGTTGCGAGCGCTCATCGGGATGGCGGCGCGCTCGCGACGCGGCCTGCGCTCGCGGTCGGGCTTCCGAGGCCTTCGGGTCACGGGCCTGTCGCGCGTCTCGCGGGCGGCCCCGTGGTCGTTGGTCAGCACCTCCACCACATGCTCGTGGACGTCGGCGTGGAGCACCGGATACATCGGGCGTTGCCGCCGGCGTGGCTCCTCCTCGTCGTCGTGCTCGAGCATGACGGCGAGCCGGTCGACGAGCGCGACGAAGAGGGAGAAGCCGATCCCGTAGGTCGCGGTCCAGCCCATCGTCACGCCGTACTGGGCGTACTGGAACACGACGTGGGTCGTGCCGTCGCCGTTCGCGTAGAGCTGGAACGCCCAGTCGAGCTCGATCCTCGCCTGGCCCATCCGCGCCTCGAGCTTGACCCGCTTCACCGAGCGCGCGAGGCGCGGATCCCGGTCGAGCTTGGCGGTCAGGCCGCTCCGCCTGGGCGCCTTCCACTCCGCAGCGCCGACGCCGAGGAAGCCGCCGAAGCCGCCCGGAGGCACGAGCGCGAGCGGCAGGGGGAGCGTCCCCGGGAGGTCGGCGTGCATCTCCCCGGGCAGAAACGACCCGCCCGAGTATGGCTGGATGACGACGATCTCCTCGAGCCCGCTCGCGCCCAGCTCCGAGCTGGGCGTCGCCCGGAAGGTCTGGATCGCGTCGGCCTCGACGCCCCAGCTCCCGCCGATCGCGTTCTTGAACGCGTTGGCGATCGTGGCCTTCCCGGCGCCGGCGGCTCCCCAGCCCGGGCCCTCGGTGATGCGGAGAGACGCCTTGCGCGCCTCTTCGATGATCGCCAGCCGCTGCTTCTCGATGGCCTTGGCGGCCCCGGAATCGAGGAATCCCATGTCGCGCTCCCTTTCGTCGGTCATGACGGGATGCGCAAAGCGGGCGGAAAAGCGCTCAAGAAAGTTGGGATTCGTCGGCCGCGATGACGTCGTGCGAGAGTTACTACCGGACCAACTTGGCGTTACGGAGCTCCTCGATGAGCTTGCCCCGCGGCACGCCGAGCACCTCGCCGTCGCGGACGATCGGGCGCCCGTCGACGAACACCTCCCTCACGGCGGTCGGGCGGATCGCGTGGAGGAGCGATCCGGCGAGGTCGAGCTCGGGGTCGGCCTCGGCGTCGGCGGCGTCGGCCCAGGCCGTGCCGACCGGCGCGAGGGAGAGATCGTCGAGGTCGATCACGGTGAAGTCGGCCCGCTCGCCGACCGCCAGCCGCCCGACCGGAAGGGCGAGCGCGCTGGCCCCGCCGGCCGTCGCCGCGTCGAGGAGCCAGCGGGCGCCGTCGCGGCCGGTCGCATCGCTCTCGCCCTCGGCCACGCCCATCCGCGTGCCGGCGCTCCTCGATGCGTACTCCACCGCCCGCATCTCGTCGAAGAGGCTCGGCGCCTGATCGGCGTCGGTGCCGAGGCCAAGGGTGATCCCGGCGCGGATGACGTCGGCGAGGTCGGTCGTCCCGTCGCCGAGGTGCGCGTTCGTCGTCGGGTTCACGACCAGCCCGCCGCCGGCGACCGCGAGGTCGCGCCGCTCGTCGGGGTGCAGATAGAGCCCGTGGATGAGGACGGTCCGCGGCCCGAGCCCACCGAGGCTCTCGAGCGCGCGGAGCGGCGTCTTGCCGTAGCGCTCCTTCGCGAACGCCTCGTCGCCCGGCTGCTCGGCGAGGTGGATGTGGAAGCGGGTGTCGAGCTCGGTCGCCGCGCCGATCGCCGCCTCGATCATCGCCGCGCTCGCGCCGTGGAGGCTGTGCGGGGCGGGCATGACGGAGACGCCGCGCTCGTCGCGCACCGCGGCGGCGAGGTCGACGACGGCCCGCGCGCACGCCCCGGGCGTCTCGGAGAAGCGTCGCTGGCCGTCGCGCTTCACGGTGTCGTAGCAGGTGCGCAGGAGCGCGATCCGGAGCCCGACGGCGCGCGCGGCGTCGATCACGATCCGGGCGTTGCGGTTCGGATCGCCGCCCGGGGCAAGTCCGTCGGCGGCGTTGTGGACGTAGTGGAACTCCCCGACGGTCGTGATCCCGGCCCGCGCCATCTCGGAGAACGCGAGGAGGGCGCCGGCGCGCAGGCTCGCCTCGTCGAGCTCGCAGACGACCGGGTAGAGGATCCGCTCGACCCAGTCGGGGAAGTCGCGGGGCTCGGGGCGGCGACCGCGGAGGAGCACCTGGAAGCAGTGGCTGTGCGCGCTCACGTGGCCCGGGATCACGAGGCGGCGTGCCTGGCGCACCTCGTCGACCGCGCCCGCGGCGCTCGCCGCCGCGCGCGCCTGCTCGGGCGGTCCGACGGCGATCACCGCGCCGTCGTCGTCGATGGCGAGGCCGTGGCCGCGCCGGAACGCGCCGTCGGTGTAGATCACGTCGGGGAGGAAGAGCGTGCTCATGATGCCCTCCCCGCCGCCGCCTCGCCGACCCGGACGAGGACGTCGATCGCGCGCGTGACCTCGTCCCTCGGCACGTGCTCGTCCTTGCCGTGGGCGACCTTGATGTCGCCCGCGCCGTAGAGCGCCATCGGGCTGCCGAGCGGCGCGAGGTAGGGCCCGTCGGTGTTGAAGCCGACGACCGGCTCCTCGGGCTCGCCGTGCGCGCCGGCGGGGAGGACGAAGCGGAGCGGGTCGCTCATCCGGTGGCGGTCGACGCGGACGGTGGCGGATGCGCCGACCGCCGCCTCGAGGGCGGCGATGATCGTCTCGGATGGGCTGGTCGTCCGGAGCAGCACGACCGCGCGGGCCGACGCGGGGATCACGTTCGGCGCGACGCCGCCCTCGATGATCCCGATGTTCGCGGTCGTCGGGCCGAGCTCGTCGTCGACCGGGAGCGCCCGGACGGCGGCGCGGAGGCCCTCGAGCGCGTCGAGGAGCTTCTCGGTCGCGCTCTCGCCGCGCTCGGGGTAGGCGGAGTGGGCCGCCTTGCCGGTCGCCTCGACGGTGAGGGGCATGATCCCCTTCTGCGCCCGGACGAACCGGCAGACGGTCGGCTCGCCGATCACGATCAACCCCGGCGGCGCCGACAGGCCGAGCCCCGCGAGGCCCGCGTCGCGGACCGACGCCGCGCCCTTGTGGTCGTTCTCCTCGCCGGCGACGAAGAGCAGCCCCGGCTCGGGCGCGCCGCGGCGACGGAGCTCGAGGGCGGCCGCGATCATCACCGCGATCTGGCCCTTCGCGTCGCACGAGCCGCGCCCCGTGATCCGGTCCTCCTCCGCGCCGGGCGGGATGAACGGGGGGACGGTGTCGAGGTGGGTGCAGAGGACGAGCGGGAGCGCCGCGTCCCCGGTCGCCTCGGGTCGAGACCAGACGTTCGCGCGGTCCTCGAGGCTCGCCCCGGCGACCGCCGAGAGCTCCGCGGGCAGGCCGAGCTCGGCGAGTCGCTCGGCGACCCAGGCGGCGAACGGGCCCTCGTGGCCGGTGGTGGAGTCGATGCGCATCGCCTCCTGGAGGAACGCGATCGGATCGAAGCTCATGGGGCTCTCGTTCCTGGTGGGGGGATGGCGGGCCGGGATCGTCCAGAACCTACTGACGCACCGCGTGGCGGTCAAACATCCGGGGGAACCGCTATACTCCCATCATGGCCGCACCCGGTGACAAGCTCGGCCTCGTTCTCTCGGGCGGCGGCGCCCGCGGCGCCTACCAGTCCGGCGTCCTGAAGGCGCTCGCCGAGAAGATCGGCGGCTCCGACCCCTCGCCGTTCCCGATCGTCACCGGCGTGAGCGCCGGCGCCCTCAACTCCGCCAACCTCGCCAGTCACCGCGGCAGCTTCCGCGAGGCGGCCGACGCGCTCGTCGCCGGCTGGAGCGAGCTCACGATCGAGCGCGTGTACAAGAGCGACTTCAAGGCGCTCTTCGGCAGCGTGCTCAAGTGGGTTGGCATGGTCGGCACGGGCAGCGCGGCGATGGCGAAGGAGGCGAGGGGGATGCTCGACACCGCGCCGCTGGCGAAGTCGCTCGCCGGGGCGATCGACCTCTCGGGGCTCGGCCCGAACATCGCCGACGGGCGGATCCGCGCGCTCGCGCTGTCGGCGACCGACTACTCGATGGGCGGCACCGTCACGTTCGTTCAGGGCCACCCCGACGTGGAGCCCTGGGAGCGGGCGGGGCGGCGATCGATCGTGACCGACCTCACGATCGACCACGTCATGGCGAGCTGCGCGCTGCCGCTGATCTTCCCGGCGGTGCGGGTCGGCGACACGTACTACGGCGACGGGAGCGTCCGGCAGCGCGTCCCCCTCTCGCCGGCGATCCATCTGGGCGCCGATCGGTTGCTCGTCATCACGATCAGCCACAAGCGCACGGCCGACGAGCCGGCGATCAAGCCTATCACGGACTACCCGGTGCCGAGCCAGGTCATCGGGATGCTGCTGAACGCGATCTTCCTCGACTCGCTCGACGCCGACATCGAGAGGGCGATCCGCGTCAACCGGACCCTCGAGATGCTGCCGATCGGCGTTCCGCACCCCGACGGCCTCCGCCCGATCAGCCTGATGAAGATCGCCCCGAGCAAGGACCTCGGCGAGCTGAGCCAGGACCTCGGGCGCGCCCTGCCGCGCTCGATGCGGCTGCTCCTGCGCGGCCTGGGCGGTCGGCTGGCGAAGAGCCCCGACTTCCTGAGCTACCTCCTCTTCGAGAAGCCCTACCTCGAGCGGCTGATCGAGCTCGGCTACCGCGACGGCCTCGCGGAGTGGGATCGGGTCGGGCCGTTCCTCGAGGGCGTGGGGGCGACGGTTCCGGGGCGCTGACGGCGGGGTCGGGGACTCCCCGACTCGGTTGCACGGTCGGGCTCCGGTGACTAACACGAAGGGGTCCCCTCGAGGCGTCCCTGCGATGTCATCACCGGCCGAAGACTCGACCGCCGGCCTCAGCGACGAGGCGCTCACCGCGAAGCTGATCGGCGCGGGCGAGCTCACCCTCGAGCTGCTCGGCGAGTGCCTCGCGGCGCAGAAGGCGCGCGCGGTTCCGCTTCGGACGATCCTGGTCGAGCGCGGGATCATCGACGAGCCTTCGGGCTCCGCGGAGGCTTCGGCGCCGGCCCCCGCCTCGCCGACGCCTCCCGCGACGGTCTCCGACCTTCCGCTTCCGCCCCCGCCGCCGCGACGGCCGCCGCCGAGGCCGGCATCGCATCGGAGCCTGACCGCGCTGCCGCCGCCGCCCCCGCCGCCGCCGGGCGCGCGGATGCCGCCGCGTCCGTCCTCGGAGCGACGGATCCCCGTTCCGCCGCCGAGGACCGCGAGCCCGCTCGAGCCCGAGTCGGCGCCCGAGCTGGTGAAGCCCGAGGCCGAGCCGGCTTCGGCGACCGAGTCGGTTCCGGAGTCGGTGCCGGACGTGCCGACGGAAGACGCGTCCCCGTCGGCGGACGAGCCGGGCGAGGCGTTCGTCGTGGCGAAGGACGAGGAGACCGAGGCGAAGAACGAGGAGGCCGACCCGAAGGACGCGAAGGCCGACGAGAACGCCGACGAGGACGCCGTGGCGTCGGGCGATGCCGACGAGGCCGACGCCCCCGAGGCCGCCGCCGCCGAAGACTCCGACGATGACGAGGCGAAGGCGCGAAGGCCTCGCGCGGGGCGCTCGGGCGGCCTCCGGAAGCCCCGCGGCAAGAGCGGACGCGTCCCGGTTCCCTCCCAGCGGCTCGCCATGCAGCAACGTCGCTCGAAGGCGCCGTTCCTGATCGCGGC
The DNA here is from genome assembly GCA_029260755.1 of Planctomycetota bacterium. Taxonomy (GTDB): domain Bacteria; phylum Planctomycetota; class J058; order J058; family JAJDCQ01; genus JAJDCQ01. The sequence continues at coordinate 17,579 of JAJDCQ010000025.1, read as the reverse complement.
CCTCGCGGTCGTCGGCATCTGCATCGTCAGCGGCCACGCGGCCGTCACCTGGCTCGTCGAGCAGTCGCCGGGAGCGCAGGCGGCGCAGCGCGAGGCGGACCTACGTCGCCGCTTCGACCGCGCCGTCGAGCGCTGGCGGAAGGCGAGCCGCATCGGAACGCCGGCCTTCGAGGTGCTCCTCGACATCCGCGAGGACGTCGATGCGATCATCGCCGACGGGATCGAGGGCGGGAGCCGGCGCGAGCGCGCGATCGTCGCCGAGGCGCGCGGGTTCTTCGAGCGCGACGCGTTTCGCGAGGCGTGGACCGCGGCCGCGAAGGAGCAGTTCGAGCGGGTCCTCGAGCGCGTCGAGCAGGCACGCGACAGCGAGAGCTACGACCAGGCGCTCGGCGCGATCCGGCGACTGCCCGAGGGGTTCCTCGAGATCGAGGGCGTCGGCGAGCGGATCGAGGCGTGCCGCGCCGGCCTGGAGGCGGAGAAGGCGTTCGTCGACCGCGTCGCCGCGTTCATCGACCGGGCCGAGAAGCCGGTCGCCGAGGGCGCGGACGCGAGCGAGGCGAGGTTCGCGCAGCTCGAGGAGGCGGCGAAGATCCACGAGGAGGCGGGCGACGCGCGCGGCTCGCGCGCCCACTTCCGCCTGATCATGTGGCTCGCGAGGCAGTCCGAGCACGCCGACGACCTCTGGGCGCGCTACCTGAAGGCGTACGAGGACAACGACGAGGAGGCGATGACGCGCTACTTCGCGCTGCTCGACCTCGTCGTCCCCGACGTCGAGCGCTTCATGGCCTACAAGGCCTACGAGACCGGGCGCGACATGATGCCTGGCTCCGCGGGGATCGGGACCGGCTTCTTCGTCGGGCGGCGTCACATCCTCACCAACGCCCACGTCGTCGGCGACGCGCCGAAGGTCACCGTCGAGATGGCGCACGGCGAGACCGAGGGGACCGTCCTCGCGCGCCACGTGGAGCTCGACCTCGCCCTCGTGTTCGTTCGGCGCGACGGCGAGCCGCTCCTCTTCGCGCCGCGGTCGATCGCCGCGGGGCGCTCGGTCTTCGCCTACGGCTACGGACGCCTCGGGCTCGGCACCTCGACGCTGCTCGTGACCAAGGGAACCGTCTCGGCGACCGAGCTCGACGAGGGGCGGATCATCTTCGACGCGAAGGTGAACCCCGGCAACAGCGGCGGTCCGCTCGTCGACGCCGGCGGCCGCTGGGTCGGCGTCGTCGCCGCGAAGAGCTACGGCTCCGAGAAGGACAACGTCGACAGCTTCAGCTTCGCCGTCCACGGGCTTTCGGTGATCGAGTGGCTCGCCGAGCACAGGATCGAGCCGCCCGCGACCGAGGCCGCGCCCGAGACCGATGTGCCGCCCGACGAGGAGATCCGCCGCAGCATCGTCCGGATCATCACGGGCGGCCGGAAGGCGGTCGAGAGCGACGCCGACGCGACCGCGGCCGCCGCGGTCCGGAAGGCCGCCGTCGGGTTCCTGCGTGGAATCTACCTCGGTGAGGAGGAGTCGTTCGACGGGTCGGCCGACCTCGCCGAGCTCCAGCGCTCGCTCGCCGAGGAGATCCCGGGTGTCGCCGACGTCGAGTCCGACGCGCTCCGGGCGGAGCTGCTCGGGGAGCTCGGCGCCGTCCTGCGCGGCCGGCTCTCCCAGGCGGACATCGGGGAGTGGCTCGAGTCGGCCGCCATGTTCATGGACGCGACGATCGAGGGAGACCTCGCGACGGTCGTGACCGATCGCGAGGACGACGAGCTCCGCCTCGCCCGCGACGCGGACGGCGCGTGGCGGGTCGTCTTCTGGAAGCGTCTCACCAAGACGGAGCCGCGGGCGCGGCTCGAGGCGCTCGCGGGCGGCGGGGACTGAGTCACCGCTCGGTAGACGCGGGGCGCCGAACGGGTCGAGCTCGCGAATCAGCCCGGTTTCGCGGGGTCACCTCCACGGCCACTTCGTCGGGTCGATCGCGCTGTACGCGTTTCCTTGCGCAGCGGCGATCATTCGTTTCTGGCTCAGCTCGATCGTGGGCATTCGTCGCCCGACGAGAATCGCGGCGTTCACGAAGTGATTGCGCTTCACGCCAACGACCCAGTCTCAGGTCCACGGGCAGCACCGGCCTGACGACATGAGCGTTGGTGACGATCGCGCCGTCCGGACTGATGACGAACCCGCTTCCGCTGCGGGTCGTGAGCGCACCGCGCCCCGATGTCTCTACGGTCCAGATGGGCCTGTAGTGGGCTTCGAGAAGAACGGTTGCCGCCTTGAGCTCGTCGATGACGCCCGGCTCGAGTCCCGCGGGGCTCTGCGCGGATGCGCGCGCTGGGAGGGCGAGCGCGATGGACAGGACGGGGAGGGCGATCAACACGCGACGAAGCCCGGTGGGCGAGGGGTAGACCATGACCTTCCTCCTTCACGGCGAGTCGCGTTGCGCTCGCCGGGGCGGCTCGAGCTCACACGCGCGCTCGCCCGGGCCGGCGTGCCGGCTTCCATCTTGCGTCCGTCAAGACTAGTCGGCGACGGGCACGAGAGCGAGGAGTCCGTGAAGCTCAGCAGCTTCCGGGCGATCGCCCCGTCGCGCTGATCTTCGGCTCCTAAACCTGACCGCCGTTCCGGGCCGAGCTTGGAAGCTCAAGTGGTGTTCAGTAAATAAGATGAGTGGGGTCGGCGTCGTCCAGTCCCTTCACCTCTTTCGTTTTGGGGGTTGACGGATCGTTCCGGAATGAATATTCATTCATCCATGACGCCGCCCACCTCCAACCCGACGGCCACCGGCGCGAAGCGCGAGGCGATCCTCGATGCGGCGCTCGAGCTGTTCGTCGAGCGGGGCTTCCACGGAACGGCCGTTCCGGCCGTCGCGGACCGGGCGGGCGTGGGCGCGGGCACGATCTACCGCTACTTCGCGAGCAAGGAAGCGCTCGTCAACGCCCTCTACCAGCAGGCCAAGGGCGCGATCAGCGAGCACGTCCTCGACGACTTCCCGACCGACGCGGCGCCGCGCGAGCTGCTGAACGTGATGTGGACCCGGATGGCCCAGTGGGTGATCGCGAATCCCCGGGCGTTCGCGTTCCTCGAGCTCCACCACCACGCCTCCTACCTCGACGAGGACAGCCGCGCGATCGAGGACCGCCTCTTCGGCTTCGCCCGCATGTTCGTCGTCCAGGCCCAGGGGGCCCGGATCCTCAAGTCGGGCCAGCCCGAGGTGCTGATCGCGATCGTCTTCGGGGCGTTCGTCGGTCTCATGCGCGCGAGCTGGGAGGGACGGGTCGAGCTGACCCCCGAGACGCTCCGGGACGGCGAGCAGTGCTGCTGGGAGGCGATCCGCGCCTAGGACACACAGGGATGAACCCCCGGGCCGACCGAACCCACGTGTCGGCCTTTCTTTAGGTCACGATACGGAATGAATGTTCATTCTGTTTGAGGAGTGAGAGACATGACCGCGACCACGACGACCAAGCAGACGATCCTGATCACCGGCGCCACCGCCGGCATCGGGCGCCACGCCGCCTTCCACCTCGCCCGCCGGGGCTTCCGCGTCGTCGCGACCGGCCGCAAGGCCGACGCGCTCGAGAGCCTCCGGAGCGAGGCGCTCGCCGACTCGCTCGACCTCCACGCCCACCGCCTCGACGTGACCGATCCCGCGTCGATCGACGCGGCCGTCGCGTTCGTCGACACGCTGGCCGACGGTCGCGGCCTCGACGTCCTCATCAACAACGCCGGATACGGGACGGCCGGCCCCCTCTCGGAGACCTCCGACGACGAGCTCCGCGCCCAGTACGACACCAACGTCTTCGGCCTCATGGCCGTGACCCGCGCGTTCCTCCCGAAGATGCGCGACCGGCGCGCCGGGCGGATCATCAACGTGAGCAGCATCGGCGGGAAGATCACGTTCCCGTTCTTCGGTGCCTACAACTCGACGAAGTACGCCCTCGAGTCGCTCTCGGACGCGCTCCGCCTCGAGCTGCGCCCGTTCGGGATCCGCGTCGTCGTGATCGAGCCTGGCGTCATCAAGAGCGAGTTCGCCGACCGGACGATGGACGAGCTCGCGAAGCACCGCACGGCCGACTCGCCCTACGCCGGGATGCTCGACCGCGCCGACGAGGTGAAGCGGCTGTCCGACCGGGGCGCGGTCGGACCCGAGGTGATCTCGCGCGCGATGGAGCGAGCGATCACCGCCCGTCGTCCGCGCGCCCGCTACATCGCGCCGCTCCGCGGCCGGCTCACCGTCCTGATGATGAACGCGCTCCCGACTCGACTCGTCGACGCGATCCTCGCGCGGTTCGTCGGGCTGACGCCGAGGCACCTCGAGGAGGCGCAGCGGGCGCAGAAGGCGAAGGCCGAAGCGACCGACGGGGCGCGCCCGGTCGCGTCCGAAGCGAGCGAGGAGGCCGCGCCCGCTCTCGCCGCCTGAGCAATCAAGCGTTCGGAGGCGGAGGGCACGGCCGGGCCCGCGGAGGACGGCCGTGTGTCGCGGCCGCGTGGAGCCCACGTGGCCCGCGCCGTGCCCTCCCGCCACCGGGCGTTCGCCGCGAGGCCGGTCGTTCGTGCCCTCGCCACCCGGTTGCTACGATGAGACGCCCCCCGAGGCCTCCACCCCGGGCCCTCGAGTCGTCTCATGCTCACCCAGGACTCGATTCAGCTCGCTCTGACCGCCGGCACGTCCACCCTCGGCGCGGGGGCGCTCGTCCGGGTCGGTCGCTACGCCCTCGAGCGCGAGCTCGGGCGTGGCAGCTCGGGCGTCGTGTTCGCGGCGCGCGACCTCCGCGCCGACCGTCCCGTCGCCCTCAAGGTCATGCTGCCCGGCCGCGGCGCGATCGCGGAGCGGCGTCGCGAGCGGTTCCGGAAGGAGGCGGGCGTCCTGGCCGGGCTGCGCCATCCGTGCATCCCGCAGGTGCTCGACTTCGGCGAGCACGAGGGCCTTCTCTACCTCGCGGCGTCGCTCCTCGACGGAGAGCCGCTCTCCGCGGCGAGCGAGCGGGGCGTCGAGCTGCCGATCCGCGTCCTCGCCGTGCGCGACGCCGCGCGCGCGCTCGACCACGCCCACGGGGCCGGCGTGCTCCACCGCGACGTGAAGCCCGAGAACGTCGTCCTCGGTCGAGGGCGGGCGTGGCTCGTCGACTTCGGGCTCGCCCGCGAGATCGACCGCGAGGGGTTGAGCACCCATCTCACGAGCGTCGGTCAGCTCGCCGGGACGCCCGCCTACCTCGCCCCCGAGCAGCTCGACGCCGATGGCTTCGGCGAGGTCGGGCCGTGGACGGACGTACGCGGTCTCGGCGGCACCCTCCACGCGGCGCTGACCGGGCGGCCGCCGCTCGAGGCGAGCCGCCTCCCGGAGCTGCTCGTCGCCGTCCTCGAGCGGGAGCCGGACGCGCCGTCGGCCGCCGACATCCCCGAGCGCCTCGCCGCCCTGTGCGGGCGGATGCTCGTGCGCGATCCGGGCGCCCGGCCGGAGCTCGGGCTGGTGCGGCGCGAGCTCGACGCCTGGCTCGCCTCGGTCGGCGTCGATGGAACGCCCGCGGATGCTGCGGACGACCCGCGTGCCGACTCCGACCAGGCCCACCGAGCGGGCGCCGGCGTCTACGCCCGCCCGTCGGTCGCGCGGCGCCCGGGGGAGGGCGCCTCCGGGTCGGCGGGACGGCCGAGCCGGTCGGCGTGGTCGGGGGCGCTGACCTGGGCCGCGATCCTCGGCGTCGGGGCGTTCGTCCTCGGCGGTCCCGTCTTGCTGGTCCTCGCGCTCGTCTCCGGGCCGGCGTTCGAGGGGGAGTCGGTCGCGGGAAGCGACGCGTCGGCCACCCGGGAGTCTCCTGCGGCATCCCCGCCCGACCCCGAAGGCGTCGGAGCGAACGGGAGCCGGCCGGCCTCGCCCTCAGAAGCGGCGGTGGCCGAGCCCGTCTCTCCGCCGACCGCGGAGCCGGCCTCGCCCGACGAAGGTCTCGAGCCCGACGACCCCGGCCCGACGAGCCCGCCCGAGGCGAGCCCGCCCGAGGTGAGCCCGGAGCCCGCGTCGGTCGGCGTCGTCGGGACGGGGCTCGTCGACCCGGTCATCGCGCGGATCGAGCGGGTCGAGGCGGCGCTCGCCGATCTCGACGAGCTCTCGACCGCGGGCGCGTCTCTCGACGCGCAGCTCGTCGAGCTCGAGCGACGTCGCGAGGCTCGGCGGACGCCCGACGACGCCGAGGCGGTCTGGGCGGACGCCGTCCTCGTCCTGCGCCGGGCCCGCCTGTACCGGCGGCTCGCCCACCGGTCCGGCGGCTGGGGGCACGAGGGGGCGCGGAGCGCTCTCCTCGGGCTCGCGGAGCACGACCTCGACGCGGTGACCCGGGTGTTCCGGTCACGACGGAGGGCGTTCGCCGGGCCGATTCCCGGTCATGGCGTCGACCGGGTTCGGGCGAGCTTCGGCACCTGGCTCGCCGAGGCGCTCCTGATCGACGGGCTCCTTCGCTGGCTCGACCGCGGGGAGACGAAGCGCGGCACGGCCCTGATCGCCGAGGCGGGCTCGGCCGGCGGCGGGGGGTGGGCCGCGCGCTATGGCCGGGGCGACCACGAGGGCGCCGTCGCCGTCGGGCCGTGGCAGGCGGACATCTTCGCGATCGTCGCCCACAAGCGAGCGCTCGCGGGGGATCGGGCGGGCGCGACCGATCTCGTCGGCCGGGCGCTCGCTCTCGACCGGTGGTGCGGCCGAGCCCTGGCCGTTCACGCCCTGATCGGTCTCGAGCTGGACGAGATGCGGGGGCAGGCTCGCGTCGTCGAGTGGGCGGCCCGGGCGAGTCCGGAGGACCCGTTCGTCCGGATCGTCGCCGGGCGCGTCCTCGGTCGCCTCGGGGCGCGCGACGCCGCGATCGGCCATCTCGAGTCGGTCGACCCCGTCGACGCGGGGACGCACGAGCCCGTTCTCATCGCGGAGATGCTCCGCGCGGACGGCCAGACTGCGCCGCCTCATCCGAACGCCGACGGATGGCGCGTCGTGGCCCGGGTGGAGCGCCGGGCGCTTCGGGCCGTCGCAGCTCACGCCGGCACGCTCTGGGCGGTCGGGGAGCGAGGTGTCCTCCTCTCGGGGGCGATTGGCGCTCGCCCGACGCCGACGAAGCTGTCGGGCGAGCCCGACCTCGTCGACGTCTGGGTCGCGGCTCCCGATCGCGTCCATCTCGCGGCCGGGGACGCGGGTCTCCTCCTCTGGGACGGGGCGCGGTCCGCGCCGGTCGAGGACGTCACCGATCCGATCCGGGCCGTCCACGGGTCCGCGACGGGAGAGGTCTGGGCGGTCGGAGACGGCGGCTCGGTCTGGCGTGACGGTGGCGAGGGATGGCGGCGCGTCGAGAACCACTCGCGCGACGACCTCCTCGACGTCGTCGCGATCGGGGGCGGGCGGGCGCTCGTCGCGGGACGCGCGGGCTTCGTCGGGGAGGCTTCCTCGGAGGGAGTCTCCGCGATCCCGCCGTTTCGACTGGGTCTCGGCGGGCGCATCGTCACGTCCGACATCCGGGCGCTCGGCGGTTCGTCCCTCGCGGACGTCCTGATCGCGACCTCGTTCGGGGTCGCGCGGCGGTCGGACGATGGTGCGTGGAGGCTGATGTTCGGTCGACCGCCGGCGGTCGCGCTCCTCGACCGCCGGCCGGGGGAGATCGTGTTCGGCTGCAACGCCCAGGGGATGGGCGTCTCGGTCCGTCGCCTCGTCGGTGCCGCTTGGACGGACGCCGTCGCCCCGGCCGGGAGCGTCCTCGGGCTCGCCGAGGCGGCCGACGGGCGCCTCCTCGCGGCCGGCCACACGATCGGCGGCGACGGGGTGCTCCTCGAGCGCATCCCCCCGGGCTCGGAGCGCCGCTGACGGGCGGGCGTCTCGTCAGCGGCCAGACGCGCGCGCGCGGCGGACGGCGGCGACGTAGGGTTCGGCGAGGCCGCGGCCGGTCCACCAGTCGAGGCGCTCGGAGTAGATCCAGACCCAGCGGTCGGTCCAGGTCAGGGCGTGGCCGATCGACGCGGCGAGCTGGTCCGGCGTGAACCAGTTCCTCTCGGGCGCGGCGGCATCGAAGCCGAGCGTCCCGCTGTTCCAGTCGATCCAGATTCCGAAGCCGACGCCGGTCGCTCCGTCACTCTCGCGGAGCACCTCGGCCCGACCGCGCGCGAACGCTTCCCGCGTCCGGAACGGGTAGCTGAGCTCGTAGCCGTCGGTCACGACGATGCCCGGGCGGCCGCCCTCGATGAGTCCATCGATGAAGGCGGGGAGCAGACCGAACGCGCGGCCGATGCGGTCGCGGCTGGCGAGCGGGTAACCGTAGGTCAGCAGGATCTCGGCGTCCGGGGCGCCCTCGGCGAGGGCGCGGGCGAAGCTCCGGCCGCGCGAGCGGGCGGCGTCGGCGTAGCGCTCGAAGGCGACCTCGGCGTGACGCGGGCGCGCCTGGTAGTCGAAGATCGGCTTCGCGTACTGCTCGACGTCGAGGAGGATCCCCGCGAGGCGGGCCTCGCCGACGATCCGCCCGGCGGCCCGCGCGTTGGCGACGATCGCATCGCCGGGCTCGAGCCAGTCGACCTCGCCGGGGGTGACGTTCACCCGGAGCAGGCTGCTCGCCCGGAACGGCGGCGGGGTGCGCGCGAGGTCGGCGACGATGCGCGCGACGGCCTCGTCGTCGATGGCGCGACGACTGAACGCCATCCACGCGAAGCGGTCGGGCTCGCCGTCGGGGAGCTCGCCGAGGATCGGATCGAAGACCGCCCCGTCGAAGGGCGTCCCGGCGGCGGCCGCGTCGGCGAGCGTCTGCGCGTTCGGGATGTCCCAGCCGAACTCGAGGAGGCGCGTCTCGCGCGGGGCGGGGCTCGGTGCGGGCGGCTCGGGAACGCCGTGCAGGCCGGCGTCGCGAGCGGCGTCGGGCGTCGCCGCATCGCCCGGAGCGACGACGACGATCGCGGCGGGGTCGCGGTAGGTGGCGAGGTAGTCGGAGCCCTCGGGCGCGAGGTCGCCGCCGCGGATCACGAGGCGAGCGCCGTTCGGGATCCGACCGTGCTCGGACTCCCAGCGCTTGATGTCGATCCAGCGGAGCCCGTCGGGGGCGTCGGGCGGAACGTCGACCACGCAGACGATGCCGGCGGAGGTGGGCGGCGGCGTCGCCGCGCACCCGGGGGACACAATGAGCATCGCGACGAGCAGCGCGACGAGCAGCCCGACGAGCAGCCCGGCGGGCAGCCCGGCCCGGACCACGCTCGACGCGTCGCGGCGACACGCACCCTCGCCCACGCCACCCCCCCTTGGGGGAAATCGTAGAGCCTTCCTGATGCAATGCAAGAACGCGTCGAAACCCCGATGCGATGCAAGAACGCGCCGCCGGCCTCGAAAGAGGCCGGCGCCCCTCTACTCGGCGTCGTTCTCGAAGATGAGTCGGAGGAGCTCCGCGTCCTCCATCCCGTTGCCCACCGCGAGGCGCACGATCACCAGGTCGCGCGACGGGCAGACGTAGACGCGGTTGCCGTTGTGGCCGGCCGCGACCGCGAGGTCGGCCGGTCCGTCGGCGTAGAGGAGCCGGCCCTTCTTCGCCGCCTTCCCGAGCCCGGGGATCAGATCGCGGCGGAGCGGCTCGGGCACCTTCTCGTTGAGCCAGAAGGTCAGGCCGTAGGCGGGCATCGCCTCGCTCCCGGTGAGGCACCCGTGGAGCAGCCCGGCCGGCAAGATCCGCTCGCGCCCGAAGAGGCCGTCGTCGCGCACGAGCACGCCGAGCTTCGCCAGCTCGCGCGCCGTCGCCCAGCACCCGTACGGCCAGAGGGAGTTCCCCGACTTGTCGCGGTTCCAGCCGCCCCACCGGAACCCGATCCTCGAGAGGACGCGCTCGTCGAGGTAGGCGAGCGGGTCGCGCCCGTCGAGCTTCCGCTTCATCAGCTCCCCGAAGAGCATCAGGTGGACGCTGCCGTAGGAGTAGCGGCTGCCCGGGTCGTGATCGGCGTCGAGCTCGATCGCGTAGCGGTACTTGTCGGGCACCCGCTGCTGCTCGGGGGCGACCCAGCCGTCGCTCGAGAGGGCGAGGAACGACTGCTCGATGCCGCTGGTGAAGTGGAGGATCTGCCGCGCCGTGATGCGGCTCTTGCGCGGGTCGTCCTTCCACTCGGTGATCGTCTCGGCGACCGGCTCGTCGAGGTCGAGGAAGCCGTCGGCGACCGCCGCCATCGCCATGACGCCGGCGAAGCTCTTCGTCGCGCTGAAGATGTGGAGCGGCGCCTCCGGGTCGTGGCCGTTCTGATACTCCTCGAAGACGATCTCGTCGCCGTGGAGGATCAGGAGCGCCCGGCCGTCCTCGTCCCTCGAGTAGTCGGCCGCGCGGCGGTAGCGGGCGAGGGCGTCGGCGGCGGGATCGGCCGTCGCGAACGTCTCGCGGTCGAGCGGGACCGGGTCGTGGTAGACCTGCTTCGCCCGGCAGCCGACCTTCGCGCCGATGAAGACGACGGCGAAGATCGCGGCCGCGGCGACGAGGGCGTGTCTCGACTTCGATCCCGGTTTCAACGGCGGTCCCTCCGATGGAGTCTACCCGTTCTCGAGCCGGCCGGTTTCGCCGAGCGGGACGCGCGCCTCGACGCCGCCCGCGTCGGCGGCGAGCTCGACGAAGCGGGCCGGGTCGGTCGGCGCGAAGGCCCGGACGCGGGCGGGCGGCGGGTGACCGCCGCGACCATCACGGTCGAGGCGGATGACGAGGTCGTCGCCATCACGATGCGCGGCCACCGTGACCGGGCCGTAGCGGGTCGGGATCGGGCCGAGGCTCGCCGTCGCGCCGTCGCTCGCGATCCACGCCGGGTCGAGCCCTCGGACGAGGTCGAGGCCGTCGGCGTCGTCGACCGCGAAGCACGCCTCGAGGTAGCGGATCACCTCGGCGGCAGCCCACCCGTGATGCCCGTCGCCCATGCAGCCGCCCCCGGTCTGCGGGTGGATCGCCTCGGGGAAGCAGCCAGTCGGCGACGCCAGCGCGAGCACGCGTCGCCAGATCGCGCGGTGGCCGGCGCGGCCCGCCCGGAGCTCGACCTGCGCGATCTGAAGCGAGAGGTAGATGTTGGTGCCCCCGTGGATCACGTGCTGGAAGAAGGCGCCCTCGTGAAAGGAACGCTCGCGGAGCAGGTCGATCGTCGCGAGCAGGCGCGGGTCGTCGGGCGAATGCGTCTCGGCGGGGTAGCCGGCCGCGACCGAGCCGATCGCGCCGCTGTCGAGGCCGGTGAGCGGGCCGGCCGGGATGATCGCGGCGCCGAGGCGCTCGGCGACGCGCTCGAGGCTCGCCTCGATCGCGCCGGCGAACGACTCCGCCTCGGCGCAGAGCTCGGTCGCCTCGGCGCGTCGCCCGAGGACGCCCGCCGCGAAGGCCGCGTCGCGCAGCCCGCGCAGGCCCCAGAGGTCGTCCCAGTAGTAGTAGTCGTTCGGCCCGAGATGCTCGGCCGACATCCCCGGCGGGAGGAGGCCCGATGCGTGGCCGGCCGCGTCGCGCGCGCCGGCGCGGCGCTTCCGCCCGATCCACCGCGCGCCGAGGAGCATGGCCGGCCAGAGGCGCTCGAGCAGACGCCGGTCGCGGGTGACCCGGAAGTGCTCGACGATCGCCCAGATGGCGAGGCCGTTGCTGTCCCACTCGCCGTCCTGGCTCTTGAAGAAGCCGTCGCGGGCCTGGCGGGCCGAGAACGTCGCGAGGACGGCGCCGGCGAGGTCGCCTCGGCCAAGTCGGGTAAGGGCGACCGTGAGGAACGCGGCGTCGCGGAACCAGAAGTGGTGGTAGGTGAGAGGGCCGGGCGTGATCTGGTCTCGACGGTCGGCCGGAGCGGCTTCGTCGTGGTCGTAGAGGAGCAGCAGCGTCGCGCGGGCGGCGTCCCAGAGGCCGGTCGTCTCGGGGTCCGCGCCGAGCAGCGTCGGGGTCGGCGCGAGCTCACGGCGCCAGCGGGCGATCGCCGTCGCCACGTCGCGCTCGCGGGCCGTCGCGGCGAGCGCCTTCTCGTCGCCGGGGCTACGCATCGAGGCGGCCAGTCGGACGCGGTCTCCGAAGCGGGCGAACCCGGTCGCGAGGCCCTTGGGGCAGCGCCTCTCGGGCGGGAGCGGACCGTCGCGGCCGTCGGCCAGGGCGTGGGCGACGTCGCCGCCGCGGCGGTCCGAGACGCCGACCGCGGCCGGTTCGCGGTCGAAGCCGATCGCGGGCTCGCCGTCGACGTGGAGGACCGCTCCGTCCGCGCGGATCGCACCGAGCGGCGTGACGCCCTCGGGGCTCGCCGGGCGGACGCTCACGATCACCTCGTGCGCGTCGGCGGCGGGACCCTCGACGCGCGCCTCGAGCACCGCGTGCGAATCGCTTCCCGACGGCCCCGGGGCGACATCGGCGGCGAACGCCGTCGTGACGAGCCGGGCGCCGGTCGCGAGCGTCAGGGTCGTCTCGACGACGGGCACGCCCTCGACGAGGCGCTGGGTGACCGCGTCGCCCGGCGTGCGGTGGGCGCGGGAGGGATGGTGGAGGACGCCGTCGGGATCGCGCACCCAGACGTCGATCGACCACGCCCAGCGCCGCGGCGTGAGCATCCCCGCGGGATCGACGACCGCCTCGTCGGGGTCGGCGAAGACGCCGATCCCCGTCCAGCTCCGGTGCGTCGCGTTCAGATACATCGGGGTGTGCCCGCGTGGGAGGTAGGCCGGATTGCCCGGATCGAGCTGGCGCTCGAGGAAGACCGGCCAGACCCAGTCGCGGTGCGGGCCCGAGACCTGGAACGAGAGCAGCCCCGTGCCGGCGAGGCGCAGCAGAAGCGGGAGGAGGTCGGTCGGGCCGGCCACCTCGGCCGGCTCGCCGAGGCGCGTCGTCGCGCGGAGGACGTCGATCGTCCGCTCATCGAGGCCGAAGCGCGCGGCGAGCTTGCGGACGAGGCCGACCGCGAGGAGGCGATCGAGACGGGAGAAGCCGTCACCCATGGCGCGCGATCGTAGGGAAAATGGCGTCGTCGCGGTAGGCTCGGCTCTGGCGTCGGCGCTCGCGTCGGCGGGCGCGGGGCTGAGGAGGCCCATCATGGACATCGAGGGCTCCTGGGCGCTGCGCTCGATCGTGGTCGACGGCGAGCCGCGGCCCGGCCGGCATGGTCTGCTCATCTACGCGGCCGATGGCTACATGGCCGCCGCGATCAACGAGAGCGACGACGCGCCCGCGCCGAGCGCCGAGCCGCCGCTCCTCTACGCGGGGACATGGGAGCTCGAAGGGTCCGAGGTGGTGCACCACGTGTCCAACTGCTCGGAGCCCGACCGGATCGGGCGCTCGCTGCGCCGGCGGGCGTCTCTCTCGGGCGACGGGCGCTGGCTGACGCTGGTCGCCGAGGGCCGGTTCGGGCAGGCCGTCCTGGAGTGGGAGCGAGCCCCGTCGAGGGTCGCTGACGGGACCGCCAGCGATCGCTAGGATCCTGCGAGCTTCGAACGAGGAGAAGGATCGCCACGATGAAGACCATCCAGAAGGCCGCCGTCCTCGGCGCGGGCAACATGGGCTCGGGCATCGCCCAGAAGATCGCGACCGAGGGCATCCCGGTGGTCCTCGTCGACCTGACGCAGGAGCTCGCCGACAAGGGCCGCGAGCGGATCCGGACCCTCCTCGCCGAGGGTGTCGAGCGGCGCCTCTTCAATGCCGGCAAGGCGGACGAGATCCTCGCGCGGGTGACCGCGGTCGGCGGCTTCGGGGAGGGGCTCGCCGACGTCGACCTCGTCATCGAGGCGGTCTTCGAGGACAAGGACGTCAAGAAGGACGTCTTCGGGAAGGTGAGCGCGGCCGTCCGCGCTGACACGATCCTCGCGACCAACACCTCGAGCTTCCGGGTGAGCGACCTCGCGAGCGCCGTGAAGGGCCCCGAGCGCTTCCTCGGGCTCCACTACTTCTACCACCCGGCGAAGAACCGCCTCGTCGAGGTGGTGCCCGGCGATCAGACCGACCCGGCCGCGTTCACGGCCGCGTGGCGGGCCCAGGAGGTCATCGGCAAGACGCCGATCCGGAGCGCGGACGCGCCCGGGTTCATCGTCAACCGCTACTTCGTCCCGTGGCTGAACGAGGCCGTCCGGATCCTCGAGGAGGGGGCGGCGACCATCCCGACGGTCGAGGCGGCCGCGAAGGCGGCGTTCTCGATCGGGATGGGTCCGTTCGAGCTCATGAACGTGACCGGCGTCCCGATCGCGCTCCATGCGGCGACGACGCTCGGCGAGGAGCTCGGGCCGTTCTACGCGCCGGCGCCGCTCCTGGCGAAGCAGGTGGAGAGCGGCGAGCTGTGGTCGCTCGACGGAGATGCGGCCCCGGCGAGTCCCGGAGGAAGCGAAGCATCGGATGCCGATGCCGCCAAGGCCGTCGCCGACCGTCTCCTCGCCGTCGTCTTCCTCGTCGCCGCGCAGATGGTCGACGACGGCGTGTGCAGCCGCGAGGACGCCGACATCGGCGCGCGGGTCGGCCTGCGCTGGAGCAAGGGACCGTTCGAGCTCGCGAACGACCTCGGCGTCGGCAGCGCCCTCGAGGCGGCGAAGGCGCTCGCCACCCGCTGGGAGCTCCCGGTTCCGAAGGGCCTCGCCGAGCAGGCGGGCAAGAGCGAGCCGTTTCCGATCCGGCTCGTCGACCTGACTGTCGACGACGGCGTCGCGACCGTCCGGATCAACCGGCCCGACGCCCTGAACGCGATCAACCCGGCCGTCGTCGATCAGCTCGCCGCCCGGTTCGACGAGGCGGCGGGCCGCGACGACGTCCAGGGGATCGTCCTCGCCGGCGCCGGCAAGGCGTTCGTCGCGGGCGCCGACATCAAGTTCTTCGTCGACCGGATCGACGCCGGCGCCATCGAGGACATCCAGGCGTTCACGAAGAAGGGCGCCGACCTCTTCGCCCGCATCGATGACTGCGAGAAGACGGTCGTCGCCAAGCTCGACGGCCTCTCGCTCGGCGGCGGGAGCGAGCTCGCGCTGTGCGCCGACATCATCGTCGCGACCGAGCGCGCGAGCCTGGGCTTCCCCGAGACCGGGATCGGCATCTACCCCGGCCTCGGCGGGACGCAGCGAACGACGCGGCGGGTGAAGGGCGGCCTCAGCCGCTGGATGGTTCTCACCGGCGACACGGTCGGCGCGAAGATGGCCTACGACATCGGCCTCGTCGACGAGGTCGTCTCCCAGGCCGAGGTCGACGAGCGCTGCCACGCCCTGGCGAAGGGCGCCACGCTCGCGCCGCGAGCGGTGCGCGCGACGAGCAACGAGGTGCGGAGCCTCGAGACCTTCTTCCGCGAGTGCCGCGTCGACGAGCTCCTCGACACCGGCATGACGATGGACGCCACGTTCGCGAAGAAGATCGAGAAGGTCCGCCGCAAGGCGCCGGTCGCCCTCGCCCTCGCCGAGGACTGCATCGCCCGCGGCGAGAAGGACGGCGAGAAGGCCGGCCTCGCCCGCGAGCTCGAGCTCCTCCCGACGATCTTCGCGACGAAGGACGCCCGCGAGGGCCTCGGCGCGCTCCTCGAGGGGCGCCGGCCGAAGTTCACCGGCGAGCGGTGAGAGGGACGATCCTACGCTTCGACGTCCCCCGCTGAGTCGGCCGGGCGGCGCAGGTGCTCGCGCCACTCGCGGACGGCGGGGACCTGGTCGGTCCGCTCGGCGAGCTTCGCGAGCTTGGCGAGGTCGATGTCGGGGAGAAGCTCGCTTCGTTCGGCCGTCGCGTAGCCGTTCTCGCCGAGGCGGTGGACCGTGATCCGGCTCCGGTTCCAGAACCAGACCTCGGGAACGCCGAGGCGCGCGTAGACCTCGAGCTTGTCGATCCCGCCGTGAGTCCACACGACCTCGATGGCGAGGTCGGGGCGCGACTTGTCCTCGTCGCCCCCGCCAATGATGAAGCACTTGTCCGCCTCGGCGCCGGCGCGCGAGGACTCGTCCTCCACATCCGTTCGAAGCGTCCAGGACCCGTAGGAGTTGAAGGCGACGTCGCGCTCGAGGGCGTACGACATCAAGAGGTGCCCGAGCATCTCGGCGATGCGCTCGTGGGGGCGTGATGGGCTCATGAGCTCGAGACTCCCGTTCCAGAACGTGACCCGGACGCCGGACCGGTCCCCCCGCATGCGGAGGATCGCCTCGTAATCGGCGTACGTGACGCCCGGCAGAACGATCCGCTGATCGATCTGAACGTCCTGCTCGGCCGGGCTTTCGGTGGTCGCGCTCATGAACGCCTCCCGTGGTCGGCAGTATAGCAGCCGCGACCGACACCATGAGCGGGCCGTGGACCGTGGAGATTCTCGTTTACGGGTCGGGGGCCGCTCCCCTAGAATCCGGCCCTGCCGCAGGGGAAGGGTCGCGGCGACACGGACTTCGAGGGCTCGCGCCCTCCAGGCTCATTCCTCCGGGACTCGCTCATGGACTCCGCCCGAGGCGCGGTGGCGACGCCGCCGCCGGCCACCGCTCCTGCCGCGGCGACGGCGCCTATCGCTACCAGTGATGATGCGGAGGCTCGCCGGGCTCGCTCGGCGCGCCGCGCCCGCTGGAACCGGTTCATGAAGTGGATCCGCCGGATCCACATGTACACGGGCCTCGCCCTCGTCCCGTGGGTGCTGGTCTACGCGGTCAGCGCGTTTCTCTTCAATCATCCCGGCGTGATGTCGGCGACCGAGCGGACCGAGCTCGGGCCGGACGCCTTCGCCGGGACCGCCGTTGCGGCGCGGCCGGGCCCGGAGGCGATCGCCGCGGCGGTCGTCGATGCGCTGCGCGCGAGGGTCGTGCAGCAGCAGGCGGAGAAGGGCGACGAGGACGACGCCACGGCGCGCAAGACCGACCCCTCGACCTACCGCCTCGTCGACCCGACGACCGCCGAGTGGGACCGCCGCCTCGCGTGGCAGGTCGAGCGCGACGACGGACGGCATCTGCTGATCCTCGGCCTCGACCGCGGCGACGGGGAGCTCCGCCGCAGCCCGCCGGCCGAGAAGAACGACGAGGACCGCGCGCCGTTCCGCGGTCGCGTGAAGACCATGCGCCCGCTCGCCGCCGTCGGCGGCGGGCTCGCGGCCGCCGCGACCGCGACCGAGCCGAAGCTGCTCACGACCTGGAAGGACGAGGTGCCCGCGCTGTTCGCCGAGCTCGGCGTCGCGGACGTCGAGCGCGACCAGATCGAGCTCCGCCAGGCGCCGAGCGTCGACTTCACGATGGAGGCCGACGGTCGCCGCTGGCTCTGCAGCTACGACCTCGGCAAGGGCGCGGTCACCGCCGAACCGGCCGACCACGAGGGCTCCATCACCGCCCGCAGCTACCTCCTGAACCTCCACGTCGCCCACGGCTACCCGCGCAAGACCGGGATCCGCACCGTCTGGGCCGTCTTCGTCGACGCGATGGCGATCCTGATGATCGTCTGGGCGCTCTCGGGGATCCTGATGTGGCTCCAGATGCCGAACGTCCGCCTCTGGGGCGGCGTCTCGCTCGGAGCCGGCGTCGTGACGGCGGGGATCGTCGGCTATCTGATGTGGAAGGCCTTCGTCTGAGGCGCGAGGGCTTACGCTGACGCCAGGTCATCCAGCGCGTCGAAGGGGTCAGGTCTCGGGTTTTGGGCTTAACCGCCCAAAATCGAACAAAACCTGCCAGAACCCCTAGGGGCCAAAGGGAACATACCCCTAC
>JAJDCQ010000240.1 GCA_029260755.1 Planctomycetota bacterium | reverse complement strand
GCGGTCGGCCAGGCGAGGGTGGCGCCGGCGACCAGGACGGCCAGAGCGGCCAGCGCGCCCAGACGGGCGGCCAGGCGGGAGCGGGAACGGGCGAGCAGGCGAGGCATGGCTCTCTCCGAGGAGGGTCTTACATCATCAATGGATGGAAGAGACACGGGTGATATCGTCGGATCCCGGTCCAGGGATCGGGCCCATGTCATTCGACCGGGGGAGGAGGCGCAAGGTTCCCGAAAGGGGTGAGCGGCTGCGCGGGCCGGGCTTCGAGCGGGGCTTCGATG
Source organism: Planctomycetota bacterium (assembly GCA_029260755.1). Lineage (GTDB taxonomy): Bacteria > Planctomycetota > J058 > J058 > JAJDCQ01 > JAJDCQ01. Next base: position 54,905 of record JAJDCQ010000240.1, on the reverse strand, counting down.
AGAGCGGCGCGCTACTTACCGCCCGAGAAGCCTCCGCCCGGAGGATCGAACAGGTCGATGACCCGTCCGTCGTCGGTCGTCAGGGTCGCCCCCAGGACGTCGTAGCCGCCGAAGCCGTCCGCCGTGGCGTGGACCTCGAGTCGGCCGCTCCCGAACTCCCCCAGAACGCCGAGGATGTAGATGTTCGGCGGGCCGCCCAGGGTCGCGGCCATGTCCGGCTCCATCGAGAGGATCGTCCCGAGCTCGGACACGAGGACGGGGTCGTCCTCGAGCTGCGCGCCGATCTCCGCGGCGACCTGGTTCATCCCGAAGACGCCGAGCGAGAACAACCCCCCGCAGCACGCGATCGCGAGGACGGCGACGCAGCCGACTCCTCCGATCAGCATCGTCCACGGGTTCCACATCGAGCGGCTCGCGGGCGCGCGCCGGGGCGTGCGGACGCGCTGCTCGGGCGGCGGGCCGCTCCCGGCGGGCCGCTTCTCGCGACGCTCACGCCGTCCGGGACGACGCTCGGACGTCGCCGCCCTCTTCGGCTTTCGCTCCGAGGGGAGCGGGCCCTTCCTCGTGTTTCGCCTCGGTCGCTTCGGGCGCGCTCCGTCGCCAGGCTCATCGACGAGGTCGTCGGCGCCGACGACGAACGGCGGCAGGTCCTTCGGCTCGGGTGCGGTCGGCGTCGCCGCCGCGGGGCCGCCGAACGCCGCGTCGAGCTCGGCGAGGAGCTCGTCGGCCGAGGCGGGCCGGCCGCTCGGCTCCTTGGAGAGCGCGCGCATCACGACCGCGGCGATCCGGAGGTCGCCCTGGACGACGTCGCCGAGCGGCTCGGGCCGCTCGAAGTTGATCTTGTAGTAGAGCTTTCGCTGCGTCTCCGCGTCGAACGGTCGCCTCGCCGACAGGAGCTCGTAGAGGACGGCGGCGAACGCGTAGATGTCGGTCCGGGCGTCGACCGGATCGCCGGCCGCCTGCTCCGGCGACATGTAGTGGAGCGTGCCGATCTGCACGCCGGTCCCGGTCAGCGCCTTCGCGTCGGTGCCGACGTCGTGGAGGATCTTGGCGATTCCGAAGTCGAGGATGCGGACCCGCTCGTTGCCCTCGGCGTCGAGGTCGACGATCAGGTTCTGCGGCTTGAGGTCGCGGTGGACGAGGCCGGCCGCGTGCGCCTTGGCGAGGCAGGGGAGGACCTGGCGGGCGATCGCGACGACGCGCGCCTCGTCGAACGGGCCGTCGCCGCGGATGACCGCGTCGAGCGAGCGGCCATCGACGTAGTCCATCGCCATGTAGAGGGCGCCGTCGTGCTCGCCGAACTCGCGGAAGACGACCGCGCCCTCGTGGACGAACGACTGGAGCGCGCGCGCCTCCCGGAGGAACCTCGCCCGGAGCTCGTCGTCCTGGGCGAGCTGCGGATGGAGCACCTTGATCGCGTACTCGGTCTCGAGCAGCCGATGGCGCGCTCGGTAGACGACGCCCATCCCGCCGCGACCGATCTCCTCGATGACCTCGAACTTTCCGTCGACGAGGGTGTCGACGAGCGAGTTCGCCACCGGCTCCGATCCCGGAGCGGCCTGGGGCATCGGAGCCTCGCCCCGCGCCACGTCGGAGGGGAGCATGCGGGTGCGCGCCTCGGCGCCGAGGCGGCCGGTGACGCCGGCCGCCTCCGCGATCTTCTCGAGGACGGCGGCGAGCTCGGCGGCGGACCCGGGTCTCCGCTGGGCCGGGTCCTTGGCGAGGAGCCACCCGACGAGCGCCTCGAGCTGCGGCGGCGCGGCCGGCGCGGCGTTGCGGAGCGGGATCGGCGCCGCCGCGATGTGGGCGGTCATCACCTCCTGGATGTTGCGGCCGACGAACGGCATCGCGCCCGCGACCATCTGGTGGAGCATGACGCCGAGGGCGTAGAGGTCGACCCGGCCATCGACGTCGTGCGCGCCGCGCCACTGCTCCGGCGCCATGTAGTGCGGCGTGCCGAGGACCTGGCCCTTCTTGGTCAGGATCGTCTTGCCGTCGAGCGGCTGCCCGTCGATCTGGAGGACGAGACCGAAGTCGGTGATCTTCGCCCGCCCCTCGGCATCGAGGAGGACGTTGCCGGGCTTGAGATCGCGGTGGACGAGGCCGGCCCGGTGCGCGGCGTCGAGGCCCAGGGCGATCTCCCGGGCGATCCGGAGGGCGTCGCCGAGCTCGAGGCGGCCGCCGGACCCCGAGAGCCAGCCCTCGAGGTCGCCGCCGGGGACGAGCTCCTGAAGGACGAGCTGATGGCCGTCCGCCTCGAGCAGCCCGAACCCGGCGACGACGTGCTCGTGCTCGACCCGGCGGGCCGCCTCGGCCTCGCGGCGGAACCGTCGGAGCATCGAGCCGTGCGCCTTGAAGTCGTCGCGGACGACCTTGGCGCAGATCTCACCGTGATCCGGATGCTCCGCCCGGTAGACGACCCCCATGCTTCCGGCGCCGAGTCGCGCGAGGATCCGACACGGGCCGAGGGCACGGCCGACGAGCGGATCCTCGTCCGCGCGTCGTGGCTCACTTCCTTCGGGGTTCGCCAAGTCGCTCACTCCCGTGGCGTCAGGATCCGTCGCTCAGCTTCCTGGCGCGGTCCCGATAGCGGAGGCCGTCGAGGTTCTCCGGGTCGATCGCGAGGATCCGTTCGGCGACGGCCGCCAGCGGCTCGGCCTCCTTGCGCGAGGCATGGATCTTCGCGAGCTCGACCAGCGGAACGAGGTGCAGCGGCATCCGCTCACTCCAGAGGCCGAGGTCCTTCACCGCGCCGTCGAGGTCGTCGAGCTGGAGCTTCGCGAGCGCGCGGATGCGGATCGCGCGGGGGTGCTCGATCGCGCGGGTCGCGACGCTGTCGAGGAGCTTCACCGTCGTCTCGAAGTCGTTCCTGGCGAACGCGATCGCCGCCTCGACCCGACGAGCTCCCGAGATGTCGCCGAGGCGGAGGTTCTTCTGATCGGTGCGGGCCTCGTCGCCGCGTCCGGACGCGGCGAGGGCAAATCCCCGCGCCTCCCGGAGGCGCGCGTCCTCGACCCGGTGCGTGCCGATCGCCTTCCCGGCGAGCGCGATGACCTCCTCGTCGCGGTCGAGCAGCTCCGCCAGCCTGACGCGCAGCAGCCACGCCTCCGGGTGGGCCGGGGCATCCTCGAGGACGCCCTCGAGCTGGCGACGGCACTTCGTCGCGACCACGTCGCGCTCCTCGGCGCGCGGGCCGACGGCCGGGATGCGCTGGAGATGCTCCAGGTGGGTTCGGCCGATCGCGACCTGGGTCTCCACGTCGCCGTCGAGCGCGCCGTTCGCCTCGACGAGGTGGGCGACCGCATCGTCCCAGCGTTCGCGCCGGCGGTCGATCCGGGCGGCGAGTCGCAGGAGCTTCGCGCGGAGGGCGGGGTCCTTCTCGCGGGCGAGCGCCGCCTCGACATCGTGGGCCGCGTCGTCGGCGTTTCCGAGGTGGAGGTAGAGGAGCGCGCGCTCGATGTGGAGCTGCCAGGGCGTGACGTGACCGAGCTCGATCGCGGTCCGGAGCGTCACGGCCGCCTTGACGAAGTGCTCCTTGGCGACCGCCTCGTCGACGCGTGGGTCGGCACCCGAGCGGGCGGCCGCGAGGGCGGCGCGCTCGGCGAGGCGTCCCTCGAGCGCCTGGAGGCGCCCCTCGAACGCCGCCCGGTCGGCGCGGCCGCAGCCGACGACGGGGCGAAGCGGCTCGCGGTCGTTCGTGAGCGCCTTCGCGGAGTCGAGGGCCGCTCGGGCGGAGTCGACCAGCCCATCGACGATCTGGATCTGAGCCGCCGCGAAGTGCCCCGGGGCGAATCGAGGGGCCAGCTCGATCGTGCGGTCCGCGTGGCGTCGAGCCCGGGTGAGGTCGTTGTCGGCGAGGGCGAGGTGAGCCCGGGCGAGGTGGCCCCGCGCCCGAAGGGGTCGCCACGCGATCGCCCGGCCCGGGTCATCGCCATCGCTCCGGCCGATCATACCGAGGCCTGCGTCGAGCGCCTCGGCCGCGTCCTCGTGGTCGAGCGCCGCCTTCACGATGCCCAGGGCGATGGCAGCTCGACCGTCCTCGGGCACGAGCGCGAGGGCCGCGACCGCCTCGGCCAGGGTCGTGTCGAGGAGCGCCCTTCGAATCGCGGCGTAGTCGCCCGACGCGCCCTCGCGAGTCGCGGACGCGACCTCGTCGCCGAGGCGGGCGAGCTCGCCGAGCTCGAGAAACGCGACGCAGAGGAGGACGCGGTCGGTGAGCTCGGCCGCGAGCCGGGCGCGGACCAGCTCGGGCGTCGCCTCGCCGGCGTCGCCGTCTCCGTCGTCCGCGGCTCCCCCGGCGGCGGCTCCGTCCGCGCCGGCGTCTTCCTCCGTCTCGCCCCCGCGCGCCAGCTGCAGCGCTCGCCCGATGTCGGCCGCGGCCGCCCGGGTGCGCCGCGCCCGCTCGATCCCGGTCGCGTGGCGGGCGGCGGCGATCTCGGTCGGGTCCGCGTCGGGGTCGGCCGGGCTCGGCGGCGGAGCCAGCTCGCCGTCGGGGAGGCCGACCAGGGCGAGGGCGGCCAGCCGGAACCGGCCGCGGAATCGGAGCAGCTCGAGGAGCTCGGCGGGCCGCTTCGCCGCGTCGTCGACGGCCGCGGTCAGGTCGGCCTCGATCGCCTCGGACGGCTCGCCCGCCTCGATGCGGAGGTGCGCCCGGGCGAGGAAGCCGGCGCTCGCCGTCACCTCGGGGAGCGCGCCCTCCTCGTCCGGCTCCGCGGCGAGGGCATCGAGGGGCGCCGAGAGCGCCTCGTCGAGGACCTCGCGCGCGCTGGCGTCATCGAGACGGACGAGGAGCAGGCCGAGGCGAAGCCGCCGGCGCGGCGTCGGGCCGAGGACGAGGAGCTGCTCGAGATCGCCGCGCGCGCCGCTCAGGTTTCCGCCCGACTCGCGGGCCGCCGCGCGCTGAGCGCGCGCCCGCTCGTTCGTCGAGTCGCCGGCGACGACGCGATCGAGGTCGACGATGGCCGGCCTCCCCTCGCGCCGGCAGGCGATCGCGCGGAGGAGGACGAGCTCGTCGGAGCTGGGGTCGGAGAGGATCGCCAGGTCGAGGTCGTCGATCGCGCTTCGATAGTAGCGGCGCTCGAGATGGAGGAGCGCGCGGCGCCTCCGGAGGTCCGGGTCCACCGGATCGAGCTCGATCGCCTCCCCGAGAGCGGAGAGGGCGGCGCCGAGGTTGCCGGCCGCCTCGAGACGCTCGGCCTCCACGACGAAGCCGCGGAGCCGCGCGGCGGTCACCCGACGGAGCGCCCACGGGGAGAGGACGAGGACGATCACGGCGACGACCGCCGCCAGCTTGAGCGCTCGGCTCCGGCCGGGTCGCGGCGGTCGGTAGGCGCCCTTCCGGGCGTGGATCGGCTGGCCGCCGAGCCAGCGCCCGAGGTCCTCGGCGAGCTCGCCGGCCGACGGATAGCGCTGATCGGGGGCGTTCGAGAGCGCCGCGCGGACGATGCTCTCGAGGCCGGGGTCGACCGCCGAGGACTTCATCGGCCCGGTCTTCGGATTGAGGGGCCGGCCGTAGAGGACGTGGTGGAGCACCTCGCCGAGGCCGAAGACGTCATCTCGCTCGCGCGAGCTGGAGAGGTTCACGAGCGCGGCCCGGAGCTGGCCGGACGCGGAGACGTTCTTCTCGAGCTCGCGGAGGCGGCTCCGGAGGGGGCCGACGTCGATGCCGGTGACCATCGGCGAGTCGTCGCCCTCGCGGAGGATGATCGTCTCGGTCGAGACGTCGCCGTGCCGCATCCCGGCGCGGCGCGCGCGGTCGACGGCGGCGGCGACCTTCCGGACGGCCCGGGCCGCCTTCTGGTTGTCGTTCTTGTAGCGCTCGATCGCCTTGGCGAGCGGCGTCCCGTCGAGGAAGTCGGCGACCGTATAGAGCTGGCTGCCGTGCTCGCCGACGTCGATGATCCCGACGATCGCGGGGTCTCGGAAGCGGACGGCGCCGCGGATGCGCTCCTTGACCTGATCGTAGAGCTCGTCGCCGAGCTCCTCCTTCGGAGGCAGGACCCGGAGGACGACCAGGCGGCCCGATCCGATGTCGCGCGCCTTGTAGATCAGGCCGACGAGCTCGCTGTCGAGCTGGACGAGCGTCTCGTACGAGTCGACGTTGTCGGGGAGCGGGGCGTCGGCTGGCTCGGGCGGCGCGGCCGGGGCGGCCTCGAGCTCCTGCGCAGCGGCGGGCGGCTCGCCCGCCGGAGCCTCGAAGCGCGCCGACATCGCCACGGACGCTCCGGCGGCGGCGGCGTCGGCCGGCGCACCGCCGTCGGCCTCGGCGGCGGCGTCGGCGGCGGCGCGCGCATCGGCGGCGTCCTCGGCGAGGTCCTCCTCGTCGGGCTCCTCGGCTGCCTTGTGAACGCCGGAGCTGTAGAAGGGTCGGAGCTCGGTCAGGCCTGGCAGGCTCTCCGCCGGCGCCGTCTTCGCCTTCTCCTCGGCGCCGATGGGAGCCTCGGTCTTCGCGAGCGTCTCGAGCGACGCGCTCGCCTGGGCGAGGAGCGTCTCCATCTGGTTCGCCTCGCCGCTGTCGAGGAGGCTGCCGTGCGCGGCGGTGTCGGCGCCGGTCGGCTCGCCGAGCATCGCGGCGGAGATGTCGAAGACGCTCTCGCCCTCGCCGGCGGGTGGGGCGTCGACATCGTCGTCGGCGGCCCGATCCATCTCGGTGATCGAGAGCTCGTCGCGCGACTCGTCGCCGAACGCGATGCCCGCCGGAGGGGCGCCGGTGCTCGCGGTGGCCGGAGCGGCCGGAGCGTCCGGGATGAGCCCGTCGAAGGCCTTGTCGGCGTCATCGTCGTCGGGGGGCGGGTCGCCCACCGCCACGCCGGACTCGAGGAAGTTGCGGGCGTCGCCGTCGGAGATCGGCTTCTCGGGATGAAGCTCGGGCAGCCGCATCGTCATGTGGATGCGGCTCTGCTTCTTCTCCGCCGGGGGACGTCCCGGCGCGGCCGGCTTGGCGGCCGGGGCGGCCTGGCCCTCCGGGCGGAGGTTCACCGTCGGAAGCTGCATCCCGACGGCCGCCTGGAATCGCGAGGTCTCGTCGATCCCCGGCTCGGTCGTCGTCTCCTCCGTCGAGTCATCGACGTCCATTCCGGCCGCCCAGCCCGACGGCGCCGCCCGGTCATGCGCCGATGCGACCGGCCGCGGCGGCTCGATCGGAGCGTCGGGCGCGGAGGCGGCGCGGACGCCGGACCCGGGCGGCGCGGCCGGGGCGGCTGGCGAGGGGGCGGCTGCGGTCGGAGGCGGCGCGCCGGCGGACGCGGGAGCGACGCCGGAGCCCATCCCTGGCGCGGCGGCCTCGGGGGGCCGCGGAGGGTAGTCCGTCGCCGGCCGGACACCCGAGCCGTAGCCGCCGGGGGGAGCGACGCCGGAGTCCGACGCGCCCGGCGGACCGGGGTAACCCGACGCAGGCAGGACGCCCGAGCCGAAGCCCTTGCGCGCCGGCAGGCCCATCGCGGTGAAGCCGCCGGCGGCGGCGCCTTCCGGTTTGGCCTCGGGCGGAGTCGGCGGCTTCGCGGGCGCCGCGGGCGCCGGCGCGGGCGGTGCCGGCGCGGGCGGTGCGGGCGCGGGCGGCGCCGCCGGAGTCGGAGGAGGCGGCGCTGGCTGGGGGGCCGCGACCTGCGGAGCGACCGGCTTCGCAGGCAGCCTCGGCAGGGGCTGAATCGGCGAAGCCTGACCCTGTCCGCGCGCGGCGGCGACGATCGCCGCCGTGTCGATCGCCTGGAGTCGCTGGGTCGCGTTGATCTCGGGCGCGCCGGACTCGCCCGCCTCGGCCTCGATCCGGAGGATGCCGGCGCACGTCGGGCACGGGGGAATGTTGCCAGCCGTCGCGCCGGGCGCGGCGAACCGTACGCCGCACGCGCCGCACCGCACGAACGAGCGCCGCGCCCGCTCGACGACCCAGCGGATCTGCTCGCTCGAGAGGATCCTCGCGGAGACGAGGTAGCGCGCGAGGATGTCGCCGCCGGGGCCTCGGAAGTGGGCCGCGTGGGCGAGCGCCTGACTGATGACGTGGGGCTCGGCGGCCTTGTACTGCACGATCCAGCGAGCGAGCGCGATGTCGGACGGCTGGAGCGCTCCATAGGTCGCCGGCGCCGCGGCGGGAGCGCCAGGATGCCCATGCGGAGGGCCGGCCGGCGCGCGCGGCGGACCGGGCGTCGCCCGATGGACGGGCGGTGCCTGGGGATAGCTCGGCGGAATCGGCCCGGGAGGCTGCTGGGGGTAGCTCGGTGGGATCGGGCCGGGCGCCTGCGGTGGCGGGCGTTGCGGCGGCGCGGGGTAGCTCGGCGGGATCGGGCCGGGCGCCTGTGCTGGCGGTCCTTGCGGTTGCTGGGGGTAGCTCGGCGGGATCGGGCCGGGCGCCTGCGGCGGATATCCGGGCTGACCCGACGGCGGTCGGTATCCGGGAGGGGGCTGGCCGTAGGGAGGAGGACCTTGCACGCGCTCTTCTTCGTCCCGGCGCCGCCGATGCGACCCCAATGAAACCGGACAAGAGAATAGATGCGGCCCGGGATCACCGCAAGTCTCGCCGGGATCTGGGGTCGCACGGCTCGGCGGCCTGGCGACGGAGGGCGCGCGGGGCCCGGCGACCGATCAGTCGCCCGCCAGCGACCTCGCACGGCGCCGGAGCTCCGCGGCCTCGTCGGCCCGGCCGAGATGTTCGGCGAGCGTGGCCGCCGAGCTCAGCCGCGCGGCGGCCGTCTCCGGTCGGCCCGCCCGGGTCCAGCCATCTGCCGCCCGGACGAGCGCGGCGAGGCGGGACGCGTGAGGGCCGCCTGCCTTCTGCCAGAGGTTCGCGGCCAGGTCCGAGCTCCGGCCGATCCCCTCGCCGATCTCGACGGCGTTCCGGGCGTCGGCCGGGGCGCTCTCCCAGACCCGCGCCGCGAGGTCGTGGAGGGCCGCCGCCTGCGCCGCCGGAATGCCCTCGTCGTTCGCCAGGTCGTCCGCCCGCCGGGCGAACCGCCCGGCGCCGAGCGCAACCCGGTGGGAGGCGGCGAGCGTCTCGAGGGCGCGCGCGAAGAGGGCTTCGATCCTCGACCGGTCGCCGACCTGCAGCGAGCGAACGATCGACTCGAGGAGGTCGATCGCCGCCTCGAATCGATCGATGTCCGGCCGCCAGCTCCCCGTCGCCGCCTGATACTCCCAGGCGTCGGCCGCGAGCTCGAGCATCCGCGAAGCACGCACCGGCTCGCCGAGCACGTCCCAGAGCGTCGCCAGACGGCGCCGCCGGTGCGGCCGATGAACGAGATCCTCGGCGTCGGCCTCCTCGAGGATCGCGCGGGCGCCGGTCGGGTCGCCCCGGGCGATCGCCAGGCGCGCCGCGTGGTAGACCTCCGCCGACCGCCAGTCGCCTCGGCCGCGATGGTCACGGTTGGTCACCGCGCTCCGCGCCGATGCGAGGGTCGGCGCGATGCTGTCGACCCACTCGTGGTGCCAGAGATGGTCGAGCTCGAGCTCCCACGAGAGCGGCCGCTCGGGGATCACCCGGCGGCTCGACTCGATGATCCGGGTGATCGCGTCGCAGTGGAACGCGTTCCGATCGTGGTGCTCGAGGAAGCTGTGCCCGACGTCGACCGCGAGCTTCGCGAGCTCGCCTCCGCGGGGATCGAGGCTCGCCTCGAACCCCGACCGCCGGTTGGCGCGCGAGACGCTTCGGAGGCCGGTGATGAGGACGGCGGCGAGCTCCTCGTCGTCGCGCTCGGGACCAGGCACCCTCATGATGAGGAACCGCGCTCGATGGAGCCAGGGTTCGATCCGGCTCTCGTTCGGGTCGGCCCGCTCGGCGACCCGCGCGAAGAGCTCGCCGAAGATCTCGTTCCAGGTCTGCCGAGCGTTCTCGAGGGTCGGCTTCACCTCGAGGAGCGCGGCGAGGCTCTCCGCGCGGTCGGGCTCGAACCGCTCGGGGTCGGCGTCGAGGAGGACGCCGCCGATGTCGGCGAGCACCCACGCGGGCACGTCGCGGCCCGCCCGCTCGAGCTCGAGGAGACGCTCGATGTACGCCCACCCGCGCCGCAGGGCCACGCGCCGGGCCTCGTGCGTATCGGTCTCCTGGTCTCGGCGCGCGTCCTCGGCGCGTCGCGCGTCCTCGTCGAGGATCAGGATCATCGCCGTGGCCGCCCAGAGCTCGACCGGGTCGATCGTCTCGGCGCCCCTTGCGATGATCTCGGCCCGGGCCTCGAGCGTTCCGAGCGCACTCGCGTCGACGAAGTCGACGAGGCGGCGGACGCCGTAGGGGAGGTCGCCGGTCGCGAGCGCGGCCCGCGCGAGGCGGAGGAGCTTCCGGCGCTTCTCGGGAGTGAGCGCGATGACCTCCGTGCCCATGAAGACGATCCTGTCGACGAACTGCGCGCGGTACGCCTTGTCTTCGGGGGATCCGACGGCGAGGAAGCGGAGGGTCGCTTCCCTCGTGAAGACGTCGCTCTTCAGATCGTCGGACGCCAGGTCGAAGGCGCAGTTCGGCATCCACGGGTCGTTCCCGGGCACGCCCTCGGGCCGGGGCGGGCAGAGGCGCCGCGCGACGGGAGCGAGCTCCGTCGGGCAGGGCTCGAGGCGAAGGAGAGGGACGAGGCGCTCGAGGATCCGGTCGAGCGGCCGGGTGTCCGTCGGCGACCAGTCCCCGTCGACCTCGTCGAGAAGGAGCGCCGTCCACAGGCGCACCCGGAGGCGCTGGAGCTCATGGCGGTCGCGCTCTTCCGGCGGAAGCTCGTGGTCGTCGGCCTGCTGCCGGAGCGCCTCGTCGAGCGCCTTGCAGAGCTCCTCACCGATCCCGAGGTCCTCCTCGAGGATGCGCTCGGCGAGGACGTCGGCGGGCGCCCCGCGGCCGACGAAGTGACACTCCGGCGTCTGGATGAGCGCGGCGATCACGTCGAACCGGTCGGCGGCGACGAGGATGCGGACGGTCGCCTCGCGGTACGCCGACCACGGCGGGAGAGCGAAGTCTAGCTGTCCCTCGCTGCCCATGGAGCTCGCCACGGCGGCCGGCCGCTCGACGAGCTTCCCGAGAACCCGGGCGACCTCGAGCCTCTGTGACGGCGAGTGGGCGGCGACCCGCTCGCGCAGCTCGAGCGCCTCGGCGAGCGCCGGGAGGCGCGCGTCGGCGGCGGTCGCCTCGTCGGTCGCCCGCGCGAACGCCTCGTCGAAGCGACGCGTCTCGTCCATCGCCGCGTCGCGCGACTCCCGGACCGACCGGGTGACGGCGAAGATCGCCAGCGCCGACACGGCCAGGACCGCGAGCGCGCCGAGGATGACCCGGGCGCCGAGGATGCGACTGCGCCGCGCCTTCCCCCGCGCCGGGAGGAGGCGTCGCCCGATCTGCTCGAGGGCGCCGAGCCGCGCCGCCTCGATCGGCTCGCCCGCGATCCAGCGGTCGAGGTCGGCGGCCAGCGCGGAGGCGCTGCCGTAGCGATCGACCGGCGCCTTCTCGAGCGCATTCAGGCAGATCGCCTCGAGGTCCTCGGGGACGCGCCCGTCGGTCAGGCGACCCGGCGGCGCCGGGTGCTCGGTCAGGACGAGCTGCATCGTGCCGAGGGCGTCGCGCGCGACGAACGGCGGGACGCCGGTCACGAGCGCGTAGAGGACCGCTCCGAGCCCCCAGACGTCGGTCGCCGGCCCCACGCCGCTCCCGGTCAGCTCGGGGTCGATCTGCTCGGGCGCCATGAACGCGGGGGTCCCGAGGATCTCGGCCGTCAGGGTCAGGCGTTCGCGCGCGTTCGTGTCGAGGGCGAGGCCGAAGTCGAGGACCCGGACCGTCCCGTGGTCGTCGACGATCACGTTGGCCGGCTTGAGGTCGCGGTGGAGGACGCCGTGGCGGTGGACGTGCTCGATCGCGCGGGCGACGTCGGCGACGATCCGCGCCGCGTCCCTCGGTGTCGCCGGGGCGTCCGCGTAGAGGCGGTCGAGCGAGCGGCCGGAGACGAGCTCCATCACCGAGTACAGCGTTCCGCCCGCGCGCCCGAACGAGTAGACCCGGACGACGCCCGGATGGCCGTCGATCCGCGCGAGCACCTCCGCCTCGCGCCGGAACCGATCGAGCTCGGCGGCCGCGTCGGGGTCGTTCTCGTCGAGCGCGCTGAGGATCACCTTGAGGGCGTACTCCGCGCCGGTGGCGGCGTGCCGGACCCGGTAGACCGCGCCCATCCCTCCGCGGCCGAGCTCGCTCACGACGACGTACGGGCCGAGCCGATCGCCGACGCCGAGCAGGCCAGAGCCGACCCCGGACGGACCCGAGACGGAGACGTCGAGGAACGACGGCGCGGGCCCCGTCGCTCCCGGTCGCGCCTGGGTGGCCCTCTCGGCGCGGACCTCGCGGACGATCGCGGCGGCGGCCGCCGGGGCGAGGACGCCGGTCTCGCAGAGGAGCCGCGCCATCGTGGCGCGCTTCCCGGTGAGCGATCCGCCGGCCTGGGCGGCCAGGGCGCGCTGAACGGTCGGCGCGTCGGTGAGACCACGCGCGATCGCACGCTCGACGAAGCGGCGGTCGGTGTCCGGGCTGACGGAGGCGAGCTCGACGAGCATCACCTCCATGGTCGGCGACCCGGGCGCGCCGGTTCAAGCGGCTCGGTCGATCCGGGCCCGCGCGCGCCACGACCCGACGAGGAATCGCCGGGCGAGGACGACGGCGACGCCGACGAGGCCGACCGTCAGCCCGACCCAGAGGCCCGGGCCGCCCATCGACGTGCCGAAGGCGAGCCAGGCGCCGAGCGGGAGCCCGACGGCCCAGTGGGCGATCAGGTTGGCGAGGAACGGCGTCCGGGTGTCGCCGGCGCCGCGGAGGCAGCCGGTCGCGACCGTCTGGATCCCGTCGAAGATCTGGAAGGCCGCCGCCATCCGGACGAACACGACCGCGGCGGCGATCACCGCGGCGTCGGAGGTGAAGACCGCGGCGAGGAGGCCCGGAGCGACGGCGAACGCGATCGCCGAGCAGGCCATCGTCGCGCCGCCCAGAATGATGGCGACGCGGCCGGCCCGCGCCGCCCCGTCGAGGTCGTCGGAGCCGACGAGCTGGCCGACGCGGACGCTCGCGGCGATCCCGAGGCCGAGCGGGATCATGAAGGTCAGCGACGCGAGCGAGAGCGCGATCTGGTGGGCGGCCAGCTCCGACTTCCCGATCCAGCCCATCGCGATCGAGACGGCCGAGAAGATGCCCACCTCGGCGGAGATCTGCGCGCCGATCGGGGCGCCGACCCGGAGGATCTCGAGGATCTGGCCCGGCCGGGGGAGGCGCGGCCTCAGGTCGTAGATGCGGTAGCGGGGGCGGGCGACGACGACGACGATCGCGACGAGCATGAACCAGCGGCTGACGCTCGTCGCGTAGCCCGCCCCCGCGACGCCGAGGGCGGGCATCCCGAGATGACCGAAGATGAGCGCCCAGTCGGCGACGACGTTGACCGCGTTCGCGAGGACGGCGATCACGAGCACCGCCCGGACGTCGGCGAGACCGTTGAGGAAGCCGCGGAAGGCCGCGAAGAGGAGGAAGGGGAGCACGGCGAAGGCGCGGCCGTGGAGGTAGGCGCCGGTCGCCTCGACGATCTCGGGCTCCTGTCGGGCGAGGACCAGGAGCCACCGGACGTCGAGGAAGAGCAGCGTGACGGGGATCGCCGCGGCGAGGCCGATCCACAGCCCGGTCCAGAGCGCCTCGCCGCAGCGCTCCTTGCGGTCGGCTCCGACCGCCTGCGCGACGATGGGATCGAGGGCGACGAGGATACCGCCGACGAACAGGGTGATCGTCATCAGGAACGCGTTGCCGACCGAGACGGCGGCGAGGGCGTCCTCCCCGGGCAGCCGCCCGACCATCGCCGTGTCGACGATGCCCATGAGCATCATCCCGAGCTGGGCGAGGATCACCGGCGCGGCGAGCCGGAGCGTGGCGCCGATCTCGGCCCGGAGGCCCGGATCGCCGTCCTCGGGGGCGCTCAAGACCGCCCGGCCGATCGCGGGGTCGGCTTGACACTCCTCGACGCGCGCCAGTAGCATCGGCGCGCCATGGGGTCCGTGAAGCTCATCTGCGTGGAAGGTCCGAGCAAGGGGAAGGAGTTCCCCCTGCAGGGGAAGCTCATCTTCGACGTGGGAACCAGCGCCGCCGCGGATGTCGCGTTCGACGACGTCGCCGCGGCTGCCCTCCACTGCAAGATCTATCGCGAGGGGAAGGTCTTCAACATCTTCGACCTGAGTGGCCAGGGCTTCAAGGTCAACGGCAAGAGCTCGGTCAAGTCGGCCCTCGACAACGGCGACGTCGTCAAGATTGGCAGCCAGTCGTTCAAGTTCGTCACGCCGTTCGACCTCCCCGAGGAGGAGCCGGCGCCGAAGCCTCCCGAGCCCGAGGACTCGACGCCGCGACCGCGGGTGGAGCTCCGGAGCGTGAAGGGGAACGACGCCGGCAAGGTCTTCGACATCACCGACCGGGACATGGTGATCATGGGGCGCGGGATCGCGACCGACATCACCGTCTGGGACATCCGCGTCTCGCGGATCCACTGCCGCCTCGAGCGCGACCCCACCGCGGGCACCTTCACCGTCGCCGACCTCAGCTCGAGCAACGGCACCTACGTGAACGGCAAGAAGGTCGAGCGCCGTCGCCTCGAGAACGGCGACTACCTCAAGCTCGGCTCGAGCGTCCTCCACTACGAGCACGCCGGCGTGTGATCAGTCGCCGCCGCCGTCCCCGTCGGTGTGCCGGGCTCGGCGGATCCGGTCGTGGCGCTCGAGCCACACCTGATCGACCCGGGCGCGCTCGGTCTCGCCGAAGTGCGTCCAGAGCTCCTGGCGGATCTGGATCCAGCCCGGCTGGGGCGTCTCGGGCATCGCGTCGGGCGCCTCGCTCATCAGGGTGAGGAGGAGCTCGTGGGCGTGGTCTCGTCGGGCCGTCTGGACGAGGACGTGGGCAGCGTGGACGATGAACCGGTGTCGATGGCTCGCGCCGTGCCCGAGGAGATACCGCCGGATCGCTTCGATCGTGGGCGTCTCGCCGTGGCGCAGTCGGTGGAGCCGGCTGAGATCCGCCGCCTCGCTCGGGTTGCCCGCCCGATCGATCAGCGTGATGAGGCGCTCGAGCTGCCCGTCCGCGCACGCCTCCGGATCGTCCGCGTGGTCCGGCACCCGGGTGATCCAGCCCTCGAGGATCCTGAACGCGAGGTGGACGTGACGCCGGAAGCTGTCGAAGGTGGCGAGGTCGATCTCCAGCGTGCTCCAGCGCTCGCGGTGGGCGACCAGGATGTCGATGGCCGTGATCGCCCGGGGAAGAGCCTCGTCCGCGCTCTCCCGGTTCGTGAGCTGGAGCCACTCGACTCGCGCCGTCGCTGCGAGGGCCGAGCGTCGCGCCTCGGGTAGGGCGTCGTTCCGGGTGAGGACGACGCCGCCGAGCAGCTCACGTTCGATCAGGTCGAAGACGTCGGTGTGGGTCGCGGCGTCGACCCCATCGCCGAAGAGTGGTCCGAGCGCGGCGAGCGCTTCGACCCGGCGGGCCGGTGCGACGAGGCTCGCCCGCGGATCGGCCGCGTCCTTCCAGAGGCAGGTCCCGACCAGGCGATCGCCGAGCCAGGCGAGCGCCCACGACGGGACCTCCGACGGATGCCGACGGTGACGACGGACGAGCTCGACGACGCGCGGCGCGCTCGCGATCAGAGCGCGGGTCGCGAGCTCGGGCTGGCTCGTCTCGAATCTGGCGGCGCGTCCCCACTCGATCGCGAGCGCGGCCGCGAGGATCATCGAGTCGACCTCCGCGCCCGGCTGAGTCCGGGACTCGACCCAGCCGTCGATGTCCTCCGGCGCGACCTGAGCGAGCTTCTCGAGCTCGAACGGCCAGAGGTTGAGCCGGCGAAGGGCGACGGCGCGATCGAGGACACCGCGGTCCTCGCCGGCCATGAACTGGACGACGGCGAGGTTGGCCAGGTTCCGGGCGATCCGAACGGCGTCGGGATGATCGCTCGGTAGGAGCCAGAGGAGCGCTTCGGCGACGGGCGTGAAGTCGGCGAAGAGCCTGTTGTTCTCGGATGGGTCAGGGATCTTCCCGGACTCGGCGCGCCGTCGAAGATCGTCGACGAGCGCGTCCCGCAGATCCTCGGGGAGCGTCGGGCTCTTCGCGCGGGCGAGGAGGGTGTTGAGCCGGTCGAGCTCGAGACGGGCCTCGGGCGGGACGAGGCCCTCGCCGGCGTCGCCTTCGAGACGACGGACGGCGGCGCGGGCGGTGACCCCGGCGAGGAGCTCCGCGGTCTCGTCATCGACGGCGTCGAGCCGGGCCCGGATCGCCTCGACCAGGATCGGGCTCGGCTCGACCCGGCCTGCGACGATGCCCTCGGCGAGATGCATCGTCAGCTCGGTCGGCTTCCCGGGCTCACCGAGCAGATCGGGCGCGGCCTCCAGGACGAGCGCCGCGCCGGGGTCGTGGCGGTCGAGGAGGATCGCGAGGACGATCGAGAGGTGCCCTCGCCAGCGGCTCTCGTCGCCCCCGGCCGCGCCGGGGAGGATCCGACCTCGGAGGACGGAGCGATCGCCCGCGGCGAGGTCGGCCAGGCCGACGACGACCTCGGCCTGCTCTCGCAGGGGTCCGGAGAGCGACCGGAGAGAGCTGGCCCGCTCGATCAGCTGGTCGAGTCGAAGGGCCTCCGCGTCGGTCATCGCCGCTTCGACCTCGCGCGCGACGCGCGTCTCCTCGTCGATGCCCTGGCGACCGAGGACGGCCCATGTGGTCAGCGGGATCGCGATCGCGGCGATCGCGGCGATCACGGCCAGCGTCACCGCCGCGGTTCGCCGTCGCTCGGGCGTCCGTCCGATCGCCCGGCGGGCCGACGCGATCGCCCCGCTCGCCGCCCGCGCATGGACCACCTCGCCCGCGAGGAATCGACGCAGGTCGGCGGCCAGCTCGGCCGCGGACGGGTAGCGATCCTCCGGCCGCTTCTCGAGGGCGCGGAGGCAGATCGCCTCGAGCGGCGCCGGGACGTCGGGGGCGATCAGGCCGGGTCGGCGCGGCGGCTCCTCCAGGACCAGGGCGAGGGTCGCGTAGGGGTCGCCGCCGGCGAACGGGGGGGCTCCGGTGAGGGCCGCGTAGAGGACGCCGCCGAGGCCGTAGACGTCCGTTGCGGGCCCGGGCTCCGCGCCGGCGACCGCGCCCGTCTGCTCGGGCGCCATATACGCGGGCGTTCCCACGATGTCGCCCGACAGGGTCAGCCGGCGGGCGGCCCGGTCGAGCGCGAGGCCGAAGTCGAGGATGCGTGGCCGGCCGTCGGCCTCGACGAGAACGTTCTCCGGCTTGAGGTCGCGATGCACGACGCCGTGGCCGTGAACGTGGTCGAGGGCGTCGGCCGCGGCGGCGACGAGCTCGGCCGCGCGGTCGGGCGGAAGGCGTCCCCGGTCCTCGATGATCCCCTGGAGCGAGCGGCCATCGACGAGCTCCATCACGGTGAACGGGCAGCCGTCGTGCTCGCCGACGTGGTGGATCCTCACGATCCCCGGATGCCGCCCGACCCGGGCGAGCACCTCGGCCTCGCGCTGGAAGCGGGCCACATCCGCCGGGTCGAGGGCGAAGCCGGGCAGGATCAGCTTGAGGGCGCGGATCGCCCCGGTCGCGCCGTGGCGGACGCGGTAGACCGCGCCCATCCCGCCCCGGCCGAGCTCGGAGAGGACGAGCCAGTCGCCGAATCGCTTGCCCGCCGGCACGCTCATCGTCGCGCCGGGTCTACTCGGGCACGTCCAGGGTCACCCGCACCGGGTAGAGCCGCCGGTCGTCCCAGTCGCGCTCCCACGTCTCGAGGACGTGCTCCGCCTTCGGCTTGAGCTTCTTCGCCAGGACCGGCTTGCCGTTGACGGCGATCTTCACCTTCTTCCGCAGGTTCACCATGTCGCCGTCGAGGTGGACGGTCAGCCGCTCGACCTCCTCGGTCTGGATCTCGACGAGCGAGCCCTTGATCCGCGCCGTGACGAGCGCCCCCTCGTCCGCCTCGTCGAGGTCGATCCACCAGGCGCGCCGGCCGTCGCGGCGCGGAGCGAAGTGGATGATCCGGTCGGGGTTGGTCGGCCGGATCTTCTTCTCGGCCCAGCCGAGCATGTCGTCGACCAGCCCGGCGATCTCGGTGATGTCCTTGGGGACGTGGCCCCAGTCGGGCTTCTCGACGTAGCGGCAGTCCTCGTAGCCGAGGGCGCGGATCTCCTCGGCGCTCTTGCGGTCGCCGTCGGGCTTCACGACCGAGTCCTTCGCGCCGTGGACGAAGAAGGCCGGCGTGTTGAGGAGGTTCTTGAGGAGGTCGCGGCGGCGGCCGCCGCCGGCCAGCTCGCCGACGCCGGGGGGCGCGAATCCGGGCGGAATCCCGCCCTTCGGGATGCGCTGGATCAGGTCGAGGTTGCCGAAGTTCTCGCGGTAGTCGATCCCGCCCGCGTAGGGAAGGATCGCCGCCCAGCGCCAGGCGAAGCAGGTGCCGATGCCCCACGCGCCATAGCCGCCCTGGCTCACCCCGAGGAGGTAGACGCGGTCGGTGTCGACGCGGTAGCGGCGCAGGAGCCAGTCGAGCGCGATGAGGGCGAGGTTGCCGTCGTGATCGCCCCAGCCGAAGCCGGTCTTCTTCGCCTTCGCCATCGCGCTGTCGATGTCGGGATCGGGCAGCGTCGGGCAGACGAGGATGAAGCCCTTCTCGCGGCAGAGGGTGACGGCCGGCGTGAAGATCTGCTCCCCGTCGCCGCCGGTGCCGTGGAGCCCGATCACGACGGGCCACCGCTTCGCGGGGTCGTAGGTCTCGGGGACGAACAGCTCGACCGGCCGGTCGGCGCCCGGCACGTCGACGCTCTGGACGCCGATCGCCGCGTCGGCGGGGAGGGTCGTCTCCTCGCGGATCGCGTCGATGAGCGCTTCGGGCTTCGGGCGCTTCTTCAGGATCCTGGCCCGGACCTCGTCGCGAGCCTCCGCGGACGCGGCGTCGCGGAGCTGGTCGAGGAGCGGCCCGAAGCCGTCCTTCTTCCCGTCGTCGGCCCGGACGCCGGCGCCGACGGCGATGGCGCAGGCGGCGACGATGGTCGCGGCGAGCGTGGCGGCGGGCGTCCGATGGCGGTTGGGCATGGCGGCCTCCTCGGGGTCATTGTAGCGGCGCGCGGGGCGGTGTCACCCGACTCCCGTCAGTCCCCGATCGCCCGCTCGATCCGGCGCAGGCGGCGGGTGTCGTCGTTTCCGAGCTCGTCGACATCGACGACGGCGAGCACGCGCGCGGCTCCCGCGCGCTCCCCGCGCATTACCAGCATCTCGGCGCCGAGGAGGTAGGTTCGCCATTTGGGATCGTCGTCGGGATTCGCCGCGCGTCCCGCGCGGAGGAGCTCGATCCCCTCATCGGCCCTCCCGTGGCGGAGATGGTGGAGGGCGGCGAGCTCGGATGCGTCGACGCCGAACCGGACCCGACCGATCTCCGCGACGAGCTCGTCGATGGTCGCCTCGGCAGCGCAGCCCTCCTCGCCGCGGTCGTCGGCGATCAGGACGAGCCCGATCTGCCAGGCGATGTGGGCGATCTTGCGGATGCGGTCGGCCTGGCTCGCCCAGAGGACGTCGCGATCCTCCTTCGCCGGCACCCGGACGAGCGCGGTCCGGGCCGCCTCGAGGGCGCGCGGGTCGCGGGCGCGGCCGGTCAGCTCGGCGAGCCACCGCCCCCACGCGAGCTGAACGGCGAGGTGGCGTCGCCGCTCCTCGGTGGACGCGTTGAGGGTGAGCGCCTCCTCGAAGAGATGGTCGACCGCCTCGACGAGGGCGAGGTCGTCGGCGGGCGCGGAGGGGAGCTCGAGCGCCGCCCGGAGGAGACCTACGAGCTTCGCGCCGGGCGAGGCGCTCCGGATCGGCCGGTCGCCGATCGCGATGTTGTTCCGCGAGCGGGCCTCGGAGACCTTCTGGGCGATCCAGCCGAGCGCCCAGCCGGGGACGTCGCCGTGACGGCGATGCCGCTCGAGGATCGCGAGGACGAACGGCCAGCGCCCGATGATCGCGGCCGCGTGGGCATCGAAGCGGCTCGCGTCGCTCTCCTCGCCGGCGATCGCGTCGCGATGAATGAGGATCGCGACGAGCGGCAGGAGCTCGCCCGGATCGAAGAGGCGCGGACCGAGGCGAAGCTCGGCCTCGGCCTTCTCCTCGATCATGTCGTCCTCGCCGACGAGCGCGCCGAGGTCGTGGAGCTCGAACGGCCAGAGACCGAACCGGTGAAGGAGCAGCCCCCAGGCGGACTCCTCGCCGCCCTTGCCCTGACCGCCGAGCGCCCGCGCCTGGAGGCCCTCGACGAGCGGCCCGACCCGGTCGTCGCCCGCGGGGAGCAGGCTGAACGTCGCCTCGAGGAGCCGGCCGAGCCGCAGCCCGTCCTCGAAGCCCGTGTCCCAGGCGTCGGTCGCGTACTCGGCGAGCCGCTCGGTCGCCTCCGTCGACAGGCGCATGCGGGCGGGGAGCTGGCGGAGGTGGGGGAGGAACCGCCGGATGACGTCGTCGAGGTCGGTCTCGACGATCTGAGGCTCCCGGAGGAGACCCTCGAGTCGCCGGGTGAGGAGGCCGACCTCGAGCTCCCCGAGGGCGCGGGCGGCGTCGGAGCCTGCGCCGGAGCTCGCGGTGAGCTCGCGGTCGATCGCGTGGAGGAGCGCCTCGGCCAGCGCCGCGCCGACCTCGATGCGGCCCTCGGCGAGCGCCCGGAGGAGCGCCCCTCGGCTCCGCTCGTCGGCGACGAGTCGAGGGCTTCGCTCGACGAGCCTGGCGAGGGCGCGGGGCCGGTTCGACGCGACGAGCACCTCGATGACCGCGCCGAGGTGGGACCGCCACGGCTCGGCCTCGATCCGGAGGCGTCGGATCGTGACCTCGTCGCCGCGGGAGAGCGCGGCGAGGCCCTCGACGAGCGACCGGCGGTCGGCCGGGACGGCCTCCCGCCCGCCGTCCGGAAGCTCCTCGAGCCGGCGCTCCGCCTCGGCGAGGGCGTCGAGGTCGCCCTCGAGCGATCGGGCGAAGGCGTCGTCGAACGAGGCGCGGGTCGGAGCGACCTCGCCCGAGCCGGCGCGCCGCGCGCCGAGCGATCGACCGATGGCCGCGAGGGCGACGACGCCCGCGACGGCGAGGAGCGCTCCCGCGACGAGCAGCTTGCGGTCGAGCTGGCCGATGCGCCGGACGATCCGCTTGGCGTTGCTGCGGCTCGCGGTCACCGGCTCGCCGCGGAGCCACCGCTCGAGGTCGTCGGCGAGGGCGCCGGCGCTGGCGTAGCGCTCCTCGGGCTTCTTCTCCAGGGCCCGGAGGCAGACCGCGTCGAGCTCGACGGGGATCGCCGACACCCTGGCCCGGGGCGCCTCGGGCGGTCGCTCGCAGATCGCGATCATGAGCTGCGCCATCCCGTCGCCGCCGAACGGCGGCCGCCCGGTGAGGGTGGCGTAGAGGACGGCGCCGAGGCCGTAGACATCGGTCCACGGCCCGATCCGGCTCGACTCGCGCGACCCCGAGCCCGAGCGCGATCCGGGCTCGACCTGCTCGGGGGCCATGAAGGCCGGCGTGCCGGTCATCTCGCCCGTCATGGTGAGGTCGCGGTCGGCCTGCTCGTCGCGGGCGATTCCGAAGTCGACGATGCGGGTCTGGCCAGCCGCGTCGATCAGGATGTTCTGCGGCTTGAGGTCGCGGTGGAGCACCCCCTGGCCGTGGACGTGCTCGACGGCCCGCGCGACCGCGGCGAGCAGCGTCGCGGCCTCGCGCGGCGGGAGCGGGCCCGCCCGGACGCGATCGGCGAGGGAGACGCCCTCGATGACGTCCATCGCATACCAGGGGATGCCGCCCGGCTCGATCCCCCACGCGTGAATCCGGACGAGGCCCGGGTGCGCATCCATCCGGGCGAGGATCTCCGCCTCGCGCTTGAAGCGGGCCGACGCGCGCGACGCCCGATGGGGGTCGCTCCGGTTCGTGATCAGGATCTTGACGGCGTGCTCGCCGCCGGTCTCGGCGTGGCGGGCGCGGGAGACCGCGCCCATCCCGCCGCGGCCGAGCTCGGCGACGAGCTCGTACGAACCGACCCGGCGTCCGGCGAGACCGCCGCGAGGGGTGGGCGTGAGCGGCGAGGGCGGCTTCATGACCGAGCCCATCGTAGCAGAGGCGACGCCTTCGGCCCTAACCGGCGCGGGACGGGGATCTTGACGTCCGCGGACGGGCGACGGCTCGATGATGATGATGGAACCACGGAGGCACGGAGACACCGAGGATCTTCGAGGGCGCCCGATCTCGGTCGGGGAGCAACGGCACGCCCTTCGACGCCATCGGGGCGGCCGAGGCGAGACAGGGCGAAGCCTCCATGCCTCCGCGCCTCGGTGGCGACATCCCGTTCGCGGACGGTCATTCCGGGTTCGGTCAGGAGGGGATGCGAGCGATTTGGGTAAAAACCCGACATCATCGGTGTGAGGCCCCGCCGTTGCCCTCCCTCGAGCTCTGGGACCGCCCGACCGCCCTCGCCGTCCTCGCCGTCGGCGTCCTCCTCTTCGTCCTCGGGGAGCTCCTGAGACACCGCCGGACCGTCCGGTGGTTCCGGCGCGGGCATCGGGCGGAGGACCGGGCCGACGTTCTCCTCGGCCGGCTCGGCTATTCCGTCGTCACGCGCCAGCCGGCCGCGACCGTGACGGTCGTCGTCGACGGCGAAGCCCAGGTCTGCCGGGTTCGCGCCGATCGGATCGTCGAGCGCGCGGGCCGCCGCAGCGTCGTCGAGGTCAAGAGCGGCCGCCGCGCCCCCGATCCGACCTGCGTCCCGACGCGCCGCCAGCTCCTCGAGTACCAGCTCGCCTTCGCGGTCGACGCGATCCTCCTGGTCGACGTGGAACGCCGGCGGGTCCGGGTCGTCTCGATCGAATCCGGACCGCCGCGCCGGTAGTGGTTTGCGTCGCCCGTCGCGCGACTGCCAGAATGCTGGCGGTCCCGATGCCTCCTCCCCTGCCGCCGCCTCCGCCGCCGTCCTCGTCGCCGCCGCCGCGCCCGGCGCCGACGGTCGACGAGCGGCGCCTCGCCGAGAGCCTGCTGTCGTCGGGCCGGATCAGCCAGGCCGTCCTCGCCGCGTGCATCGACCGCCAGCGGCGGACGGGCGGCGCGACGCGGGCGTCGCTCGCGGACATCCTCGTGCGCGAGGGTCACCTGACCGTCGTCGAGCTCGACTCCATCACCCGCGTCGGGGCGACCCCGCCCGGGGCACTGCCGGGCGTGCCGGGGAGCGGGAGCGACCTCTACCCGCAGCAGCCGATCGGCGCGCCGACGGGGCGGGCGCTGCCAGCCCCTGCTCCGATGACGCCGATCGACTCGGCGACGATCCGCGCCGTCGCCGACGCGGAGGCCGACCCCGAGGCGCGCCTCGGGCGCTACGTCCTGCTCGACGAGCTCGGTCGCGGCGGCATGGGCGTGGTCTACCGGGGGTGGGATCCGGGGCTCCGCCGCGTCGTCGCGATCAAGATGATCCTCGGCGGCGCCGAGGGGCCCTCCCCCAAGATCGTCGCCCGGTTCGTTCGCGAGGCGCGCGCCACCGCGCGACTGCGGCACCCCGGCATCGTGTCCGTTCACGAGGTCGGCGAGGCGAACGGCCGCCCGTTCATCGTGATGGAGTTCATCGACGGATGCACCCTCGAGGACCAGATGGAGCGGGCGGGCAGCGCGGGCATGGGGCGGCGCGACGTCGCCCGCATCGTCGAGGAGGTCGCCCACGCGCTCCATCACGCCCACGGCGAGGGCGTGATCCACCGCGACGTGAAGCCCCAGAACGTCCTCATCGACGCCGCTCGAGGACGGGCCCATCTGACCGACTTCGGCGCCGCGCGCGACCTCGGCGAGGAGCACGGGAAGCTCACGATCACCGGGCAGATCGTCGGCACGCCCCTCTACATGTCGCCCGAGCAGGCTCGCGGCCACCACGAGGGCACCGGCCCGCGCTCCGATGTCTGGAGCCTCGGCGCGCTCCTCTACCACGCGCTCGTCGGACGTCCGCCGTTCGAGGGGACGGGGATCATCGACCTCCTGCCGAAGATCTACCGCGAGGACCCCGACCCGCTCCGCCGCGTCGACCCATCGGTGCACGCCGACCTCGAGACGATCGCCCTGACGTGCCTCGAGAAGGACCCGGCGCGGCGCTACCGGAGCGCGGACGCGCTCGCGAAGGACCTCGGGCGTTTCCTGGCCGGCGAGCCGATCGAGGCGCGTCCGATCGGTCGGCGTCAGCGCTGGCGTCGCTGGGCGGCGAGGAACCGCGCCCAGGCCGTCACCCTGGCAGTCGCCTCGGTCCTCATCGCCGCCCTCGTCGTCGCCGGCATCGCGTTCGCGGTCTGGTCGTTCGCCGAGATCCGGCGCGAGCGCGACCTCGCGAAGGACGCCCTCGTCGAGGCCGAGACCGAGCGGGGTCGGGCCGAGGAGGAGCGCCGAGCCGCGGACGAGCAGCGGCGCGCGGCCATCGTCGCGCAGGACGACGCCAGCCGCGCGCGGGAGCGCTCCGACGGAGCGCGGGCGGTCGCCGAGCGCCTCCTCGCCTCGACCCTGGCCGAGGCGGGGCGCCACGCGGAGGCGGCGAGCGTGGCCGCCGGAAGCCTCACGCGTGGCGAGAGCGCCGCCGCTCGGAGCGTCCTGGCGAACTCGTTCGACAGGGCCGGATTCCTCCGATGGGTCGCACCCGAGCGCGACGCGATCTCCGTCGCCTGGAGCGTCGACGGCCGTGTCTTCGCCACCGGCGGCGGGACGGGCGTGATCCGGCTCTGGGATGCCGAGCGGCGCGTTCCGACGGGACGGCTCGATGGCCACGGCAGCGCGGTTCACGCGATCGCGTTCTCGCCCGTCGACGGCGACGCCCGCGTCGCGACGGCGTCGGAGGACGGCACGGTCCGGATCTGGGATGCCGAGGGAGCTCGTTCGCTGGCGACGTTGCGTCCCTTCGGCGCCGGGATCCAGCTCGCCGTCGCCTGGCGCCGGGATGGCGGGCGGATCGCCACCTCGGGTGAGGACGGCGTCGTTCGGATCTGGGACGTCCCGCGCGACCTCCGGGGTGAGGTCGCCGAGCCGGCGATCGCCCTGAAGGGGCATCGGGGCACGATTCCCGCGCTCGCCTTCGCCGTGGACGGGCGCCTCGCGTCGGCCGGCGAGGACGGGACCGTGCGCGTCTGGGAGGCGGGCCTCTCCGGCGCGGCCACCGTCATCGACGACCACGGGAAGAAGCGCCTCTACGCTCTCGCCTGGAACCCGACCCGGCCCGGCGTCCTGGCCTCGTCGGGCGCGGGCGGCGAGGTCGTGGTCCGCCACCTCGGCGCCGACGGCGTCTCGGAGGAGCGGGCTCGCTTCGTCGTGCCCGGCGGCCTCACCCTCGCGCTCGCCTGGAGCCCCGAGGGGGACCGCATCGCCACCGGCGGTGAGGAGCGATCGCTCCGCGTCTGGACGGCCGCCGGCGAGGCGGTGTTCGTCGCACCGGGGCACGCCGACGCGCTCCACACGATCGCCTGGTCCGCCGACGGGACGATCGCGACGACCTCCTACGATGAGTCGCTCCGCCTCTGGCACGACGTCGAGGGGGACGCCCTCGCCGTCCTCGACGGTCACTCCGCCTCGGTCTACGCCGTCGCGTGGAGCCCGCTCGGTCAGCGCTTCGCGACCGCCGGCGGCGACCGGACGATCCTCGTCTGGGGCGCCGGTCCGGACAGTCACCCCCGGGTCGTCACCACCCTGCGGGGGCACGCGGGCGTCGTCGCCGCGATCGCGTTCTCGCCCGACGGGACGCGGATCGTGTCGGGCTCCCAGGCCGGCGAGCTGTTCCTCTGGGACACGGTCGAGGGCGGCGAGCCGCTCGCGAAGTGGAGCGCGGCTCCCCAGCCGGTCCTCGCCGTCGCGTGGCGTCCCGACGGCAACGTGATCGTCTCGGGCGGGGGCGGCGCCAAGGTCGAGCAGCACGACCCCGTCAGCCTCGCGCCCCGGCGTCCCCTCGTCGACCACGGCGCGACGATCTCGGCGCTGTGCTGGAGCGCGGACGGGCGGCGCCTCGCGGTCGGGTCGCAC
This sequence comes from Planctomycetota bacterium, assembly GCA_029260755.1. Taxonomy (GTDB): domain Bacteria; phylum Planctomycetota; class J058; order J058; family JAJDCQ01; genus JAJDCQ01. The sequence continues at coordinate 28,945 of JAJDCQ010000240.1, read as the reverse complement.
CCGCACGACGAGCTCCGAGAGGCGCTCGTCGTCGCGGCGGGCGGGAAGGTCCAGGCGAGCTTCGAGCTCGGCTTCACCGTCGATTCGATCGCGTTCGATACCGACGCGGTCCGGATCGCGACCGGCACCAACGATGGCCGGGTTCGGATCTTCCGGATCAAGGAGCCCGGGAAGCCGAAGAGGGTCCTCGGCGACGGGAGCGAGGGGCGCGTCCGGGCGCTCGCGTGGGCGCCCGACGGGATCATCCTCGCCTGGGGCGCCCTCGCCGGGCGGCTGCACCTCGTCGACACGCGCGGCCAGACGAGCGAGCTCGCGGTGCTCGGCGGCCACCGGACGGGCGTCGCGTCGCTCGTGTGGGCGCCCGACTCGCGCCTCCTCCTCAGCGGCGGCTTCGATCGAGCGCCGAGGATGTGGGACGTGAACGCGCCTCGCCTGATGAGCGCGCGGCTCGAGGATCACGACGCGACCGTCGCGCAGGTCGACCTCGCCTCCGACGGGCGGAGCGCGTCGGTCGACCACCGCGGCGACGTCATCGTCCGCGATGCGCGGGGCGAGCGGCTGATCCGCATCGTGGCCCGTCCGCCCGGACCGATCGTATGCGTGGCCTGGAGCCCCGATGACGCGCACCTCGCGTGGGGCGGGCCGGACGGGATCGTACGCGTCGCCGCGATGAGCGGGCCCCGGAAGGGCCAGGCGGTGGAGGCGACGGAGCACGCGAAGGCGGTGCAGCAGGTCTCCTGGAGCCGCGACGGGACGCGGCTCGCGAGCCGATCGAGGGTCGACGTCGGCCTCTGGGATGCCGCCGCGGGGAAGCTCGTCGGCCTCCGTCCGACGCGCGGCGCCTACACCGGGCACGTCGACGGAGAGTCGGGCCTCGGCATCTGGGCGCCGTGGGGCCGCCCCGTCCATCTCGTGAGCGTCGCCGATGGGCGCGACGAGGTCGTCGAGGCGGGCGGCGTCGTTCAGAGCGTCGCGATCGCCCCGGGCGGGGCTCGGTTCGCCTGGGGCGAGTCGGACGGCCGGATCGGGATCGCGTCGGCGGGAGGGGGACCGCGGGTGAGGGCGATCGGTCACCGACGCAGCTGTCAGGTCCTCGCCTGGAGCCCCGACGGACGGTGGCTCGCGTCGGGCAGCCCCGACCGGACCGTCCGGGTCTGGGACGGCGCGACCGGACGCGCGATCTCGGTCATGACCGCCCACGAGCGGGAGGTCGCCGCGATCGCCTGGAGCCTGGCGCCGGATGGCGGCGAGGCCCTCGAGGGGGCGCTCCTCGCCTCGTCGGCGCTCGACGGGACGATTCACGTCACCGACCCGCGCACCGGCGGCGTGATCGTGACCCTGCGCCACGAGTCCCGTCGCGAGGTCCGGACGCTGGACTGGAGCGACGACGGGCAGACCCTCGCCAGCGGCGGCGATGACGAGACGGTCCGTCTCTGGAACGTCGCGCTGATCCGAGGCGGCGCCGAGGATCTGGTCGCGCAGGTGCTCCGCACGACCCAGCTCTCGGTTCAGGGCTCGGACGCCGTCCCGCTCGGCGCGGGACTGACGTCGCTCGACGGCGACTAGGGGGTGTTCGTTTCGTTGTTCTTAACTGGCTAGCGATCGCTCGTCGGCGCGGGGTCGAACCCGTGGGCGGCGAGCTCCGGCCCGAGGTGGGCGAGCTCGCCGGCGTCGAGCGCGCGCCGGACGATCGTCCGCCAGTCCAGCTCGAAGGACGGGTGGTGCGGGAGGATGAGCCAGGCGGTCGCGAGGCGGCGGAGCGCGTCGGGGTCCTGCTCGTCGTCGCTCCGTTGCCTCACCCAGCGTGTGATGAAGTAGGCGTCCATGTCGGAGAGAACGTCCGTCATCGTGTAGCGACGGACCTTGGTGCCGTCCTTGGACTCGAAGACGCAGGTCTCGCCATCGAGCCGGGCGAGGAGGATGTGGGTCTTCTGGTCCTCGGCGAGGTAACCGTAGGGCCTCGACGTCGGTCCCGCCTCGATCGCGGCGCGCACGTCGCCGAGGATCGCCTCGACGTCGCCGACGATCCGCTCCCATCGATCGATCTCGAGGTGAACGCGCTCGGTCGACGGATCGGTCGGGAACCGGGCTCGGAGGGAAGCGATGCGGCGTCTCGCGGACAGCGGTTTCGACCGCAGATCGGCGGTGACGGCGGCGCGGATCTCGGCGAGCCATCCGGCGGTCCGGGGGTCTTCGACGGCCCGCGCCGGCTCGGGCTCCGGCTCCGGCTCGGGCTCCAGCTCCGGCTCGGGCTCCGGAGTCGGATCGGGCGGCGGCGCCGGGTCCACCGCCTCGACCGGTTGCGTCGACCGCTCGGCGGCGCGGGCGTCCCGCGCGTCGCTTCCGACGTTCCAGACGATGACGCCGGTGACGAGCGCCGCGATGAGGGCCGACCCGATGGCGAGGCCGGGGCGCGCGTGGAACGCGCGGAGCGCGAACGGCGGCGGCGGCGGGGACTGGGAGGTCGGACGCTCGGTTCTCGGCATCGCTCGCCGTTGTGACAGAAACCGGATCGGGGCACAACCGGTTCGCACGATCAGGTTGGGGCCGGTCCCGACTCCTCCGCGGTCGCCTCCTCGAGCGCCTGTCGCGCGACGCGCGCGATGACCACCGTCACCGCGATCGTCGCCGCGACGCCGACGGCGAGGAGCGTCCACTCGAGCGGGCTGCGCGTCGTCGACCCGGCCGCGCCGGCGGTGGCGAGCTCGCGGCCGGCGTGGCCGATGGCCACGTAGACGACCGTCCCCGGCACCATCCCGATCCAGCTCGCGAGGACGTAGTCGCGGAGCCGGACGCGCGAAGCGCCGTAGACGTAGCCGAGCAGGTTGTAGGGGAACAGCGGCGAGAGGCGGGTGAGCAGGACGATCCGGAACCCGCGCTCGGCGACGGCCCGGTCGAGCGCGCGGAGACGCGGACTCGTCTCGACGCGTTGCGCGATCCGGGCGCGGACGGCGTACCGACCGATCAGGAAGGCCATCGTCGAGCCGGCCGTGCTGCCGATCGAGACGGTCACCGTCCCGACGCCGAGCCCGAAGAGCGCGCCCGCGCCGACTGTGAGCGCCGCGCCGGGAACGAAGAGGAGCGTCGCGGGGATGTAGGCCGCGGCGAGGAGCACCGGCCCCCAGGGCCCGAGCTCGCCGACCCAGACCAGGAACGGCTCGACCCACGCCCGGGCCGGGCTGGCAACCAGCAGGGCGACGATCGCGACGGCGGCCAGACCTCCCGCCAGCCGCCGCCAGCGGCGTGGGGGAGCTCGATCCTCGTCGTCGGTCATCTCCGTCATCGGCCTGATGGGACCATTCTACGACGAGCCTCGCGCCGAGGTCGGCTCAGGTGCGTCGCATCGGAAGGAAGACGCGAGAAATTACGGTTTCGCCGGGTCGTATGGACGGCCGGCGGGGCGGTCGATCAGGGAGTTACGTCGTTGGCCCGACGATTGCGACGCCGTCGATCGACCGACGAAACACTGAAGACAAGGCCCCGTGCGACGACGCACCGCACGATCGCCACCCAGGAGACCGCCATGAAGCGCAAGCTCGTCCTGCCCATCGCGCTGATCGCGCTCGGGATGCTCGTCAGCCCGATCGTCGCCCAGGCTGGAGTCGCTTCGCCTCCGTTCCTGACGGGCCACTTCGAGGTGGTCGACGACGGCTCCGATGAGGAGTCGTCCGGAGGCGGCGAGGTCGAGGTGCGCTTCGATGACGCGAGGGTCGTCTCCGCCCTCAATGCCTCGAGCGCGACGATCGCGTCGATCAACGAGGCGACCGGGATCGGGAGCTTCCGCGCGGCGCTCGTCCTCGCCTCGCGGCCGTTCGCCGACATCGCCGAGGTCGACGCGGTCTGGGGCGTCGGCCCGCGGACGCTCGAGCGTCTCCGCGAGGGCCTCGGACGGGTCGAGGTCGTCGTCGGCGGCGGCGGTTCGGGCCTCGGCGGGAGACACGTCGACATCTACCTCGGCCGCTCGGAGCTCGAGATCATCGTCTACCTCGGCGACGAACGGTACGTCCTCCGACGCGACGAAGCGGACGACGACACCTTCAAGGGGCCTCTCCTCGACATCGTCGTGGCCGGCGCCGAGGGCAGCCGCGGCGAGGACGGCGTCGCCGACTCACTCGCCCGCCTCTTCGACGGCGACGACAGCGATCGCCTCGGGCGCGACGAGGACGAGGACGAGAGCTCCGAGAGCAAGCCCGTCCTGTCGCTCACCGGGATCAACTCACGGTCGTGGCACGGGGTGAAGGTCGACCCCGACGGCACCGAGAACGAGTTCAAGCTCGAGCGTCGGATCCTGATCCCGGCCGAGAACGCGAGCTCGTCCGACTCGGCCGGCTCGCCCTACCGCGAGCACATGGAGAACGCCCCCGCGTATCCCACCGAGGGCGAGTTCAACAACGTCTTCTGGGACGACTGGGGTCCGGTCTTCTACCGCGGCCGCACCGACGACAGCGCGCGCCTCTGGTGCATCGCCAGCGACCCCGGCCCGACCGAGAGCATGCCGATGGTCCGCCGGAGCCTCGTCGGCGACGCCGGCCAGCGCGTCCAGGGCTTCATCACCAAGATCGGCCTGAAGACCTCCTACATCCTCGTGAACGCCTTCACCTACCCGACCCGCCCGTCGCGGGTGAGCATTGGCCGGACCCTCTTCAGCGCGAAGCCGGAGCAGCTGCAGTGGCGGAACGCGTTCTACGACATGATCTACGACCGCAACGAGCTCCAGGGCGTCATGCTCTTCGGGCGTCAGTCGGAGAAGGCCTTCGACATGTGGAACGAGTCGCGGATCGAGCGCGGCCTCGGCGACGTCCGTGACGAGGTCGCCGTCTTCTACGGCCCGCACCCGAGCTCTGCCCGGGGCGCGGCGAGCTCCGAGAAGCTCGCGAAGGAGTGGGGCGCCGCGGTCAACGGGCTCCGCGAGGTGGTGACGCCGGACGACGAGGCGCTCCTCGACCGGCCGAACTACGGCTTCACCTTCAGCGAGATCGACTACGTCCGGATCCCGCCGGTCGACCTCCCCGAGGACGCCCACGACTACCCGTTCATCGGCGACGACAGCTGGGGTCGGAACAAGGGCCGCGGCCGGCACAACAACCCGGTCAAGCGTCGCGGTCGCCTGAACCTCGAGTTCCGGCTCCCGGGCGAGGAGATGCGGTGGATCACCGTCACCGGTCGCGACCCCGAGCGTCCGAACGACACGCCGAACTGGGTGATCCGGGAGGCTCCGCCGTCGCGGCGTCGCTAACCTCCCTCCCGCCTTGAATTGCGGCGCGTGACCTGCCATCACAGGCACGTGGAGTCCCAGGCCAGCGATCCGAACCTCGATGCGCTCCGACTCGCCGCGGCGGGCGGCGATCCGGTGGTCGGACGCGAGGTCGGCCCGTGGACGATCGAGTGCCCCCTCGGGTCGGGCGGCTTCGGCTCGGTCTACCTGGCGCGGCATCGCGAGTCCGGCGAGCCGGTCGCCATCAAGATCTTCACCCGCGTGGACGTGTCGGGATCGGCGTACGAGCGGTTCCAGCGAGGGTGTCGGGTCGCGGCGCAGCTCACGCATCCGAACATCGTTCGGATCCTCGGGGGCGGGTCGGTCGACGCGCGCCCGTACATAGCGATGAGCTACGTCGATGGCGGCGCCCTCGACGCCCGGATCCCTTGTGCTCCCGACGGGAACCGGTCGGGCTGCGACCTCACCGACGCGCGCCGGTGGGTCGGGTCGCTCGTCTCGGCTCTCGGCTATCTCCACGAGCGGGGGATCCTTCACCGCGACCTCAAGCCGAGCAACGTCCTCTGCGCGTCGACGGGCGAGATCTCGCTGGCCGACTTCGACCTTGCCCGCGAGGCCGACGACGGCGAGGCGCGCCTCACCCAGACCGGCACCGGCGTCGGGACGGTGGCCTACGTCTCGCCCGAGCAGCTCCGCGGCGAGGAGGTCGACCCGCGCACCGACATCTACTCGCTCGGCGCCGTCTGGTACGAGCTCGCCTCCGGGATCCCGCCTCACGGACAGCTCCCATCGGTCGAGATGGCCGTCGCGGTCCTCAGCGCCCGCCCGCTCGACGTGCGCGAGCGGCGGCCCGAGGTGCCGCGGCGCGAGGCCGAGCTGATCATGCGGATGCTCGCGCGCGATCGGGACGACCGGCCGACGCTCGTCGAGATCGCCGAGCACCTGGCGAGCCCTCCCCGGGCGGCGCCGGCGCGATCGAGTCGACGTCTGCCGAAGGCGACTCGGCCGGCTCCAGCTCCGGCGCCGCCGCATCTGCTTGCGACGCCGGCGGCGATCCCGGTCCTCGCCGCGGCGCTCGTCCTCGTCGCCGCCGTCGCCTTCGCCCTCGGCCGGAGCACGCACCGCGATGCGAGGCCCGAGGTCGGCTCGCTCACCGGCGCCGACGTCGAGGTCGCGCCTCCGGCGGCGACTCCGGGGAAGTCGGACGAGGTGACCGCACCTCCCGAGCGCGAGGTCGCGAGCGACCCGCCCGGGGACCACGATGAGATCGCCGACCCGCCGGAGACCTCGCCCGGGTCGGTCGTCCGCGGTGACGCGTCCGTCGAGCCGCCGCCGGACGCGCCGTCGCCTCCTCCGCCCGTCGCTCCGCCCGGGCGCCAGCCCGATCCCGATGCGGAGCGCGAAGCCGCACGCGCCCGGGCCGGGAAGCGGCCTCCGACCCCTGCGGAGGAGGAGGCGATGGCCGCCGGGCTCCGCGCGATGATCCGGAAGGCGCTCCCGAGGACCGTGGGCGACGCGCGCGCGATCCTGACGAAGGCGGACGCCGAAGCGGTCGCCCCCGACGGCCCCTTCGATCTCGAGCGGCGCCGGTGGCGCGTCGCCATCGCCGACCTCGAGGCGATCGTGGCGCACGCGAAGGCGGCCATGAGGCGCGAGCCCAGGGCCTTCCCGTTCGGCTTCGGGTCGATCAGCGCCGACGGGAAGATCAGCGAGCAGTATCACCTCGAGCGGGTCGAGGGCGAGGTCTGCATCATGCGGGCGGAGCACCCGCGGCCCGACGGCACCCGACCGCGCCAGGAGCACCCGATCGACGGCGTGTTCTCGCGGATGACCTCCTACTGGCTGGAGAAGTGGTACGACGTCGGCCCGGCGAAGGACCCGACCGAGCGGCTCCGTCACCGGGCGTCGATCTGGCTCGTGATCCCGCATCACTCGCACCCCGAGATCTTCCCGCGCGACTGGCGACCGCTCGTCCGCCAGGCGATCGACGCCGGTCAGCTCGCGCACCTCCGCCCGGAGGCCGAGGCGCTGGGGCTCGAAGGCGGCGTCGAGACCGCCTTCGTCGTCCCGAGCGCGCCGCCGGGCGACGGATCGGACGAGGCCGCGGACGCGGCCGGGGCGGCTCCATCGGCTCCGCCAGGGTTCGATCCCGAGCGGCACGGCGACCTGCGCGTCCCCGCGACGCCGCAGGAGCCGGTCGCGATGCCCGACGGCGTGGGCGCCGTCACCGCGCTGGCGTGGTGGGGCCGCCATCTCGCGAGCGGGCACGCCGACGGCCACGTCGTCGTCTGGAGCGTCTCCAGCAAGGGGCGCCTTCGGCCGCGCCGCGTCCTCGACGAGCCCCACCCCGGACCGGTGACGGCGATCGCGCCGATCGAGGGGGAGCGGTTCGTGACCGGGAGCGATCGCGGCGACCTGCGCATCTGGTCAGCCGGAACGCGTCGACCCCGACGGACGATCCCGGCCAGCACCAAGGCGATCACCGCGCTCGCCGTCAGCCCGGACGGCGAGCGGATCGCGGCCGCCTGCGGCGTCGAGCAGGTGCGCATCTGGCCCGTCCGGGGCGAGGAGGCGACGACGATCGCGGCGAGCACGGACGCCGGCGCGTCCGCCGTCTCCTGGAGCCCCGACGGCCGTCGCATCGTCGTCGGCTACCAGGACGGCCTCGTCCGGGTCTTCGACGCCGAGACGAGCACGCTCGTTCGCGGCACGAAGCGGAAGGCGCGCCCCGTGCACCTCGTCGCGCACGACCGGGACGGGCTGCGGGTCGTGGTGCGGGAGGCGAAGGGCATCCTCGTGCCGGAGGGCACGACGACCCCGCTCCGGATGCTCGTCGCGCCCGGCGCGAAGCCGATCAGGGGCGTCGCGTGGAGCCCCGACGGCGGGGTGCTCGCCATCTCGAGTGAGGACGGCGCGGTCCGGCTCTGGGCGCCGAAGGACGGCGCGCTCCTCGCGACGGTGGCAGGCATGGGCACCGTCGTCGCGTTCGATCCGAAGGGCGAGGCGCTCGCCGTCGCGGGCGCCGACGGCTCGATCCGGCTCCTCCGCGTCGACTGACGCCGGGCCTCTAGCCCGCGAACGGCGGCGGCCTCCCGCTCAGGTAGAGGGCGAAGGCGCCGGCCACCGCGACCCCGTGGACGGCGACGAGCCCGAGCGAGGCGGCCCGCGAGAGGCGGCGCTCGTCCTCGGCCACGGCCTCGAGGTCGTAGGGGCGGACGATCCCCAGGTAGACGGCGCCCGCCAGGACGAGCCCGCCGGCCACGTCGATCACGTAGTGCTGCTTGACGAAGAACGTCGACACGGCGACGAGCGCGGCGACGACCAGCGCGATCGACCCGACGGCCCGGTCGACCCGGAGCGCGACGAGCGCTGCGAGGACGGCGTTGGCGACGTGGAGCGAGGGGAAGGCGTTCGATGGCTCGTCGATGCCGTAGTTGAGGGCGGTGATCCACGCGCCGAACGAGTCGAGGGCGAACCCCTCGGGGCGCATCATGCGAACGGGCAGCGCGACGAAGAGAGCGGCCGCGACGAGCTGGGTGACGCCGAACGCGAGCACCCAGCGCCGGAGATACCCCTCGTGCCGGATGACGACGTGCGGCAGCACCATGAACACCCAGAGCGAGACGTAGATGTGCTCCCACGCAGGCGCGAACGGGATGAGCCGGTCGAGGGCCGTCTCGGGATGGAACGCCTCCAGCCCGGCTGTGAGGCGGTTCGTCGCGAAGTAGATGCCCATGATCGCGACGCAGGCGACGAGGTAGATCGCGCGCCGCGGCAGCGGCGCGTCGGTCGGCGCTCTCTCGGGCGATGGCACGGCGCGGTTGGCTCCGGGGGGCCCCGGGCGCCATCATACACCCATGGACCTCGACGTCGTGATCCGGGGCGGCCTCGTCTTCGATGGGTCCGGCGATGCGCCGCGCGTGGAGGACGTGGCCGTTCGCGGCGGCCGGGTGGCCGCCCGCGGCGCGCGCATCGACGGCCCCGCCCGGCGCGAGATCGACGCCCGCGACCGCTGGGTCACGCCGGGGTTCCTCGACATCCACACCCACTACGATGCGGAGCTCGAGGCGAGCCCCGGCCTGCACGAGAGCGTTCGCCACGGAGTGACGACCGTCCTCATGGGCAACTGCTCGCTCTCGCTCGCCCTCGGCGAGCCCGACGACCTCCTCGACATATTCACCCGCGTCGAGAACCTGCCCCGCGAGGTGATGCGGCGGTGGCTCGAGCGCGTCGACTGGCGCTCGGCGGCCGGCTACTACGATCACCTCGAGCGCGACGTCGCGATGGGCCCGAACGTGGCGAGCCTCCTTGGCCACAGCAACGTCCGGATGGCGACGATGGGCCTCGCTCGCTCGCTGCGGGCGCCGCGCGCGACGCGCCCGGAGCTCCGGCGGATGGAGCGGATCGTCGCCGAGGCGATGGACGCGGGCTACGTCGGCCTCTCGATCGACATGCTCCCGTGGCACCGGATGGACGGCCCGCGCCACGGGGGAGTCTCGGTTCCGAGTCAGCGCGCCCACCCGGCCGAGCGCGCTCGCCTGGCCGACGTGGTCCGGCGGCGGGGGCGGGTGCTCCAGGCGACGCCGAGCGCCGTCGAGCGCCGCAGCATCCTCACCCTCGTCGGGCTCTCCGCGGGGTTGCACGTACGGCGCGCCCTCAAGACGACGATCGTCGCCGCCCTCGACGTCGATGGCTTCCCCGGGGCCTACCGCTTCCTCACCCTGCTCGCGACGGCGAGCAACCGGGCGCTCGGCGCGGACGTCCGCTTCCAGGCGCTGCCGGCTCCGTTCCGGATCTACAGCGATGGCGCCCACAACCCGGTCTTCGAGGAGTTCCCGACCGGGGTGGAGGCCATGTCGTGCGACGAGGACGGGCGCCGCCGCCTCTTCGCCTCCCGGCGCTATCGCCGCCGGTTCCGGCGCGACTGGAACGGCCGGGACGGCGTCTTCCATCGCCGGTTCGACCGGATGCGAATCCTCTCGGCGCCGGGCCGCCCGGGCTGGAGCGACCGGAGCTTCGCCGAGGTCGCCGGCGACCTCGACCGCGACCCGCTCGAGCTGTTCATGGATCTCATCGTCGAGCACGGCGACGGGGTCCGGTGGGTCACCGACGTCGCCAACGGTCGGCCCGGCCCGCGCCGGCACCTCCTCGCGCACCCGGCCACCCTGCCCGGCTTCCTCGACTCGGGCGCTCACGCGCGGAACATCGCCTTTCAGGATGGACCGCTCCGGATGCTCCTGGAGGTGCGCCGCGACCCGAGCGTGATGAGCGTCGGGCGAGCCGTCGCCCGGCTGACCCGCGAGCCGGCCGACTGGCTCGGACTGCCGGCGGGGCGGATCGAGCCGGGCGACCCGGCCGACCTCGTCGTCCTCGACCCCGACGCGCTCGATCGCCTCGACGACGCCGCCGGGCCGGTCGAGCAACGCCCGCCGTTCATGGACGGCGCGATGCGCCTCGTCCGCGAGAGCCCGGGCGTGGTCCGTCACGTCCTGATCGGAGGGCGGGAGGCCTACGGCGACGAGGCCGGCTTCGACCCGGAGCTCGGAACGCGACGCTTCGGGCGGCTGCTGCGTGTGGGCTCGAAGTGACTCTCTTTCGCCTTCGGCGAACGATGTCACCACGGAGACACGGAGGACACGGAGGACTCACGGAGAGAAGAGCGGGCAGCGCGCACTGGGTTAGTGTCTTTTGTCGCTTCGCCACGAGGATGGAACCACGGAGGCACGGAGGAGCTTGGGGTGCGCCTGATCTCCGTCGAAGAGGGCAGGCGGACGGACGGAGGGCGGACGGACGGGCGCGTCAGTCCGTCACGAGCTCCTCGCGTCTTCTCCGTGAATCCTCCGTGTCCTCCGTGTCTCCGTGGTGACATCCCGCTCGCCGAAGGCGAGCCCGCTGCCAGCCCACAGCCAGCCAGCCGACGACTACTCCGGCTCTGGCTCCCAGAAGTCCCCCTCGAGGTCGGCGAGCTTCTCGGTCATGAAGCGGTGGGCGTCGCGGATCGCCTGGTTGTAGACCGGCGGACCGAGGGTGGCGACGAAGAAGTCGAGCAGTTTCTCGGCGCGGAAGTCGGAGAGGTCCTCGTCGAGCTCGTCGCGGTAGAACGCCTTCACGGCCCGGAGCAGGAGCGGGCGGCGCTCGTCGTCGAGCGTGATACGCATCGGCGCACGCTCGCTCACGGGACCTGGATGGGACCGATCGGCTTGCTCGGCTGCCGCGCGATCGCCTCGGGGATGGTCGCCGCGGAGTCCCTCGCGCGGGCGACGCTCACGACCGTGAACCAGTAGTCGAGGTCGAAGACGGTGCCGCCCAGCTCGACCCAGCGCCGTCGCTTCGCCTCGACCTTCTCGCGCAGGGTCCAGGTGCCGTCGTTGCCGTCCTTGCGCCAGATCTCGTAGGCGGCGATCGCGATGCCCTTGTTGTCGAAGCTCTCGGTCCAGCTCAGCCGGATCTTGCCATCGACGAGCTTCCCGGTGACGCCGACGGGCGGGTGATGCTCGAACTCGCCGCTCCGAACCGGAGGATCCTTCTCGAACAGCTTCGTCGGCGCCTTGACCCTCGCGCCGCTGCCCGACGGCGTCCCGAGCTCGAGCGATCCGATGACGCCCGCGAGGACCCGCTCGCCCTCGGCCGCGGCCGCCGGGTTCCCGGCGAAGACGCCGAGCTCGATCACGATCGCGACCTTCTTCGCGTGGAGGTGGATCCAGCGCCGGCTCGCGCCATCATCGAAGGCGATCTCGAACGCGCCGATCCGGGCGTTCGCCTCGGGGTCGACCTCGGGGTCGACCTCGAACGCGGAGCGGCGGGCGACGGCGTGGCCGTAGCGTTCGTAGTCGCCGACGACGGCGTCGGCCGTGCGCTTCGCGAGCGCCTCGGCGTCCGGCTCCTTCTCGTCGCGGATGACGCGCAGGGCGACGCTGCCCGGCCCCTCGAGGGTCCAGACGTCGGCCGAGCCGTCCTTCGAGGTCGCCTCGGTGTAGTCGCCCGGGTAGCGGAACCGGACGCCCGCCGAGGCGAAGACGCGGTGCAGGCGCCCGTGCACCTCGAGCGGGACCTCTCCGTCGCCGACGGTCACGCGGACGGGCACGTCGGCCTCGATCGCTCGAGGCGAGCCGCCGTCGACCACCAGTCGAAAGCGGAGGTGCGGCGCCCGGTCGCCCGGGCCGTCGGTCGCCTCGAAGCTCAACGTCTTCCCGAGCTGCGCGAGGAGACCGTCCAGATCGGATGATCCGCGCTTGCCCCGGACCTCGATGGTGATGCAGTCGTCACCGTCGGCGACGGCGAAGACCGACGCCTGAACGCCGAGCTTCGCGTGTCCGGCCTTCATCCCCTCGAGCGTCTTGCCGCCGGTGGCGAGCTCGATCTGGGCCGGCTTCTCACCCTCGAACCCGGTCGAGAGCCAGGACTCGACGACGTCGTCGCGCGCGTCCTCCGCGGCCGCGCCCATGCCTTTCCAGCGGACGACCGTGATCGCCACGTCGAGGCTGGTCACTTTCCAGGTCTTGGATCGGCCCTTCGACTCGTGATCGAACGAATACGTCCAGGGGTAGTCGAAGACCACGCCGCCCGCGGCGAACCGGCGCTCGTCCTCGAGCTCGAGGATGGCGGACGCCTTCGCCTCGCCCGAGGTCAGCTCGAACGGCTCCCCGAGAGCGACCTGGAGCGTCTGCCCGGCGACAGCGACCTCGGTGCGGAGCTGGCCGCTCTCGCCCTCGGGCGCGGCCCCGGTGGTTCCCGCGACGACGAGGAGCGCGACGCCCGCGAAGAGCGCGCTGCGGATGAGGGTCATGGTGTGCACGGTCGTTCCTCCCAACCCATCCATTGGATGACAGGTCGCGACCGGCGGCGCCAGTCTCCGCCCATGGGTGTTCGGTATTCGACGGTCCGCCCGGCCCCGGCCGAGCGTCGGGGTCGCAGACTCCTACAAGGACGGGACTTGGAGTCTCGGCCCGCCGTTTGAGAAGCAGGCGCGCCGGGGGACCCCGATGTCCGATCTCGAGACGACGGGCTGGTACGCCGTCGGCATTCCGATCATCGCGGCGACGATCGCGATCGAATGGGCCCTGGCCCGGCGGCGGGAGGGCCCGCGCTCCGCGTCGGGCGCCCCCGCGTTCGGCTTCGCCGAGGCGATCTCGAACCTCTCGGCGGGGCTCGGGACGCTGCTCATCGGCATCTTCGTCGGGCCGATCCTGTTCGCCGGCTGGGAGGCGGTCCACGCGCTCGCCCCCTTCCCGTGGGACGGCGGCTCGCTCTGGCGCTGGCCGGCCGCGCTCGCCCTCGCGGATCTCTGCTACTACCTCTGGCACCGCGCCGGCCATCGGTTCGCGCTGCTCTGGGCGATCCACGGCGTCCATCACCAGCACGAACGCCTCAACACGACCGTCGGGCTACGCCTCGAGTGGCTCGCCGACCCGTTCGCGGCCCTGTTCTTCGTCGCGATGCCGCTCGCGGGGTGCGACGCGATCACCGGTTACGCGGCGATCGCCGTGCTCTCGCTCTACACCCTGACGACCCACAGCCAGGTGCTCGACCGGCCATCGCTCGGCGTGCTCGTCACGCCCGCGTCGCACGGCGCCCACCACTCGCGCGACGCGCGCTACGCCGACGCGAACTACGGGGCGATGCTGAACGTCTGGGACCGACTCCTCGGGACGTTCCGCGCGCCGGTTCCGCGGGCCGCGCTCCGGGCCGACGTGCCGACGGTCGCCCGCGTCCACGACGGCGTCGCCGGGCAGTGGGTGCTCGTCGGCGAGCTCCTCGGCGGGCTTCGCCGGGCGAGATCGCCGCGGGCGCTGCTCCGTGGAGTCGCCGGCCCGCCCGCGATGAGGGCGCACCCGGGTCCGCGCGACGACGTCGTGATCGCCGCGGAGGCCCGGGCGTATCTCCTCGCGAGCTTCGTCGGCGCCGTCGTCTTCTCGACGTGGCTGCTCTGGGGCCGCGATGGGCACTCCTGGGCGCTCCTCGTCCTGGGCAGCCTCGCGGCCATCTGGACCCTGCGGACGATCGGCGGGTTCCTCGACGGACGCCCCGGCGCGGCGTGGGAGGAGCTCCTCCGCCTCGCGGCGTGCGGCGGCCTCGGGGCGCTCCTGCTGCTGGAGGCGCCGGTCGCGGGCGCCGCGGTGATCATCGGGTGCCTGGTCGCGATCGCGGCGCTGCCGCGATGCGCGCGAGGCTCGGCGCTGGCGCGGGTGAAGCGAGAGCGATCTCGGCTGCCGGCCTCGCGAGCGGCTACGGGCTCGTGTGGCGCCGCCTGATCTCGTCGGCGGTTCCGGCGGCTCGGATCGAAGCCAGGCCAGCGTCGAAGGCGGCGATCAGCGCCCTCCCTTCGGCGTCCGGGCGACACGCCAGGCCGACCTCGATCGGGAGGAACGGGGAATCCGGGATCCGGATCGCCTCTTCGAAGCCGTCGCGTCGCGCCAGGTGCGCGCCCGCGTGGAGCCCGAGGGCGGCTGCTCCCGCGAAGCCGTGCGCGACCGCCGAGAGCGCATCGCGGTAGCTCGACGCGAGGATCACCTCGAGGTCGGGCCGGGTCTTCGCGATCGCGGCCTGGAGCGGGCCCGATCCCGGCGTCGTCACGCGGGCGCCGTCGGCCGGCGTGTCCCCGTCGGCGACGGTCGGGAGGAACCAGGCGCCGCCGGTCGTGAGCAGGGGCGTGGAGAATGCGAGGCGCTCGCGCCGCTCGGGGACGATCCCCAGGCCCGCGACCGCGTCGACCTCGCCCCCGTGGAGCTCCGCCTCGAGGAGTCGGCCCAGGCGCGGGACGAAGGTGAAGCCGAGGCCGGCCTCCGCGAGCGCGGCGGCGACGAGCTCGACGACCCACCCGCGGCTCCAGCCTTCGTCGCGCCACGCGAGCGGAGGAAGGTCCGGCTCGTGGGCGACCCGGATGGGTGAGGTCGGCGCGTGCCCCATCGGCGTGTCTCTCCGATCGCTCCCGGGTACTCTCTCCCTGAGAGCCTACGTCGGGAGGATCGACGATGCATCGGGTACATCTGCCCGCCGAGCTTCGCGAGCAGCTCCGCGAGCGCCGCGGCGGCCGTGACCACGTCTTCGCCGAGCTCGACCCGCGCCGGACCGCGTTGCTCGTCGTCGACATGCAGAACGTCTTCGTCGCGCTGGACGCGCCCGGCGAGGTCCCCGTCGCCCGGGCGATCGTTCCGAACATCAATCGCCTCGCCGCGGCGCTGCGTCGGGCCGGCGGCCGCGTCGTCTGGATCCGGTCGACGTTCTCGGCGACGGGCCGCGGCGCGTGGCCTCTCTTCTTCGAGAGCTTCGTCTCCGCCGAGCAGGCGACCGCCTACCGCGCGGCGATGGCGCCGGGGAATCCGCTCCACGCGCTCTACGAGCAGCTCGACGTCGCGCCGGACGATCCGGTGGTCGACAAGGACCGGTTCAGCGCGTTCGTCGAGGGCGCCTCGCCGATCGAGTCGGTCCTCCGCGACGTGGGCGTGGATACGCTCCTCGTCACCGGCACCCTCACCAACATCTGCTGCGAGTCGACCGCCCGCGACGCGATGATGCGCGACTTCCGCGTCGTCATGGTCGAGGACGGCAACGCCGCCCGCACCGACGAGGACCATCTCGCGGGGCTGCGCACGTTCGTCCAGGTCTTCGGAGACGTCCGGACGACCGACGAGCTGGTCGCGCGCCTCGAGGCCGGGTCCGAGGCCGGGCCCGGGTCCGTCGGTCGCTGAGGTTGGGGCGTCGCCGTTCGGTCGAGGTGCGGGCGTGTCGCGGGCGGCGCCCCGGGCCCGCTCCATCGTGTGCTATGATCCACGCGCCTTCGGGGGCACTTTCGAGGAGGACCCCGCCGTGGACATTACACTGCAAGAGGTCGTCGTCTGGGGCGTGCTCGGTCTGCTGGCCGGAAGCCTGGCGGGCGCGCTCATCAACCAGAAGAAGGAAGGGTTCGGGATGGTCACGAACCTGGTCTTCGGGCTGATCGGCGCCTTCATCGGCGGGGCGCTCTTCGACTTCCTGAAGATCGACACCGGCCTCGGATCGATCACGATCAACCTCAACCATCTCGTCGCGGCGTTCGTCGGGGCGATCCTGGTCGTCGTCGGGGCGAAGATCGTCGAGGGGCAGCGCTCGAAGAAGAAGGACTGATCGGGTGCGGACGGCGCGCGCCGGCTCCCTCACCCTCGCGGTCGGCCTGCTCCTCGTGGGCGCGGTCGGCCTCGGCTCGATCGGCTCCGTCGTCGCCGACGACGGGGAGCCGCCAGATGCGGGCGACGCCCTCGAGCGTTTTCTCGGGTCGCTGCCCGCCGAGCCGGATGCCGACGACGTCGCCTCGGCCCGGGCCGAGCTCGCCAAGCTCGCCGCGGCCGGCGATGCCGAGAAGACGGCGCGGGCGCAGGTCGCCTTCGACCGGATGGTCGAGCGGGCGCGCACGGCGGAGCGCGTCCGGGTCGGGCTGCTCGTCGTCGAGGTGCGACGGGCGCTCGAGGCGCGGGCGTGGGGTCGGGCGCGCGGCCTCGTCGACGCGGCTGGACCGGCGCTGCCGTCCGGCCCGCTCGCCGCGACGGTCGCCTCCTGGTCGCTCTGGCTCGACGAGATCGACGCCGTCCGCTCCGTCGCCTGGAAGAACCTCGACCTCGCCGGCGAGCTCGGCTTCAAGTCGGGCGGCCGCGGGATCGTCGGGCGGTTTCTCCGGACCGAGGGAGAGCACTGCGTCTTCGAGATCATCGAGGACGGCGCCGATGACGGCGGCGAGAGCAAGGGTGGGAGCGCGAGCGGCGGCGAGTTCCTCGTCCTTCGCGACGATGTGATCGCCCAGGCGAGCCCGCGCCTGCTGATCACCCTCTACGACCTCGAGCCCGACGACGATCCGGCGCGCGCCGCCCGCGCGCGCCTCGTCCTGTGGGCGCTCCTCGACCGCCACTCCAAGCAGGCGCGCGAGGCGCTCGCGATCGCGCGGAAGGAGGACGCCGACCTCACCGGCCTCGGTCCGCTCATCGATGAGCTCGACGGTCGGCCGGCGCCGCCGAGCCCCCGGATCGCGACGCCGCCCGGAGGCGACGCGGCCGGACCGGTCGTCCTGCCGACCACGCCGCTCGGCGTCCTCGAGGGGGCGAAGGCGGCGGTGAGCTGCCTCGGCTTCACGCCCGACGGCGGCCGGCTCGTCGCCGGCAGCCTCGATCGCGTCGCGCGGGTCTGGCGGCTGCCCGCCGGCGAGCGGCCCGCGGAGCCGCTCGCGGAGCTGCGCGGGCACGCCGACCGGATCGAGCTGCTCGCGGTCAGCCCCGACGGCCGCGTCGTCGCGACCGCGGGGCCCGATCAGCGGGTGCGGCTCTGGGAGATCCCGGCGGCCGTCGAGGCCGCGCCGAGCGAGCTGACGAACATCCGCGTCTCCGACGGGCCGGCCGGGGCGATCGCCTGGCGTCCGGGCGAGCGCGTCCTCGCGATCGGAGGAGAGAAGGGCGAGGTCGCCCTCTGGTCGCTCCGCGCGGGCGAGCGGAAGAAGCTCGGTCTGATCCGGCACAAGGGCGGCGGACGCATCACCGCTCTGGCCTGGAGCGCCGACGGCGTCCGCCTCCTCGTCGGCACCGTGGTCGGCGAGAGCTCGATCTGGAAGACACCGGTCCGCCGCCGCCTCGCGAGCTTCGCCGGTCACCGCGGCGCCGTGATCGCGGCCGCCTGGCATCCCGACGGCGAGCGCGTCGTGACGGCCGGCATCGACGGGACGGCCGTCCTCCGACCCGCCGACGGGGCGAGCCGCGGGGAGGCGATCGCGGCGCATCGCGGGCCGATCCGCGCCGTCGCGTGGAGCCCCGACGGGGCGCTCCTCGCCACGGCGAGCGACGCGGGTCACATCCTCCTCTCGACCGCCGATGGCGTCGGATCGCCGAAGGTGCTCCGCGGGCATCGCGCGCCCGTCTCGTCGGTCGCGTGGGCGCCCGACGGGCGCTGGCTCGTCACCGGCGGCGACGACGGGGCCGCGCGGCTGTGGGAGGCGCCGTCGGGCAGGGAGCTCTTCGCCCTGCCGAACGAGGAGGGCCGCCCGGTCGCGACGATCGCCCTGTCTGCCGACGGCGGGCTGCTCGCGGTCGCGGACGACCGGGGCGTCGTCTCGCTCTACGGCCGGAAGCCTTAGCAGGACCGGTCGCGCGATCGGGGCGTCTCGCCTACGCTCGGGGTTTCGCACTTCTTCCGGCAGCCCGAGCGACGCGAGAGTTCCCGATGACCGCCACGCCGCATCCCACCACGACCGATCTCCTCGACTTCATCGCGGCCAGCCCGACGCCGCACCACTGCGTCGCGGAGGCCAGCCGTCGCCTCGACGAGGCCGGGTTCCGGGCGCTCTCGATGGCCGACGCGTGGGAGCTCGAGCCGGGCGGCGGCTACTACGTCCCGCAGGGCGGCGCGGTCGTCGCGTTCCGGGTCGGGTCGAAGCCGGCGCCGGAGGCGGGCTTCCGCCTCGTCGGCGCGCACACCGACTCGCCGAACCTGCGGGTGAAGCCGGTCGCGAGCTACGTCGAGGCGGGCTACGACCAGCTCGGCGTCGAGGTCTACGGCGGCGCGCTCACCTACACCTGGCTCGACCGCGACCTCGGCCTCGCGGGGAACGTCGTCCTGCGAGGAGAGACGGCCGGAGCGGTCGAGGGGCGGCTCGTCCGGATCGACCGACCGATCGTGCGCGTCCCGTCGCTCGCGATTCATCTCAACCGCGAGATCCGCACCGACGGCCTCCAGCTCAACGACCAGAAGCACCTCGCGCCGGTCCTCGGCCTCGCTCCAACGAAGGAGGCCGGAGACGGCTCGGATCGCGATGCCCTCCAGGCGCTGCTCGCGACGACCCTCGAGGTGGACGCCGATCGGATCCTGAGCTGGGATCTGTCGTGCTTCGACCTGCTCCCGCCGACCGTCGGCGGCGCGGAGGGCGAGTTCATCTTCGCGCCGCGCCTCGACAACCAGGCGATGTGTCACGCCGGCCTGGTGGCGCTCCTGCGCGCGGGGGAGAGCGAGACGCCCGAGGCGACCTCACTCATCGGACTCTACGACCACGAGGAGGTCGGCAGCGCGTCGACGGCCGGCGCCGGCGGTCGCCTCACCGAGGACGTGATCCGGCGGGTCGCCGAGGTCGAGGGGCCGGGCGCGGTCGCCGGGGGGCTGACGCGAGCCGCGGCGCGGTCGCTCCAGGTGTCGGCCGACATGGCCCACGCGATCCACCCGAACTACGGCGACCGCCACGAGCCACGGCATCATCCTGCAATGAACGGCGGCCCGGTGATCAAGATCAACGCCAAGCAGCGCTACGCGACCGACGCGCGCACGGCCGGGATCTTCGAGACGCTCTGCCGCGAGGCCGAGGTCCCATGCCAGAAGTTCGTCACCCGGTCGGACCTGCCGTGCGGCAGCACGATCGGGCCGATCTCGTCGACGCGCCTGGGGATCCCGACCGTCGATGTCGGCAACCCGATGCTGTCGATGCACTCGATCCGCGAGCAGGGCGGCGCCGAGGATCCCGAGCGAATGACGGCGGTCCTCGCGCGCTTCCTCGCCTCCTGACGACCATGACCGACGCCGAGCTGATGGCCGAGGCGCTGGTCGAGGCGAGGCGCAGCCTCGCCCAGGGTGGGCTCCCGATCGGCGCCGTCCTCGCCGATGCGGCGGGGAAGATCGTCGCGCGCGGTCACAACCTCCGGGTTCAGGAAGGTGACCCGACGGCGCACGGCGAGACCGTGTGCCTGCGCAACGCGGGACGACGGCGCGACTGGAGCGCGCTGACGATGGCGACCACCCTCTCGCCGTGCGTCATGTGCACCGGGACGATCCTCCTCTACCGGATCCCGAGGGTGATCGTCGGCGAGAACGAGAGCTTCCTCGGGGAGGAGGAGCTGCTCCGCAGCCGCGGGGTCGAGGTCGTCGTCCTCGACGACGCTGACTGCCGCGCGCTGATGGCAGGCTTCATCGCCGGGTCGCCCGACCTCTGGGACGAGGACATCGGGCGCTAAACCCTAAAAAT
Source organism: Planctomycetota bacterium (assembly GCA_029260755.1). Classification (GTDB taxonomy): domain Bacteria; phylum Planctomycetota; class J058; order J058; family JAJDCQ01; genus JAJDCQ01. Next base: position 8,768 of record JAJDCQ010000240.1, on the reverse strand, counting down.
ACTGGACCTGACCCCTGGGCAGGCAACCGCTTGCGAGATCGGGTGTTGCGAGCCTCTTCGCAACACCCTTCGTCACAAGGCTTTCCGCGCCAGGGGTCAGGTCCAGTATCTTGCAGGTTTCCCGCCCGAGACGAATCCCGATGACGGCACAGCCTGTAACGAATCGTTACATCTACAATGTGGAGCGAATCGGTGACTGCGTTGTCGTAAAAGAACTTGTGCGATCTCTTCGCTTCGGCTCGCCGCTCGCATTAGGACCCGGCGAGAGCGGTCGACCGCGTTCCGCGGCGGCCCAGCGAGAGAGGTCGAGGTCATGTCGAGTTCGCGTCGGATCCCCTTCGTATTTGCTAGCTCGGTCGCGGTTCTGCTCGCCGGATGCTCCGGCGGCGGGGGTGGCGGCGGCACGGCCGGGAGCGCGGGCGGAGGGTCGACCGCCAGCAACCGGGCACCGACCGCGACCGTCGCGACGCCGACCGCGTCTCCGCTCCGCGGCGACGTCGCGATCGCGTACCGGCTGACCGACGCCGAAGACGATGCGGCCGCCGTCGCGGTCAGCTTCTCGATCGATGGCGGGCAGACCTACGCGCCGGCCACCCGCGTCTCCGGGGTCGGCGATCCGACGACCGGCCTCGCCACCGGCGCCAGCCCGGGCGCTCCGCATGCGTTCGTCTGGGACTCGGGGGCCGATCTCGGTCCCGTCCTCGCGACGGCCCGGGTGCGGATCCTCCCCTCGGACGCGCGGATCGGCGTCGCCGGCGAGACGGCCGACGTCATCGTCGACAACACGCCGCTCTCCGGCGCGCCGATCGCGACCTTCATCGCCGCCCCGAGCGGCACCGTCGCCGGCGACGTCGTCGTCCGCTACCGGGTCGCCGATCTCGACGCCGACCCGGCGATGGTGCTCGTCGAGGTCGAGACCACGCCGGGCGCCGGCTTCCGCCAGGCGACCCCCGCCCCGGGCAGCGCGCCGACGGCCAACGTCGCGACCAGCCCGCAGGGGCGGGACTCCACCTTCATCTGGCGCACGGCGACCGACGTCGGCGCGGCCCTCCGGACCGGCGTGCGGATGCGCCTGAGCGCGTCCGACGCGACCGGCGCCGGGCCGGCCGAGACGACCGCGCCGTTCGCCGTCGACAACACGACGCCCGCCGCCGCCCCGACGATCGCGAGCGTCACGCCGCCGCGATCCGCCGCCGGCGGCTCGGTCCAGCTCCAGGGGAGCGGCTTCGCGCCGATCGCCGCCGACAACGACGTCCGGATCAGCGGCGTGCCGGCGGTCGTGACCGCCGCGAGCAGCGGCCTCCTCACCGCGACCGTGCCCTCCTCCGCTCCGATCGGCGCGAGCATCATCACCGTGACCGTCGCCGGGCGCACCTCGAACGCCGTCGCGTTCGAGGTCACCGGCCCGCCGGCGCTGACCTCGATCGCGCCGGCCGCCGCGCCGATCGGCGCCACGGTGCGCCTCACCGGCGCCAACTTCTCGACCCGGAGCAACGGCGTCGCCGTCGACTTCACCGGCGCCGGTCTCGTGGTCGCGACGGCCGTCTCCGACACGGTGATCGACGTCGCCGTCCCCGCCGGCGCCCGGAGCGGTCCGGTCTCGGTCCGGACCGACAACGCGACCAGCAACGCGGTCCCGTTCACCGTGATCGCCCCGAACGCCGCGCCCGTCGTCACCTCGATCGGCACGCCGGGGAGCATCCAGAGCGGCGCGGTCGCGATCTCCTACACCCTCGCCGACGCAGACGGCGACACCTGCTCCATCACCGTCCAGCACTCGACCGACGGCGGCGTCTCCTTCGCTCCGGCCTCCCGGGCGCCCGGCCAGGGTGACGGGCTCGCCGGGCTGGTCGCCTCGTCCGGCGGGAGCAGCTTCACCTTCACCTGGGACACCGCGGCCGATCAGGTCACCTTCCAGCCCGACTGCCGGATCCGGATCGTCGCGAACGACGGCCAGGCCTCGAGCGCGACGGTGAGCACGGGCGACTTCGTCGTCGACAACCGCTCCCCGGCGCCGTCGATCTCGCGCCTCCTGCCGACCTCGACCACGGTCGGGGCGACCGTCCAGATCACCGGCACCGGCTTCGACGCGAGCGCGACCGTCCAGTTCGGCGCCCGTCCGAGCGCGGTGATCGCGGCGATCGGGACGACCCGCCTGGTCACGACCGTGCCCGCCGGGACGCCGATCGGCTCGACGTTCATCGTCGTCACCGTCGGCGGCCGCCTGAGCAACGCCTTCCCGTTCGAGGTCGTCCCCGACCCGACCCTCACCGGCGTCTCGCCCTCGACCGCTCCCGTCGGCGCCACGATCCGCCTGACCGGGACCAGCTTCTCGACGGCGCCGAACGGCGTGAGCGTTCGCTTCACCGGCGGCGTCAGCCAGCTCGTCACCGCCGTCAGCGACACCGAGGTCGTCACGACCGTGCCCGCCGGCGCGCAGACCGGCACCGTTCACATCGTGACGAACGGCAAGGCGACGAGCTCGTTCGCGTTCACCGTCGGCGCGACGCCGCCGGCGAGCCCGGCGCCGACGATCACCCGGACGCTCCCGAGCGCGGGCACCACCCGCGGCGGCTCGGTGACGATCACCGGCACCGGGTTCGACTTCAGCGCGCAGGTGCTGATCGGCGGCCAGCCGGCCGTCGTCCTCGCCGCCATCGGGAGCACCCGGCTCGTCGCGGTCGTCCCGTCGAACGCGCCGATCGGCCCGAGCACGATCGCCGTGGTGAAGAACGGCCAGACGAGCAACGCCGTCCCGTTCGAGATCTTCGCCGATCCGACGCTCGTCTCCGTCGATCCGTCGATCGCCGACGTCGGCCAGCAGATCCGCCTGACCGGAACCAACTTCTCGACCGCCGCGAACGGCGTGAGCGTCCGCTTCACCGGCGGTCTCTCGCGGCTCGTCACCGCGGTCAGCGACACCGAGGTCGTCACGACGGTTCCCGCCGGCGCCGGCACCGGCACGATCCACATCGTGACCAACGGCCAGGCGACGACCTCGCTCCCCTTCACCGTCCGCTAGGTGGTCTACGGTCGACCGGGCGGCCCCGTCCACCGCCCGGCTCGGCCCCAGAACGGTTCGAAGCCGAAGGAGGTGCCGCCGCTACGGACGACCAACCAACCAAGGTCAGCATCGAAAGTCTTCTCTCTCGTGGTCCAGGCGCCACCCCTCTCTCGCGCGCCCGGACCGAGCCGGCGCCGACTCGCCCCTCTGAGTCGGCGCCGGCTCTCATTGATAGAATGCGGGGGATGGGGGACGAGACCTGGATCCAGGACCGCTACCTCGTCCTGGGGCTCCTCGGGCGGGGGAGCACCGGTCGAGTCTTCCGGGTGCGCGATGCCGCGACCGGCGTCGATCTCGCGTGCAAGGCGCTCGAGGCCGACCCGGCGGACGCCGATCCGGACCCCGGCCCCGCCGCCGGCGTCGACCGGCTGCGCGCGGAGCTGCGCGTCCTCGCTCGCCTCCGGCATCCGAACCTCGCCCGCGTCCACGACCTCGGCGTCGTCACCCGGGTCGAAGGCTCGGCGCCGGCGCCATCGATCGGCACGCCGTTCCTCACCTCGGAGCTCGTCGACGGCCCGACCCTCGAGGCTGCGCGCGAGGAGCTCGACGAGGCCGGCCTCGCGCGCGTCGTGGTCGGCATCCTCCGCGCGCTCGCGTTCGTGCACGATCGCGGCCTGCTCCACGGCGACCTCAAGACCGAGAACGTGCTCCTCCGCGACGGCGAGCCCGTCCTGATCGACCTCGGCCTCGCCGGCGCCGTCCGCGCTCATCGCGTCGAGTCGGTCTCGGGGACGCTCGCGACCCTGTCTCCCGAGCGGCTGCGCGGAGAGCCGGTCGATGGTCGGTCGGATCTCTACGCGCTCGGCGCGACCCTCTTCCGCTGCCTCGCGGGTCGCGATCCGTTCGAGGGCACCGCCGACGAGGTCGTCGCCGGCCACCTCGAGCGGTCGCCGCCCGCGCTCGAGGGGACGCGCTCGGCCCGACTCGCCCGCCTGGTCCGGACCCTGCTCGAGAAGGACCCGCTCCGGCGACCGCGGTCGGCGCGCGCGCTCCTCGGAGAGCTCGAGGCGAAGGGCGAGCTGAGCGCGGGTCGGCCGGTCGAGGTCGACGATCTCCCGGAGCCGGCTCTGATCGGCAGGGATGCCGTCGTCGCGGGCGACGCGGCCGTGGTCGTCGTGTCGGGGCCTCACGGCTCGGGCAAGACGCGCGTCCTGGACACGATCCGCTGGCGAGCTCAGGGGGCGGGCGGGACGGCGGTGGTCGCGCCGCCGTCCGCGACCGGGATCGCGGAGCTCCTCTCCAGCTTCGTCGCCCGGCTCGGCACGGCCGCGCCCTGCGCCGCCGTCGCCGACTTCGCCGCGCGGCTGGTCGCTCCGACGGGCGAGGGCGACGCGTCGCCGAGCCCGACGGCCGTCCGCGAGGCGCTGGCCCGTGCCGTCCTCGCGGCCGGTCGTCGAGCCTCCGGCCTCGTCCTGCTGGCCGACGACGTCGACGCGGGGCCTCCGGAGTGGGGCGAGGCGCTCGTCCACCTCGCCCGCGCCCTCGCGCAGGCGGACGACCGCGGCGACGCCGGCGTCCCGCGCCTCGTCCTCGCATTCCGGGATGCCCCGGCGATGGGTCGGCTGCGCCCGGCCGCCGATCCCCACGCGGCCGGCGGCTCGATCGCGAGCCACGGCCTCGAGCCGCTGGATCCCCGGCAAACGGCGTCGCTGCTCGCCGAGCTCCTGCCCGGCCTCGAGCCGACCGAAGAGCTGGCGGCGACCATCCACGGCGTCGCGAAGGGGAGCCCGGCGGCGACGATCGCGGCGGTTCGCCGTCTCGTCGCGGCTGGCGCGTTTCTCTGGCGCGGCGGGGCGGTCGTCGCCGCCGAGCCGGCCGCGCGCGCCGAAGAGCTCCTCGTCGCGTCGGCCGCGCCGGGCGGGGAGGCGATCGGCGCGCCGACGGGTCTCCCCCGGCGCATCGCCGAGAGCCTGGCGGTGATCGGTCGCCCCGCGGACCTCGAGGCGATCGCCACGAGCGTCGACGCGACGCCGGGCGAGGTGCGGGGTCACCTCCTCGCCCTCGTCGCGAGCCGGGCGATCGAGCCCGACGCGTCCGCGCGCTGCTACGCGCTCGAGCGACCGGAGCCGCTCCGGGCGTCGATCGGCGAGCGTCGATGTCGATCGCTCCACGCCGCCTGGCTCGGCCTCCTCGAGCGGGGCGCCCTCGGCGACGCCGTCCCGGCCGAGGTCGCCGCGCGTCTCGCGATCGGCGCCCGGGATCCGGCGCGCGCCGCCGCCCACGCGCGGCGGGCGGAGGTCGAGCTCGCGCGCGCGGGGGCGCATCTCGCTGCGGCGGAGCTGCTCGAGGGGGCCGCCGGCGTCGCGCGTCCCGGCGGCGGGCGCGCCGAGCTTCTCGGACGAGCCGCGGAGGCCGCCGCGCGAGGGCGCCGCCACTCGCGCGCGGCGGCCCTCGCCCGCGCCGCCCTCGAGGCGCTCCCGGGCTCCGCGCCCGCCGCGGAGCGGGTCGCGATCGTGTTGACCCTGGCGCGATCGGAGCGGCAGGCCGGCGACCTCGACGCGGCGCGGGCGGCGCTCGATGCGGCGGCGCCCGCGATCGACGCGAGCCGGGACGGGGTGGCGATCGCCGGCATCGCCTGCGGCCGCGCCGAGGTCGAGAACGTCCGCGGCGCGTGGGCCGCATCGCGCGACCACGCACGGCGCGGGCGGGAGCGGGCGGCGGACGACGAGGCGCTGACGGCGCGGCTGCTCAACCTCGAGGCGCTCGCCTGCCTCTGGCTCGGCGAGACCGATCGCGCGATCGAGCTCGCGCGGAGCGCCCTCGATCGGTTTCGGAAGGTGGGCGACCGGACCGGCGAGGCGAACGTGCTCCTCAACGTCGGGGTCCTCCGCGGTCGTTGCGGCGACCTCGAAGGCGCAATCGCCTACACCCGGGCGGCCCTCGAGGTCGCCTCCGCGATCGGCGACCCGGCTCTGATCGCGAGCGTCCACAACAACCTCGGCGCGCGGGCGAACGACCGGGGCGAGCTCGAGGCGGCCCGCGCGTCGTTCCGGGAGAGCCTCGCGATCCGTGAGCGGCTGGGTCAGACGGCGGATGTCGCCCTCACCCTCAACAACCTCGGCTCGACCCACCTGAGCAGCGACGAGGTCGACGCGGCCGAGGACTGGTTCGAGCGGGCGCTCGCGCTGGCCGAGTCGGCCGACCTCCTCGGCGTCGTCGCGCTCGCCCGGGCGAACCTCGGGCGGGTCCGGGCGGCCCGCGGGCAGCTCGCCGAGGCGCTCGCCTGCGCCGAGGAGAGCATCCGAGCCCGCGAGGCGTCGGGCGATCCGGCGCGGATCGGGACGGCCAAGGCGGAGCTCGTCCTGCTCGAGCTGCGGCTCGGGCGGTCGGCTCGCGCGGCGACGCTCGCCGCGGAGGCGGCCGGGCTCACGATCACCGACCCGGCGACGCACCTCCGGGTCCGCCGGGCGGTCGCCGAGGTCGGCGCGCTCGAACGGCCCCGCGAGGCCGCCGCCGAGCTCGCGGCCGTCCGGGCGGGGTTCGCCGAGATCGGTCTCGTCCGGGAGGCGGCCGAGGTGGGCGTCGCCCTCGGCGGCGCGCATCTCGCCCTCGACGAGGGCGCGCTCGCCGCCCGGATCGCCGCGTCGGCCGACGGGGCGGCCGCCGCGATCGGCGCGCGCCGCGTCGCCGCGTCCGCCCGCGCGGTCGAGGCGCAGGCTCGGCTCGGCCTCGGCGAGCTCGACCGCGCGGTGCTCCTCGCGCGGTCGGCGGCGTCGGTCGCGCAGGACTGCGGCGACCCCGAGCTCCTCGCCGAGGCGAGCCTCACCCTCGCCGCGGCGCTCGAACGGCTCGGCCGGACCGAGCTCGCGCGGCGCGAGCGCGGCGTCGCGGCGCGGGCGGCGGGGTCGATGCGGGACCGGCTCCCGGCCGAGCTCGTGGAGACGTTCGTCGCGCGGCCGCGGATCGCGCTCGCGCTCGCGGCGCTCGACGAGGTCGGCGGCCAGGTCGACGACGGCCCGGCCGGGACGGGCTCCGGACGCCCGGGGTCGCTCGTCGAGGGAGCCGACGGGGCGGCGATGACGCTCGTCCGCCGGGTGCTCCGCGTCGATCCCGAGGACGAGACGGGCATCCTCGAGGCGGTCCTCGACGGGATCATGGAGCTCGCCGGGGCGAGCCGCGGCGTCCTCGTCGTCGGCGGGGCCGAGCCGCCCTGGTCGATCCAGCTCGTGCGCGACGCCCACGGTCGTCGCCCGGCCGCGGGGAGCGACGAGGCGGAGCGACGCATCGACGAGGCGGCCGCCGTCAGCCGCGGCGTGATCGGGGCGGCCCTGCGGGCGGGCGAGCCGATCCTGATCGCCGACGCCCAGCGCGAGGCGCGCCTCTCCGGTCGGGAGAGCGTCGTGCGTCTCGCGCTCGGCAGCGTCATCGCCGCGCCGATCCCGTGGCGCGGCGGCCACGTCGGCGCGGTCTACCTCGAGCGACCGGCGCCGCCGTTCGGCGAGCGGGAGCGCGACCTCGTCGCCTCGCTCGCGGCGGAGCTCGCCGGCGCGGTCCGGCAGGGCGAGCATCACATCCTCCGCGAGCGCGCCCTCGCGGCCGCGCGCGAGGAGCTCGTCGACGCGCGCGGGCGGGGTGACGGCGCCGACGCCGGTCCGGGCGGCCTGATCGGCCGCTCCGCGCCGATGCGCGAGGTCTTCGCCCTGATCGAAAGATTCGGCGCGACCGAGCTCCCGGTCGCGATCGAGGGCGAGAGCGGGACGGGCAAGGAGCTCGTCGCGCGGGCGCTGCACGAGCGGTCACGCGCCGCGCGGGGCCCGTTCGTCGCGGTGGACTGCGGCGCGCTCTCGCCGACGGTGATCGAGGCGGAGCTCTTCGGCGTGGCCCGGGGCGCGTTCACCGGCGCGAGCGAGGACCGCCCCGGACTGATCGGCGCGGCCGACGGGGGGACCCTCTTCCTCGACGGGATCGGCGCGCTCCCCGACGGCGTCGCGGCGAAGCTGCTCCGCGCGATCGGCGAGCGGATGATCCGTCCGGTCGGCGGCGGGACGTTCCGGCACCTCGACGTCCGGTTCGTCAGCGCGACGACCGAGCCGCTCGAGGCGCTCGTCGCCGACGGCCGCCTGCGGCGCGATCTCTACTACCGGCTCGCCGGCGTGCAGATCCGGGTCCCGCCGCTCCGCGAGCGCGCCGACGACGTTTCGCTGATCGTCGACCGCCACGTGGCGACGATCGCCGAGCGCGACGGGATCGAGCTGCGGGTCAGCCGGACGGCGATGGCGGAGCTCGCGAGACGCCCCTGGCCCGGCAACGTCCGCGAGCTCCGGAACACGCTCGAGCGGGCGGCCCTGTTCGCGTCGGGCGGCGCGATCACCCGGCGCTCGCTCGCCCGACTCGACGAGGTCGGCGACGCCCCCGAGCGCGCCCGCGAGACGATCCGCGATGTCGAGCGCGATGCCGTCGCGGCGGCGCTCCGCCGGCACGGCAGCCGGGCGGCGGCCGCCCGCGCCCTCGGCATCAGCCGGCCGACCCTCTACCGGAAGATGCGGGCCTACGACCTCCAGTGATCGCCGCGCGGGCGTCGACTCTAGCCCGGACTATTCACGACCCTCGGCTGCGGTCGGCTGCGAGGCGACGGGAGCCAAGAGAAGGAGCGCCGGGATCGGTCCGCGACGGGGCATCATCCGAAGCTGCTCCGTGCCTCCGTGCCTCCGTGGTTCCATCTCTTCATCGAGCTGAGCGAAGTTGACATGCCCTAGAGGGCCTC
>JAJDCQ010000239.1 GCA_029260755.1 Planctomycetota bacterium | reverse complement strand
GCTCGGCGCAGGCTTCTTCGGCGACGTGGTCAGTACCCGTATCGTCGCAACCCCGCCCTTTCTGCGATGATCCGAGACCTGACCCCTTCGGTGCTTTAATGCGAAGATCCGAGACCTGACCCCTTCGGTGCTAGTCGGCGGGGGCCGTCCGGGCGAGGAAGAGCTCGTGGGTGGTGTCCTCGTCGATGAGCTCGTTGTACCACTCGATCGTCTCGCTCCGGACGACCGGGAAGACGGCGCGGAGGGCCGCCTCGAACGCCTCGCTCGCGTCGGTCGACCAGACGGCGAGGACGCCGCCGGGGACGAGGTGGGCGGCGACCCGGCGCAGGCCTTCCTCGCGATAGAACCGGTCGCTCGCGCGGTCGAGCTGCGCGTCGGGGGCGTGGTCGACGTCGATCAGGATCGCGTCCCATGGCAGATCCGCGGGGGACGGTGGGTCGAGGAGCTTGGTGTAGACGCACGCGTGCTCGATCGTGACCCGCGCGTCGGCGGCGAGCTGCCCGGCGAGCGGGACGAGGTCGAGGGCGTGCCAGCCGACGACGCACTCCATCAGCTCGACGACCCGGACGGCGGCGACGCGCCCGGTCGCGAGCGCGGCGGCGACGGTGTGGCCGAGCCCGAGGCCGCCGACGAGCACCCGCAGGTCGGAGCGCTCGTCCGAGCCGTCCTCGTCGAGCAACGCGATCGCCCGCGTCGCGAGCGCCTCCTCGCTCTGGGTGTGATGGCTGCTCATGAGGAGCACCTCGTCGACCGTGATCTCGGTCACGATCGTCCCCGGGCTGCAGAGCAGCTCACGTCGTCTCAACCAGAAGACGCCGAGCGGCGTGTCGACGCGGTCGAGGATCTCGAACTTCTTCGCCATGGCCTGAAGTCTCTCTAGGGCCGGTCGATCTCGAACGCCAGGATCGTGCCGCGGTCGGTGCCGACGTGGAGGGTTCCGCGGGTCTCGTCGAGGAGGAGCGAGGTCGCCTGGTAGCCGGACGCCGAGATGTCGATCCGGACGAGCGGCTGCTCGGCGCTCCGGTCCCAGACCTCGATCACCGACCCCGACGCGGTGGCGAGGAGCTCGTCGCCGAGCTCGATCGCGCCCGTTGCGGCGGCCGGGGCGGCCGACACGCGCTCGAGACGGGTCGCGAGGTCCTCGACCGAGAGGACGAGGATCGCCCCCTCCGACGAGATGACCCCGACCTCATCCCCGCGAGGCGAGGTGTCGAGGGCGACGATCGCTCCGTCCAGGCGGCGCTCGTGACGGACCCGGATCGGCTCGCCGAGGTCGAGGCTGGTCAGCGTCGCGCCGACCAGCGCGAGGCCCGTTCCATCGCCGCCGAACGCGAGGGCCGTCGCGGCGCCCTCGATCGGGAGGGGCCGGGCGCGGCCGTCGGCGACGTGGACGATCCGGCCCGCCTCGGACGACGAGAGGGTCGCGCCGTCGGCCGCCGACACGGCGACCGCGACGACGTCGGGGGGCCGCATGGAGCCCGGTGGCCAGGGCGCCGCGACGCGCTCCTCGGCGTGGGCGGTGTGAACGAGCGAGACGCGCTCGCGGACCGCCGATGCGCCGGGCGCGACCCGCCAGCCCGCGACGCCGCCGGACGCCCGCAGCCCGAGCGCGACGATCGAGCCATCGCTGGCGATCGCGGCGGAGCGGAAGGGGATCACCCGGCCGCCGCCGACGACGAGCTGCCGGAGGTCGAGGGCCGTCGGCGGCGACGATGCCTCGCCGTCCGGCCAGACGACCGCGAAGCCGCCGGAGACGCTCACCAGTCGTCCGAGGCCATCCCGGAGGAGGCGGAAGACCGGCTCCGAGTGGCCGAGGTAGGGGGACGCGGGCGCCCGGCTCGGGCCGGTCCGCCCCTCGAGATCGTGGATGCGGACGGTGAAGTCGTTGCCGGTCGAGGCCGCCCAGCGTCCGCCCGGGCCGAACGCGACCTCCTGCACCCAGCTCCGGTGCGCCTCGATCCTCGCCACCGGCGCGTCGGGATGGTCGAGGTCCCAGAGCTCGACCACGCCGTTCATGCTCCCGGTGAGGGCGCGTCGTCCGTCCGACGTGATCGCGGCGGCGCGCGCCCCGGCCGGGCCGATCGGAAGAACGGTCGGGTCTCCCTCGCCGAGGCGCCCCTCGTCATCGATCCGCCAGACCGTCACCTCCTTGCCCAGCGCGAGGGCGTCCTCGCCTGGATTGGGGCCGGACGTGTGGACCGCGACGCGACCGTCCGGCGTGATCGCTGGCCGCGAGTAGGCTTCGGGGTGCGCTCGGTGAAAGAGCGTCTCGCCCGTCTGCCCGTCGATGAGGGCGAGACCGTCGACGCTCGACCCGGCGAGGACCCAGCGCGCGTCGGTGGTGAGCGCGACGCCGAGGGTCGTTCGACCGCTCTCGAGCGTCCTGAGCGTCTCGATCCGCCGCGGCTGATCGGGCTTCGCGACGTCCCAGACGTGGATCAGCCCATCGCCACCCCCGGACGCGAGCGTCGACCCGTTGGGGGAGACCCCGAGGTCGGTGACGCGCTGGTCGTGTGCCTCGATGCGGGCGGTGAGCCGATGGTCGTCGACGCTCCAGACGTGGACCGCGCCGTTCCCGTCGCCGGCGTAGACCCAGCCGCCGTCCCGCGAGAGGGTGGCCGCGAACAGCTCCTCGCCCGGCTCGCCGGGCGAGCGGCGGAAGAAGAGCTCGCGTCCCGATGCGCGCTCCCAGACGACGATGTCGCGCCGGAGGCTCGCCGCGAGCACGCGCTCCCCGTCGCTCGAGATGGCGAGGGCGACGCCCATCCCGCCGACGCGCCAGCCCGGAGCGCCGAGGACGTCGACGAGCCGGGCGCCCGGGGTCTCGAGGAAGTGAGCCGCGCCGGCCGGGTAGCGGTTCGGCAGGGTGCGCCAGTCGGGCACGTCGGACTCGGGCGGTCGCTCCGATCCGTCGTCGGGGTCGCGCCGCCCGGCCGGGTCGGATGACGAGGATACCGGAGCCGCCGTCGAGCCGGGGCCGGGTCGCGCCGTGCGTCCCGGCTCCTCGGCGCGCTGGCCGGTCGCGACGACCCCGACGATGACGGCGGTGAGGGCGGCGACGCCCGCGACCGCGGCGGCGACCGCACCCGGACCGGGGCCGCGCGGAGGCGTCGCGATCCGCCGGAGGTCGGGGCCGGCCTCGGGGCGGGCTCGTCGCGACGAGCGCCGACGGGCGGCCGCTCGGGCGGCCGAGCCGGCCGGGGCGCCGGGTCCGGCGAGGGTGTCCTCGATGAGGCGGATGGCGTCGCTCGGCGTGGCCGTCCGGTCGTCCCGATCGCGAGCGGTGAGCGCGGCGACGAGTCGGCTGAACGACGGCGAGAGCGCCGGGTTCGCGTCGCGCGGGTCGGGCATGTCGTCGTTGAGCTTCCTGGCGAGGATGCCGACCGGCGACCCCGAGAACGGAAGCGTCCCGGTTCCCATCTCGTAGAGCATCGTGCCGAGGGCGTAGATGTCGGTCCGGATGTCGAGCGGATCGGCGTTCGCCTGCTCGGGCGACATGTAGAGGGGCGTCCCGACGATGAAGCCGGTCGAGGTGAGGCTCGCCTCGCCCTCGGTGTGCTTGGCGAGGCCGAAGTCGGTCAGCTTCGGCGTGCCCTCGCGGGTGACGAGGACGTTGCCCGGCTTCACGTCCCGGTGGAGCAGCCCGTGCTCGTGGGCGTGCTCGAGGCCGCGGGCGACGGCCAGCGCGATCTCGAGGGCGCGACGCTCCTCGAGCGGCGCTTCGCGTTTGACGATCGCGGCGAGGTCCTCGCCCTCGACGAGCTCGAGGGCCATGAAGGACGAGCGGGTGGCTACGTCGACGCCCGCGTCGTAGATGCGCACGACGTTCGGATGCCGGAGCGCCCCCGCGGCGCGCGCCTCGCGGACGAAGCGCTCCGAGAAGACGGGGTCCGAGGTCAGCTTCGGCGCCATCACCTTGAGGGCGACGATCCGGTCGAGGCCCGCCTGGCGGGCGCGGAAGACCTCACCCATCCCGCCTCGACCGAGCAGCGCGAGGATCTCGAAGCCGCCGACCACCCGGGGCGCGGCAGGCGGCATCGGACGGGTGGGCTTTCCCTCGATCCGCTGAGGGACCGGGCCCGCGCCGGCGCGCGGGAGGTGCCGGGTCGCGTCGGCTTCGAACGGATCCGAGGGAGGTTGCTCTGGGCTCACGTCCCTCGTATATCAGGATGTCCCGGAGGGAGCAATCGGGCTGTTCCCCTGACGGCTGGCGGGGGACCCGTCGGGTTCGCTCGTGGTGGCTACTCAGGGCTGGGGCCCGAGACGCCGATCACGCCGCCGTTCTTCGCGGACTCCCACACCTCGCGCGGGACCTGGCGGTAGCCTGTGATCTTCGCGGGGTAGCCCCGAACCGTGGCTCGGACGCTCTTGTAGAACGGGAAGAGCTCGAAGACCTCGAGCCGGTAGCGAGGGTCGATGATGAAGTCGCTCTCGCCGCTCCCGCACGCGGCCTGCGCTGCCGCCCGCTGCGCGTCGGCTTCGATGCCCTCGATGTCGAGGAGGCCTCCGCTGACGAAGGTGACGCCGTCGGCGTAGTCGGTGTCGCCCGACCGAAAGAAGAGAACGCGAGAAATCGTCGCCTGGCCGCTGATCGGCTTCGCCACGTCGACCTCGACCTGGGGTTCGAGCGCGGCGCCGGATGAGAAGGTCTCGGCCGGACCTCCCGAGCGCAGATCGTGGGTCGACGAGCACCCGGCGATGACCATCGTGAGCAGCAAGATCGGTACAGAGTCGGTGCGCATCGTCCTGGTCCCCTCATTCCCGGAGCTCGACGGCTTCCTTCCTTCCTCGTCGAGTTTCGGCGATCGGCTCTGAATCGGGGTCGGGCTGAGCCGACGCTGGGGGCACCCCGGACGTTTGACGTTCGGTCGGGGCTCCTCGATGCTGAGCTCGAAGGGGCGACGAAGAGGGAGGAGTGAGCTCATGAGCACCGGGTTCAGCGTGAGCGTTCTCGGGGTCGTCTGCACCGACGACCCTGCCGAGCTCGCCGCCGCCGCCGAGAGCATCGTCGCCCAGACCCGTGCGCCGCAGCTTCACGAGGTACGACGACCTCGACTGGGTCACCGGGAGCACCGGCGCGACCATCGCGGTGCCGGGGATGCCCCGGTCGCCCGTCGACATCGATCTGCCCCTGGCGGTGAACGAGCCGAGGCGGCACGTGATGGACCTGGCCGAGCTACGGCGCCGGACCCTCGCCGGGCTCGAGGCGTATCGCCAGGAGGAGGGAGGCGAAGTCGACGCGAGCCGGGTGGAGCGGATCGAACACGCGATCCGGTGCTTCGACTTCGGCCTCGCGCACGGGTTCGGCTTCAGCGCCGGCGACTGAGCCCCGCGGGTCGTCTACGAGGCCGAGAGGGTGAACGAGAGGGTGAGGCGGACGCTCTTGTCCTGATCGCCGAAGTCCTCGTCGTTTCGACACAGGACCATTCCGCTGCCCGTCGGGCTCAACCAGAGGAAGACCCGCTCGAGCTTCTCGCCGGCGGGGAACGGGCCGAGCGGCACCTTGAGGGTCACCGCGTGGAGGTGCCAGTTCCCCGAGTCGGGAGCGTGGTCGGCGTCTCCCCAGGTGAACGACTCGAACAGGTCGTCGATCCCTCCGAACGTCGCCATCGTGTCCAGCCTCTCGCTCTCGCTCAGCGTCGCGTCCGGTCTCGTCTTCCCACGATCACCTCGTCGAGCACCTCCTCGACGACCTCGCGCGGGAACCCCGCCCCGATGACGCTCTCGACGAGGTCGTCCTCGGCCATCGGACCCTCCTGGAGGATCTCGGTGACCCGCAGGATCGCGAAGAATCGGTTCTCGACGTCCTCGGGGTTCGCGCCGGCCTCGACGAGCTCGTCGACGAGCTGATCCGATGGGAGGGCCGCCTGCATCCGGTCGATGATCTGCATCGTGAGCGAGGGGGCGGCGGGCGCGACCGCCCGCGCGCCGCCCGACCGGGAGCGGGCCCGAGCTCGCTCGGCGTCGCAGGCGATGCACCGCGGCTGGCGGGTCGCCGAGTTCCGGGCCTCGACGCAGTCGAGGCAGCCCTCGACCTTCTCGCCGCGCTTCGTCGTCTCGCGGTGGTGGGCGCACTTGCCCCAGCGCGGCCGGAAATCGCGGAGGCGGTCCTTCACCTCGCCGCAGCCGACGCATCGCTTGAGATGCGGGTCGCTCGGCGAGGGCCGGGAGCTCGGGTCGAAGGCGTAACTCATGGCTTCATCCGAGAGCCTACCCCGCCCGGCCGGCCCGATCGAGCGGTCGCAGCCTCGCGTGGGGACGGCCGGTTCGTATACTCCGGGGGCCATGAGACCGATCGCCTTCCTCACCGCCGGGTGCGTCCTGCCGGGTCATCCCGACCAGCGGATCGACTCCTGGGAGCACGACAGCGAGCTCGGCCCGATGACGGCCGCGTGCCGGGCGCGGGACATCGAGCTCCGCCCCGTCGTCTGGGACGACCCGTTCGATCTCGAGGCGTTCGAGGCGTTCGTCGTCGGCACGACCTGGGACTACACCGACCGGCCGCAGGCGTTCCTCGCCGCCCTCGAGCGGATCGCGGCGCGCCGCCCGCTCTGGAATCCGCTCCCGGTCATCCGCTGGAACATCGAGAAGACCTACCTCCGCGACCTGGCCGAGCGAGGGGCGTCGGTCGTCCCCACCCTCTGGCGGGAGGCGGCCGACGAGGCGAGCATCGCTGCGTCGTTCGATGAGCTCGGCGTCGACGAGGTCGTCGTGAAGCCCGTCGTCGGGGCGTCCGCGTGGCGGCAGGCGCGGGTCCGGCGCGGAGAGCCGCTCCCGCCGGCCGAGGCGCTCCCGCCGGCCGAGACGATGATCCAGCCGTTCCTCCCGGCGGCCGCGAGCGAGGGCGAGTACTCCTTCATCTTCTTCGACGGGACGTTCTCGCACGCCGCCCTCAAGGTGCCGGCCGAGGGCGACTACCGGGTTCAGTCGATGTACGGCGGCCGCACCCGGGTTCATCAGCCGACGCCCGACGAGCTCGCGATCACCGCCGCGGTCCTCGACGCCGTCGACGGACCGCTCCTCTACGCCCGCGTCGACCTCATGCGCGGCCTCGACGGGCGCCTCGCCGTGATGGAGCTCGAGCTGATCGAGCCCTATCTCTATCCCGAAGAGGGACCGGGGATGGGCGAGGCGTTCGCGGACGCGCTGGTGAGGCTGCTCGACGCGCGGGATTGAGATCGAGACCGCGGGCCGCGCGGGAAAAAGTCTGAAGGGAGGCCGGACGATCGCTGTAAGGCCAAGGGCGAGAGTGAGGGGCGCGCCAGGAGAGCCCGATGCGCCCCGGTCAGAGAGCCGTCCGAACCTTCGTCTTTGCAGCTTCTTGCGTCGCCGTCTCGTTGGCCGGCCCGGGCGAGGTCCTCGCCATCGGCCGGCGCCGATCGACGCCGTCGACCCCTCTCGCTCCCACCCCGACGCCGGCCCCCGCGCCGAGCCCGGCCCCCGCCCCGGCTCCCGGCGGTTCGACGTTCACGTTCGAGGCGGAGTCGCAGCTCGCCCACCAGCAGGGGCGGCGCGATGGCGACGGCTGGTCGTGCAACGTCGCGGCCGACTCGGTCAACTTCCTGAGCTTCGGACCCTACACCCGGGCGATCCCGGCCGGGCCGGCGGTCGCCACGTTTCGGCTGCTCGTCGACAATCACACCGCGGATGACCAGCCGGTCGTCACGATCGACGTCTTCGATCCTGATGCCAGTCGCAAGCTCGCCGAGCGGGTGATCACGCGCCGCGCGTTCGGCGGCGCGTTCGCGTATCAGGACTTCAGCCTGCGCTTCGTCGCGCCCGCGGGGAACCGGCTCGAATTCCGGACGCAGTGGCATGATCACTCGTACGTTCGCCAGGACCGGGTCGTCATCGCCGCCAGCCCGGGCGCGAGCCCGGCGCCGTCTCCCGCCCCCTCGCCGGCTCCGTCTCCCGCCCCGGCTCCCGGCGCCGGTCCCGTGACCGCGACCGTCGTCGCGCGCACCGGCGACCCCGGCTTCTTCAGCCTGAAGAGCTACCAGAACGTGCTCGTCGCCGGCACCTACGGCACCGGCAAGCTCTACGCCTCCTCGAACGGGTTCGCCCGGCCGGTCGCGAACCTCAACGTCGGCGAGTCGGTCTACGTCATGGCCGAGCACGGCGGCTACCTCTACGCCAACACCGAGAACCGCGGCGAGATCTGGCGGTCGCGCTTCGGCACGAGCGGCTGGGAGCGGGTCTTCGACGGCGAGCCGACCGCGATCGGGACCGGGCTGGTCGTGCACGACGGCTGGCTCTACGCCTGCTACACGCGGCTGTCCGATCGCTCCGGTCGGATCTTCCGTTCGCGCACCGGCCAGCGCGGGAGCTGGCAGCACGTCTTCGGCAACGCGCGCCAGGGGACCGACGTCACCCTGCGGGAGCTCGTCGTCTACGGCGGCGTCATCCACTGCCTGAGTTACGACTACGACGGCGGCATCGGCGGGTTCTACACGAGCCGTGACGGCACGAGCTGGAGCTGGAACGCCCGGGCCGAGCTCCGGAACAAGCGCCCGATCAAGGCCCACGTCTGGAACGGGGCGCTCTGGATCTCGACCTCGCCGTTCACGACCCGGCGAGTCCGCCCGGCCGGCGTCTATCGCTACGACGGGCAACGCCTGACGGTCGCGTTCGAGGACGGGGCTCGCGCGGTCGGGACCGACATCATCGACTGGAACGGCGATCTCTACTTCTGCGACGACGTGAACTGGCGGGCGCGGAGCGGTCGCTCGGCGCTCTTCCGCTCGCCGACCGGCGCGCCGGGCACCTGGTCCCAGGTCGCCACGTTCGATGAGGCCGAGGCGATGGACCTCGAGGTCCACGGCGGCCGGCTCTACGTCGCGACCCGTCAGGAGGGGGGCCACGGGAAGGTCTACCGAATGGACAACGTCGCGCCGTCCTCGGCGAGCCCGGCGCCCGCGCCCGCTCCCGCGCCGTCGCCGTCGGGCGGCGGGAGCACCCGGGTGATCCGCCCGAACGGCAACAGCGTCGACGGCGGCGGCGGCTTCCTCTGGAAGCCGGAGTCGAGCTCCGACGGCAAGCTCGTCGTCCTCGCGCCGGCCGGCCTGACCGGCCAGATCGCCGAGTGCAACGTCCTTCGGAGCAACGGCGACCGGATCGAGCGCGGGCGCTACACCGGCGTCCACAACGGCGGCCGCGAGCACTTCCGCTTCGGTCGTCCGGGCCGGGACTACCCGTCCAACGCGATCTGCGAGCTCGTGCTTCGCAACGGCGACCGCCGTCACTACGTGATCCCGCGGCCGGGCGAGCGCTACGACTGAGCGACCGAGCTCCCGGGGGGGGCCTGCTCGTCGCTCGCGCCGGGCGGCTCCGCGATCTTCCGGATCTTCCGGAAGTCGCTGACCGCCCGGCCGGTGGTCACCGCCGCCAGCCGCGGCCAGCTCCGGTAGAGCCAGACGAAGAGGCGGACCGAGAACGGGAAGGCGATCACCGCCTTGCCGCGCCGGACGCCCGCGAGGATCTTCCGGGCGGCCCAGTCCGGCTCGCTCGCCCGGAACGGGAACAGCTCCATCCACTGCTTCGCCGTCGCTCCGACCACCGGCATGGTGTCGAGGAGCGGCGTCCGGATCAGCCCGGGGCAGACGACGCTCGCCTTCACGCCGAGGTCGGCCCCCTCGGCGCGGAGCGACTCGGTCAGCCCGACGACCGCCCACTTGCTGGCGACGTACGGCGTGTTGATCGGGCCGGGGACGAGCCCGAAGCCCGATGCCGTGTTCACGATGTGCCCGTGTCCCTGGCGGACCATCTGGGCGTAGGCGTGATGTGTGCCGTGGATGACGCCGAAGAGGTTCACGTCGATCACGCGGCGCCAGTGCTCGAGGGTCAGGTCGCGGATCTCGCCGAGCGCCGAGATCCCCGCGTTGTTGAACATCAGATCGAGCCGCCCGTCGGTCGAGACCGTCTCGGCGATGACCGCCCGGACGCTCTCGGCGTCGGTGACGTCGACGCGGGCGGCGCGGGCCGCGCCCGCGCCGGCCTCCGTGACGAGCGCGACGGTCGCCCGCGCGGCGTCCTCGTCCACGTCCGCCGCGACGACCGTCGCGCCGTGACGGGCGAGCTCGACGCAGATGGCGCGGCCGATTCCGGAGCCGCCGCCGGTCACGATCGCGATCTTCCCCGCGAAGCTCATCCGCGTCTCACGCTCATTCTGCAACAGTCTCCCGGAGCCAGGACGGCGGCTCGAGCATCTCGCCGTCGTCGTCGAGGGTCGGGTAGGGCTCCCCGCGCGCGGCGCACTCGGCGGCGATCTTCGGATACGCCCACTCGAAGAGCGTCCGCGTGAACGCCTCGGGCGAGAGGCGCGACGTCTCGTACATCCCCGCCTTCGCCCGCTGGTGGCGCGCCTCGTAGAGGATCAGGGCGGCCGCGACGCTGACGTTGAGCGACTGGCCGAGGCCCTCCATCGGGATCGTGACGAGCTGATCGGCCTGCGCGAGGGTCGCCTCGCTCACGCCGAACCGCTCGGTCCCGAGGACGACCGCGGTCGGCCGGGTGAAGTCGACCTCGCGGTAGTCGACGGCGCGCTCGGAAGGGTGGGCCGCGATCAGGGCGAAGCGCCGCTCCTTCATCTCGTCCAGGAGCGCCTCGAGCTGCGGGTGCGCCTTCGCCTGGACGAACTTCTTCACGCCGCCCGAGATCGAGCAGCCGATCCGCACCTTGCCGCTCGGACGGACGGTGTGCGCCTCGAGGATGCCGACCGCGTCGGCGGTGCGCAGGATCGCCGAGAAGTTGTGCGGCTTCTGCATCCGCTCGGTCACGACCGTCAGGTCGGGCTGGCGGCGCGTGAGCGCGGCGCGGAGGCGAGCGAAGCGGGGCGGGTTCAATCGTTGTCGTGGAAGGCGAGGCGGCGCTCGTCTTCGTCGTCGAGGTCGAAGCGATCGGCGAGGGAGTCTCCGCCGCCGCCGTCGTCGCGTGGTGCGAACGCGCCGAAGCCGAGGCCGAGGGCGAGAATCCCGAAGAGGAAGCAGCCGCACGACGCGAGGACGGAGCGAGGCCCGTGAAACCGGAACGACCGCTCCTCCTCGACGACGGTGCGGCCGGTGGGGACGGCGCCGGCCCGGTCGCCGAGGACGCCGCGGACCTCGTCGACGAGGCTGTCGCGCCACGCGTTCTCGCCCGACTGCGCATACCAGGGTCCCGTGCCGGTGAGGCCTCCCGGCGTCTTGCCGTGAACGAGCTCGTGGCGGATCTTCGCCCGGAGCTGGCGCGGCGTCTCGGCGACCGTCCCGAAGTAGGCGAGCTCGTCCTCGCAGTCCATGCACGTGCCGTAGGTGCCGCCGCGGAGGTGGCCGGGCTTTCCGCAGCGGAGGCAGGCGTCGTCGTCGGTGTCGACCGTGATGCCTCCCTCCTTCAGGATCGCGAGCACGCCGTCGGTCGTGACCTCCACGTCCTCGGCCGGGTCGTCGGCGCGCGGGTCGCCGCCCGCTTCGGCTCCCTCGACGGGCGGCGCGTCCCAGTCGCCGCCGCCGGGGTGCTCGAGGGTCACGGTGAGCTTCAGCGTCCCGGCGTATCCGTTGAGGTTCGGGTCCTCGGGCGTCCGGAGCTGGATCATCACCGCGGCCTCGAGGTTGCGCGGGAGCTTCGCCCGGCCGCGGAGGTCCTCGAAGTCGTCGTCGGTCTTCTCGATGACCTCGAGCGCGACCGGCTCGTCGACGCCCTCGAGCTCGAGGATCGCCGTGACCTCGGCGACGCGCGCGCGCCCGCCGGGCGTCGAGACGCCCGTGTCGCGCAGCGAGACGTCGAACGGGTCGCCCGGCCACTCGGTGTGGCGAGCGGTCGGGAACGTCAGGATCGACACGACCGCGATGACGATGCAGGCGATCGATGCGGCGCAGCATCCGCCCCGGACTCGGACGTCGGACTCGCTCATGTCGGTCGTTGGCTCCCTCTCCGGGCGGTCGGCGCGGGTCGCGGTTCGGTTCGGCTCGATCCGCGGTGCCGTCAGTCGGCGCGGACGGTGTCCTCGAGGCACTCCTCGGGGCAGCTCGTGCTCTCGATGTAGCCGAGCAGCTTGGTGGCGGTGCCGCGGATGCGCGCCGCGGTCTGCTCGTCGGCGCAGCGTCCCTCCTCGTCGAACACCGCGTGGACGTTCGCGACCGAGACGGGGCCGGGCAGGACGATCGCGCCGATGTGGCTCGCGACGCTCCGCAGGTGCTCGAGCGCCTTGATCGCGCCGATCGCGCCCGCCGCCACGCCGAGGAGCGCGATCGGCTTGCCCGCGAGCATCGACGGGTAGCCGAGGTTGTCGATCACGAGCTTGATCACCGAGCTGTAGCTGCCGTGGTACTCGGGCGACGCGAGGATCACGCCGTCGGCCTTCGCCACGCGGTCTCGCATCGCCGGCGCGGCGTCGCCTTCCGGCGGGGTCGCCCCGGGGAGCCCGAGGGCGAGCTCGGCCGGGTCGATCGCGTCGAGGGTCACCCCGGCGCGCCCCGCGAGCTCGGCGTGGACGAGGGCGAGCGCCCTCCCGGTCATGTTTCCGGGGCGGACGCTTCCGCCGATGGTCACGATGTGGATCGGGTCGCTCAAGGAACGCTCCTCCCTTCGTCTGCTCGTTCTCACCAATGCAAAAGGCCCCTCAGCCAAGGCTGAAGGGCCTTCCGAACTCCTGTGCGAACGTCGTCGCCGACGCTCGATTCAGGGGTGTCCTACTTGACCGGCGTGACCTTGAGGGCCTTGGGACCCTTCGGGCCGTCGACAACCTCGAACTCGACGGTCTCACCCTCGGCGAGGGTGCGGAACCCGTCGGCGATGATCTCGGCGTGGTGCACGAAGACGTCCGGGCCATCCTCACGCGTGATGAAACCGAAACCCTTCTGATCGTTGAACCACTTCACCTGGCCACGGGCCTTGACGGCGTCAGTCATTTTGAATCTTGCTTCCCATCGTGCGGGCGTCGCCGGAGAGCTGATTGGCGAGCCTCGTGGTGATCCGCGTCCGAAGACCGCTTCTCACCGATTCATCGTTGTGAGCGGTACGCCCTCAGGCGACTGCCCGAGCCCCCGACACCGACGTCGAGGGCTTCTAGAGTGCTCGAGGTCGATCCGACTCGTGAGTCGGAACGTCAACGCGCCCGCGCATGCTAGGGACCTTGAGGGCTGACGTCAACGACTACTTTTCGGCGGTCGGCGGCCGGCGGCGTCTCCGGCGGCGCCGGGGTCGGCTCCCACCCTCGGACGAGGGACCGGGATCCCCCGAGGCTCCGCGGGCGGGGGTCTCGCGCCCCTTGCGCGGTTCGCGCCCGGACGGACGCCTCACGCCGCCGCTCTCGGCGGGGCGATCGGCGCCGCCGGAGCGACCGCGGCCGCGGCGTCGGGCCCGTCCGCGGCCGGGCTCCTCCCGTCCGCGCTGGCGCTCGCGATCGCGGTCGTCGCGCTCGCGCTCCCGGTCTTCGGGGGCGGGCGCGGCGGGCTCGTCGGCCTCCGCCGAGCGTCGCCGGCGCCGCACGGGGCCGGCCTTCCCGCCGCCCTTCTGGCTCTTCGGGCGCTTGCCGCCGCCCCGCGGGGCCGCCTTCGCCTCGGCCTCGGCGACCGCGGCGGCGCGCGCGTCGGCGGCCCGCTGCGCCCTCGCCTCGCGTCGTTCGGCCGCGCGCAGGAGCGCCTTCGCGTCCTCGTCGCCCTCGGCCGCGCGTCGCTCGAGGTCGGCGTCCCGCTTCGTCGTCTGGATGAACTCGGCCAGGCCGGCGAGGTCGCCGACCTCGGTCGGCCGCTCCTTCTCGGGGTCGGGGCGGAACCCGGCCTCGAGCGTCCCGCGCTCGTACTCGGCCCAGAGCTGCCACGCGTGCTTGTCGAGGTCGGCGATCGACGGCTCGATCACGCCGAGGTGACGCGTGATCGCGCGAACGTCGCGCTCGAGGAGGCGGTTCGCCTGGACGTTGTGCGCCGCCGAGACGCACTGGGGCAGGTCGATGATCACCGGCCCGTCCTTGCCGACGAGCACGTTGAACGGCGAGAGGTCGCCGTGGATCAGGTCGTTCTGGAGCATGATCACGACCTGCTCGATGATCACGTCGTACATCGCGAGGGCGCCCTCGGGCGAGAGCGGCACCTCGCCGAGGTTGGGCGCGAGGTTCCCGCGCGAGTCGGAGATCATCTCCATGATCACGACCGGGTCGTGATGCGCGATGACACCGGGGACGCGCGCGCCCGCCGCTCCGAGCCGGCGCAGGGCATCGACCTCGGCGACGTGCCACGCCTTCTCGGCGAGCTTCTGGCCGAAGCGGGTGTTCCGGTCGATGGCGCGCTGCGCCCGGGTGTTCCGGACGGTGCGCCCCTCTCGGTAGCCGGCGTCGTTCTTGAAGCTACGGAACTGCCGGGACCGGTACACCTTGGCGATGCACTGTCGACCTTCGCAGACGACGATGAAGACATCGGCCTCCTTGCCGCTCTCGAGCGCGCGGACGACCGAGTCGATCACACCGTCGTCGAGCAGCTCCTGGAGGCCCTGGGGGGTTCCACGCGTGGCGATGACTCGTCTCCTCTCGGCGTTCGCCATCCTCGGGCGGGTCCGCCGGCCACGAGGGGGGGGACATCCTAGCCGAGATCGGGGCTCGGGTGCGCGATCTCCTGGGGGGGCTCCGTCCGGAGCCAGGAGCGGCGGCGCGGCTGGGGGTTGAATCGGGGCGTCCCCCCAGGGGATGATGCGGTCCGACGATGACGACGATCCCGAACGCGAATCGAACCACCACCGAGGGGAAGAAGCCATGCCGAAGGTAGACACGTCGCCGGTGCTCGAGGGACTGAAGACGCTCCGGGACGGCGTCGGCGGAGAGGTCCAGACGGTCGGGCTCTCCGATGCCGTCGTCGCCCGTTTCATTGGCGATGCGAGCCTCGCCCGGGCGGTCGCCGACGCGACGGACGCGCTCGGCGTCCTCCGGCGGCAGGACCCCGCGTTCGTCGACCTCGACGAGGCGGAGCAGGTCGCGCGCAGTCAGGCCGGGATCGTGAACTTCTATCCCGACGACGGGATCTGCCCGTTCGTCGCCCTGGCGGCGCGCGGGCCGTGGGTCATCACGACCAAGGGCCGGGTCGTCCACGACTCGGGCGGCTACGGGATGCTCGGCTTCGGGCACGGCCCCGATCCGATCCTCGAGGTGCTCGGGCGCCCCCACGTGATGGCGAACGTGATGACCCCGAGCCACTCGGCGGCGCGGTTCGTCGCGGCGATGCGGGCCGAGGTCGGTCACCGCCGTGAGGGCGGGTGCCCCTTCGCGAAGCTGATCTGCCTGAACAGCGGGTCGGAGTCGGTCACGGTCGCCGCGCGCATCTCGGACGTGAACGCGAATCTCCTGACCGGTCCCGGCGGCCGCCACGAGGGCAAGCCGATCAAGGTCGTCGCCCTCGATGGCGCCTTCCACGGGCGGACCGATCGGCCGGCGCGCTTCTCGGACAGCTGCCGCGTGGCCTACGAGAAGCATCTGGCGACCTTCCGCGATCACACCGACCTCATCACCGTCGACCCGAACGACGTCGACGGTCTCCGCGCCGCGTTCGCGAAGGCCGACGCCGACGGCTTCTTCATCGAGGCGTTCTTCATGGAGCCGGTCATGGGCGAGGGCGACCCCGGCATGGCGATGACGCCCGAGTTCTACGCCGCCGCGCGCGAGCTGACGCGCGCCCACGGGTCGATGTTCCTCGTCGACTCGATCCAGGCGGCGATCCGCGCCCACGGGTGTCTTTCGATCGTCGACTACCCGGGCTTCGAGAAGCTCGACCCGCCCGACATGGAGACCTACAGCAAGGCGCTCAACGCCGGGCAGTATCCGCTGTCGGTCCTCGCGATGACGGCCGAGACGGCGAAGCTCTACCGGAAGGGCATCTACGGCAACACGATGACCACGGCGCCGCGCGCCCTCGAGGTGGCGTGCGCCGTGATGGAGCTCGTCACGCCCGAGCTGCGCGAGAACATCCGCCGGCGCGGGCGCGAGGTGGTCGAGAAGCTGACGGCGCTCATGGAGGAGCTGCCGAAGGGCACGATCACCAAGGTGCAGGGGACGGGGCTGCTCTTCTCGGTCGAGATGAACCCCGAGTTCAAGTGCTACGGCACCGGCAGCACCGAGGAGTACATGCGCCTGCACGGGATCAACGTGATCCACGGCGGCGTCAACTCGCTCCGCTACACGCCGCACTTCGGACTGACCGAGGCCGAGGTCGACCTGCTGGTCGACGCGACCCGGGACGCGCTCGTGAACGGGCCGCGCTACCCGAAGTAGGTCTCCCGCCGCGAGCCACGCCGGATGCGAGACGGGCCTCCTCACCGCGTGAGGAGGCCCGGTCTCGTTTCGGCTCGGGAGCTGGCGCGGCGTCGGTCGCGTCAGGCGCCGGCGACCGGGGCGAGGCGATCGGCGAGCCTGGTGAGGATCGTCGCGCTCTCGACGATCGCGTCGCCGTCGAGGACGAGGCACGGCGCCTTGTCCTGCTTGCTGGCGGCCTCGAGGGCCTTCGCCGCGTCGGCGTCGTCGGTCACGTTCTTGATCGTCACCGCGTCGCGCGCGTGGAGGTTCTCGAGGGCGGTCAGCACCCGGCGGCTCGGCCCGCAGGATGACTTCACGTAGAGGGTGGCCGCGTCGGCCGAGACCGGCGTCCCGGCGGGGACCGGCTCGGCGCCCGGGTGCGCCTCGGCGATCGCGCGGGCCGTCTCGAGGAGCTCGTCCATGTTGCGGCGTCCGCCCGGGCCGACCGAGCTGGCGTGCCGGACGATGCCGTCGCGGGTGATGATCACCGTCGCGCGGTCGTCGAGGCCCGGCCCGTCGAGGTAGGCGCCGAACGCGCGGCCGACCTCACCCTTGGGCTGGAAGTCGGCGAGGAGCGGGAAGGAGACTCCGCCGAGGTCGCGACCCCAGGCGGCGTGGCAGTGGAGGCTGTCGACGGAGAGGCCCAGGACCTGGACCCCGATCTCACCGAAGCGGGCGCGCAGCGCCTCGAGCTCCGGCACCTCGTTGCTTCAGGTAGGTGTCCAGTCGAGCGGATAGAACAGGAGAAGTAGATGGTGCTTCTCGAGGAGCTTCTTCGAGCTCACCTTTCGCCCGAACTGGTCGTTCAGCTCGAACGGCGGGGCCTCGGTGTCGGCGGCGATCATGCGGAGCATCCTTCCTTCCATTCGTCGTCGGTTGGCGCGGCGGGCCGCGCGTTCCTGAAGCGAGTCCTGCGGCGACCTCTACTGGTCGGCCCGGAGCCGATCGGCTTCGGCGCGCCCCGGCTCACCGAGGGCGTTCCAGACGAACGACCGGGTTCGATACTCGGACGAGTCTCGCAGAGGGAGGTCGCCCGCGTCGAGGAGCTCGGCCCGGGCGAGCTCGACCTCGCCCTTCTCTATGTAGATGGCGGCGCGGGCGAGGGCGAGGTATCCGCGCTTCTCGTCCGGCCGGTCGTGGCCGCGGACGGCCTGATCGCCGCGGCGGAGCGCCTCGATCGCCTCCTCGAGCCCACCGTGGGCGAGGGCGTGCTGGGCCTCGAGCTCCCAGACGGCCGGGTCGCCGTTGAGGTAGCGGAGGTGGCGCGCCACCGCGAGCGTCCGATCGATCAGGTCGTGACTGCTGCATCCCGCGTCGTCTCGAACGTCGGCGCGGACCCGGGCGAAGCAGACCTCGCGGGCGAGGCCGGCCGCGTGCCAGACCCGGACGTCGGACTGACCGAGGAGGTAACGCGGGCCGGCGACGCTGACCTCGAGCGCCTCGAGGAGGGCGTCGGTGAGCTCGGGCGCGTCGAGCCGCTCCTGGCGAGTGAGCCAGCGGGCGTAGCGCTCGAACGGCTCGATCGGGCGGCGCCAGAGGGGGAGCTCGCGCGCCCGCCGCCAGGCCCGCTCGTGGAGGCCGCCGATCGCCAGCGCGCGGTCGTAGTCGTCGCCGGCGGCCTCGAGGCGGAGCTCGAGCGCCCAGCGGCCGAGCCACCCGTCGTCGATCGCCTCGGCGTAGGCGTCGTCGATGAAGGCGGCGATGTCGCTCAGCACCCACGCGGGCAGGTCGGCGCGGTGGGCCTCGCGCCGGAGGAGCGCGTCGAAGCGCGGGAGCTGCTCGCGGAGGACGTCCTGCCACGGGTGCCCGCGATCGGTCCGCCACCCCGGGGCGAGGCTCTCGGCGCGGCGGAGGATCACGATCAGGCGCGCGAGGAAACGTTCGGGGTCGAATCCCCCGTCACGCGCGGTGATCATCGCGTCGAGCTCGGCCCGCAGGCTGGCGTCGTCGTCGGAGAGGTGGACGAGCTGGTCGAGCCCGGCGATGAGGACGCCGTGCCGGTGGGCGATGAGCGCGAGCTCGAAGCCGGCGTCGTCGCCGGCCTCGCCCTCGATCATGGCGGCCTGGACGAGCTGGAGGAGGAGCTGCTGACGCGTCAGCTCGGCCTCCTCGGGGAGGAGGAGGAGACCCGCCTCGAGCAGCCGGGCGAGGCTCCGCGGGGTGAGCTCGCGGGTGACGGCGTCGCGCCGCGAGTGGTCGAGGAGCTGGTTCACCCGGGCCAGGTCGATCGGGGGGGCGAGCTCGGTGCGACGCAGGAGCGGGAGGAGCCGGGCGAGCACCCCGTCGACGGCCTCCCAGTCGACCGGCTCGTCGACGAGGACGCGCGCGAGGTGGCCGGTCAGGACGCGCCGGCGGCGGGCGTCGAGCTCGGCGGCGGCGCCGCCGTCGACGGTCCGGGCGGCGAGGGCGTCGTCGACGGTCCAGAGGATGCGCGCGTCGACGCTCTGGCCGGCGTCGAGGCGCGCGGCGAGGTCGAGGAGGAGATCCTCGTCCTCGACGAGCTCGGGGCGCGTGTCGAGGAGGCGTCCGAGGGAGCGGGCGTCGCCGTCGTGGATGAGGGTGGCGACGAGGATCCGTCCGTGGCTCGCCCACGCCTCGCTCCGCGCGAGGGCGTCGAGGGTCGTCCCGCGGGTCGGCACGCGGGCGGGGACCGGGGTCCTCGCAACGGCGACGACGCCCTCGAGGAAGCGGCGCGCCTCGGCGAGCGAGGCGTCGCGCCCGGCGAGCTCGTCGTCGAGCTGGCGGGTCAGCTCGAGGGCGCGCTCGAGGGCGACCGCGTCGGGCCGGGCGGCCTGCTCGAGCTGCTCGGCGATCGCGGCGCGGGCGCGGGCCTGGGCGGCGGCGCGGGCGGTGTCGGCGGCGGCGTCGCGGCGCTGGAGGAGCGTGAAGACGCTGACGCCGGCGAGGGTGGCGGCGACGAGGGCGACGACGGCGGCGCCGACGAGGACGCTTCGCCGGCGGCGACCGCGGGCGGGCACGATCGCGCGAACGCGCTGGCTGATCACGCCGAGGCGGCGCGCCGTGATCGCGTCACCGCGCCCCCAGCGCTCGAGGTCGTCGGCGAGCTCGGCGGCGGTGCGGTAGCGGGCGGCGGGGTACTTCGCCATCGCGTGGAGGCAGATCGCCTCGAGCTCGGGCGGGACGGCGGCGGCCAGCTTGGTCGGGGGGCGTGGGTGGTCCTCGAGGACGGCGCGAAGGACCGACATCGAGTCGTCGCCCGGGAAGGGCGAGGCGCCGGTGAGGAGGGTGTAGAGGGTGGCGCCGAGGCCGTAGACGTCGCACTGCGGTCCGACGCTCGCGCCGGCCACGACCGGGTCGACCTGCTCGGGCGCCATGAACGTCGGCGTCCCGACGACCTCGTTGCTGAGCGTGAGCCGGCTCTCGCGGGCGTCGAGGGCGAGGCCGAAGTCGAGCATGCGCGGCGTGCCGGCGGCGTCGACGACGATGTTGTCCGGCTTGATGTCGCGGTGGAGGATGCCGTGGCGGTGCGCGTGGTGGGCGGCGCGGGCGGCGCCGGCGACGATCCGGGCGGCCTCCTCGGGCGGGGCGGCTCGGTCCTTGTAGGTCGCGCCGGCGCTCCGGCCTTCGATGAGCTCGAGGATCGAGTAGAGGATGTCGCCCTCGCGGCCGAACGAGAAGACGCGCACGATGTTGGGATGCGCGTCGAGGCGCGCGAGGATCTCGGCCTCGCGGCGGAAGCGCTCGAGGGCGACCACCTCCACCTCGCTGACGCGCGGCAGGACGACCTTGAGGGCGTAGCCGACGCCGGTCTCGACGTGGGTGACGCGGAAGACGGCCCCCATGCCGCCGCGCCCGACCTCCCCCTCGATCCGGTAGGGTCCCACCCGATCGCCGGGGTGCAGTCCCCGCGGGCGGCTCGAGTCGGTCGAGCGCCTCATCGCCGTTGCGCAAGTCCTTCGGTGGAGAGGCCGTCGCGGGTGGCCGTCGACTTTGACAGCCCTTCGCGAATCGGAGTAGTATACCCCGCTCGACGCCGCGGCTCCCGGCCGCGAAGCGCGGCTCCCGGGGGTCTCCTGAGGGCGGTCGCGTCGAGGGGAACGACGTCTGGGGAGAGCCTCTCATGGCGGACGAGACCACCGAGGCGAAGGGCGCGAAGGGCACGCCGGACGAAGGGCTCGCCGGCGACGAGACCGCGATGGAGACGACCGAGGAGTTCGAGCGGTCGGTCGCCCTGTGCGAGGGGGTCCTGAAGGCATTCGACCTCGACCCGGGCGCGCAGCTCATGGAGGGCGACGACGAGAGCCGGGTCTGGGGGCTCCGCAAGGGCTCGGCGAACATCCTCCTCATCATCAGGAAGATGGACGAGGACTGTCACCTCCACGTCGTCTCGCCGATCCTGGCGCTGCCCGAGCTCGACCTCGAGCCGTTCTACCGGCGCCTCCTCGAGCTGAACCACGAGGCGCTGATCGGGTGCGCCTTCGCCGTCCGCGGCGACCAGGTGTGCGTGACGAGCGACCGGATGACGTGGGGCCTCGACGACAACGAGCTCGAGGAGATCCTCGCGTGCGTGGCCGACGCGGCCGACCGCTTCGACGACGAGCTCGCCGAGGAGTTCGACGCGGAGATGCTCGGCTCCGAGAGCTGAGGCGCGCCGCGGAGGGCTCGCGGTGCTGATCACCCTCGACGGCGAGACGGGCCTGATCGAGCCGACCCCGGGCGCTTCGCTCGGGGTCGTCGTCGCTCACGTCGACGCGATCGTCCGCGGCATGGGTCGCGACGTCGTCGAGATGCGCCTCGACGGAGAGCCGGTCGCGGCCGACGAGGCCGGGCTGGCCGGGCGCTCGCCCGAGAGCCACGAGCGGCTCGACGTCAGGACGATGCCGCAGCTCGCGGTGGTGCACGCCCTCGTCGAGCGGGCGACCACGCTCCTGCCGTCGGTCGAGGAGACACTCCTCGACCGGGCAGCGTCGCTCCGTCAGGCCAACGTCGCCGACCCGGTCGCCGGGCTCCAGCCGATCGTCGATGTGGTCGGGATCGCGAAGAACGCGCTCGACCTGGCCGTCGACGTCCACCTCGGCGCGGGGGCGCCGGCGCGCGAGACCCTCGCCGAGCGGAGCGCCGCGATCTCCGCGTGCGTCGCCGAGCTCGGCGAGTGCCTCGAGGCCAACAATCAGCGCGCGGCCGGCTGGGTCGTCGGCGGCTCGCTCCTCGAGCTCGTCGTGTCGCTCCGCGCTACGATGGACGCGCTCGGACCGGCGCTGCCGCCGAGACCGCCCCCGCCGCTGGACGGAGCGGGATCGTGAACGCGACGAGGGAGGACCGACGCCGCGGGCCGACGGCGCTGGCAGCCCTGTTGCTGGCGCTGTGGGCTTCCATGGCGACGCTGGGAGCGCTGATGTGGCTGCCGGTTTCGACCGAGGTCCTCCCGCTCGGACCGTTGACCGCTCGCGAGGCGGCCTTGACCGGCGAGCCGCTCGTCGCGGCGTCGCTCGCGGCGACGCGCGAAGCGCTCGATGCGTTCGCGCGCCACCGCGACGGCGAGCTCGACCGCGCATCGGTCGAGCTGGCGATCGAGCGCGCGGTCGCGTTCGCGGATCGCGTCGATCGCGAGCGCGGCGAAGGCGACGACGGGTCCGGAGCGGCGCTCGGGAGCGACTACGAGGTGACCGACTGCAACTGGGGCGACCGCGACCGTGAGCAGCTCGCGCGCATCGTCTACGATCTCTCGAGAGACTAGTTCCAGGAGACGACTCGCATGCAGATGGTCGCCGACATCACCGCCCCGCGCCTGAGTGTATGGAGCGCGTTGACCGACCCGGAGACGCTGACGAAGTGGTGCTGCGACGCCGCCGAGGTGGAGCTCCGGCCGGGCGGGCCCTACCGGCTGTTCGGGCCGCATCACCCGGCGGCGCTGCTGTCGGGCGGCGAGACGAACGGCAAGATCCGCGGCTACGAGCCGGGCGCGACGTTCCAGTGGGACTGGCCGCTCGACGCGGGGGCGAGCGACGTCCTGTTCGCGCTCGAGGACATCCGCGACGTCGATCAGACGCGGCTCTCGGTGCGGCACTCGGCGCCGCCGCTCCCGAACGGCGTGGCGTGGAGCGACCTCTGGTACATCCAGCTCTGGGGGCTCGTCGACTTCCTCGAGCGGGAGATGGAGCCGCTCCGGATCGACTTCACCCTGCCGGTGCGCGAGCGGCTCGTCCGGTTCATCGAGATCGCGGCGCCGCCAGCGACGGTGTGGCGCCACATCACCGACCCGGGCTCGGTCGCGCACTGGCTCTCGGGCGAGGTCGGCCTCGTCGGCGACGCCGTCGGCAAGCAATTCGACGCGGGCTGGCGCAATGCCAAGGGCGAGCCGCACGGGCCGGGCGAGATCTTCACCTACGAGCCCGACCGCAAGCTGACCGCCGCGTGGCGCTACGAGGGAGACCCGGGGCCGAGCCGGGTGACCTGGCAGATCGACCCCGTCGCTGCCCCGAGCGCCGAGCCGAGCCCCGGCAGCCCGATCGACATCATCAAGGCGCAGCAGGCCGACGCCGCGAGCGAGGACCGCACCCGCCTCGCGATCATCCACGAGGGCCTGCCCGCCGAGTGGGACGCCGCCAGCTACGGGGTCGGCTGGCAGTGCTGCCTCCTCACCCTCCGAGCCCTCGCCGAGGAGCGCGAGCTCTCCGTCCATCCCGAAGCCAGCTAACCACTTAACCCCATAGGGGTCAGGTCCAGTATTTTTACCATTTACCGGCGGAAATGGTAAAAATACTGGACCTGACCCCTTCTGGTTCAAGCTTTTATCTGGTTTGGGTTTGTGGGTGGTGGGTGTTCGCGGGCCTTTGTGATGGGGGTTTCCGGCAGTCACTCTCCATTGGCGTGCGAAACCCCTTCGCTCGCCTTCCGGTATGCACCTTCGGGAGCACCGGAGAGGAGAGCCCATGGAGCCCAAGCGGATCGTTTCGGTTGCCGGCGTGGCGTTGCTCGGCGTCGTCGCCATCTGGCCGACGGGACGGGCGGCCCCTCCTCTCGAGGATGAGGCCGTCGTCGCGGGCGAGATCGATGGGCTGTTCGAGGGCGCGTGGGCCGAGGCGGGCGTCGCTCCTGCCGGCGACGTCGAGGACGGCGTCTTCTACCGCCGCGTCGCGATCGATCTCCACGGCACGATCCCTTCGCTGCCCGAGATTCGCGCCTTCAACGACGAGCCCGCCGATGGCCGCCGCGAGCGGCTGATCGCGCGCCTCGTCGCCGACGAGCGCTTCGCCGATCGCATCTCCGAGGAGCTCAAGACGTGGTTCGTCGGCGACGAGCCGCGCGAGGGTCTCGACGCGCGCTTCCGGGAGCGGCGCTTCCGGGTCTGGCTCCAGGACCAGGTCGAGGCCGGCGTCGGCTACGACGAGATGGTGCGGCAGATGATCGCGAGCAGCGGCCTGCCGACCGACGTCCCGTCGGTGAACTACATCGCGGGCAACCACGCCGATCCCGAGCGCCTCGCCAGTCGGACCGCCGTCACCCTCCTCGGGCTGCAGATCGGGTGCGCTCAGTGCCACGACCACCCGTTCGCCGACTGGAGTCAGGAGGAGTTCCGCGGCACGGCGGCCTTCTTCGGTCGCGTCCGCCGCGGCATGAGCCGCACCTTCCCCGGCCAGGTCGGGATCCACGACTGGCCGGCCGATCAGATCGCGCGCGATGAAGACGCCGAGCCCGACGCCGAGTCCGAACCTGACGCGGAGCCCGAGGCCGACGCCGCGCCCGAAGTGCCGCCGACCGAGCTCGCCGGGGCGGTCGACGACGAGACGCTCCCGAGGGAGATGAACGTCGAGGAGCTCGAGGAGATGTTCGAGGAGGAGCGCGAGGAGCTCGTCGAGGAGATCGACTTCGCGACGCACCCGCCGCTCGTCCCCTTCGAGGTCGAGAACCTCCCCGTCGCCCTCGCCGCCGAGACGCCCCGCGCGGCGTTCGCCGAGTGGCTGGTCGCCTCGGAGCGCTTCCCGCGCGCCGCGGTGAGCCGCGTCTGGCGCTACCTCATGCACCGCGGCCTCGTCGAGCCGTTCGACGACCTCGACGGCGGCGAGTTCGCCGACCCCGCCCTCGAGAAGATCCTCGACCACCTCGCCGCCGACTTCGTCGCCCACGGCTACGACGTGCGCCGCCTCGTCCGGGTGATCTGCCTCACCCGCGTCTACCGGATGAGCTCGATCCCCGCCGACGGCGCCGAGCTCGACGAGGCCGACGAGGTCTACGCCGTCTACCGCCCCTCGCCGCTGCGCGGCCGCACGATGGCGTTCGCCCTGATCCAGGCGACGAGCGCGAGCACCCTCGATGCGAACGGCTCGATCATCTCGCGGATCCAGCGCTACGGCCTCTGGGACGAGATGGTGAAGCGCTTCGGCGACCCGGCCGAGACCGACGCCGAGATCCGCGACACGATCCCGCGCGTCCTCTCCGTCATGAACATGAAGGTGCTCGACGACGACTCCGAGGGGCGGCTCCGGACCGACCTGTTCGGCGTCGCGGGCCGGATCGACCGTCTCACCACGAGCGACGAGGCGGCCGTCGAGGCGATCGTCCTGATGACCCAGTCGCGGCGGCCGACCGACCTCGAGCGCGAGCTCTACGTCGAGTACCTCGGCGACGCGGTCGCCCGCGCCGAGGCTGCCCCTGAGGAGACTCCAGGGCCGACGCCCGAGCCGGATGACGACGGCGAGACCGACGACGACGAAGAGGACGCGACGCCGCCGGGGACGCCCCGGGCCCGCGCGATCGCGGACATCTTCTGGGCCGAGCTCAACTCGACCGAGTTCCAGACGCAGCACTAGAGTCGACCGAAACCGGGCCGATCCTCGCGCGGTAATCACCCCGGGGAGCGGAGGAGAGAGCGAATGGGCGGCATCGAGCGGCACGTCACCAGTCGGAGGCACTTCCTCCAGCAGGGTCTCCTCGGCGCGGCCGCCGTCGCCGGCGGGTCGTTCCTCCACACGATCGGCGTCGGACCCTCGAGGGCCTACGCCGGAGGCGCCGGCGCGCCCGACCGCGGCGGCGAGCCGGGGTCGCTGATCCTCATCTGGCTGAGCGGCGGCGCGAGCCAGCTCGAGACGTTCGACCCGAAGCCCGGCACGCGGATCGGCGGCCCGACCAAGGGCGTGAAGACGCCGATTCGCGGCGTGCAGCTCGCCGAGGGGCTCCCGCGCACCGCCGAGATCTTCGACCGCTTCAGCCTGGTCCGCTCGATGGTCACGCGCGAGGGGGCCCACGAGCGCGGCCACTTCCTCATGCACACGAGCTACCTGCCGAACCCGGCCGTCTCCATCCCGACGATCGGGGCGTGGTGCGCGCACGGGCTCGGCGCGAAGGACCTCGAGATCCCGCGTAACATCACGATCCTCGAGCCGAGCATGCCGGGCGGCGCGCTCGGGACCGACCTCGACCCGCTCATGATCGGCAACCCGGATCGACCGCTCGACGACGTCAAGCCGCGGCGCGACGGGAGCCGGCTGGAGCGCCGCCTGGCCCTCCTCGAGGCGAAGGAGAGGCAGTTCGTCACGCCGCGGGCGAAGAAGGGCGACGACAACGCGGCCGGCTACCGGGCCGAGGTCGCCCGCGCCGCCCGCAAGTTCATGATGGGCGAGCTCTCCGCGTTCGAGATCGAGAAGGAGCCCGAGAGCGTCCGCAGGCGCTACGGCGACTCCGGCTTCGGCAAGGGATGCCTCCTCGCCCGGCGGCTGGTCGAGGCGGGCGTCCCCGCGATCGAGGTGCGCCTCGGCAACTGGGACGGCCACGCCGCGAACTTCCTCCTCACCGGCAACCTGACCCCGAGCCTCGATGCAGGGTTGAGCTCGCTCGTGACCGACCTCGAGGAGCGCGACCTCCTCGACCGGACCGTCGTCGTCGTCGCGACCGAGTTCGGGCGAACGCCGTCGATCAACCCGGCCGACGGCCGCGACCACCATCCCAACGGCTTCAGCGTCGCGATGGCCGGCGGCAAGCTCCGCCGCGGTGCCGTCCTGGGCGAGACCGACTCGGCGGGCAGCGGCATGCCGAGCGATCCGGTGACCGCGCCCGATCTCCACGCGACGATCCTGAAGGCGCTTGGCCTCGACCCCAAGGAGGAGGTCTGGACCGACATCGGCCGGCCCCTCCCGGCGACCGACGGCGGCAAGCCGATCGCGCGTCTTCTGCAGGGGTGACCGGTGACGGGCGACCACGCGACGAGGAGCGGCCCGGGGGAACGGGAGAGGACACGATGCAGTCGGTGAAGACGAGGACTCCGGACGTGGATGTCGAGTCGGTCGACGCGACCGACGACGTCGAGCTCGAGGGCTCGCTCCTGACCGACGTCAGCCTCCCGCCCTCCGATGACGGAGCATCGGAAGTCGAGCCCGAGCTCGAGCCCGCCGTCGCTCCCGCCCCGACGAAGCCGCGCCGCCCTCCGCCCGACGCCCTGAGCCAGTTCGTCGTCTTCGTCGGCGAGGCGATCTTCACCGTGCTCGTCTCGTTCTGGAAGGGCCTCCACTGGTTCGTCGGGCTCGTCACCGATGTCGTGATCGGCGGGCCGATGCTGTGCGCGCTCCTCGCGCTCGGCCTCGTCACCCCGGTCGTGAACCTGGCGACCTACGGCTACATCCTCGACGTCACCGGCGGGATCGGCCGGACCGGGAAGCTCCGATGGGGCTTCCGCCATCTCCGCGGAGCGAAGCGAGCCTTCACCGGCCTGCTCGGCACCGCCGCGTCGCTCGGCCCGGCCTACTTCGTCTGGACTCTGTACGTCGACGCCGGCGTCCTCGAGCCCGGGCGGGGTCGCTTCCTCCTCCTGCTGGGCGCCTTCGCCCTCGCCGTCGTCGGCCTGGCCCACGTCGCCCTGACGGTCGCCCGCAAGCAGGGCCGGCTCCTCTCGTTCCTCCGTCCGTTGTGGAACGTGATCTGGCTCGGGATGCGGATCTGGAAGAAGGGGCTCCGCGCCGGCGTGCTCGACCCCATCGCGGACACCGCCCGCGCGGGCTGGAGCTTCTTCGAGGACAACCTCTGGCTCGGGCTGCGCGGCTGGGTCGCCACCTTCCTGTGGCTCCTGCCGGTCGCCGTGCTCATGGCCGGCGCGTCGATCTCGCCCGGCTTCCTCGCCCTCGGGACGATCCTGCTGGTGCCGGTCGCCCTGATCCTCCCGATCGCGCAGGCGCGCCTCGCCGCCGAGGACCGCTTCTCGGCGGCGTTCGAGCCGATCGAGCTCGCGCGGACCTACGGCAAGGCGCCGTTGCTGTTCGTCCTCTCGATCGCGTGGATCCTGCTCGCCGCGCTTCCCATGTATCTGTTCAAGGTCGAGGCGCTCCCGCACGTCGCGTTCGTCGCGCTGATCGCGGGCTTCTTCGTCGCCATGATCCTGCCGAGCAAGCTGCTCGCCGGCTGGGCGCTGGCCCGGGCGAGCCGACGCGAGACGCAGGCGCCGTTCTTCTTCCGATTCATCGTCCCGTGCGGCCTGGCGCCGGTGATCATGTTCTACGTGTTCACCGTGGCGTTCAGCCCGCTGATCGTGTGGCCGGGGACGAGCGGTTTGATCGACCACCACGCGTTCTTGCTGCCGGTGCCGTACTGACCGACGGGCATGGGCAGGGGCACGGGCACGAAAAAAAGGGCTCCTCCACCGCTCGGGTGAAGGAGCCCTTGGTGTGTTTCGGCTCGTTCGGGCGAGCTAGCTCGTCTTGGGCTTGATGCTCCCGCGGAACGTCTCGAACGACTCCTGCCACTTCGCGAGGGTCGCCTTCGGGCCGAGCAGCTTGAAGAAGTAGTTGCCCTCGGGCGAGGTGACGATCACCGCGAGCATCGCGTGGTCGGGCTTGTCGTGGCGCTCCGCCGCTCCGGGGCGAACCGCGGCGACGAAGTGCCCCTCGAGCTCGACGGTCGTCAGCTTGAGGGTGCCCGACTTGCTCTTGCTGATCTTCGCGTCCTCGAGGGTGAAGGCGGACCCGTCGTCCTTCTGCCACTGACCGAGCCACCGCTCGACGTTCGCCTCGATCCCGCCGGCGCTTCCGCCGAAGTGGTAGACGACCATGCCCGCGTCCTCGGAGTCGCCCTCGGCGCGCGGGAGCTTGTACTGCGCCTTGCGCATCTTGTTGCCGGGGGTCTCCGAGATCCAGCCGGCCGGCTTCGTCCAGCTGATCGAGCCGGCGGTCTGCTCGGCGGCCGGGTTCGCCTCGTCGTCGGCGCGGGCCATGAGGAGGGCCGGCGTGGCGCCGACGAGCGCCGCGAGGGCGACGAAGGCGATGATGGGAAGGAGCTTCTTCAATGGTCTTCTCCTGCGTGGTGCGGTTGCCGCGATCGCCGGGGCGACATCCCGGCGACGGGGCGCGATCCTACTGGCGGTGCTGGGGGCGCGCAAGCCCCGCCGACGCTCGGATCGGGTTCCCCCACGCCGGGTCGGGACGATAGAATGTGCCCCCTCGCGATCGTCGGCGAACCCGACGGACGCGTCGTGAGATCCGACGTCGGGCTCGGCGATTCCTTCACCCTCGCGTCTCCAGGCTCGCCGAAGCCGCGGCCGCCAGAGGACCGTGATGACCGACTCCATGCCAACTCCTCCGTCCGCCGGCGCCAACGCGACCGAGCGTTTCCTGGCACGAGAGATGCTCGGCGTGGTCGAGGTCGCCGCGCTCGCGGCCGGCCGACTGATGGGGCGCGGCGATCGCAACGCCGCCGATCAGGCGGCCGTCACCGCGATGCGCCAGGCGATGGGGAACGCGCCGATCGACGGCAAGATCGTCATCGGCGAGGGCGAGCGCGACGAGGCTCCGATGCTCTACATCGGCGAGAAGGTCGGCGCGGGCTCCGGCGGCGGCGGGCTCCCCGAGCTCGACATCGCCGTCGATCCGCTCGAGGGGACGAACCTGGTCGCCAACGGCCTCCCCGGCGCCGTCGCCACCCTCGCCCTCGCGCCGCGCGGCGGGCTGTTCCACGCGCCCGACACCTACATGGACAAGCTGGTCGTCGGCCCGACGGCGAAGGACGCCGTCGACATCCGCGCGTCGGTCGAGGACAACCTCGACGCGATCGCGAAGAGCCTCGACCGCAACGTCGAGGACCTGACGATCGTGATCCTCGACCGCCCGCGCCACGAGGAGACGATCGGGCGCCTCCGAAAGGCCGGGGCGCGGATCAAGCTGATCAGCGATGGCGACCTCATGCCGGCGATCTCCGCGGCGATGAAGGGAAGCGCCATCCACGCCGTGATGGGGACCGGCGGCGCGCCCGAGGCCGTCCTCTCGGCGGCGGCCCTCAAGTGCCTCGGCGGGGGGATCCAGGCGCGGCTGCGCTGGCGTCACGACGAGGAGAAGGCGCGGGCCGAGGCGATGGGCGTCGACCCGTCGGAAGATCGCGTCTACAGCACCAATGATCTGGCGCCGGCCGACGAGATCGTCTTCGCGGCGTGCGGGATCACGACGGGCGACATCCTCACCGGCGTCCGCTACTTCGGCGGCGGGGCGCGCACGCACAGCATCGTGATGACCCACAGCACGGGGCTCGTCCGCTTCACCGACACGATCCACATGGACCGCGAGAACCCCGGGGCGGTCTACCTCAACTGATGAGCGACACGCCTCGACCGCCTCCGGCGTCGCCGGCCGCCAGCCCCGGCGACGCCGACGGCGACGCCGCGCCGGCCGCGCCGCCGAAGACGCGGATCAAGAGCACGCGGCAGGCGATCGCCCTCATCGGGCGGCTCCTCGCGTTCGCCCGCCCCTTCAAGAAGCAGATCGCGCTCCTCCTGTTCGCCGCGCTCGTCGCCGGCGCGTGCGAGGCGGGCCGCGTCCCCGTCCTCAAGTTCCTCCTCGAGGACGTCTTCCACATCGGCACCGGCGAGCTCCCGACCTCGGAGGAGGACCTCGCGAAGTCGTGGGACTACCTCCAGATCCTCGCGGCGATCACCTTCGGGCTGGCGATCCTGGCGGGCATCTTCGGGTTCATTCACCGCTACCTCTCGCGGGCGCTGGTGGTCCATCTGCTCGTCGACCTCCAGAACCGGCTCGGGCAGCACCTGCTCTCGCTCTCGCTCAAGTTCTACGCGGCCCAGCGTCAGGGCGATCTCTACGCCCGCCTCGGCAGCGACATCTTCACCACCCAGCGCGCGCTCCAGCTCCTCTTCACCGACGTCCTCGTCCGCGCGATGGTCCTCATCCCCGCGGTGGTGATCGCGTTCTGGGCGAGCTGGCAGCTCTCGCTCCTGCTTCTGATCCTCGCGCCGGCCGTCGTCGTTCCGCTCCAGAAGTTCGGCAAGGCGATCCGCCGCGGCGCGCGGAGCCGCCAGCGATCGGTCGCGGGCGTCTACGACGCGCTCCAGCAGATGCTCACCGGGATCCGGACGGTGAAGGCGTTCCACGGCGAGGAGCACGCCTACGATCATCTCCGCGATCGGAACGACGTCTTCCTGAAGGACTCGCTCGGCGTCGTCCGGGCGCGGGTGCTCAGCCGCTCGGTCGTCGACGCGATCAACAACCTGCTCGTCCCGGTCGTGATCATCGCGGGCGGCTGGCTCGTCCTCGAGGGCGCGTCGGTCGGCGTCGAGCTGCCCGTGGCGAACCTCGCCGGCTTCATCATGGCGATCATCATGATGTACGAGCCCGCCAAGGCGATCACCCAGTCCTACAACACGCTCCAGGAGACGCTCGCCGGCGCCGAGCGCGTCTTCGAGATCCTCGACACCGAGGCGGATCTCCAGGACGCGCCCGACGCGGTCGGCCTCGACAAGGTCGAGTCCGAGATCAGGTTCGAGAACGTCTCGTTCGCCTACGGAGACGAGCCGGTCCTCCAGGACATCGAGCTCACCGCGCCGGTCGGCAAGATCGCGGCGATCGTCGGGCCGACGGGCGCCGGCAAGTCGACGATGCTCGACATGATCCCGCGCTTCTACGACACGAGCTCGGGGCGGGTGACGATCGACGGCGTCGACGTCCGGAAGATCAAGCGCGCCGAGCTGCTCCGCCACATCGCCGTCGTCAGTCAGGACCCGTTCCTCTTCAACGAGTCGATCCTCGACAACATCCGCTACGGGCGGCCCGACGCGACGCGCGAGGAGGTCGAGGCGGCGGCGAAGGCGGCCAACGTCCACGAGGAGATCCTCGCCCAGCCCGACGGCTACGAGACGGTCGTCGGCGAGCGCGGGTCGAACCTCTCGGGCGGGCAGCGGCAGCGCGTCACGATCGCGCGGGCGATCCTCCGCGATGCGTCGAT
Organism: Planctomycetota bacterium; assembly: GCA_029260755.1. Classification (GTDB taxonomy): domain Bacteria; phylum Planctomycetota; class J058; order J058; family JAJDCQ01; genus JAJDCQ01. The sequence continues at coordinate 67,914 of JAJDCQ010000239.1, read as the reverse complement.
CCTCATCCTCGACGAGGCGACGAGCAGCCTCGACTCCGAGAGCGAGAAGCTCGTCCAGGACGCGCTCGACCGACTGATGGAGGGCCGCACGACGTTCGTGATCGCGCACCGCCTCTCGACCGTGCGGAACGCCCACCTCATCATTGCCCTCGAGGACGGGCGGGTCGTCGAGAAGGGCCCGCACGAGGAGCTCCTCGAGAAGAAGGGGCTCTATCACCGCCTCTACACGATGCAGCAGCTCGACGGCGGCGACGGGACGGCTCCGACGCCGGCGTCGGCTGCCGCCGACGACGCGGGAGACGAAGGATGAAGGCGCTCGTGTGCACCGGGGACGGCGTGAGGCTGCAGGAGCGGCCCGAGCCGCGGGCGGCCGCGTCCGAGGTGGTCGTCGACGTCGACCTGGCCGGGATCTGCAACACCGACCTCGAGATCGCCAAGGGCTACATGGGCTTCACCGGCACCCTCGGCCACGAGGTGCTCGGCCGGGTCACCGAGGGCCCCGACGGCGGCGCGGTCCCCGAGGCGTGGCGCGGCAAGCGCGTCGTGACCGAGATCAACTGTAGCTGCCTCGCGTGCCCGACCTGCCTCCACGGTGGGCGCAGCCACTGCCCGCACCGGACCGTCCTCGGGATCCTCAACAAGGACGGCGGGCTGGCCGACCGCGTCGCCGTGCCGACGGCGAACCTCCACGTCGTGCCCGACGGGATGCCCGACGACACGGCCGTCTTCATCGAGCCGCTCGCCGCGGCCCTCCACGCCTACGACGACGCGCCGGCGCGCCCGGGCGAGCGCGTCTGCGTGATCGGCGACGGCAAGCTCGGCCTGCTGATGGCGATCGGCCTCGCCGCGCGAGCCGGCGACCTCGGGCGAGCCGTCCTCGTCGGCCGGCATCGCGAGAAGCTCGAGCTCGCCGAGCGCGCGGGCCTCGCCGTCGTCCTCGAGAAGGACTTCGACGAGACCGGCTTCGACCTCGTCATCGAGGGCACCGGGCATCCGAGCGGGCTGGCGAAGGCGCTCGCGATCGTCCGGCCACGCGGCACGGTGATCCTCAAGAGCACCTACGCCGGCGCCGCGGACGTCGATCTCGCGCCGATCGTGATCAACGAGCTCAAGATCGTCGGCAGCCGCTGCGGCGACTTCGCCCGCGCGATCGAGGTGCTGAACGCGGGCAAGATCGACCCGGCCGCCCTGATCTCCGAGCGCCACCCGCTCGCCGACGCCGAGCACGCCTTCGAGCGGGCGGGGGCGGACGGGGTGCTCAAGGTGCTGGTCGCGCCGGAGCGGTGAGCCGTTCTCGGGGCGGGGGGGTGACGAGGAGTCGGGATCCCAGTCAGGACGTCTCGATGACGGCCACGAGAGTCGCGCTGATCGCCGAGTCCTCGCCGTAGGCGTTGGTCGTTACTTCACCCCGTCGGGCGCCCGGACAGCGACGACGCGGAAGCCCGTCGGGGTCGCGCCCGAGGCCGGAAAGAAGGCCGAGCGGCCCGCCGAGCGAGACTTCGAGAGCTCCGAGGAGTAGGAGCCGCCGCGGATGACGCGGCGCTTTCCCTCCTCGGGGCCGGTCGGGTCGGTCACGGGACCCTCGGGGTAGGGGCCGTCGACATCGCGGCACCATTCGGCGAGGTTGCCGATGGTGTCGAAGAGGCCCCACGGGTTCGCCGGGTAGCTTCGGACGGGCGCTCGCTCGGGGTAGCCGTCGTCGACGTCGGCGAAGGAGAGGGTCGCCCGGATCTCGGCGGGCATCTCCTTCGCGTGGCGTCGATCGGCGACGTTGGCGTGCTTTCCGTGGTCGATCCCGTCGCCCCACCAGCGGGCCGTCGTCGTCCCGGCGCGGCACGCGTACTCCCACTCGGCCTCGGTCGGCAGCCGGTAGCGCTCCGGGTCTCCCTCGCGGCTGCCGAGCCACTCGCAGAAGGAGGTCGCGTCGGTCCACGTCGCCGACGCCGGCACCCGGTCGCTCTTCTCCCCCTGCGGGAGGAAGGCGTCGAGCTGCGCCCAGGTCGTCTCGGTCGCCGCCATGTAGAAGGCGCCGGTGAGAGTGACCTCGTGCGGACGCTCGTCGCGACCGCGGTCGGGCTCGTCGGGGGCGCTGCCCATCGTGAACGTGCCGGGCGGGATCAGCGCGAGCTTCATGCCGAGCGAGCTCTCGATCGCGAGCGGCCAGCCGCTCTCCTCGGCGAACGCCTTCTGCTCGGGCGTCGGCGTCCACCAGGGCGCGGTCGCTCGGGCGGTCGCCCCGGCGACTGCCGCGCCCGCGCTCGCCTCGAGGCGGCGCTCGATCCGGACCTTCGTCCGCTCGGCGGCTGCGCGGAGCTGCGCCCGGGCGTTCGCCTTCCGGGGGTCGTTCGTCTCGGATTCGCCGGACGCGACGCGATCGAGGAGCGCGAAGCAGCGCTTCGTCCCGATGCGGGCGAGCGCCTCGATGAGCGCGCGTCGCACGAGGAGGTTCTCGGTCTTCGGGTAGCCCGCGAGGACCGCCTCCTCGTGGCCGTCTGCTTCGAGGGCGGAGAGCGAGTTGAGCGCCGAGATCCGGACGGTGTCCATCTCGTGCTCGGCGACGATCCGCTCGAGGATCGGGATCGCCGCGCGGAGGTCTTGCTCGCCGACCGCGGAGAAGGCGCCGTAGCGGACGAGGCGTTCCTGCTCGTCGTCATCGAGGACGCGCAGGACTGCCTCGAGCGCGCGCGCGTCGTCCGAGGCGAACCGGCCGAGGGCGCGGATTCCGACCCGGCGGACCCAGGTGTCGGGGTCGTCGAGGAGTCCGATCAGGGCGTCGCGATCCTCGGGCTTCGCCGCGCGCGACGCCGAGTTCCACAGCCTGTTCTGGGTGTTGTGGTCCTTGGCCGCGCGAAGCTTCTCGATGAGCTGGGCGAGTCGCGGCGAGAGCGCCGCGTCGACCGGCGGGGGGCGGCGATCCGGCTCCTCGGCGTTCGACTCGGTCGCCGTCGAGGGCTCGACGGTGCCCGACTCGCCAGCCGGCGGGTCGCGACGCTTGGCCAGCGGGACCCGGCGACGCGCACGGCGCGGCGGCGCCTCGTCGGCGCCGCCGGCATCCTCGGTCGCCGGCGCCGGGTCCGGCGGCGCCTCGCCGGTGCAGGCGGTCAGCTGTACGCCAGCGAGCCCGACGAGAACGAGCAGGCCGGGCGCGAAGTCGCGACGAGCCCGCGTCGGCGCGCTCATGAGAGCTCGACCGCCGTGCCGGTCGCCGTGACGAGGAGCATCGTCCCGCGGACCGCCTCGTGGTCGAGCCTCACGCCGACGATCGCGTTCGCGCCGAGCTTGTCGGCCTCGTCCATCAGGGCGGCGATCGCGTCGTCGCGGGCGTCGGACAGCTTGTTCTTGGTCAGGATCTTGTTGCCGCCGAGGGTCTCGCCGATCGCGTTCAGGACGTCGGCGACGACGTTCTCGCCGACGAAGCTCTGCCCGCAGACGATCCCGTGGCACCGCCTCACCTCGCGGCCCGCGATCGCGTCGGTCGTCGCCACCATCTCCATGCCCATCTTCGCCACGTCTCGTCTCCTTCGTCGTCCATGATCGTCGCCGCCGCCGACAGGAGCGGCTCCACCGCATCAAGCACGGCGCCGGCTTCCCCGTCCAGGCCGCTCGCCATCGCCTCCGGTCGAGCCCCCGGGAGACGAGGAGATCCCGCCGGAAGCGTGACTTCACGAGGATCGCTTCGCCCTCGTGAGCAGATCGCCGAGGTACGCGCCGGACTCGCCGGCCAGGAAGAGGACGGCCGTCGCGCCGAGGATTCCCGCGAAGGTGACGGGCACCGTCACGGCCACGATGGCCGCGGTGCCGTCGAGCGCTCCTGCGCGGAGGCCATCCATGAGGGCCGTCGTGACGCCGACGATCAACCCGGCGAGCAGGGCGAGCAGGATCCAGGCGCCGAAGCACCGGGCTCGCCGCCTCGACCCGCGGGGGTCCCGTCGCGGGGTGATCAGGCCGAGGTAGCCGCTGCCGAGGGCGGCGGCGCCGACGAGGCCGGCGACGACGAAGCCGAGCCGCCCGCCGAGGAGCCACGACAGGTCGCTCGGGTCGAGGAGCGCGCCGATGGCCTCGGCGGGCGGCGCCTGACTGCCCACGACCACGTGAAGCGATCGGGCGGCCGCGCAGGCGAGCGCGAAGGCGATCGGGCCGCCGACGAGGCCGACGGCGAGCCGTCGGTCGGGCCGCCGCAGGGTGATCTCCCGGGCGACGGCGAGGCCGAACGCGAACGCCGCGACGAACCCGGTCAACGCCGCCGCGGCCGCGAGCACCTCGCCGGCGCCGGCCCGCGCGAGCGCGGGGGCGAGGGCCGCCAGCGGAAGCGGGGCGAGCGCCGTCGCGATCAGCACCCGCGCGATCGTGGCCGTCCCGCCGACCTGGGGGTCTCGCTCGCCCGCGCCGACCGGCACGGCGCCGGTACCCGCTCCCGTCGTCTCGCCGGATCGAGCCATGAGAACACCAGAGCACGACCGCCCGAGCGTGGCAATATCGCCACGCAAGAGGCGCGACCCGTCCCCGTCTCCGCTGCGCCGGGCTTTACCGCCCCCCCGGGGGCTCGCTAGAATGCCCGCGCCCCCGATGAAGAACGATCCGCACCCCTCTCGACGGCTCGCTCGCCCGGGCCCGGCGTCCTCGAGCGACGGGCTCATCCCCGCGCCGCTCGGACGAGCTTCGCCCGACCCCGACGCGGCCGACCCCGACCGGCTCGAGGCGGTCGAGGACATCATCGACTACGAGTTCGACGACCGGGAGCTCCTCGCGATCGCCCTGACCCACGCCTCGCTCCGGAGCAGCGGCGCGATCGCGAACGAGCGGATGGAGTTCCTCGGCGACGCGATCCTCGGCCTCGTCGTCTCCGAGGAGCTGTTCCGACGCTTCCCGAATCGCGACGAGGGCGAGCTCACCCGGAGCAAGTCGGTCGTGGTGAGCACCGGCAGCCTCGCCAAGGCGACCCGCCGCCTCGGCGTCGACGACCTCGTCGCGGTGAGCAAGGGCGTCCGGGGAAAGCGCGGGGCGCTGCCCTCGTCGCTCCTCGCCGGCGCGTTCGAGTCGATCGTCGGCGCGATCTACCTCGACGGCGGCCTCGAGCCGGCCGCGCGGTTCATCCTCGAGGTGGCCCTCGGCGACGACATCGAGCGGGCGACCGCCGACCGGGTCGGCGAGAACTACAAGGCGCTCCTGCAGCACCTCACCCAGCGGGCGTCGGGCACCACGCCGACGTATCGGGTCGTCTCGGTGATCGGTCCGGAGCACGGGAAGCTCTTCCGGGTCGTCGCGGTCGTCGAGGGCGAGGAGCTCGGCGCCGGCGAGGGCAACACCAAGAAGGAGGCCGAGCAGGCGGCCGCCCGGGTGACCCTCACCGAGCTCGAGGCGCGGCTGGCCCGCGGCGATGCCACGGCGCCTGGCCGGCGCCGACGACGCTCCCGATCGCCGGTGTCCGACGCTGACGCCGACGCCGACGCCCACGACCGGGACGCGGCTCGAGCCGACGACGACGACGACGGCTTCGCCGCCGGCCTCGACCTCGAGCGCGAGCCCCGGCGCGAGCGTCGCCAGCGATGACCGGCGCCGAGCGCGACGCCGACGCCTCGGGCCGACCGGATCCCGAGGACGGGTTCGTGTCGCCGGACGACCCGGCGGACGACCCGGCCATCGCGCCGCTCCCCGGCGCGGTCGTCATCGACGCGATCCGCGCCGACGCCGGCGTCGCGGCGTTCAGCGACCTCCTCGCCGCCCCAGACCGCCCCGATCATCTGACGCTCGGCGGCGTCGCCGAGGGCGCGGTCGCCCCGGCCCTGGCCGCGCTGCTGCGCTCGCGACCCGGGCGCGTCGTCGTGGTCGCCGAGCAGGAGGAGGACGCTCGCCGGATCGCCCGCGACCTCGATGCCCTCCTCGAGGGCGCGGGCGACGCCCTCGAGCTGCCGCCGACCGACGTCGGGGTCGACCTCGAGGACCTCGACCCCGAGGACGCCGAGGCGGACGCCCGCGCGTTCGCGACCTCGCTCGGCGAGCGGCTCCGGGCGCTCCGGGCGCTGATGATCCGTCGCGACGACCGGTCGGTCGTCGTCGCCGCGAGCGCGAGCGCGTTCCTCGAGATCCTGCCCGACCCCTCGTTCGTCGCCGCCGCCCGCCGGTCGGTCGCCGTCGGCGAGCTCGTCGAGCTCGGCGAGCTCGTCGCCACCCTCGTCGAGCACGGCTACACGCGCGTCCCGATGGTCGAGGCCGAGGGCGAGGTGGCCGTCCGCGGCGGCATCATCGACGTCTTCTCGCCGGGCGCGGAGGACCCGGTCCGGATCGAGCTCTTCGGCGACGAGGTCGACAGCCTCCGGACGTTCGACCCGGGGACGCAGACCTCACGCCAGCCCAAGGACCGCGTCGACCTCGTCCTCGCCCGGACCGACGAGCTCTACCACGCGGCCCGCAAGCGCCGCGCGACGATCGTCGATTACCTCGCGCCCGACGACGCCGACGACGAGGCGCGGAGTCGCCTCCTCGTCATCGTCGACCCGGATCGGGTCGCCGCGAAGGCGAAGGCGCGGGCCGGCGTCCTCGGCGATCGGGCGCACGCGAGCGTCGACGCGATCGCGGGGACGGCGCCGCCGCGCGGCGTCGCCGTCGCGTCGATCCGGGCGCTCCCGCGGGCGGACGACGAGCCCGGCGCCGACCTCGACACGGCCCCGGCGCTCCTGCTGACCGGCGGCGACCTGGCCGCGACGACGGCCGCCGTCGCCGACGCCGCGGCGTCCGGGCGGACGGTCTGGGTGACGGCGCGGCGCGCGCCGCAGCTCGCCCGGATCCGCGAGCTGCTCGATGATGATGCGCCGGTGAGGTTCGCCACGTCTCCGCTCGAGCGAGGCTTCACGGCGAAGGCGGCCGGCGTGACGTTCGTCACGGCCGCCGACCTCCTCACCGGCGCGCGCCGCCCGACGGTGCGGAGCAAGTCGAAGCGACGGGCCGAGTCGCGGGCGATCGACAGCTTCCTCGACCTGGCGCCGGGCGACTACGTCGTCCACCTCAACCACGGCGTCGGCCGCTTCCGCGGCGTCGAGCGGATCGAGCAGCAGGGCAAGAGCCGCGACTGCATCAAGCTCGAGTACAAGGACGGCGCGATCCTCTACGTGCCGGCCGAGCGCCTCGACCTGATCCAGCGCTACGTCGGCGTCCAGTCGATGGCGCCGCGCCTGAACTCCCTCTCGGGCGCCGGCTGGTCCCGGAAGAAGGCGGCCGCGAAGAAGGCGGTGATGGACCTCGCCGCCGACCTCCTCGAGCTCCAGGCCGAGCGCGAGCTGCGCAAGGGGACCGCGTTCCCCGACGACGGCGACTGGCAGCGCGCGTTCGAGGCGGCCTTCCCCTACGACGAGACCGACGACCAGGTGAAGGCGGCCGACGCCGTCCGCGGCGACATGCAGCGGCAGCGGCCGATGGACCGGCTCGTCTGCGGCGACGTCGGCTACGGCAAGACCGAGATCGCGCTCCGGGCCGCCTTCCGGGCGGCCGCATCCGGCAAGCAGGTCGCCGTCCTCGTGCCGACGACCGTCCTCGCGCAGCAGCACCACGACACGTTCCGCGACCGCTTCGCGGCGTGGCCGCTCGAGGTCGACGTCCTGAGCCGGTTCCGGACGCCGCGCGAGCAGAAGGGCGTCGTCGAGCGGGTGGCGAGCGGCGCGGTCGACATCGTCATCGGGACGCATCGCCTGGTGAGCGCCGACGTCGTCTTCAAGGACCTCGGCCTCGTCATCATCGACGAGGAGCAGCGCTTCGGCGTCCGCCACAAGGAGAGGCTCCGGCGCCTGCGCAGCACCGTCGACGTCCTGACCCTCACCGCCACGCCGATCCCGCGGACGCTCCACATGTCGCTCGTCGGGATCAAGGGCATCAGCGCGCTCGAGACGCCGCCGCCCGGCCGCCTGTCGATCAAGACCGACGTCCGCCGCTTCGACCCGAAGCTCGTCAAGAACGCGATCCGGCGCGAGCTCGCCCGCGACGGGCAGGTCTACTTCGTCCACGACCGGGTCGGGAGCATCGACGCCGTCCGCCAGATGATCGAGCGCGAGGTGCCCGAGGCGCGCGTCCTGATCGTCCACGGGCAGATGCCGGAGCGGGCGATCGAGGACGTCATGCTCCGGTTCGTGAAGGGCCTCGCCGACGTCCTGGTGTGCACCAGCATCATCGAGAGCGGCCTCGACATCGCGCGGGCGAACACGATCATCATCAACAACGCCGATCGGTTCGGCCTGGCCGAGCTCCACCAGCTCCGCGGCCGGGTGGGGCGCTACCACCACCGGGCGTGGTGCTGGCTGCTCGTCCCGCGCGATCGCCCGGTCAACAAGCCGGCCCTCGAGCGCCTCCAGGCGCTCGCCGAGTACAGCGAGCTCGGCGCCGGCTTCCGGATCGCGATGCGCGACCTCGAGATCCGCGGGTCGGGCAACCTCCTCGGCGCGGAGCAGAGCGGGCACATCGCGACGATCGGCTACGAGCTCTACTGCCGGCTGCTCAAGACGGCGATCGAGGACCGCCGCGAGGGGCGAACCGCCGAGGTCAGCCCGGCCGAGATGGAGGTCGCCCTCGGCGTCGAGGGCTTCGTCCCCGAGGACTACGTCCCCGACGTGCGCCTCCGGATCGAGGTCTACCGCCGCCTCACGCGCGCGGCCAGCCCCGGCGACGTCGCCGCGCTGCGGGTCGAGCTGCGCGACCGCTACGGCGAGCCGCCGCGGGTGGTCGAGAACCTCCTCGAGGTGCGGCTGCTCAAGAGCATCCTCGAGCAGCTCGCCGTCCGGAAGGTGTGGCAGGAGGACAAGGTCGTCGCCGTCCGCGCCGACGACCTCAAGCCGCTCCTGAGGCGCCTCCATCACGTCCGCGAGCGGATCCGCGTGATCGACGAGGAGCTCCTCTACCTCGCGCTCGACGAGCTCGACCCGCCGCCCGAGAAGGTGCTCGAGCATCTCCTCGAGTGGCTCGGCGTCGAGCCACCGTCGGCGGCGCCGCGGCGGCGAGGCGGAGACGCGAAGCGCAAGCGCGGTCGGCGCGGCGGACGCGGGCCGCGCCGGGCGGCTGCGTCGAAGCAGGCCGGGCGGGCGCGATGAGCGACGGAGCGAGCGGATCCTCGAGGGCACGCGTGAGCACCGCGATCGGGCTCGGAACGATGGTCGTCGGCCTCGTCACGTTCGGTGTCATCTTCGTGCAACGACGGCGGGAGACCTACAAGCTCGAGCAGGAGCGCGCCAATGCGGCGGGCAAGATGCTCGAGTGGTTTCACGGCAGGATCGTCCTCGCCGGGGCACGCGCCAGGCGGAGCACATCCCCACTATTCGGGACGACGATCAGCGACGATGGAGTCAAGTTCGCCTGGGAGCTTCACTTCGCCCGCGACCGCTCGCAGAAGCTCGTCGAGTTCGATCATGTGCGCCTCGAAGCGCAGTTTCCGGCCGGGCTCCCGCGAGACGCGGAACAGGATCCCGAGCTCGTCCGCGCCACGGCCGACAGCGGGAACACCGCGATCGGACGGCCGGGCGATGCGGTCAGGTTCATCGACATCACGCCGCTGGTCGAGTCGGGACGCCAGCTCGACCTCGCCGTCGAGCTCGCCCCTCGCCACGTCGCCGGCGCCGGCCTCGGCGGTCTCCCGGGCGCGCTCGTGGGCACGGACGCGGCGAAGCGAGTCGCCACGCCGAGGATCGTGCCGCGATGACCGTCTCCGACGAGCCTCGCCTCGTGAACCTCGTCGAGATCGACACCCGGTTCGGCCCGCGGGCGTTCGAGCTTCGCCACGGGGACGCGATGGCGAGGGTCGCCGAGGTCGATCTGATCGCCGTCTCGGTCAAGTCGACCCGCCTCGACGAGCTCCGCCGCGACCCGTCAGGCTGGGACGACGAGCTCCACACCGTGTTCGGCGCGCTCCGGGCCGCGACCGGGATCGACGTCGCCGAGCTCTCGCAGCAGCCGGCGGTCGACCTCCGCGCCGCGCTCGGCTGGTGGGCCGCCGAGACGAGCTCCGCGCCCGCGTGGGTCGCCTGCCTCGAAGACATCGAGGACCGCCCTCACGAGCTGGCCGAGGCTCTCGACGGGCTCTTCGTCCTGATCGCGTTCCTCGAGGCGAAGGGCGTCCAGGTGCGGACGGCCCAGGTTCCCCTCCTCGGCGCGGGCGACGCCGGGATGCCGCTCGAGGGCGTCCTCGGGGGCATCCTCGAGGCGGCGCGAAGGCACCTCCCCCGGCTCGACTACCTCGAGCGGATCCTCTTCGTCGAGCGGAACGAGGCGAAGGTCGATCGGCTCGACGTCGAGATGGACCGCGTCCTCGACCGGAAGAGCAGCCGGCTCGCGCGAGACCAGCTCACCGAGCTCCTCCGGGGCGGCGTGCTCGCGCGGCTCGCCGCCGTCGAGACCCGGGCGACCCCGGCCGAGCGCGACCGGATCGAGGAGCTGCGACAGGCGATCGAGGCCGAGGAGACCCGCGCGCTCGACGTCGGCGTCGCGGCCCGCAAGCTCGTCGAGGCCATCGTCTCGGACGTCGAGTCGACGCCGCGGACCTTCGATCTCCTGGGTCGGATCGAGCGTCTGGGCGAGGTCGGCCTGTCGCGCTGGATCCGGTCGTACATGCATCTGGTCCGGGTCGTCGGCAACGAGGTCGCTCACGCCCGGCCTCCGTCCAGGCGCTTTCCGGCGGAGATTCGCGACGCCGACCTGGCGCTCTGCCTTCACGGGATGAAGCGGCTCCTCGAGTTCTGGGCGGACTGGCAGAAGAGCGGGAGATCGGGATGAGCGTCTCCGATGAGCCGCGCCTCGTGAACCTCGTCGAGGTCGACACCCGGTGGGGGCCGCGGGCGTTCGAGCTTCATCACGGCGACGCGACGAGCTTCCCCGACCCGGTCGATCTCCTCGCGGTCTCGGTCGTCGCGGGCGACCTGAGGGCGCTCGCGCAGGCGCCCGGGCTCTACGCGCAGGTGAGCCACACCCTGATCGGATCGCTCCATGAGCGCGCCGGGCTCGACGTGGGCGAGCTCTCGGTCGAACCGGCGTTCGACCTCAAGACCGCCCTCGGCTGGTGGGTCAGCAAGCCGACCGGTCACGAGCGCTTCCGGCGGGTGGCGTGCGTCGAGGACATAGGCTTCGCGGTGTCGGTCGAGGAGGCGACCGAGAACCTCTTCGCGCTCGTCGCGCTCCTCGAGGCGAAGGGGATCGAGATCCGGCGGATGCTCGTTCCGGTCCTCGGCGCGGGCGGCGCCGACCTCGACCCGGAGCCGGTCGTGCGAGGGCTGCTCGAGGCCGCGCGCCGGCATCTCCCGCGCCTCGCGCATCTGGAGCGGGTCTGCTTCATCGAGCTCAACCCCGCGAAGGTGGAGCGCCTCGACGAGGCGATGGACCGCGTCCTCGGGCGCGACCGCATCGCCGCCCCCAAGGGCGAGCTGGTCGCCGTCGTCCGGCGCGAGCTCGGCGCGCGGCTCGACCGCGCCGAGGCGCTCGCGAACGCGGCGCAGAGCCGGCTGATCCACGAGGTCCGCCGCGTCGTCGACAACGAGGCGAGCCGCAGCTTCGAGCTCGGGATCATGGGACGCCGCCTCGTCGAGCTCGTCGTCACCGACCTCGAGCCGACGGCGCCGAGCAAGCGCAGGGCGTTCGAGCTGTGGAGGCGGATCGATCGGCTGGCCGACGACGGCGTCGCCGACTGGATCCGGAGCTACATGCACGTCCTCCGGGTGCTCGGCAACGAGTCCGCCCACGAGCGCGACCGGGGAGAGCGACGGCCGCCGGCGGTCCGCGACGCGGACCTGGCGGTGTGCCTGCTGTGCATGCAACGGGTGCTGGAGTTCTGGCTGGAGGTGCGGACGGGTTGAACGACAGTTAGCGTCTTGCTAGGGTCGAGGTGGATTCAGGGAGGTCGGAGACAAGCACGATGTTTCGACCGCAAGACGTCACCCAGTTCACCCGGGCCCAGCCGTTCAAGCCGTTTCGAATCCACCAGACCGACGGGCAGACGTTCGACGTGCACCATCCCGACATGGCGATCGTCGCGCTCCGAGACGTCGTCGTCGGCACCGTCGATGATCGCCGACGCGACATCGCGACCCGCGTCACTCATGTCTCGCTCGTCCACATCGTCCGGATCGAGCTGCTCGAACCCGCGACGCCGGGGACGAGCGCCGGCTAGCGCGTTCGTTGGCCGTTCCAGGAACAGGAGTCTCGCGCCCACCGCAGCGCCGCGTCGGCAACGGCTTGGCGCCGTCCGGTCCAATCCGCGTAATCCGCGTAATCCGCGGTTCGGTCTCTCTCGGCGTCGAACGAGTGGGAACCGCGGATTACGCGGATCACGCGGATTGCATGCGGCGGGCTCCCGAGTCACTGCCCACGCGCATGTTCCAGGAACAGGAGTCTCGGGCGGAGGACCGCGACGCGTCGGCCATGGCTCGGCCCGAGTCAATCCGTGTAATCCGCGAAATCCGCGGTTCGTCTCTCTCGGCGTTGGAACCAGTGGGAACCGCGGATTACGCGGATGACGCGGATTGCATGCGGCGGGCTCGCGAGCTCACTGCCCACGCGCATGTTCCACGAACACGACGCGCACCCCGCTACCCGGACCGCAGCCTCGCCAGCACCGCCGCGCACGCCTCGTCGAGCGCCGGCGCCGGGTCGAACCCCTCGGGGTCCATCCACGTCTGCGTCGCGAGCCCGATCACGATCCCGACCATCACCCCCGCGAGGCCGTCGGCATCGACCGGGGCGAAGCGGTCGCCGTGCGCCTCGATGAGCGAGCCCGACCAGCGGCGGTAGCCGCCGTAGAGCTCGGCGCTCATCGCCGCCATCCGCGGATCGGCGTGGATCCTCCCCGAGAACGAGAGCAGGATTCGCGCCGCCTCGGGGCGGTCGAGGAACCCCTGGAGCACCGTCCGGAGGGCGGTCTCGACCTGTGCCTCGGGGTCGAGGTCTTGCCCGCCGAGCGCCACGAGGTTCGCGTCGATCTCGTCGACGGCGCTCCGGAGGACCGCCTCGACGATCTCGTCCTTGTCGCGGAAGTGGTAGGTGATGACGCCGCGGCTGAAGTCGACCGCGTTCTCGATGGCGGCGATCGTGAGCGACTCGAGACCGTCGTCTGCGACGATGCGGCGCGCCGCCGCGATGATCTGCTCGCGGCGGAGCGCTCGCAGGGGGCTCCCCATCCTCAGGCGGTCGCCGCCGCGAGCGCGGGCTCGGCCGCGACGGCCCGCTCGGCGCGGATCCGGCGCCGCTCGGTCTCCGCGTCGAGGAGGGTGATCGAGGCCTCGTCCTCGCCGAGGAGGTCGCGGACCCGACACCCGAGCGCCTTCCTCGCGGCGACGAGGCCCGACATCGCCGCGCCGGTGACGCCGTGGCCGAGCGTGCTGGCGCCGCAGAGGAAGAGGCCGGGGAACTCGGTCGCGGTCTGGAACGAGAACGGACCGACCTGACTCCGGATCTTGGCGTTTCCGTAGAGGTTTCCGTTGGTCGCCGCGCAGTAGTGGAGGTTCGTGAGCGGCGTGCCGAGCGCCGAGAAGACGACCGCGTCGCGGATCCCGGGCACGCGGCGCTCGAGCCCCTCGAGCATCTTCGCCTCGAGCTTGTCCTTGAGCTCGCGGTAGCCGTCCGGCCGATCGCCGACCGCGCTCTCCTCCCAGCGGCGGTAGGCGTCCCAGGAGACGAAGGCGAACGCCTCCATCGTGTGGACCGCCGCGTGGGGGCCCGCGCGGCGGGACTCGCTCCGGTAGTCCTTGCTCGGATCCTTGAGGGTCGTCGTGGTGAGGAACATGCCGGGGATCTCGTCGAGCTCCGGCCCCCACGGGGTGAGGCCCTGACGGTAGATGCTCTCGATGTCGGCGTCGCGGTAGAACCACGAGTTGCCCGAGTCGAGCCCGGCCGCGTCGACGTCCATGTCGACGGCGAGGAAGAGGCTGAGCGCCGAGACCGACCAGCTCGTCCGGTCGAGCGCCCGGCGTCGCCGCCAGCCGAGGTTCTCGCGGCCTACGAGCCGCTCGAAGGTGACGCCCGGGTCGGCGTTGCAGATGACGACGTCGGCGCGCACCTCGGTCCCATCGCCGAGCCGCACGCCGATCGCGCGGCCGCGCTCGAGGAGGATCCGATCGATCGGCGTCTTGACGTGAATCTCACCGCCGTGGCGGCGAAGCGCGCGGATGTGCGCGCGCGGCAGCGCGCCGCCGCCGCCCTTGGGATACCAGCCGCCCTCGAAGTAGTGGGCGGCGACGGCGGCGTGCACCGGCGCCGAGACCATCGACGGGGGCAGCCCGTGATCGCCCGACTGCCCCGCGAGGACGGCGCGGAGCTTCGGATCGCGGACGTGGGCGTCGATCAGGCTGCCGGCGGTTCGAAAGCCCCACCGCAGGATGTCGCGGGCGCGCCACGGCAGGGTGAGGAGTTGATGCGGCTTGAGAGACATCAGGCCGCGGAGCTGCCCGTCGATCCGCTCGACGGTGTCGAGGTAGGCCCGGATCCCGTCGCGCTCGGCGGGGAAGCGCGCGGCGAGGGTGTCGGCGAACGTGTCCTTGCCCTTGGGAATGTCGAAGCGCTCGTCGCCGATCCAGATGCGGTCGAAGCCGGTCGGGTTGAGCTCGTAGAACGAGAGGTCCTCGCCGAGACCGAGCCCCTCGTAGAGACGGCGGAGGACGCCGCCCTCCTGAAGCCCGCCGAGGTAGTGAACCCCGGGGCTGTACCGGTAGCCGCCGAGCGGGAAGGTGTGGCACCACCCGCCGGGCAGATAGTGCTTCTCGAAGACGGCCACCCGCTTGCCGGCCCGGGCCGCGGCGACCGCGGCGGCGAGGCCGCCGGCGCCGGAGCCGATCACGATGACGTCGAGGTCGTGCATGGCTGGGTCCCCCTTCAGGACCCGCGCAGACTACAACGCTTGTTATAAAACCACAACAGTCATTCTAAATCGCCCCGGAAGGCGGACCTGCCGCGACCCGCTCGGCGACCGGGTCGCGATCGCCGGTCGCCCAGGGGATCACCTCGCGCTCGACGGCGAACCGGATCGCGAGGGCGAAGGTCGCGACCTCGGTCGTCGTGTTCCGGACGAGCTCGTCGAGCTCCGCGGTCGACGGCATCGGCCGATCGCGCCAGCCGATCTCGTCGGTGCCGTCCTCGTGACCGCGATCGGCGAGGCCGGTGACGGCCGCGGTGCCCGAGTAGAACGTCGCGAGGGAGGAGACCCAGAGGGTCGCCGTCCGGGCGCTCCAGCAGCAGTCCGGCGTGCAGGAGACGTCGCCCTCCCAGTCGACGTCACCCTCGAAGAGCCGCCAGAACGCCTCGGTCGCGACCGCCCGCCGCGGCGCCGACGGGGCGACGAGGAACGCCTCCGCCGCCGCGAGCGACGCGCGGCTGGTCGCGTCGTGGTGATCCACCCGTCGCGGGCCGCTCGGCACCTGGCGGTAGGTGCCGGCGACGGCCAGGATCACCCGGAGCCGCAGCTCCTCGTCGTCATCGAACCGGGCGAAGGCGTCCTCCCAGTCGAAGAGCGACGCCTCGAGGAGCGCGGTGATCTCGGTCGAGGGATCGAGCGAGACCGACTCGCCCAGCGCGATCCGCGCCGGCGCCGACCCGATTCGTGCGGCGAGCGCGACCCGGCGCCGCGGCAGCAGGTCCAGCCGGAGGCGATGCTCGATCAGGCGGGCGTGGTCCTCGTCGGCGCCGCTGGCGCGGAAGGCGCGCTCGAGCTCGCGAAGCCGGGCGTCGGTCACGGGGTCTCGCCTTCGGGCTCGCCTTCGGGCTCGCCTTCGGCGAGCGGGATGTCACCACGGGTACACGGAGGACACGGAGAACTCACGGAGAGGGGCGGGCGGCGGCTACTGGGTTGGTTGGTGTTGTCGCTTCGCGACGAGATGGAACCACGGAGGCACGGAGGCACGGAGGAGCTTCGGATGCGCCAGATCTCCGTCGAGGATGGACGGGCGGACGGGCGGACGGACGGACGGGCGGAAGGAGGGGATCCAGCCGGGCACGAGCTCCTCGCGTCTTCTCCGAGAATCCTCCGTGTCCTCCGTGTCTCCGTGGTGACATCCTCTTCGCCGAAGGCGAAGCCGGAGCGACAGCGACTCGCGGCGCGCTAGTCGGCCGGCTCGATCCGGTCGACCTCCTCGGCGACGACGCGGATCGTGCGCGTCGGGGTCGTGATCGCGTAGCCGTACTTCGTCGTCCGGATCGTGCCGGTGACGAACCGGCCGTCGCGAAGGAAGACGTTGACCCGGGCGCCGGGCGGAACGGGAAGCGTCGGGGCCTCGCCCGCGCCGCTCTCGCCGCCGTCGTCGCTCGTGCCGCCGCCACTCTCGCTGCCGTCGTCCCCGCCGCCGTTGCTCTCGCCGTCGTCCGCGCCGCCGGCCGCCGGTTTCTCGACCGCCTCGATCGAGGCGACCTCGCCCGCGTCGACGCGGACGGTCCGCTGCGGCGTCTCGACCGCGTAGCCGCGCGCGGTCGACCGGATCTTGCCGGTCAGGAAGCGACCGTCGAGCAACGTCACGTTGACGAGCGTCCCCTCGTCGACGGGCAGGGGCGGCGGCGCCACGGGCGGCACGGGCTCGGGCGGCGCCGATCGCTCGACCACCGGCTTGATCGAGACGACGTCCGCCGTCGCGACGCGGACGGTCCGCTGTGGCGTCTCGATCGCGTAGCCCCGCTCGGTCGACCGGATCTTGCCGGTCAGGAAGCGGCCGTCCGCCAGGGTCACGTTCGCGCGGCTCCCCTCGGGAACGGGCAGCGGGCCCGGCGCCACCGGTGCCACGGGCGCCGGAGGCGCCGGCGGCTCGGGGAGCGGCTCGATCGCGACGACGTCGCTCACGTCGACGCGCAGCGTCCGCCGCGGCGTCTCGATCGCGTAGCCTCGCTCGGTGTTCGTGACGACGCCGCTGACGAACCGGCCGTCGGCGAGGGTGAGGGTGACGCGGGCGCCATCGATCACCGCGGGCAGCGCGCGGGCGCGCGGCCGGGGCACGTCGGCCGCGTCGTCGGTCGCGTCGTCGCCGCCGGCGTCCTCCATGCCGGGCGTCGGCTCGGCGTGAAAGTCGATGCCGCGGACGTCGAGCATCTTCACCTCGACGACGCTCCCCCCGTCGGGCGCGTCGTCGTTGGGATGAATCCGGAAGCCGCGGTCGGTGTTCTCGAGGCGGCCGGTGATGAAGCGTCCGTCGGCGAGCTCGACGGTGACCCGCGGGCGCTCGGGCGGCTCGGCGGGCTCGGGCGTCGGCTCCGGAGTGGGATCGGGCGTCGGCTCGGGCGTCGGATCGGGCTTTGGTGGAGGCGTCGGACGCGGCGCCGGGAAGCGGACGATTCCGCCGGGGTGGCGAATCGAGGCGACCTCGCCGGTCGCGACGGTGACCGCCCGACGCCCCCGGATCCGGAAGCCTCCGTCGACCCGCGTGAGCGCGCCCTGGACGAAGCGGCCATCGTGGAGGCTGACCGTGACGTCGGTTCCGTCGGCGATCACCGAGGGATCGTCGCCGACCGGAGCCGGCTCGGGCGGCGGGACATCGGCCGGCTTCGGTTCGGTCAGCCGGACGAGCCCTCCGGGGTGCCGGATCGTCGCGACGTCGTTGGCCCGCACCGTTACCGCGCGGCGGGGTCCGGCGATCCGGAAGCCGCCGTCGACGTGCGTGAGCGTGCCGCGAACGAAGCGACCATCGCGAAGCGAGAGGGTGACCTCGGTTCCGTCGGCGACGGTCGTCGGATCGTCGACGACATCGACCGGCGCCGGTTCGGGCGAGGGACCGGGCTCGGGCGGACCGCTCCCGTCGTCGACGTCGACGGCAACGGGCTTGCCGTCGATGCGGACCGAGGCGACCTCGTCGCGGCGGACGCGGACCGAGCGTCCGTCGGCGGTCTCGACCCGGAAGCCCGAGTCCGTCCTGGTGATCCGCCCGGTGAGGAAGCGCCCGTCCTCGAGGGTGATGGTGCCCTGGCCCGCCTCGTCATCGGCGCGCGCGGCCGCCGGCGAGGCGACCGCGGGGACGAGCAGTCCGAGCGTGAGGACCACCAGCACGACGAGAACGGCCCGATGACCGGTCACCAGCTCCCCCGTTGGATCATTCCAAACCCCTGAGAGCAACAGGGTAGCACAGCGGCCATCGGGCGTTCAACGAGCCCGGTGAACGGCGCGACTCGAGTGGCTCAGCGGCCGAAGCGACGGTCGAGCTCTTCGCGCGCGAGGAAGATCGTCGTCGGGCGCCCGTGCGGGCAGCAGAAGCCGCGGACGACCGAGCCGCGGCGGGCGAGGAGGGCGTCGATCTCGTCGGGCTGGAGCTTCATCCCGAACTTGACGGCCGCCTTGCACGCGACCGATGCGGCCACACGTTCGAGCAGGCTCGCCTTCGCCTCGGCGTGGGGACGTCCCTCGATCAGGTCGGCGAGGATGCTCCGGCACAGATCCTCGGCGTCGGCCTTCCCGGCGATCCTCGGGACGGCCCGGACGGCGAGGGAGCTCTCGCCGAACTCCTCGACCTCGATCCCGAGCTCGGCGAACGCGTCGCGGGCATCGCGGAACGCCTCCATCTCGGCGCCGCCGACCTCGACGACGGCCGGGAAGAGGAGCTTCTGCACCTCGACCGGCGCGGCGTTCATGCGGTCGAGGATCTCGGTGTAGAGGATCCACTCGTGGAGGGCGTGCTGGTCGATCAGATGGACCCCGTCGGCCACCTCCTCGACGATGTAGCGGTCGTGGATCTGGATCGCGCCGCCGCGGCCGCCGCCCGCCTCGATGGCGTCGTCCCCGAACGGCAGCCCCGGCGCCAGCGCGTCGGCCGCGGTCGCCATCACGCCGCCCGCGATCGCCGCCGGCGGAGTCGCCGTGGCGGCCGCGACGGCTCGACCGTCGCCGGGGGGGACCCAGCCGCCGAGCGCGCCGCCGCCCCCGCCGCCCGCGACGTCGCCGCGCCCGAGCACGCCTTCGGGGCCGCGCGCCGCCGGCGCGTTGCCGCCGCGATCGACGCCGACCGCCCACGCGCCGGGCGCGTTCGTCGCGTCGAGGGCGTCGCGGACCGCGGCGATCACGAGCGAGACGATCTCCTGGCTTCGCTTGAACTTCACCTCCGCCTTCGTCGGATGGACGTTCACGTCGACCTCGGCTGGATCGAGCTCGACGAAGACATAGCCGATCGGATGCCGGCCGGCCGCGATGAGGCCGCGGAAGGCGTCGCGCAGCGCGCGCACCATCACGCGGTCGCGGACCGCCCGCCCGTTCACGAAGAAGAACTGATGACTGCCGCTGCTGCGCGTCTCGGTGAACGGCGCGACGAAGCCCGACACGCTCGGCCCACCCTCGCGCCGCGGACCGGCCTCGATCGAGGTGAGCGTCTTCGAGAGCGCCCGCCCGTGAAGAGCGGCGATCCGGTCGCGCAGATCCGGCGTCCCCCGCCCGGTGTCGAGCACCTCGCGGTCGCCGTGATGGAGCGAGAACGCGACGTCGGGCCGCGCCAGCGCGATCCGGGTCACCTCCTGCGCGCACAGCCGCCCCTCGTGCTGATCGGTCTTGAGGAACGCGAGCCGCGGCGGCACGTTCCAGAACAGGTCTCGCACCTCCACGACCGTGCCCGGCGCGAGCCCGCACGGAGCCACCTCGCCGATCTCGCCGCCGCGCACCGAGAGGGTGTGCCCCTCGGTCCGTTTCTTCGGGCGGCTCTGGATCTCGAGCTTGCTCACCGCCGCGGCCGCGCCGAGCGCCTCGCCCCGGAACCCGAGCGTCGCGATCCGGAACAGGTCCTCCTCGGTCTTCAGCTTCGAGGTGGCGTGCCGGGTCACCGCGAGCGGTAGGTCGTCGGGCTCGATGCCGCAGCCGTCATCGGCGATCCGGATCAGGCGCTTCCCGCCCGCCTCGATCGCGACGTCGACGTGGGTCGCCCCGGCGTCGAGTGAGTTCTCGACCAGCTCCTTGACGAGCGAGGCCGGCCGCTCGATCACCTCGCCGGCGGCGATCTTGCCGATGACATCGGGGGTCAGGACGTGGATGCGCGGCAGCTTTTGGGGCAATGTTCGTCTCCGAGGCGGACCGATCCGGACGAGCCGCCGGCTGAAGCGCCATTCTCGCCGTCGCGTCGCCGAGGTCAACGTCGAAGGGTGATGTTCGGGCTGGCGACCGGAACCAAACCCCCCACCCCGGCGTGTGGAACGGTGGGAATCCCCGTCCGACGCCGACGGCTTGATCCGCGAGATCGGCCGGCTATAATCGACAACCATCGTCGTACCGGGGAATTCGCGACGATCCACCACCCTTCCGAATGGAAGGTGTCGCCTGCCGGGCGGCGCCGAGGAAGCGAACGACATGGCGAAGCGATCGACCAAGGCCTCCCGTGCCACGAAGTCCGTCCGAGCGGTCGGGAACGAGAAGGTGCCCGTCATCTGCTCCGAGTGCTACGAGGACTTCGTCTTCGACAACGGGATCGACGGCGACGAGATCGTCTGCCCGGTCTGCGAGCACGCGGCCGACCGCCCCGACGAGGCGCAGATCGCGCGCATCAGCGAGATGCGGGCGAACGAGAAGAAGGGCTTCCTCAAGGCCTTCATCACGTTCGTCATCGCGATGGTCGGCTATCTCTCCTGGATCGGGATCGCCGATTCGGCCTGGTACATCACCCAGACGGCGGACAACCAGAACTACCTCTTCTGGGGTCCGATCGCGATCTGGGGCCTCGGGTCGATGATCATGCTCGTGTTCTCGTGGAAGTACGAGAGCGACCGGTGGGAGGCCTACTTCTAGGCCCCCCCGTTCCAAGGGACAGCACGTAGCGACCACGAGCTCCGGCGCCTCCGCTCCGGGGCTCGTCCTCGTTCCGGGAGCGCGCCGTGACCACCGATCCGTCCGAGTCCACGTCGGTCGCGGGCCAGCCGGGCGGCCTGGCGGGCGCCTCGAGCCCGGCGACGCCTCTGGCCGTCGCCGCCCTCGCCTGCTGCCTCTCCGTCGGGATCTGGCTCGCCGTCCGCGAGATCGAGCGGGTGGCGAAGGCCGTCGAGAGCCACCAGGTCAGCCTCGAGGCGCTCGAGCAGACGGTCGAGGCGATCCCGTCGAAGCTCGGCGACGGCGCGGGAGCCGGATCCGGGCGCGCGGGCTCGGGGCGGGTGATCGGGGCGACGACGATCTCCGACGGCCGGCTCATGCTCGCCGACGCGGACGGCCGGCTCGTCGTGGTCGCCGCCGACGGAGCGGGCGCGCTGTCGATCGAGCGCGTCTACCGCCTCGAGGTCGACGTCGCCGGACCGGGCCCGCGCCACGGCGTGCGCCTGACCGACCTCTCGGCGGACCGCGACTCGGTGATCGCCGCGGCGATGATGGAGGTCGGCCGCCTCACGCCGGACTCGATGGAGGCGGCCCGCAACGCCGCGCGCGTCGAGGAGCTCGTCGGGCGGGTCGCGGCCGCGGGCGGATTCGACGTCCTCCTCGACGAGCTCAAGCACGAGCGCGCCATCCGGAGACGTGCCGCGGCCGTCGCCCTCGGCGAGCACGGCTTCCGGGCCGCGGTCGGGGTGCTGATCGAGAGCGCGAACGACAGCAAGGACGCGCGTCGACTCCAGGTCCACCGGCTGCTCGCGCGACTGACGGGCGTCGAGCGCGACTCTCCCGACGCGAGTCAGGAGACGATCCAGAAGTGGCGGAAGTGGTGGGACGAGACGGGAAGCGGACTGCACCGCTACGAACGCGCGCCCTAGCCCTTCGACCGGTCGTCAGCGTAGGGGCGGATTCGACCATCCGCCCGAAGACCCCGCCGCATCCCCGCTTACACGCCGAGGGGTCAGGTCCAGTATTTTTACCATTTCGGCGACCGGCCTCTGGCCGTCGGAGCGATTGGCGAAATGGTAAAAAGACTGGACCTGACCCCATCGGCTCCATCGGCTCACGATCCAGTCACTTCCGAGCCGCCGGATCCGCGGTCCTACTCGTTTGTCGAGGACCGCGGATCGCGTCGACTCGCGTGAGCGGAGGTCAGGCCGGCGCTCCCGTCCGGAAGCTCGCCCGCGACCAGTCGCCGATCATGGCGTGGATCGTGTCGAGGATCTGCTCGTCGTAGGCCGCGTCTCGCTCGCTTCCTTCGGGACTCGCGTCTCGATCGTCTTCGACGTTTCGCCAGCGGTCCTTCCCGAGCAGGCACGGCTTGAAGATCCCGTCGACGCCGACCCGCAGGGCGTAGATCCCCTCGCCGCAGAGCGGGCGGGCGCGGCAGCCGCCGCAGAACGTCGTCTCGAGGCGGCCGTCGGCCACGTTCTTCACCCGGACCGTCGAGCGGCCGGCCTTCCAGGTCGTGCTCCGTCCACCGAGCCCGGCGCTGCTCTTCACCCTCCGCGCCCCGCGACCGACGAGCAGCCGGGCGACCCAGGCGGGGTCGATCCAGTCGCCGCCGTAGAACTGCTCGTCGCCGTCGCTGCGGACGAGCGCGATCGTCTTGAGGTCGAGGCCGTTGTCGAGGGCGAAGTCGAGCACCTCGCCGATCTCGTGCTTGTTGTAGTCGCCGAGGCTGTAGTTGAGCTCGACCGTGTAGCCGTGCTCGGACAGGGCGACCGCGTTCGCCATGACCTTCGCCGCGCTTCCGGGCGGGGCGCCGAGCTGCTCGGAGAACGCCCGCTCGTCGGTCGTGTGGAGGCTGATCAGGAACGAGTCGATCGCCTCGATCCGGGGACGCCCGAGGAGGCGCGGCGCGAGCAGACCGTTCGTGTTGACGACGATCCTGGCGCCGCGCTTGTCGACCCGCTCGAGGATCCCCGGCAGGTCCGGGCGGGCGAGCGGCTCGCCGCCGGTGACGTTGACCTGCCGCCCGCCGAGACGACACCAGGCGTTCATGAGGGCGACGAGGGCGTCGGCGTCGAGGGCCGCCCGGGAGCGCGCGACGTCGTCGTCGCGCGGGCGCCGCGGGTTCGCCATGCCCTCGTTGTGACAGAAGAAGCAGTCGAGGTTGCAGCGGTTCACGACGGCGACGCGAAACTTGCCGCCGCGCTCGTTGAAGACTCGGAAGCTCTCGCGGCGTTCGTCGCCGCGCGGGGTGATCCGGTTCTCGTGGGTCATGGCGTCCTCCCGGCGTGCTCCGCGCCCCGATCGGCGCGGGCCCCACGAGTCCGCAAAGACGGTTCCCTGGCGCGTCGTCCTATCCTGTTTCGCTGAGATCGGATGCGAACTCGGTGACGCCGTTGGCGTCTCATTCAATGCCGGGACATTGTCGCGATCAGATCTGGATCCGCTGGCGCTTCCGGCCCCAGTCGCCCGGCTTCGCCTCGAAGACGCCCGCGGCCTTCCGACCGCACGACTTGCACGCCCCCGCCGGGTCGAGGTTCCACTCGCCCAGGTCGTACCAGTCGCGCCAGATCAGGCGCTCGCCGCAGCCGGCGCACCACGTGCTCTGGCCGTCGGCGTCGTGCACGTTTCCGGTGTAGACGTGCTTCAGGCCGGCGTCGAGCGCCTGCTGCCGGGCGCGCACGAGCGTCTCGGACGGGGTCCGGGGCAGGTCGGTCATCTTGAAGTCGGGGTGGAACGCGGTCAGGTGGAGCGGCGTCTCGGGGCCGACGTTCTCGACGAGCCAGCCGGCGAGGCGGTCGACCTCCTCGGGCGAGTCGTTCTGCCCGGGGATCAGCAGGGTCGTCACCTCGAACCAGACGTCGGTCTCGGCACGGAGCCATCGGAGGGTGTCGAGGACCGGGTCGAGGTGGGCGAAGCAGAGCTTCTGATAGAAGGTCTCGGTGAACGCCTTCAGGTCGATGTTGGCCGCGTCGAGCGGCTCGAAGAAGTCGCCCCGCGCCTCGGGCGTGATGTAGCCGGCGGTGACCGCGACCGTCCTCACGCCACGGGCGTGACACGCCCTGGCCGCGTCGATCGCGTACTCGGCGAAGATCACCGGGTCGTTGTAGGTGAACGCGACGCTGCGGCAGCCCGACCGCACGGCGGCCTCGGCGATCGCCTCGGGGCTCGCCTCGTCCGAGAGGCGCTCGATCTCGCGCGCCTTGGAGATGTCCCAGTTCTGACAGAACCGGCAGCCGAGGTTGCAGCCGGCCGTTCCGAACGAGAGCACGGCCGTCCCGGGGAGGAAGTGGTTGAGCGGCTTCTTCTCGATCGGGTCGATGCAGAAGCCGGTGCTCCGCCCGTAGGTCGTGAGCCGCATCTCGCCGCCGACGTTCTGGCGGACGAAGCAGAAGGCGCGCTGACCCTCGTGCAGGCGGCACCGCCTCGGGCAGAGGTCGCACTCGATCCGCTCGCCCCCCTCGATGGGGTGCCAGTAGCGGCCCGGATGAAGGTCGGCGCTCGGAGTGGTCATCTCTGTCCAATGATGATAGCGAAGCGGCCCGCCCGGCGCCGCGTTGACAGCCTCCGCGAGCCGCTGTAAAACGTGCCGTCCGCTGGAACGAGCGTCCGAGCCCCCCGCGTCGGGGGCGTCTCGACGCCCGTCAGAGAGGACCCGCCGGGAGAGCGATGCGATGAGCTGCACCGACGACCATCACGACCACGGCCCCACGGGGATCCCCCGGATCGGCGACACGGCGCCCGACTTCACCGCCACCACCACGCAGGGCGAGATCAAGTTCAGCGAGTGGCAGGGCGACAGCTGGGCGATCATGTTCAGCCATCCGGCCGACTTCACGCCGGTCTGCTCGACCGAGCTGACCGAGTTCGCGCGTCGTCACGACGAGTTCCGCAAGCGCGGGACGAAGCTGATCGGGATCTCGATCGACAGCGTCCACAGCCACCTCGCGTGGCGCGAGAACCTCAAGAAGCTGTTCGACGTCACGATCGACTACCCGATGATCGCCGACAACGGCAGGGTCGCGAACCTCTTCGGGATGCTGCACCCCGGCGAGAGCGCCACCGCGACCGTCCGGGCGGTCTTCGTGATCGACCCGAAGCGCACCATCCGCGCCGTGATCTACTACCCGCTCAACGTCGGCCGGAGCATCGACGAGGTGGTCCGCCTCCTCGACGGGCTCCAGACCGCGGACGGCAACGGCGTGGCCTGCCCCGTCAACTGGAAGCCGGGAGAGAAGGTGATCGTCCCGCCGCCCAAGACCGAGAAGGAGGTCGCCGACCGTCTGGCGGCCGACTACGAGAAGCTCGACTTCTACCTTTGCAAGAAGAGCCTCTGATCTCGTAACCTACTCCTCCCGCGCGCGACAGGCGCGCGGGAGAACTCAGAAAGAGCTCGCGAAAGGAGCCATCCGTGACGCACATCGTGACGGGAAACTGCGAGGACTGTAAGTTCACCGACTGCGTGGAGACCTGCCCGGTCGACTGCTTCTACATGGACGATCGCATGCTCTACATCCATCCGGATGAGTGCATCGACTGCGGCGCGTGCGTTCCCGCGTGCCCCGTCGAGGCGATCTTCCCGGGCGACAGCGTCCCCGAGGATCAGACGCAGTGGACCGACATCAACGCCGAGAAGTCCACGGGCGGCGAGTGCGAGAACATCACCGCCAAGCAGGATCCGCTCCCGTCGGCTGAAGAGAAGAAGACCAACCTGGGCTACTAGCGTAGCCCCTGAGGTCTCGGAGTCGGCCGGCGTCCGCGCCGGCTCGATCGACCGGGCCGCAGCGAGCTCTCCGTCGCGCGTTCGCGTTGCGACGAGGGCTTCCTGTTGCCCGGTCGTTCTCATCGATTTGCCTAGGGTTCAGTCATCTTCACCCTGATCGGGCCGCCGATCTCGCACGCGGACGGAGCCGCCCCCGGCTGCGTTGCCCTGATCGCGACGACGATGGCAGAATGCCGCCCCAATTCGGAGGAATCGTCCGCCCGCCACCGCGTCCGGACGGCTCGGGAGACCTGACGGTCTCCCGTTCTCCACTTTCGTCGAGCCCGCACCGAGTGAGCACCAAGGAGGGAGCCTCCGTGTCATCCGTCGTCGGACAAGAATCAGCGATTCTCCACAACCTTCGTTTCCTGGTCAGCCTGGCGTGGTTCGACCTCCTCCTCACCGATGAGGAGCGTCACACGCTCGAGCGGATGTCGGACAACGCCGGTCTCTCCGAGAAGGGCCGCAAGCAGGCTCAGGAGTGGATCGACCGGATGCCCGGCTTCCCCGAGCAGCTCGTGATGGGCTGTCAGGGCTTCATGAGCCCCGAGGACATCATCCTCGCGGCGTACTACATCGCCTACGTCGATGGGAATCTCGATCCGAAGGAAGAGATCGCGATCGGCATGGGCGCCGAGATCCTCGGCATCGGGCCGACCCGGATGATGGAGATCAAGGCGAAGTTCCTCGAGCTCTCCGACCGGGAAGAGGCGCTCAAGCTGCCGGAGTGGCGCGCTCCGAAGGGCACCGAGGTCCAGGAGACGCCCAAGGCGAAGTCGTCGGAGGCAGACGCGAAGACGGCCGCCGTCCCGGCGATGCCCGATGTCGACGTCGACTACAACAAGGACAACCCCTTCCAGGCGAAGCTCAAGACGAACCGCGGACTCAGCGGTGAGAAGAGCATGAAGGACGTCCGCCACTACGAGATCGACCTGTCGGGCGGCGGCAAGTCGCTAGACTACAAGGTCGGCGACGCCCTCGGCGTGTGGCCGACGAACGACCCCGAGCTCGTCGGGAAGGTCATCAAGGCGAGCGGCTTCGACGCCGGCGCCGAGGTGACGGTCGGCGAGGAGAAGATGTCCTTCGAGCAGGCGCTCCAGACGCGGGCGACGGTCACCAAGTTCGGTCGCGCCTTCTTCTCCAAGCTCGCCGACAAGTTCGACGGCGACACGGCGAAGAGCCTCCTCGAGAAGGAGAACAAGGACAAGCTCAAGGAGTTCACCGACACCTACGAGGTGATCGACGTGCTCGAGGAGCTCGGCGCGCCGAAGTGCTCGCCCGACGAGTTCATCGCCGGCCTGACGGCCATGCGCGGCCGCCTCTACTCGATCTCGAGCTCGCCGAAGGCCCACGCGAACGAGGTCCACCTGACGGTGCGGCGCGTCCAGTACGAGCAGCGCGACCGGACCCGCAAGGGCATCGCCAGCAACTGGCTCGCGCGGAGCGAGCCGGGCACGACGATCCCGTGCTACCTCCACTCGACCCAGACCTTCCTCTGCCCGACCGGCGACACGAACCTCATCATGTGCGGACCCGGCACCGGCATCGCGCCGTTCCGCGCCTTCATCGAGGAGCGCGTCGCGACGAAGAGCACCGGCCTCAACTGGCTCTTCTTCGGTGAGCAGCTCGAGTCCGAGGATTTCCTCTACAAGGAGGAGATGCAGAAGTACGAGAAGGACGGCTCGATCCGCCTCACGATCGCGTGGTCGCGCTCGGGCGACAAGAAGGTCTACGTCCAGGACCGGATCAAGGAGCACTCGGCCGAGGTCTTCGGCCTGTTCGAGAACGGCGGCGTGTTCGCGATCTGCGGCGACGCCCGCCGGATGGCGAAGGACGTCGACGGCGCGCTCCACGAGGTCGTCGAGAAGGAGAGCGGCAAGGACACCGCCTACGCCAAGGACTACCTCAAGGCGATGAAGAAGGAGGGTCGTTACCTCCGCGACGTCTACTAAACCAGGACGTCATCGCCGAGCGAGTCATCGAAGACGGGCGCCCTCTCGGGGCGCCCGTCGTCGTGTAGGGTCATCGAGCGAGAGCGAGCCCGGATCAGCGAAGCTGCTCGAGCTCCTTCTCCGCTGCCACGCGGGCCTCCTCGTCGGGCGTCGTCGCGATGAAGCGCTCGAGCGCGGCGCGCGCGCCCGTGACGTCGCCGTTGGCCCGCCGCACATTGGCGAGCTCGCGCCAGACCTGGGGGAACCCAGCGTGGCCGGCGTGGAGCTCGGTCGCCGCCACGAGCTCCGCCTCGCCTTCCTCGCGATCGCCGAGGCCGATTCGCGCCCTGCCCCGGGCGAAGCGGACGGCGACCGAGTCGGGCTCACCGAGCGCGATCGCCTTCTCGAGCGCGTCGAGGGCGCGCCGGTGCTCCCCTACTTCGACGAGGACCTCGCCGAGCGAACGGTGCGCGGAGGAGAATCCCGGCACCATCTCGACGGCGAGCTCGGCGTCGGCCAGCGCCTCCGGGATGCGACCGACGATCCGGTGAGCGTCAGCCCGAAGGCAATGCGCCCAACCGCGGAGGCCCGGCCGGCTCTCGATGATCCAGTCGAGGTCCTCGATCGTCTCCTCGAAGCGGCCCGCGGCGAAGAGCGCGCGCGCTCGCTCCGCGTGGGCGTGCGGGTGATCGGGGACCCGGGTCACGATGACGTCGAGGTCCTCGACGGCGCCGGTCCCATCGCCGGCCTCGATCCGCACCTGCGCTCGGAGGAGACGGCCGGGAACATCGTCGGGGTCGATCGCGAGGGCCCGGTCGAGATCGGCGAGGGCCTTGGCGAAGTCGCCGCGGTCGGAGTGAAGCTGGGCGCGGGCGCGGTAGGGCCGTGACAGGTTCGGAGCGGCGGCGACGGCCCGGTCGGCGTCGACGAGGGCTGGGTCCGGCGCACCGGGATCGGCGGCGACGCGGTGGCCGAGCGCCGCCAGCCCCGCGCGGGCGGTCGTGTCGCCGGAGTCGAGCGAGACCGCTCGCTGGAAGGCCTCGACAGCGCGAATACGATCGTCGGCGACGAGGCACGCTCGGCCGAGGAGGGTCCACCACTCCGCGGTCTCGGGCGCCATCGCGGCGAGCCGCTCGGCGTCCTCGACGGCGCCCGCAGGATCTCCCGCGCGCATCCTCAGCTCCGCGCGTCCGCGGCGGGGCTCCACGTTCTCGGGCTCCTCCTCGATCGCTCGATCGAAGGCCGCGAGCGCTTCGGAGAGCCGGCCACGATCCTCGAGGAGACGTCCTCGGACGAGCCACGCCCAGGGATCGTCGGCGTCGAGCCCGAGCGCGCGATCGACGTCGGCCGAGCATCCGTCGAGATCGCCCAGGAGACGTCGGATGTCGGCCCGCAGAACCCAGAGAGTCACCCGCTCGGGGGCGAGGTCGATCGCGGCCGTCAGCTCGTCGCGGGCGACCAGGTAGTCTCCCTCGTCGCGGAGCGCATCGGCGCGCGCCTCGTACGCCTCCGAGTCGGGGTCGACGGCCGCCTTCCGACCGTCGCTCGAGAGGTAGGGACGCACGGCCCGCGCGAACGCGGCGCCGGGACCACCTCGCCGCGCGATCTCGGCGACGACGAGGCGCTCGTCCTCCGGGCTCCCGAGCCGCAGCAGCGCGATCGCAGCGAGGGAGGCGAGGCGCGCATCGAGCGCGGCGGCGAGATGGCGCCGGAGGGGCGCGACCGCCTCGTCGGGATGGCCGAGACGCCCGAGCGCCTCGCTCGCCAGCCGGGCGGTGAGGTTACCCGACGGCCCGGCCCGCGTCTCTTGCGCGACCGCGGCGAGGCTGTCGAAGCCCGGCGCGAAGCGCCGCATGTTCATGTCGCGGGCGCGGGCGCTCCGAAGCTCGACCCGTCGAATCGCACGCGAGACGGGGTCTTCGTCTCGGTCGGCGTCGCCGCGCGCGATCCGGAGGGCGCGCTCGACGACGTCGGCCGGGAGAGGCGGGAGGGACCCCTCGCCCGCCGCCCGCTCGTCCTCGGTCGGCGTGACCGCCGGCGTGAGGAGGTCCTCGATCGCGTCTCGGAGCTCGGTCGTGACCGCATCGAGCGCTTCACCGAGGGCGGCGGCGGTCTCGGGGTGGGGTCGCCCGACGAGGGCGAAGACGGCGTCGTCGAAACGCGCGGGCGACTCGCCCAGCGCGCCCGATCTGGCCGCATCGAGGATGGCGGACACCTCGGCGCGGCGAGCGTCGGCGCTCCGCGTCCGGGCCTCCGCCAATCGCTCCAGGCCGGCGGACACCTCGGCATCGTCGACGCCCGTCGCGCGGGCGCGTTCGAACGATCCCTCGGCGAGCTCCCACTCTCCGGCGGCGAGCGCGGCATCCCCGAACCGAGTCGCGGCCGAGAACGCGAGGCGACGGGCCGGCTCCGATCCCGGGTCGACCGAACGCCAGTGGGTCGTCGCGGCGAGCGCGTCGATCCCGGCGCCGAGGAGCGCCGCCGGCTGATCGCCGCCGGACTGCTCCGCGGCGAGCCGCTCGAGGAGCGCGGCCGCGGCGCGCGCCTTCGCCTCCGCCTCCCCGCGCCGGGCCGACCCGGCTCTCCACGTCTGGACGAGCGGCGTCGCGGAGAGCACCAGGACGAGGCCCGCGCCAGCCAGCGCCGCGACGGCCCGGACGGGATGCCTCCGGGCGCCGGCACGCGCGCGCTCGATCGGGCCCGGCGGACGCGCCACGATCGGGTCGCCCTCGAGCCAGCGGGCGAGCTCCTCGGCCACCTCGTCGGCCGAGGCGTAGCGACGCCTCGGCGACTTCTCGAGACAGCGGAGCACGATCGTCTCGAGCTCGGCGTGGATCGACGGGCGAAGGCGTGACGGCGGCGTCGGCTCGTCGATGATCACCTTCTTGAGGAGCTCCCGTGGGTCGGAGGCGGTGAACGGAGGCCGACCGGCGAGCCCGCGGTAGAGGATGCCGCCGAGGCCGTAGACGTCGGTCGCCGGGCCGTGATCGCGACTGTCGCCGCCCGCCTGCTCGGGCGCCATGTAGGACGGCGTGCCCATGAACGCGCCGTCGGCGGTCATCCGGGTCGCGTCGGCGACGCGCGCGATTCCGAAGTCGGTGAGGCGGGCGGCTCCGTCGGCGGCGATCATCACGTTGTGCGGCTTCACGTCGCGATGGACGATCCCGTGGTCGTGGGCGTGGTGAAGCGCCCGGGCGACATCCCGCACGATCTCGGCGAGCCGACGCGGCGGAGGGGCCTTGCGGGCGAGCAGCTCGTGGAGGCTCTCGCCCTCGACCCAGTCCATCACGAGGAACGGGCGCCCCTCGTGAAGGCCGACCTCGTGGACGGCGACGATGCCCGGGTGGCGGAGCTTCGCCGTCGCCTGAGCCTCGCGGATGAAGCGCTTCCGGGCCTCCTCCGACGCATCCGCCGCCGGGCCGAGCACCTTGAGCGCGACCTCGCGACCGAGCGTCGGGTCGAGCGCCCGGTAGACGACGCCCATGCCGCCGCGTCCGGCGACCCGCCGGGGGAGGAACCGACCGATGGGCCCGACGTTCGGCGGCGCCTCGGGAGCGGGGGTCGCCGCGCCCGCGCCCGCCTGGGGCGCCGTGACGGCGAGCGTCGCGCCCGGCCCTCCCCCCGGCGGCGGGTGGGGCGCGGTCGGCGCCTCGGCATCGAGCGCGTGCTCGCCGGGGTCGACCTCGTCCGCGGTGCGGCGCCGGCGGCGCGGTGGCGGCCGAGGTCGGCCGGAGCGGTTCGGCGGGTCACCGGCCACGGCGGAGCTCCTCCAGCTCGCGGCGGGCGGCGGCTGCCTCGAGCCGGAAGCGGGTCAGCTCGACGAAGCGCTCGAGGTCGGCGATCGCGCCGGGGCGATCCCCCCCGCTGGCCCGGAGGCGCGCGCGCTCGCGCCAGGCTCGGTCGGCGTCCGGGTCGTGATCGATCGCCGCGTCGAGATCGGCGCGCGCCGCGTCGAGGTCACCGCGGCGCACGGCAACGAGCGCCCGGGCGACGAGGCAGGTCGGCTCGTCGGGCTCGCGGGCGAGCCCGGCGTCGGCCGCCGCGACGGCGCCTTCGACATCGTCGCCGTCGAGCCGAACGAGGGCGAGCAGCCCCCAGGGCTCGCCCCGATGTCTCGCTCCGGCGGTGGCCAGCTCGAGGTCTTCGAGGGCGCCATCCCGATCGCCGGCCCGCCAGCGGACGTGCCCCCGCAGCGCTCGGCTCGAGAAGTGATCGAACACCTCGACGGCGCGGTCGGCGTCGGGGAGCGCCGCGTCGGGCTCTCCCCGGTAGAGCCGACCGACGGCCCGCAGCACGAGCGCACCGGGGTCGGGCGCCGCGCCGGTCGCGACCGCCCGGTCGAGAAGGCGGATCCCCTCGTCGAGGTCGCCGTGCTGGAGCTCGAGCTCGGCGAGCCGGAGGAGGACGTATCGATCGCCGCCGCCCACCCTCCGAGCCTCCGCGGCGTCGGCCCGGGCGCCTTCGAGGTCACCCATCGCCGCGCGCGACACCGCCCGGTCGACGCGGTAGCCGGCGTGCTCGGGCAGCGCCTCGACCAGTCGATCCAGGTCGCGCACCGAAGCGGCCGCGTCGCCTCGGTCGCGGAGAGCGAGCGCCCGATACGCGCGAGCCCACGGCGTATCGGGTCTCGCCTCCAGGATCCGATCGAGAATCTCGACCGTGCCGTCGAGGTCGCCCTCACCGTAGCGCTGGGTGCCCACCTCGTAGAGCACGTCCGCCGAGTCCGGGGCGATCTCGAGGGCGCGGTCGATGTCCGCCCGCGCCCGGGCCGGGTCGTCCTGCACGGCGGCGCGCCGCGCCAGCGCCACGGCCAGGGTCGGTCGAACCCGAAGGGCGCTGTCGAACGCGGCCCGCGCCCCGGATCGATCGCCCTGGTCGGCCAGTGAGCGCCCGAGCTCGCACCAGGCCTCGGCGTGACGCGGCTCGATGGCGACGGCGCGACGCAGCGACGCAGCCGCGTCTTCGCGCGCGCCCATGCTGTAGAGCGAGTTCCCGAGGTTGAACCAGTGGTTCGCGTTCTCCGGCTCGATGACGGTGGCCCGCCGGTACTCTCGGGCCGCCGCGGCGAAGTCCCGCCGGTCGTAGAGGATGTTCGCCCGGTTCGCGAGGAGGAATCCATGATCCGGCTCGAGCGCGAGGCCCCGGTCGAACACCGCGAGCGCCTCGTCGAGCCGTCCTGCGTCCTGGAGGCAGAGCCCGAGGATGTTGTAGAAGCCCGCGAAGCGCGGATCGAGCTCGACTCCCTTCTCCGCATCCGCGATCGCCTCGTCGACCTTCCCGAGCAGCCGGCGGACGACGGCCCGGTTGTTCCAGAAGGTGGCGACTCGCGGCGAGACCTCGATGGCACGCGTGTGGGCATCCTCGGCGCCCCCGTGGTCGCCGAGGCGCCAGAGAGCGTGCCCGAGGGAATCCCAGGATCCGGGCAGGTCGGGGCCGAGCGCGCACGCCCGCCGGAGGTCGGCGACCGCTCCGACGAGCTCGGCCTGCGCCGTGCGCGCCCGACCGCGGATCTGCCAGCAGAACGGATCGTTCGGCGCCAGCTCGACGGCCCGAGCGGCCGAGGCCCGGGCGCCCGCGGCGTCCCCCGCCATGAGACGAAGGAGGGCGTCGCCCGCCCAGGCCCGGGCGTTGCGCTCGTCGATCGCGATCGCCCGGGCGTAGGCCGCGCGGGCCGCGGTCGCCTCGCCGAGGTCGGTGAGGGCGGCGGCGAGGTTCGCCCAGTTGGCCGCGACGTCCGGATCGAGGCCCGTCGCCTTCCGAAGAGCATCGGCGGCTCCGGCGAGGTCGCCCGCGGCGATGCAGACCTCACCGAGGGCGGCCCAGAAGAGGGCGACCTCGGGCTCGAGGGCGACCGCCTCGCGGCGCAGCTCGATCGCCCGCGGGAGCTCCCCGCGGAGCGAAGCGACCCCGCTGATCACGAACAGGGCCCGGGCCTGGACGCCCGACCCATCGTCCAGGGCTCGGGCCCGCTCCGCGTCCTCGACGGCCCCGTCGAGCTCGCCGGCGACCTGCCGCGCGATCGCGCGCTCGAGGCGAAGCAACGCGTTCTCGGGCTCGCACGCGAGCGCCTGGTCGAGGAGCGCGAGGGCGGCCGACGACTCGCCGCGGCTCGAGTGGACGAGCGCTCGCGCGACGTGGTCGACGACCGCCGCGCCCTCGACCGCGTCCGGATCGAGCCGGCCGAGGTGGGGGAAGGCGTTCGCCACCGACGGGTCTCGACGGAACCGGAGGAACATCTCGAGCACCTCGCCGGCGGCCCGGTGCGCCTCGAGCCGGCAGAGGGCGACGATCGGCGGCCCGGCCACGCGGCCGTCGGGGCTGGCGACGAGGTGGCGGCGGAGGGGCCCGACCGCTCCGTCCTGGAGACCGAGCCGTCCGAGCGCCTCGCAGCTCAGCCGGGCGAGGAGGCGCTGGCCCGGGTCGAGGTCGGTCCCCGCGGCCAACGCCGCGGTGACCTCGTCGAGCGCCTCGCCGAGCACCCGGACGGTCTCGGCGTCGCGCTCGGCGACCAGGGCGAAGACCGCGTCGCGGCGACCGCGGGGATGGCGATGCAGCTCGCCCGAGCGGGCCCGCTCGAGGATCGCGGTCACGGCCGCCCGCCGCGCGTCTCGGCGTTGGGTCCGGGCGGTCTCGACCGAAGCGAGGGCCGCGCGAGCCCGCGCGTCGTCGACGTCGGTCGCCAGAGCTCGATCGAACGCGCTCCGGGCGACATCCCACTGCTCGGCCTCGACGGCGACCTCGCCCAGACCGAGGGCGGCCTCGAACGTGAGCGTTCGGGCGACCTCACCCGGCACCTGCTCGGCGAGCCGTTCGGCCGCGCCGAGCGCATCGATCCCGGCGCCGAGGCGACGCCCCGGCGTCGCCTCCCGCATCGCCCGCGTGTCGGCGAAGGCCGCGACGGCCGCGCGCGCCTCCGCCTCGGCCGCGTTCCGCCGCG
This sequence comes from Planctomycetota bacterium, assembly GCA_029260755.1. Classification (GTDB taxonomy): domain Bacteria; phylum Planctomycetota; class J058; order J058; family JAJDCQ01; genus JAJDCQ01. Next base: position 33,577 of record JAJDCQ010000239.1, on the reverse strand, counting down.
CCTTGGCGGCGATCCTCCCCGCCGCGATCGGCCAGGCGACGCCGAAGGCGAGGACGATCAGGGCGGCGACGACCGCCGCGGCCCGACCCGGGCGCCGCCTCACCCACACCCGGGCGCGCTCGATCCGACCGGGAGGGAGCGCGACGATCGCCTCGCCGTCACGCCACCGGGCGAGCTCGGCCGCCACCTCGCCCGGGCCCGCGTAGCGCCGCTCCGGCTCCTTCGCGAGACACTTCAGCGTCACGATCTCGAGCTCGCGCGCGACGCGAGGCATCCGCTGGCTGGGCGGCGTCGGCTCCTCGAACAGCACCTTGCGGATCACATCGATCGCGCGCCGCCCGGTGAACGGGGGGCGCCCCACGAGCCCGTGGTAGAGAAGGCCGCCGAGGCCGTAGACGTCGGTCGCCGGCCCCTGCTCGCGGCTCCGGCCGCCCGCCTGCTCGGGCGCCATGAACGTGGGCGTGCCCATCACCTGGCCGGTGGCCGTCAGCTCGCCGGCGGTGATGTCGCGGGCGAGGCCGAAGTCGGTCAGGCGGGCCCGTCCGGCGCGATCGACGAGGACGTTGGCCGGCTTCACGTCGCGGTGGAGGACGCCCTGCGCGTGCGCGTGATCGAGGGCGAGGGCGACCTCTCGCACGAGCTGGACGAGGCGGCGCGGCGTGACGCGCTTCTTCCCCTTCTCGACGAGCGCCTCGAGGCTCTCGCCTTCGACCCAGTCCATCACGAGGAACGGCTGGCCGTCGTGGGTGCCGACCTCGTGGACGGCGACGATGCCGGGGTGACGGAGCTTCGCGCCGGCGCGGGCCTCACGGAAGAAGCGGTCGCGCACCTCGGGGTTCGCCGCGGCCGTCGCCTCGATGACCTTGACCGCGACGTCGCGCTGGAGGAACGGGTCGAAGCCGCGGTGAACGACGCCCATGCCGCCGCGGCCGGCGATGCCGCGCAGCTCGTAGCGCCCGAGGCGCCGTGCGGTGGGAGGCGTCGGCTCGGCCATCGGCCGCGATGGTCACCCCGACGACGGCCGGGGTCAAGGATCAGTCGGCCGCGGAGGGCTCGTCGGTCTCGGGCGTCTCGGCCTGCTCGGCGTCGGCGGGAGGCGTCTCGGGCTCGCCGCCGCTCAGGACGACGGCCGCGACGATGCCGATGAGCGCGACCGCTCCGACCACGATCCCGACGATGAGGAGCGGGTTGACGCCCTTCTTCGGCTCGAAGCCGCGCCGGCCGCTCCCCGAGCCGTCCTTCGCGGCGGCCCGCTCGCCACTCTGGCCGAGCTTACCGCGCCGGGCCGGCGCGATCGGGCGTTTCTTGCCCTTGCCGATCTTGGCGGAGCCCTTCTTGCCCTTCGGGCTCGGCGCGTCGTCCTCGTCGTCGTCGAGGCGGGCCTTCTTCTTGCGGCGCTTCGGGCGGGGCTCGTCGGCGCCGTCGTCTTCGTCGTCCGCGGCGCGCCGGCGCTTCTTCCGGGCCCTGGGCGGCGGCGCCTCGTCGTCGGACTCGTCGTCATCGGCCCGCGCCTTCCGGCGGCGCTTGCGACGGGGCTCCTCGAGCTCGGCGTCGGACTCCTCGGCCTCGGAGCGGCGCTTCTTGCGCTTCGCCCTCTTCGGCTCGGCCTTCGCGGCCTCGTCCTCGGCGTCGCGGCTCCGCCGGCGCTTCCGCCGCGGTTCCTCGGACGGTTCCTCGTCTTCGTCGTGGCGCTTCTTGGACTTGGAGCGTTTCCGGGGCGCCTCGACGAGGTTGTCGCCGACGTCGAACGTGCTCTCGGACGGGCGGCGGCGCCGCCCCTTGCTCTTCTTCTTCGGAAGCTCGAGGACTTCGCTCGAGATCATTCAAGGACCCCCGCGGCGATGGTGGGCGAGATGGAAGGCGTGCGATCCTAGCGGCTTCCGATGATCTGGATGTCACGGAAAGGTACGACGGCCCGCGCGGCGCGGCTCAGGCGGTCGGGAGGCGCGAGCGGCGGTCGTCGCGCCACGCGACGAGGAGGCAGAGAACGACCATCACGACGGTCCGGGAGAGCGCCACGAAGAACGCCTCGATCGGAAAGACGAGGAAGATCAGGAGGACCGCGAGGAGGATCGAGGCGAAGAACGCGAACACGACGAGGGAGGCCTCGCCGCTCTCGAGGCCGATCGCCACGACGATGATCCCGACGAGGAGGAGCGCCCCTCCGAGCTGGAGGGCCGTGACGAGCCTCCCTCGACGGCTCGCCGGCGGCTTCTGCTGGACGACGACGCTGGCGAGCGGGCTGGCGTCCTCCTCGCGGGGGCCCTGGTCGACGTCGACGAACACGATGAACGAGAGCCAGACCGCGTAGCGCAGGACCGAGGCGGCGCCGAGGACGGCGAGGCCGAGCGCCGCATCGCCCGAGACGATCCGCGGCGCAGGCAGCTCGAGGCCGGCGCCCGCGAGCCAGCCCGCCAGCGTCTCGGACCCGCCGAGCGCGGCGATCGGCACCATCGGCGTCGCCGCCGCGAGGAGCGCCCCGACGCCGGCGAGGAGCGGTCGGCGTCGCTGATCGCCGAGCTCGACGAGCGCGATCACCAGGGCGAGGGCGCCACACGACGTCGCGTAGAGGGCGAGGTCGAGGAGAAGGCCCGCCGCGTCGCCGCCGTCGCGCCGCGCGATGAAGAGCGCCAGACAGGCGACCGCCGCCGCGGGGACGACCGCTCCGAGCAGGGTCGACCCGACCTCGACCCATCGGGGCAGCGGCGGGGGACCCTCGTCGCGCGGCAGCGGTGACGCCCAGCCGGTCGAACCGCTCACGGGTCGATCACCGCGGGTCGTCGGGCGCGGCGTCGGCCTCGGCGAGGACGCGGACGTGCTCGAGGACAGCCAGGTGGACCCGGTGGAGCAGATCGTCGGCGCACGCGTCCCAGTAGAGCTTCGGCCGGAGGTCGTGCTCGTACCAGGTCGACCCGATGATCCGGGTGCGGCGTCCGTCGTCGAGCGGCTCGAGGAGGAACCGTCCGCGGAGGATCCGGGCGTGGACGTAGGGCTCGCTCGCGACCGGCTGGCGCTCGACGTCGAACGTCAGGTTGCGGCCGGGCTCCCAGACGCTGACCCGCTCGTCGAAGACGCCCTCGGTGAAGACGCACCGGCGCAGCCCGCCGACCTCGTCGACGTCGAGCTCGGCGTAGGCGGGCGAGGGGACGCCGAGGGCGAACTGCCATCCGTCGGCGGGCCCGTCGATCGGCGGGAAGCGGACGACGCGCGCCCAGACGGCGTCGGGCGGTGCGTTCACGACCAGCTCGGTCCGCACCTCGCGCGGCTCGGCGGGCGGCAGGATCGCCGCCTCGACGGCGGGGACCAGGATCAGACCGAGCAGGAGCGACATCGTGATCGGGCCGCCGCGAGGGAGGGCGTGCGCCATCCCGACGCCGATGGCCGCTCCGGGGAGCGAGGCGGCGATCATCAGCGGCGCCGCGAAGATGATGCAGACGATCCCCTCGATCCCGACGGTCAGGAGGAGCGACAGGCCGAGGAGCGGCGTCCCGGTCGCGAGGAGGAGCGCGAGGGGGAGCGGGCCTCTCGGGGCGACGCGACGGTGGACGAAGGCGGACGTCAGCCCCATCACGAACGGCGTGTAGGTGAACACCCCGAACGCCTGGACGCCGAAACCGTAGGTGCTGATCGCGTAGCCGGCGCCCCCGACGAGGAAGGCCGTGACGAGCGAGGCGAGCACGGCCAGGATCGAGGCCTTGACGACGCCGCCGCTCGAGGACGGGCCGGCCGGATCGGACGGCGGGGTTGCTCCGTCCGTCTCGGGAGTCGCGCTCGCGCTCACGCTGCCACCGATCCGTCCCGGCGCTCGAGAGTTTGGCGCCGCATCCGCTCGAACCGACGCCGGGCGCGACGACGACTCCGTCGAACCGACCGGGCCCGCTCGGCCTCCTCGGCCGCGTCGGCGAGCTCGTCGACGATGAGAGCCGCCGCCCCCGCGTCCTGGAGACCGACCAGGGCGAGGTCGGCGCACCGCTCGGACCGGGCGCCGTCGCGAATCGAGGTCACGGTATGCTCCATCTCGGGGAAGAGCAAGCTGGCCCCGTGACGCCGGGGCGACTCGTCGGCCGGGAACGAGGCGACGAGACCGCGCCGCTCGTCGGCGAGGAGAACGCGCCGGTCGGTGACGGCGTAGCGCTCCTGCCCGATCCGGAGCCGAGCGTGGGCGAGGCCGAGGGCGCAGAGGATGAGCGGGGTCAGGAGGGCGCCGCCGGCGGCGAGCCGCGCCGGATCCTGATCGAGGAAGCCGGGCATCGCGATGCCGAGCGCGACGAGCAGCGCCGCCGGGAGGTAGCCGACGAGCACGGCCGTCGACACCGGCGCGCGCCCGGCCGTGTGGAGCGGCAGCAACCCTCGAGGCCGGCCGGCCCACAGGATCCGCTCGTCGGGCTCGAGGACGGCGGTGATCGGGTCGCGGGGGTCGGCGGGGGTCGGCGCGGGCACGTCTCTCTCCTCTCGCCAGCGGAGCTGGCGCAGGAGTAATCGCAAGCCGAGTGCCGACCCGTAACCCTCGATTCGACGGGGGGCGCGGGAGCGTTCGAGCCTCACCCTGCGAAACGGCTTTGCGATTCGCAAACCCCTGCCGAAAAGAGAAATACACCGAATGAGGACCGACGAGCGGGCGTCGGAGATCCGGCGGCCCGACCCCCGCGCTGGCGACCGGGAGGCGACCCGCCGAGAATCGACGATCCCGCGGGCCTCGAGCGCCCGGGCACCGCAACGAAAGGGGAGACCATGGGAGAGCGCCAACGCGCGAGCATCGAGGCGAAGGTGACCGAGATCGAGGGGCTCAGCGATGACCACTGCGTCACGTTCTCCATCGCGAGCGACGAGGCGAAGTGGGTCCAGACGATGAAGCGACAGCTCAACCTTCACTACCCGATCTCCGACGAGCAGCCCGGCGCCCGCATCCTCCGCGCGGGCCTGTCGCTCCCCGGCCTGGAGTGCGTCTCGCACGACCCGGGCACGTTCGCGACGTTCAATCACGGCTCGGGCGACCCCGCCGCCGTGGCCGCGTTCATCGACGGCTACTTCACCGACGTCCTCGGGGCCGGGGACGGCTACGATCTCGCGATCAAGCTGGAGAACCTCGCCTAGTGGATCCGGAACCCGCGGGGATGGAGCCGCTCTTCGCGCTCCTCTGCCCGTGCTTCGTCCTGTTCGTCCTGGCCGTCCCGATCGGGATCCTCGGGTCGATCTTCATCCGGAGCCGACGACGCCATCCGGACGAGGAGGGCCTCGAGCCGATCTGGGAGGGGCGCTCGGGCGGGCGCATAGGCTGGCTCAACTACAAGGGCCCGTTCATCCGGCTCGCGGTCTACGAGGACTTCATCGTCGTGGGGGCGTTCAGCCTCTACCGGATCGACCGTGAGGACCTGGTCTCCGTCGAGGTCGTGCGCTTCTTCCTCATGCAGCGCGTGAAGATCGAGAGCCGGACCGCGCCGACGGTTCAGTTCGCGTCGACGAGCCCCGAGTGGCTCCGCGACACGATCCGGGGCGAGGAGTGGGACTGAGCCCGGAGACGGCCGGTGGCAGCGAGGCCCGTCATCTCCATCAATGACCGGCGATCGGGAACCCCGGAGGGCCCCCCGACGTCCATCGGGGTGACCCCTCGCCGGGACCGATCGGAGCGCCGCCCATGAGCCAGGCCCGCCGCCGCCTCTCGCCCGCCCTCGCCCTCGGGGGCGCCGGCCTCGCCGCCCTCGCGATCGCCGCCGCGACGGCCCCCGCGGTCGCGGGAGACGCCGACGCCCTCACCTGGGCGCCGTCGTTCGACGCGGCCCGGAGCCAGGCGCGCGTCGAGGGGAAGCTCATCTGCGTCTTCTTCTACGACGCCGGGTCGGGGACGAGCCGCCGGTTCGGCGACTCGGTCCTCGCCTCCTCGGAAGCCCAGGCGAAGCTCGAGAAGTTCGTCCTCTGCCGGATCGAGAAGAAGAGCCGGCACCGCCTGATCCGCGAGCGCAAGGTCCAGCTCTGGCCGTCGGTCTGGTTCTTCGTCCCCGACGGGCGCCCGATCAAGGGGATCAACGGGAAGGTGGCCAAGAGGGTCTTCCTCGCCCAGGTCGACGAGGTGCTCGCCCGGTTCGCCCGCCCGGCGCCGCGGCCGGCGACCCGACCGAAGCTGCCGCCGCTGCTCACCGGCGGCAAGGAGAAGGACCCCGCGCCGAAGGCGTTCCCGCATCTGGCGACCTGCCCCGGGCGCTGCGGCTCGTGCGACGCCGCGATCGCGCGCGGGATGCGCTGGCTCCTGAAGCGCCAGCGCCGCGACGGCTCGTGGCAGCGCGACAAGATCCACGACGACCCGCGGCGACTCTCGAGCCTCGACTTCATCTCGACGGCGCTCACCGCCACCGCCGGCCTCGCGATCCTCTCGACCGGGAAGGACGCCGACGACCCGAAGGCGGCCGAGGCGGTCGAGCGCGCGGCGCGCTGGCTGAGGCGCGAGATCCGCAAGGACGGGGTCGTCAGCCAGCATCCCGAGAACGACGACGTCTACCAGATCTACGCGTACTACCAGACGCCGCTCGCCGCGCTCTTCCTCGCGGAGCTCCTCGAGCGCGACGACGACCCGCGCTTGCGGAGCGACCTCGAGCGGGTCGCCTCGGCCATCGCCGCCGGCCAGGGCGGCGACGGCGGCTGGGGCTACGGCCTCAACTGGCGAGCGCATCCGCGCAACGAGACCAAGGGGTGGACCCTCACCTCGACGACGGCGACGTGCGTGACGGCGCTGCTGCGGCTGCGCGAGCTCGGCGTGCCGGTCGACGACGCCGTGATCGGGCGCGGCTTCGGCTACCTCGAGAAGGCGGCCGTCCGCGACGGCTACGGCTACAGCCACATCCGCGGCTACGCGCCCTACCCGGCGGCCGGCGCCCAGGTGGCGATCCCGTTCAGCCTCGCCGCGCCGCTCCCGGCGCCGGCCGGCGGCGACACGCGCGGCCCCCACGCCGCCCGCGCCCGGCGCGCGATGCGGAGGAGCCTGACCCGGCTCGGCACCACCCTCGGCACCACCGACGCGCCGAGCGTCGGGAAGTACGAGACCTACGGCCGGATCTGGACCGGCTGGGCGATGGCCCGCGAGGGGCGGCGCGGCGGCGTCATCTGGCACCGCTTCATCCGCGACTACATCGTCGGCGAGCAGGGCGAGGACGGCGCCTGGCCCGACCCGATGGAGCGCGGCGGCGACATCTACGTCACGGCCGCGAACCTGATCGCCCTCTCGGCCGTCGAGGCGCGCCTCGCGATCACCAGGCCGATGGCGGCGCCGGCGATGCCGACTCTCCCGACGGCGCCCCGCTACGTCGCGACGGGCGTGAAGGAGAGCCAGCTCAAGGTCTTCGAGGTCGACCCGGCGACCGCCGGCGGCGTCCGCTACGGGATCGACCTGACGGTGAGCTGCGACCGCGGGGTCGGCGACGCGTATCGGCGAGCGATCGGCGAGGCCGTCGCCTCGGCCGGCGGGTTCCTCCACGACATCACCGACGGGCAGATGGTCGTCCGCCGGATCACCGTCCACGGCGAGCGCGATCGGTGGGAGAAGGCCGACATCCGCTTCTCGACGAAGGACTACTGGAGCGCCCACGGCATGACCGTGCGCCAGCGCGAGGTGAAGGGCGGCGAGGTGGAGGACGCGGTCGGCCTCTACATCGAGTGCCCCCTCAAGCTCCCCTGGGTCGGCGCCGAGTGGAAGGAGAGCGGAGGCGGCTGGACGAGCTCGGGAGGGTCGGCCGTGATCGCCCACGAGCTCGCCCACTACGTCTTCGCCCTCAAGGACGAGTACACCTGGGGAACCGGCGAGCCCCGCTGCCGCCCGTGCATCCTCGCCGGAGCCGGCCGCGGCGACACCGAGCTCTGCACCGACGCGACCCACGAGGACGGAACCCTCGCGACGAGCTGCTGGCGGCGGGCGGCCAAGCAGTGGCCCCGCCTCGCGGCCCCGAAGGGCCGCCCCGACCCCGGCCCGTTCCAGGCCCCGAAGCCCGAGATCGTGATCGCGCCGTAGGCGGGCCATCTGCTTCGCCTTCGGCGAAGAGGATCTCGGCACCGAGACGCGAAGAGCCCGGAGGCGACCGCCGTCCCGCGCGCTCGCCGGCCGCGCCCGCGCTGCCCCTCTCTCGCGTCGACCGGGACGCGCCGACTCCCGAGACCAGCCCCAATGACGGGCTCCGACCCCTCCTTCCGGTTCAGGAGTGACGCGAGCGAATCTGTCGCAGCAGCTGGTGTGACCTGGCCCCTATGGTGTGAATCCTGGACCTGACCCCTGGAATCACACGAGCGAATCTGTCGCAGTAGCGGTGTGACTCGTCAGCGGCCCAGCTTCGTCCGGAGCGCCTCGATCTTCGCCTCGACGATCGCCTTGCGGGGTTCCGTTGGCGCGATCAGCGGGAGCGCCCTTTCGAGGTCGGCGAGGGTTCCCTCGTCGTCGCCTCCGAGCGCGTCGCGGGCGAAGGCGCGGGAGATCAGCGCCTGGGCGAAGCGGGGGTCGCGGGCGAGCGTCGCGTCGTAGTCCTCGATCGCTCGTCGCCACTCCTTCTTCGCGCTGTAGGCGAAGCCTCGGTTGCAGAAGAAGCGCGGGTCGCGGTCGTCGAGCGCGATCGCCTGGTCGAGGTCGGCGATCGAGCCGTCGAAGTCGCCCGCCTGGCCCCGCGCCGTCCCGCGGAGGCACCACGCGGGGGCGTGCCTCGGGCTGCGCGCGATCGCCTCGGACGCGTCGGCGATCGCCCCGCGGAGGTCGCCGGCCAGGTGCCGCACCTCGCCGCGGCCGAGCCACCCCTTGACGTCGCCGCCCTCGAGCTCGATCGCCCGGGTGAGGTCGGCGTCCGCCTCCGCGAGCATCCCGAGCAGTCGATGGGCGTGGCCTCGGTAGAGCCAGGCCGTCTGGAGCTGCCCGTCCCGCTCGAGCGCCCGGGTGGCGTCGGCGACGGCGCCGCGCGGGTCGCCGGCGTTGAGCCGGATCACGGCGCGCTCGCCGAGGAGCGACGTCGTGTGCGGGGCGAGCTCGATCGCCCGATCGATGTCGGCGAGCGCCTCGGCGAAGCGACCGAGGTCCATCCTCGCGTGGGCGCGGTTCGCGTGCGCCTCGTGGCTGTCCGGCCGCACCTCGATCGCCCGGGTGAGGTCGGCCTCGGCGGCGGCCGACTCGCCGAGCTGACGCCGCGCCAGGCCGAGGTTGTTCCAGGCGGCGAAGAGCCCCGGATCGAGCGCGACCGCCTTCACGAACTGCTCGACGCCGCCGCGGAGGTCGCCTCGGGTGCAGAGGTTGATCCCGCGGTCGAAGTGGGCGCCCGCCTCGGCCTTCGCGTCGGTCCCCTCGGCGCCGGAGAGGTCGATCGCCTCCTCGAGCCCGACGCGCGACAGGAGCGGCCCGAGCCGGCGCCAGAACTCGCCGTAGGACTGCGAGTGCCAGCCCTCCCGGGCGCGCTCGAGGTACCGCGCCGTCGCCGCGTCGTCCTCGGGGCGCCCGGTCGCGAGGAGGCAGAGGGCGACGCCCGCCGGCGCGGCGCGGCGCTCGTCGGCGATGGCGAGGATGAAGCGTCCGAGCGGATCGATCGCGCCCTCGCGGATCCCGATCCAGCCGAGCGCCTCGCAGCAGATCCGCGCGAGGCGCAGGCGCGCCTCGCCGACGCGGGTCGACTGGGCCGACGCCATGTGCTCCTTCACCGACATCGGCTGGAGCTGCGCCGGGCGGTCGGCCCGGATCCGCGTGTCGAGCCGCCGCGTGGCCTCGCCGAGGGCGTGGCGGATCGCACCGTTCTCTCCCTCGGGCGGCGAGCCGCCCTCGAGCCAGACCGCGACCGCCTCCTCGATCCCAGGAACCGCCCCGCCCGGTCCCTCCGGGCCGCCCGCCTCGAGGAGCAGCTCCGCGATCACCGCCCGCAGCTCGGTCGTCACCTCGTCGAGCGCCGCGGTGAGGAGAGCGACCGTCTGCGTCTCGGGGTAGCGGACGAGGGTGAAGAGCGCCTCCTCGAAGCCGACCGGGCTCTCGTCGATCGCGCCGGAGAGGACGCGGTCGAGGACGTCCTCGATGATCCTCCGATGCTCGTCGGCGACGCGGGCGCGCGCGGCGGCGACATCGTCGGCGGCCGCGCGTGCCCGGAGGTCGTCGACGCCGAGCCGGCCCGCGCGCTCGAACGCGGTCGTGGCGACGCTCCACTGCTCGGCGCGCACGGCGACCTCACCGAGGCCCATCGCCGCGTCGAAGAGGAGGCGCCGCCCGTCGGGGTCGTCCCCGGCGAGCGCCTCGAGCCGCTGTCCGGCCGAGAACGCGGCGAGGCCGAGGGCGAGGAGGCGGTCCGTCCGCCGCCGCGCGTCCTCGGGCGATGCTTCGCGCTCCTCGGCCGCTCGGGCGCGCGCCTCCGCGAACGCGGTGAGCGCCGCGCCGGCGGCGACGCGAGCGCCGGCGACGAGCTCGGCCCGCGCGTCGGTGGCGCCGCGCGCCCGGGCCCGGTCGGCGCTCGTTCGCTGGACGATCAGGCTCGCCGGCCCGCCCGCCACGACGACCACGCCGAGGGCGAGCGCGGCGAGCCGCGCGGGATGACGACGCGCCCAGCGCGCGGCGCGCGCGCCACGGCCGAGCGGGCGGGCCAGGATCGCCTCACCATCGACGAATCGGCCAAGCTCGGCGGCGACCTCGTCGGCGCTTCCGTAGCGTTGCTCGGGCCTCTTCTCGAGACACCTGGCGGCGATCGTCTCGAGGTCGATGTGGACGGTCGGGTCGATCGAGCGGGCCGGCTCGGGGTCCTCGTTGAAAACGCGGCTGATGATCTCGAGAACCGAGCTCCCTTCGAACGGTGGGCGGCCGGTGAGGGCCCAGTAGAGGATGCCGCCGAGCCCGAAGACGTCGCTCCGCGGCCCCATCACGGCGACGTCGCCGTTGGCCGCCTCGGGCGAGACGTACTGCGGCGTGCCGATGAGCTGGCCACTCCGGGTGAGCTGGCTGTCGGCGTCGATCGTCCGGGCGAGGCCGAAGTCGACGAGGCGCGGATGCCCGTCGCGGCCGATCAGGACGTTCTGCGGCTTGAGATCGCGGTGGATCACGCCCTGGGCGTGCGCGTGGGCGAGGGCGACGGCGAGGTCGCGGACGATCTCGGCCGCCCGCCGCGGCGGGAGCTTGCCCTCGCGTTCGACGAGCTGATCGAACGCGTCGCCGTCGACGAGCTCCATCACGAGGAACGGACGCCCGTCCTGCTCGCCGACCTCGTGGATGCCGACGATCCCCGGATGCTTCAGCCGGGCGGCCGCGAGCGCCTCCCGTCGAAACCGTTCGCGCTCCCGCTCGGAGGTCCCGTCGAGGCAGAGCTTGATCGCGACATCGCGCTGGAGCGACGGATCGCGCCCGCGCACGACGACGCCCATCCCGCCGCGGCCGAGCTCGGCCGCGACGACGTACCGGCCGACCTGGCGGGGCAACCTCGCTCCGGTCAGCCCGGGAAGACCCGGGAGGCGGCCCGACCCGGGCGGCGTGAACGGCGCCGGAGCACGACCCGATGGGGGCCGAGCCGTCGCCCCGGGGCGCGGGGGCGGAAGGGGACGCCGAGGCGGGGGAACGCCGGGTTGTGGCGCCTGCGGATGCGTCACGGAACCTCCGCGGGCATCGTGGCGGCGACCGCGGCGCCGGGCAAGCCACGCGCCTCCTGGCGGCGACCCGGTCAGCGCTCGTCGACGCCGTGCCCCCGGCAGGCTTCGATGAGGTCATCGAGCTCGGCGCCGCGACGCCGCGCCTCCTCGAAGCTGGCGATCGCCTCGTCGTGCCGCCCGAGGGCGCAGAGGGCGCGTCCGCGCCAGCGGAAGATGTCCTGGAAGTGCTCGCTTGCGTCGGGGTCATCGGGGAGGCACGCGTCGAGCGCGGCGACGGCCGCCGCGAGGTCGTCGTGCGCCTCGCGGTCGCGGCCGAGCTCCGCCCGGAGCAGCCCGCGCTGCAGATGCACCCAGCCGACCTCGCGCCTCGGCGGCAGCCCGGGCCGCTGGCGACGGCGCGCGTCGTCGCAGTCCGCGACGGCGAGGCGGAGCTCGGCGAGCGCCTCCTCCCGCTGGCCTCGACTCCAGAGGGTGGCGGCGAGGCTCGCCCGGGCCATCGCGCGAGAGTACTGCGGCCCGGCGACCGATCCGTACCAGCGCCGGCTGATCTCCTCGGCGCGCATCGATGCCTCGATCGACTCGCGCCAGTCGGGGACGGGATCCTCACCTTGCGATGCCTTGAAGGAGCCGAGGCTGAGGAGCTTCGCCGAGCGGGTGAACCACGCGACGCGCATCTCGGGGTTGAGCTCGGTCGTCCGGTCGAGCGACTCGAGGGTGGTGACGTAGGCGGCCGTCGGGTCGTCACCCCGGATCATCAGGTAATCACCGTAGTTCGCCCAGACGGTCGCTCGCTCGAACCACGCCCGGGCGAGGTTGGGGCCGAGGATGATCGCGCGCTCGGCGTCGGCCTTGGCCTCGTCGAACTTCGCCTCGACCGGCTCCGGGCCGGCCTTGTCGTAGTCCCACATCCGCTCGGCCCAGATGGCGTTGAACCGGCCTCGGCGCGCGAGCAGGGTCGCGCCGATCGGGGCCGACGACCGCCCGATGAAGTCGTCGAGCATCGCGACGTAGTCCGCCTCGGAGCCGCTCGCGGTCAGGGTGAGGTCGAGGCGGGACAGGAGCGCCTCGACCGGAACCTCGTCGAGCTTGGCCGCCAGGACCACGTCGAGGTCGACCGTGGCGGCGTCGACGAGCCGCCGCTTCTCGTCCGGCCCGTCCTCGTTCCGCGCGGCGAACGCCCGGGCGAGGCCGCGCTCGAGCCGGGCCGGGACGTCGCCGGAGTCCCGGTCGAGCGCGGCCGTCAGGTCGGCGACGGCGCGCGCGACGAGCTCCCTGGCGTCGGCGTGATCGCCCACGTCGAGCCGCCAGGCGGCGAGCGCGCGGCGAACCGATCCCCTCAGCCGGAGCGCGTCGGCCGGCGCCGCGTCGCCGGCCCGTTCGATCACCGATCCGCTGATCGCGTGCGCCTCGTCGAGGTCGTCGAGCGCCTCGTCGCGATCGCCGGTCGCGATGCGGTACGACGCCCGCGACAGGAGGACCGATGCGGTGAGCAGGCGACCGCGCGCCGGCCGGACGACGGCGAGCGCCTCGGCGAAGCTGCGCGCGTCGGCGTAGGCGGCCTCGGCCTCGCGCGAGCGTCGGGCGAGCGCCTCGTCGAGGGCCGCGCCCTGCAGGGCGAGGGCGGTGAGCTCGATCCACTCGGGCAGGCGCAGCACCACGCCCCGCTCGACGGCCGCCGCATCGGCGAAGCGCTTCTGATAGTAGCGCGCGGCCGCCAGGTAGTAGCCGACCTCGGCGTCGCTCGCGGCCTCGCCTCCGGCCTCGAGGAGCTCGGCGAGGCGGCCCTCGGCGAGCGCGAAGCCGCCGGGGTCTTGCCGCTGGATCCGGACCATCTCGACGGCCGCGTCGACCTCGCCCGGCGTGACGCCGGCGCCCGGCGTGGCGCGGAGCCCGTCGAGCAGCGCCTCGGCCTGCTCCCGGAGGCGGCGCGCCTCGTTCGACTCGGTCGGAGCGGGCGCGAAGTGGACGACGCCGCCGACCCCGCCGGTCAGCCACGGCTCCGGCAGACGACGGGTGCGGGCGTAGCGACGGATGAGCGAGCGCGCCTCCCAGTATCGGCCGCCGGCGAGCTCGGGCGCGAGGCTCCGGGCGGCGACGGCGGCGTCGCGGCAGGCGTCGAGGCGGTCGGCCTCGTAGTGGCGACGCGCGTTCGCGATCAGGGCGCCGGCCTCGGCGAGCCGCTCGGCGCGGGCGGCGTCGCGCCGGGAGAACGGGACGATGACGGCGATCGCGATCGCGACGAAGAGGAGCGCGGCGGCGATCGCCCGGAGCCGCTCGTCGCGGCGGAACCGGAGGCGGATCCGGTAAGCCAGCGACGCGGGCCGGGCCGTGATCGGCTCGCCGCGGGCGAACCGGTCGAGGTCGTCGGCGAGCGCTCCGGCGGTCGGGTAGCGTCGCGACCGCTCCCGGGCGAGGCAGGTGAGGACGATCGTCTCGAGGTCGCGGGCGAGGCGGGGCGCGAGGCGGCGCGGGCGGATCGGCTCGTCCCGCTCGATCCCGGCGAGCACCTCCGCGGTGGTGCTCCCGCGATGCGGCGACTCGCCGGTGAGCAGATCGTAGAGGCACGCGCCGAGCGCGTAGACGTCGCTCCGCCCGTCGACCTCGTCGGCCGCGCCGCGCGCCTGCTCGGGCGCCATGTAGAGCGGCGTGCCCATGATCGCGTCGGTCGTCGAGAGGCGCGGGCGATCGCCGTCGTCGCGAAGCTGCTTCGCCAGGCCGAAGTCGAGGACGAACACGGTCCCGTCGGTCGCCCGGATGATGTTCGCCGGCTTCAGGTCGCGGTGGATCACATCGAGCGCGTGGGCCGCAGCGACCGCGCGGGCAGCGGCGGTCATCATGGCGACCACCTCCGTCACCCCGACCCGTCGCCCGAGCTCGGCCGAGAGGGTCTCGCCCTCGACGAGCTGCATCGCGATGAAGACGCGCCCGCGCTCGTCCTCGCCGACCTCGTGGACCGCGGCGACGTTCGGGTGGTCGATCCGGGCGGCGAGGCGCGCCTCGCGGAGGAAGAAGGCCCGCGCCCGCTCGTCGCCGGGGTCGCGGACGACCTTGAGGGCGACCCAGCGATGGAGCGAGCCGTCCCAGGCGCGGTAGACCTTGCCCATGCCGCCGGCGCCGAGCGGCTCGACGATCACGTAGCGACCGAGCCGGCGCTCGGGGTCGTCTCGCGCCGCCAGCACCTCGGCCGGCGGCTCGGGCGCGCCCAGGTCATCGAGGGCTCGGAGCTGCTCGGGCGACAGGGGGAGGTGGCGGGCGAGCCGCTCCCCGAGCCGGTCGGCGGCGACGATCGCCTCCTCGACCTGCTCGCGCCGGAGCCAGCCGCGCTCGACGGCGCGGCGGGCGCGCGCGAAGTCGACCTCGGAGAGGCCGGGCGGTGGCGTCGCGTCGCCGTCCCATTCGGTCATGGCGCTGGATGATAGCGCGGGACGGCCGGCGCCGGTAACCGACCGCGGAGGTTTGATACACTCGGCGCATGGCCGTTTCAGACGGACGCGATCGTGGTCGGAGGGGATCGAGCTCGCGCCTCCCCGAGACGCCGTGGACGCTGCTCCGCCGCGCCCGCGACGGCGACGAGCCCGACCGGCGAGCCGCCCTCGACGAGCTCCTCCCCCTCTACTACAAGCCGGTCCGGTCGTTCTTCGGGCGGGTGCTGCGCGTCGACGGCCAGAGCCTCGACGACGTGACGCAGGACTTCTTCGCCCGGTTCGTCGAGAAGGAGTTCGTCAAGAGCCTCCGCCACGAGAAGAGCTTTCGGGCGTTTGTGAAGGTCTGCTGCCGCCGGCACTGGATCAACTGGCTCGAGGCGAAGCGCCGCGCCGGACCGCGCGACGCGCACGTCCACGGGCTCCACGACCGGGACGGCGCGCCCCTCGACCTTGCGGCGGCCGACGGCGAGCTCGACGAGCTCGTCGACGCCGAGATGCTCCGTATCACCATCGATCGCGCCCTCGAGCGGCTTCGCGAGACGCTGACCCGGCAGGGCAAGGCGGTCTACCTCGAGGTGTTCCTCGCCCGCACCCGGTTCGACGACGGGCCGACCCGCAGCTACGAGGCGATCGCCGAGCAGGTGGGCCGTTCGGTCTACGACGTGCGGAACTACCTCACCCACGCGAGGAAGGTCTTCCGCCGAGCGTTGCTCGAAGTCGCGTCCCAGCAGTCGGATCGGCCGCGCGACGAGCTGCGCGAGCTCGGCCTCCTCCGGTATCTCGGCTGACCGAACGAAGAAAGACTCAAACGCGGCCGGCGCGGCGCTGATCTGTCTCCCGACCCCCCCGAGCAACGCCACCACGGGCGGGCAGGAGAATGGACATGACCTCACACCCGCCAGCGCGAGCTGGCCTGTCGGCCGCGATCGCGGCCGCCCTCACCCTCTTCGCGGCTTCAGAGACGGCTCGCGCCGACGAGATCTTCAGCTCCGGTCAGGGCGCCGCGAACCCCGACGCCCACATGAACTCCGACGCCGACGGCCAGCCCGGGCCGCAGTTCGTCGCGGCCGACTTCACCCTCGCCGGGTCGACGATCGTCCGGTCGGTGAGCTGGGAGGGGACCTACAGCAGCAACACGCCTCCGGCATCCGGCGATCGCTTCCAGGTCGTCATCTACGACGCGAGCGGACCTGGCGGCGGGCCGGGGATCCCCGTCTCGCGAACGCTCGGGCTCTCGCCGGTCCGCGCCGCGACCGGCCTCGTCGAGTCGGGGAGCGACGTCTACGCCTACGCGGCGAACATCGCGCCGACGCCGCTCGCGGCGGGGACCTACTGGATCCAGGTCGCCAACGACACGCCCGACAACGGCGTCGACACATGGAGCTGGACGCTCCGCTTCGGCCACCCAGGCGGCGGCGCGGTCGATCACACCTCGCACGACGACGCGGGCGGCGGCTTCGGAGCGGGCGGGACCTACGCGCCGGCGCCGCAGGACTTCGGCGTCACCGTCGCGCTCGACGACGCGCCGATCGACGTCGTCTTCGCCTCGGGCCAGGGCGACGGCGTCCCGAGCGCGCACTACAACTCCGACGCGAACCCGTACCCGGGCAACGCGCCCCAGTTCGTCGCGATGGACTTCACCCTCGCCGGCGCCACGAGCATCCGCTCGGTCGCCTGGGAGGGCACCTACAGCGAGAACACGCCGCCCGCCGCCGACGCGTTCCAGATCGTGTTCTACGACACGACGGGACCGAGCGGCGGTCCCGGCGCGGTGGTCGCGGAGCGACTCGGGATCGACCCCGGCCGGTCGGAGACGCCCTGGGTCGAGGGGGGAGACGCCGTCCACGGCTTCGCCGCCACGATCGACCCCGTCACCCTGCCCGCCGGCGCCTACTGGGTGTCGATCTGCAACGACACGCCGACCAACGGCAACGACACCTGGAGCATCAGCACGCGGCAGTCGGCGCCCGGCGGCGGCGCGAACGACTTCATCTCGCACCTCGGATCGGGCAACGGCTACGGCGCTCCGGGCAGCTTCGACCCGTTCCAGCTCGACGCCGGCGTGGCGTTCACCCTCGCCGGCGGCGCGGCGCCGAACGCCGCGCCTTCCGCCGACGCCGGCGCGGACCAGACCCTCGAGGCCGGCGCCGGCTGCGAGGCCGAGGTCGTCCTCTCGGGGGCCGGCTCGAGCGACCCCGACGGCGACGACCTCACGTTCGCGTGGAGCGGCTCGTTCGGCAGCGCGACGGGCGAGACGCTCGCCGTCACGCTCCCCCTCGGAAGCCACGAGATCGAGCTGACGGTCGACGACGGCAACGGGGAGAGCGACACCGACACGGTCGTCGTCACCGTCGCCGACACGACGCCGCCCGTCTTCGACGCGACCTCGCCGGTCACCCTCGAGTGCACCGATCCCGAAGGCACCCCGGGCGCCGTCCCGACGCCCTCGGCGAACGACGCCTGCGACGGCCCGGTCGCCGTCACGAGCGACGCGCCCGCCCTCTTCCCCCTCGGCGACACCGTCGTGACCTTCTCCGCGACCGACGCGGCCGGCAACTCCGCGACGGCGACGATGACCGTGACCGTCGCCGACACGACCCCGCCGCTCTTCGGCACGACGACGTCCGTCACCCTCGAGTGCGCGGATCCCGCGGGCACCCCGGGCGCCGTCCCGAGCCCCGAGGCGAACGACTCGTGCGACGGCCCCGTCGGCGTCTCGAGCGACGCACCGGCCCTCTTCCCGCTCGGCGACACCGTCGTGACGTTCACCGCGACCGATGCCGCCGGCAACGTCGCCACGACGACCGCCACCGTCACCGTCGTCGACACGACGGCGCCGCTCTTCGGCGCGACGACGCCCATCACCCTCGAGTGCACCGATCCCGCAGGCACTCCCGGCGCCGTCCCGACGCCGGAAGCGAACGATGCCTGCGACGGACCGGTCGCCGTCACGAGCGATGCCCCGAGCCTCTTCCCCCACGGCGACACGGTCGTGACGTTCACCGCGACCGACGCCGCCGGCAACGTCGCCACGGCGACCACGACCGTCACCGTCGCCGACACGACGCCGCCGATCGTCGGGTCGGCGAGCGCCGACCCGCACAGCCTCTGGCCGGCGAACCACAAGATGGTCGCCGTGACGATCACCCTCGAAGCCGGGGACGCGTGCACGCCCGTCGACGCGCTCACGATCGTCGCGGCCGGCACGAGCGACCAGCCCGACGACCCCAAGGGCAAGGGCAAGCACGCCGGCGACGTGAACGGCGCCGACGGGTTCACGAGCCCGGTCGACATCTCGGCCGCGTTCGCCTTCGACCCGTCGTCCGGAGCGTTCGCCGCGACGATCGACCTCCGCGCGGAACGCGAAGGCGGCGGGCGCGTCTACACCGTCTCGGGCGTCGTCCGCGACGCATCCGGCAACGAGGCGCCGTTCCAGGTGCAGGTGTTCGTCCCGCAGAGCCAGGGCAGCGCGCACGCCTGCGACGACCACGACTGCGACCTGCACGCCTGCACGTCGGCCTGCCCGGACCACGAGGACTGAGCCGGGGCCGAGCTCGACCGCCCGCGAGTCGCGAGGAGACCTCGCGGCTCGCGGCGGTCATTGACGACGCAGACGCTCCACGTCGGCCCGATGGGCTCTCGCCCCCGCTCGTGCCCGGCGCGCGTCCTCGGGCCGCCCGAGCTGCTCGAGGGCGGGCGCCCGGATGTCCTCCTCGACCTGCGCGAGACGGTGGAAGCCGCTGGTGTGCCCGTCGTCCGCGATCTGCCGGTAGATCGCGATCGCCGGCTCGACGAGCTCGAGCGCCCGCGGCTCGTCCCCGTGGGCGAGGGCGTGCCGGGCGCGGGCCCGGTGGAGGTCGGCGGTCTGCTGCCGGCCGATGATGGCCCCGGTGCGGCTCTCGAACGGGGGGAGCTCGAGCTCGAGTCCGATCGAGGCGAGGTCCTCGACGAGGGAGTCCGAGCCGTCCCGCTCCGGGGGCTCGCCGTCGCAGCACGCCGGCGGCCCCTCCTCCGCGAGGAGGTAGGCCTCCTCGCCCAGGCGCCCGGCCAGCTCGATCGCGTTCCGGATCCGGGTCCAGAGGCGCGGACGGAGCTCGTCCTGCCCCCTCCAGCGCTCCTCGGGGATCCGGCGGAGGAGGGCCAGGGCCGTTCGCGCGGCCTGAAGGGCGCGGCGCGGAGAGAGGCGCGGCTCCTCGAGGGGCGGCGCGTTCTCGATCATGTCGCTCCGGATCCACATCCGCGTCTTCAGGAGCGTCCGCGCGAGCCGGTCGTGGGCGAGCGGGATGCGGTTCTCGTCGGCGACGCCCTCGGCGCCCATCGCCCGCTCGAGCTCGACGGCGCGCTCGGCGACCTCGAGCGGGCGAGGCCACGGCGGCGCGGCGGAGTAGTGGCCGTAGTGCCGGGCCGCCCTCGCCCACAGCCACACGGCCGGCAGGTCGGTCTCGAGCGCCGACTCGACGCACGCGAGCGCCTCCTGCCCCACCTCGGACGGCACGGCGCCGTGCTCGAACCGTTGCATCTGCAGCTCGGCGATCGCGAGGAGCATCGCCGGGTTCCGCCGGTTCGCGGGGCGCGCCCGCTCCTCCGCCGCCGTCGCGACGAGCCCGGCCGGGTCGAAGATCGAGACGATCTCGGCCATCGACTCGGACTCGGGCTCGAGGATCCCGGACATCGTCGAGTTCGTCAGCGTGCCCATCCGGTCGATCCCCTGGACGAGGAGCCAGGCGGACAGGACGAGGAGCCGCTCCCGGGCCGCCCGGCGCCCGCTCTCCGCGACGACGTCGACGATGAGGTCCGACCGGAAGTCGACGACCTCGACCCGACGCTCCCACGCGACGAGGTCCCGGCCGGCGTGCAGGATCCGGACGAGGATGTCGAGGGTCGCCCGCGCGTCCCGGACGCGGAGGTCGGGCGTCGTCGCCTCGACGATGAACCGCTCCTGGACCCACCCGACGAACGAGTCGGCCAGCAACCGCCGCTCGGGCGTGACGCCGAAGTCCTGGAAGCGGTGTCGGAGCGTCTCCCACGCCTCGAGGCGGGCGGCTCGCCGCTCCTCGGGCGGGAGCCGCTCCGCCTCCCGGATCCGCTCCTCGACGGCCCGGGTCTCGAGCGCAAGCGCCAGCCCGCGCTCTCCCGCCCGGTTCAGGGCGCGGGCGAGGTCTCGCCGCGCTCCGCTGCCGCGCGGAAGGGGTCGCGCGCCCGCGGCGACCTCGCGAGCGAGCGGCGCGAGGAAGCGGAGGTCGATCGAGCCGGTGAGGTCCTCGGTCATGAGCGCCTCGGGCTCGGCGCCGTAGAGCACCCGATGGAGGACGTCGGTCCGGCCCGCCTTCGCCAGGACGCGCGCGGCGCGGGAGAGGAGGTCTCCGTCGATCGTCGTCCCACCGTCGCCGTCGTCGATGCGGACGAGCGCCGCCAGGGCCAGGTCGGCGTCGCGGCGACCGGACTCCGCCAGGCATGCGAGGAGGGTCGCCCGGCGGTCGAGGCGCGTGTCCGCCTCGAGCTCGGCGGCGATCGCGGCGGCGGCGGTCGCCTCGTGCGGGCGGACGACGTGGTCGGCATCGACGCGCCGCTCGATCGCAGCGAGCACCTCGTTCGGCAGGGGCGGCGCGACGACGGCGCGGACGAGGAGGGCCGCCCCAGCGAAGACGAGGGCGGACGCGAGGAGCGCGCCCGCGGTCCGGCGCGCGCGGGTCCGCGGTCGGAGCCGGCGCCAGAGCCGGCCGAGCAGACTCGGCGGCCGCGCCTCGGTCGGCTCGCCGGCCCGCCAGCGCTCGAGGTCGTCGGCCATCGCGCCGGCCGAGGGATAGCGCCGCGCGGGGTCCTTCTCGAGCGCCTTCAGGCAGATCGCATCGAGCTCGGGAGGGATCTCGGGGCGGCGCCGGCTCGGCGGAGCGACGTCCTCGAACAGGATCGCGGCGATCATCGCGTGGATCGGACGTCCGCCGAACGGCGGCTCGCCCGTCAGCATCGCGTGGAGAACGGCGCCGAGGCCGTAGACGTCAGTCGCCGGGGTCGGAGTCTCGGCGCCGGCGTCGGCCTGCTCGGGCGCCATGTAGGCGGGCGTGCCGAGCATCTGGCCGGTCTTCGTCAGCTCGGTGACGGCGAGACCCGAGTCCTCGTCGACGAGGCGGGCGAGGCCGAAGTCGATCAGGTGGGGCGCGCCGGCCGGATCGATGACGACGTTGTCCGGCTTGAGGTCGCGGTGGATCACGCCGTGGGTGTGGGCGTGATCGAGGGCGCGGGCGATCGCCGCGGCGAGGGCGACCACCTCGGTCGGCTCGAGTGGACCCTGGCGGAGCCGGTCGGTGAGCGGGCCGCCCTCGACCAGCTCCATCGCACACCACATCCGGCCGGCGTCGGTCCCCGAGGCGTGGACCGCGACGATGCCGGGGTGCGGGGGCAGTCGCCCGAGCGCCTCGGCCTCGCGCCGGAAGCGCGACACGATCTGAGGTGATCCGGCCCGGCCGGGGAGGATCACCTTCAGCGCGTGAACGGCGCCGGTCGCGCCGTGGCGGGCGCGCAGGACCGCGCCCATGCCGCCGCTGCCGAGGACCGCCTCGACGACGTAGGGGCCGACCGACTGTCCGGGCTCGGGGAGCATCGCGCCCCGAGAGTAGCGGCGCGCGGCGCGCTGCGGCAAACGGCCCGCGCCGCTACGAGGTCCCCTGCCGGGTCGCCGAGACGGAGCTCCGCGAGAACAGATCGGCGTTGGCCGCGACGAAGCCGTCCCATCGCGCGACGGCGCCCGACGCCGCGATCCGACCGGCGATCGCCTCCGTCCAGCGCCGCGTCAGCGCCTCGTCGAACTTCTCCGGATGGCCCTTCGATCGGGCGAACCGCCGGAGGGCCGGGCCGAGGCGGGCGAGAGCGGCCTCGAGATCGGACGTCTCGACGAGCAGCACCCAGGCGAGGCGGACGTGATCGAGGTGCGACAGGGTCGGCCGCCGGCACTCCTCGACCTCGGCGACGAACGCGCGATCGGCCTCGGTCAACCCGATGGTCGTCTCGGTCGTGGTCATCATCGCTCCTCCCTCTCGATCAGTCGGTGGCTGTCGCGGGCGTCGAGGTCGAGGCCGTAGACCCCCTTCAGGTCCCGGATCACACCGAGGCTTCGATCGCCGAACGGCGCCTTGCCTTCGAAGGCGTGGAGGACGATCCCCTCGAGGAGGTCGCCGAGGCTCATGTCGTGGTACTCGGCCAGGCCCTTGAGCACCTTCACGAGCCGCTTCTCCATCCGGACGCCGGTCTGGACCCGCTCGACGACCGGACGTCGAGACGCGTCCGCGGATGTCGCCCGCGCCGCCGTCTTCGCCTTCGTCTTCGTCTTCTTCTTTCCGCCACGCTTGGCCACGCCTCACCTCCCCTCGGTGATCTGTATACCAAGTTACCATGGTACCATCAAGACCGAATCGCGACCTACGCGGCGTGGCTCCGCGTCAGCGGGGGGCGAGGAGATCGGGCAGGGCGTCGATCGTGCGGATCGCGTGCCCCTCGAACCCGGCGTCGGCGTGGATCGCCAGCGGGTCGAGGAGGATCGGGGTGATCCCGGATCGCGCGGCCCCGAGGACGTCGGCGACGGCCATGTCGCCGACGTGGGCGACCCGGGCGGGGTCGATCCCGCCGAGCGCCTCGAGGGTGTGGTGGAAGATCGCCGGGTCCGGCTTCTCGACGCCGACGATTGCGCTGTCGACGATCAGCTCGAAGAGGTCGCGTAGCCCGACCCGCTCGATCCGGTCCGCGACGCGGCCGTCGGAGTTGCTGACGACCGCGATCCGGACGCCGCGGTCCCGGAGCTCGGTCAACGCCTCGCGATCGCCGGGACGCGAGACGCGCCAGAGGCCGCGGCGCCGGTTCTCCTCGGAGAACGCGAGGAGCAGCCGGAGGCGAGCCTCCCGGTCATCGGGGAAGCCGAGCCCGTCGAAGACGTGGCCGACGTAGCGGCGGAAGACCGACGGGATCTCGAGGCGCTGCCCGGCCCCGCCCTTGGCGGCGTCTCCGGCCGATCGCTCCGCACCGCCCGCGTCGGCGGCGGCCGTCCCGTCGGCGAGGCCCGGGCCGAGGTCACGGGCGAGCTCGAAGCGCGCCCGGTGCTCCGCCTCCCGGATCGCCGCCGCGTCGAGGTCGAGCGCGCTCGCCGTCGGGTCGTCCGCGGCCACCCGCGCGAGCGCGTCGTAGTCGATGTGCGCGATCGTGTTCCCGGCGTCGAAGAGGCAGAGCTCGACGGGCCCGCCCCCGGCGCTCGGGAGAGGCCGGCGGACCAGCTCCGCCCACGGATCGAGCCAGCCGAACGGCGAGGGCGCCGACCGGCTCACGAGCTGACGAGCTGGGCCGGTCCGCTCTCGGCGACGTCGGCCGGCGGAAAGCGGACCACGAAGCGCGTCCCGCGGCCCTCGTCGCCTGGACCGACCTCGATCTCGCCGCCGTGCGCTCGCACGATGTCGCGGACGATCGCCATCCCGAGGCCGCGCCCGCCCTCCTTGCCCGAGGTGTGGAAGGCCTCGAACAGCCGCTCGCGGACATCGTCGGGCAGGCCCGGACCGTCGTCGGCGACGTCGAAGCGGACGCCGCCGTCCTCGCAGCTCGCCGCCGTCACGGCGACTCGCCCGCCCTTGGGGAGCGCCTCGAGCGCGTTCTGGACGATGTTCGCGAGGGCGCGCACCACCTTGCCCTTGTGAACGAAGAGGCGTCCGCCGGGGAGGCTGCCAACCGAGAGGTCGATCTTCCGGTCGCGGGCGATCGTCTCGAACGTCCGCTTGACCTCGACGAGGAGGTCGTCGGCGGCCAGCTCCTCGCGCGCGAGCTCGCGCAGCCCGCGGCTGAAGTCGTAGACGTCGCGCGCCATGTCGGAGAGCCGACCGACCTGGGTGATGATCGACTCGGCCAGATCGGCGTCCTGGGCGGTGTCGGTCAGCAGCTCGGCGCACCCCTTGATGACGGTCAGCGGCGTCTTCAGGTCGTGGAGGAGGTAGTTCGCCGTCATCCCGACCGCGGCGAGGCGCTCGAACCGCAGCTTCTGCTGCTGCTCGCGCAGGTTCTCGACGACGAGGGCGGCCAGCTCGCAGAAGCTCTCGAGGAGCTGGGCGTCCTTGTGCCGGAACGCGTCGCGCCGATCGGGGTCGTCGACGTAGACGGCGCCGACCGGCTCGCGATCCCGGTCGCGAAGCGGCAGGCAGAGGACGCTCTCCATCTGGTGCTGGCGGATCGAGTCGATCGTGCTCAGCCCCTCCTCGCGCCAGGCGCTTCCCGCCTTCACCGGCTCGCCCGAGCGGGCCACGCCGAGGGCGATCGACCGGCTGAGCCGGCCGACCCGCTTGAGCCGCTCGCCCCCGCTCGTGACGGCGACCTGGACGTTGATGTCGTCGCCCTCGCGCAGGATCAGGAACCCGCGGGCCGCGCCCGTCACCTCGATGAAGACCTCGACGATGAACTCGAGGAGCGCCTTCAGGTCGGTCTTCTGGTTGAGCTCGGCGACGATCTCGCGGAGACGGACGTTGACGTCCCGCTCCTCGTAGAGCCGCGCGACCTCCGCCTCGGACGGCGCGTCGAGCGCCCCGCCCGGCGTCGGCTCGGGCGGGCGCGGGTCGACGCCGTGGGCGCGGAGCAGCCCCTCGAGGTGGCGATTGCGCTGGCGGAGATCCTCGATCTCACGCTGGAGCCTCTGGAGCTCGCGGCCTGAGATTCGATCGAGGAGACCCATGGTCGTCGGGGAGGGGCGCGGGTTGGAAACTCAAGGTTACGAGCAGCTTGGGTCGCGTCCCCGCCCATCATAGCACGCGCCCCGACGGCGGTCGAGCGAGCGCCCCGCGACGGCGCCCTCCTCGGACCTCTCCTTCGGCGCCGGGTCCGGGTGTCCCTTGCGCTCCGTCGGCGGCGGCAGCCATCCTCGCACCGCTCCATGGAACCACCACCGGAACGGCGTCCCCCGCATCCGCCCGCCGGTCCCTCCGCCGGTCGCCCCGGCTCCGGGCCGTCGAACCGAGCCTCGGCTCCGTCGGTTCCGAACGCCCACGCGGTCCACGGCGCGGGGACGCGGTTCGGTCGCTACACCCTCACCAACGAGATCGGTCGCGGCGCGATGGGGGCGGTCTACCGGGCCTGGGACCCGGAGATCGAACGGGCCGTCGCCCTCAAGGTGCTGCTGCTCCGGGCGGGCGTCATCCCCGAGGACCTCTCCCGGTTCGCGCGCGAGGCGCGCTCGGCCGGGCGGCTCCGGCACCCGGGCATCGTCGCGATCCACGACGTCGGAGAGCGCGACGGAGACCCCTACATCGTCATGGAGCTCGTCCCGGGCGAGACCCTCAAGGCGCGTCTCGCGCGGGGCGTGCCGCTTCGCGACGTGCTCGGCATCCTGCACTCGGTCTGCCTCGCCCTCGATCACGCCCACGGACACGGCGTCCTGCATCGCGATGTGAAGCCCGCGAACGTCCTGATCGACCCCGATGGGCGAACCGTGCTGACCGACTTCGGCCTCGCCGGCGACACCTGCGCGCAGGAGCGCCTCACGATGACCGGGTCGTCGCTCGGGACGCCGCTCTACATGGCGCCCGAGCAGGTCGAGGGGCTGCCCGAGCGTCTCGGCGCCGCGGTCGACCTCTGGGCGATCGGCGTGATCCTCTACGAGTCCGTCACCGGGAGGAACCCGTTCGCGGCGCCGTCGGTGACCGAGATCTTCATGCGGGTCCTCCAGGACCGCCCGACGCCGCTTCGGAAGCTCGTGCGCGATGTCGACCGGGAGCTCGCCGCCGTGATCGAGCGCTGCCTCGCCCACGAGCCGGCCGACCGGTTTCCCTCGGCGCGCGCACTCGCGGACGCGCTCTCGGCGTGCGCCGATCGCATCCCCGCCGACCGCGCGACGCCCGCACGATCGCCGGACGACGCCGGCGCGGGTGTCGCCTCCGCGCAGGCGACCGAGCTCGACCGCGCGCGGCCGACGCCGTCCGCCCGGAGGAAGGCCCCCTCCGCGCGGGCGAGACCGCCGTCCCGACCGTCGCCGAGCGGGCGGAGTCGCGCGTCGGAGCGGGTCGGCGCGGTCTGGCCGACCGACGATGACGGCGAGGGGGGCGAGGGGGGCGGCGGCGGAGCAGCTCGCCGCCGGGGCCCGCTCATCGCCCTGGTGGCGGTCGCGATCGTGGTGACCCTGGTCGGCGTCCTCCTCGTCGCCGGGATGGCCCCCGACGATCCGGTGGTGCGCCTGATCGTGCCGGCGGAGGCCGACCTCCACACCGCCGTCCCCCGGCTCTCGTTCGAGGGCGTCCTCGAGTCGGGCGAGCTCGACGCGATCTGGGTCGGCGCGACGGGCTTCGCGGTCGAGCCCGACGGGACCTTCGCCGGCACGGTCCAGCTCGACGCCGGGCGCGCCCGCCACGAGGTCGTCCTCGCGGGCGAGCGATCCGGCGTCCCGCTCGCGACGGTGGTCGTCCACGTCGACGGCAACCCACCGCGGATCACCTTCGACGAGCCGGCCGACGGAGCGACCATCCGGGAGCTGCCGGCGATCGTGCGCGGTCGGGTGGTCGACGAGAGGATCGACACGGTCCAGCTCGCGGGCCGCTCCGAGGAGCTGACCCTCACCGACGACGGCGCGTTCGAGGTGACCCTCGACTCGCTCGAAGAAGGCGAGACGGCCATCGTCGTGCTCGCGCGCGACCTCGCCGGCAACGAGACGTCCGGCACGCTCCGCCTCCTCCACTGGACGGGCGAGCGACCGTCCTGGGATGCGCACCCCGATCAGCTCGCCTACGCGCGGGACCAGGGCCTCCCCCTGACCGTCGGGAACGCCCTCGGGATGCGGTTCGCCCTCGTGCCTCCGGGCACGTTCCTGATGGGCGGCGCGGGCGACGAGCACGGCGACCGAAAGGTCACCCTCACCCGCGGCTTCTACATCGGCACGACCGAGGTGACGAACGCGTGGTTCCGTCGCTTCGACGCGAGCCACGCGTGCGGCCCGTGGCCCGAGCTCGGCCTGTCCCTCGAGGGCCCCGACCGGCCGGTCGTCCGGGTCGGATGGGGGAAAGCCAAGGCGTTCTGCCGCTGGCTCGGCGAGCAGGAGGGACGACCGGACCTCTATCGCCTCCCGACCGAGGGGGAGTGGGAGCGAGCCGCCCGGGCGGGCGGAGCGACGCCGTTCCCATGGGGCGACGACCCCGCCGACGCGGTCCATCACGCGAACGCCCTCGACGTCGTGACCCACGGAATCCGCAAGGAGAAGCGGCCCGTGTGCTTCCCGCGAGACGACGGCCACCGGGCGACGGCGCCGGTCGGGTCGTTTCGCCCCAACCGGTTCGGCCTGTTCGACGTCGCGGGCAACGTCTACGAGATGTGCGCCGACGCCTACCGACCCTGGCCGCGCGGTCCCCTCCGCGATCCCCACGCGCGCGGGCCGGACGGGTCGCCCCGGGTCATGCGCGGGGGAGCGTTCCACTCGGTTCCGATCGGCTGCCATCCCGGCCGCCGCGACGAGCTCCTGGCCACGTGGTCCCGGTCGGGCGTCTTCTTCGTCGGCTTCCGCGTCGTCCGCGAGGCGCGCTGAGCGGACCGGACCGGGCGACGCGCGAGCCCGATCGGTCGGGACATTGCGCACGCGCGACGCGGCTGCCATCACCCAGCCATGTCCGACCTGGCCGACGGCGAGACGATCGAGGTCAAGGGCTCCGCGAAGAAGCCCTACGTCCTGACGAACACGGGCGGCGTCTACAGCTGCACGTGCCCGGCCTGGAGCTTTCAGTCGCACCCGATCGAGCGGCGGACGTGCAAGCACCTCCGGAAGCTCCGGGGCGACGCCGCCGAGACCGAGCGGGTCGGGTCCGCCGCGCCGCCGAAGCGGGGCGGCTCCGGATCGGCGGAGAAGACCGAGGGGCCTCCGATCCTCCTCGCCCACAGGTGGGAGAACGAGGCCGACCTGTCGGGCTGGCACATGAGCGAGAAGCTCGACGGCGTCCGCGCCTACTGGGACGGCGAGCAGCTCCTCAGCCGGCAGGGCAACCTCTACCGCGCGCCCGACTGGTTCCTCGCGGCGCTCCCGTCGGAACCGCTCGACGGCGAGCTCTGGATCGCGCGCAAGGCGTTCCAGAGGACGGTCAGCATCGTGCGCCGGCAGGACAGGAGTGATCGGTGGCGCGAGATCCGCTACGTCGTCTTCGACGCCCCGGCCCACGGCGGCGCCTTCGAGGAACGGATCGCCTGGCTCGCCGAGGCGCTCGACGCCGCCGGTGAGATCGCCCGCGCCCTCGAGCACGAGGTCTGCCGCGACCTCGATCACCTCGCCGAGGAGCTCGCCCGGGTCGAGGGGCTCGGCGGCGAGGGGCTGATGATGCGGGAGCCGGGGAGCCTGTACGAGGTCGGGAGGTCGACGACGCTTCTAAAGGTGAAGACGTTCCACGACGACGAGGCCGTCGTCATCGGGCACACAAAGGGCAAGGGGCGCCACGCCGGGCGGGTGGGCGCCCTCGAGTGCGAGCTGCCCGACGGGACGCGCTTCTCGGTCGGAACGGGTCTCTCGGACCGACAGCGGGAGGACCCGCCGGCGGTCGGCTCGGTCATCACCTACCGCTACCAGGAGCTCTCGGATGGCGGCGTGCCCCGCTTCCCGTCGTTTCTCCGCGTCCGCGACGACGAGCCGGTGACCGCGAAGAAGGGGCCGACGAAGGCGAAGGCCAGGTCGAAGGCAGAGACGAACGCGAAGGCGAAGCCCAAGGCCAAGCCCAAGGCGAAGGCGAAAGCGAAGGCGAAGGCGAAGGCGCGTGCCCCCGGGGGCGCCCGACGGTTCGAGCTCTCGGACGGGAAGTCCCACAAGTTCTGGGAGGTCGCCGTCGACGGAACCGACGTCACCGTCCGCTACGGACGGATCGGCACCGACGGGCAGAGCCGGACGAAGTCGTTCGGCGACGGCGACGCGGCGGCGGCGCACGCCGACGGCCTGATCCGCCAGAAGACGGCCAAGGGCTACGCCGAGGCGGACGCCTGACGGGTCGGGTCGGTGGCCGAGCGCCGACGCCCGCTGCTACCATCGTCTCGTCCCGATGATGAGCCGCCAGCCGATCGAGCCGACGGAGCGAGGTGGGCCCGGCCCGATCATCGGGCCGGCGTCGGCCGCGTCCAGCCCCGCCGCTGGCGGGCGCGTCGGCCGCTACGTGATCCAGGCGGTCCTCGGCCGGGGCGGCATGGGCGTCGTCTACCGGGCGTGGGACCCGACCCTCCGCCGCGCCGTCGCCATCAAGCAGATCGTGGGCGGCGGCGACGACGAGGGCCTCGAGCGCTTCCTCCGCGAGGCGCGGGTGGCCGCACGCCTCCGGCACCCCGGGATCGTCGGCGTCATCGAGATCGGCGTCGCCGACGGCTGCCCGTTCATCGTGATGGATCTGGTCGAAGGCGAGAGCCTCGAGACGCGCCTCGACCGCGAGCCGCTCCCGGCGCGCGCCCTCGCCCGGTGCATCCGCGACGTCGCCCTCGCCATCCAGCACGCGCACGACCACGGCGTCGTCCATCGCGATGTGAAGCCGCAGAACCTCCTCCTCGATCGATCCGGGGGCATCCTCGTGACGGACTTCGGCCTCGCCCGCGATGAGGCGACCCGGCGCCACCTCACCCTCAGCGGCGACACCCTCGGGACGCCGGCCTACATGGCGCCCGAGCAGGCGGCGGGCAGGTCGGTCGGACCGCCCGCCGACATCTGGGCGCTCGGAGCGGTGCTCTACCGCGGCCTCGCCGGCCGCCCTCCGTTCGTCGGCCAGTCGGCCCTCATCGTTCTCCAGAACGTGCTCGCCGGCGACCTCGAGCCGCTCCGGCGCGTCGCCCGGTCGGTCGATCCGGGGCTCGCCGCGGTCGTCCATCGCTGCCTCGAGCGCGACCAGGCCGACCGATACGCGCGCGCGGGCGAGGTCGCCGAGGAGCTCGATCGATGGCTCGCGGGCGGCGCACCCCGCGCGCTCGGTGAGGCCGGAATCCTCGGACGCACCCGGCGCTGGCTGAAACGGAGCGGCGCGTGGACCGGCGCCGCCGTCGCGGCCCTCGCGGTGACCTCGGGCATCTCGTTCGGGATCGGGATCGCCGTCGCGCCGGACGCGGGCCCGGCCGCCGCGACCTCGGTCGCGCCTCCCTCGACGCCGCCCGCTCCGACGCCCGAGTCGCCGGCGAACGGCCACCTCACCCCTGCCGAGGTCGCCGCCCGCCGCGGTGCCCTGCGCGTCGAGAACGAGCTCGACCTTCAGCGAGCGTCGAACGCCCTGATCCGCGACGCCGGTCCCGACGCCGGTCGGGTGCTCGCCGACCGGCTCGCCGAGCTGAGCGAGGAGATCCGGCGCGCCGTCCGCCCCGAAGACGCGCGTCTGTCCCTCGCGGATCGCGCGGTGCTCGTCGAGCGGAGGGTTCCGCGGGCGCGCCTCTATCTGACGCAGGTCTGCGTCAACGCGTTGACGGCGATCGATCCGGAGCTCGCGCCGGATGCGATCGACGCCTACCTCGCCGTCGAGGTCGAGATCGGCCGGGCGATGCACGCCATGGTCGCCCTCTGCGTCACGGGTGGGCATCGCGCGCGCGAGGTCGCGAGGCGCGCCGAGAAGCGGTTCGGGCACGACCCGCTCTGGCCGGGCGTTGCTCCCTACATCGACCTGCTCGATCGAACGCTCGAGGACGCGCCCGAACGCATGCCGAGCGCTCCCGGCCCGAAGGACGATCCCATCGAGCTGCTCGAGGCGCGGGCCGTCGATCACATAGCGCGCCGCGAGGGCGTGGAGGCCGAGCGCATCGCGGCCCGGGTGATCGAGCTCGACCCGGGCAACGGCATCGGCTGGCGCCTCCGCGGCACGGCCCGGCGCATCCTCGGCCGCCTCGACGGAGCCGAGCGCGACCTGAGACGCGCCCTCGAGATCGACCCGCGCGACGCCCTGTCGCTCGTGCAGCGGAGCTACGTCCACATCGCGCGCGGCGACGCCGCGGGCGCGCGGGACGACGCCCTCGCGGCGACGCGCATCGACCCGGACAACGCGGCCGCCTGGAGCGCCCTCCTCGGGGCGAGCCACGCGCTCGGCGACGAGGTCACCCTCCGCCGGGCGCTCGACCGCGCGATCGAGCTCGCCCCGGGACACGTCACGCTCCGGAAGGAGCGAGCGACCCGGCGGATCGCGAGCCGGGAGTACCGGGGCGCCATCGAGGACCTCGAGGCGGCCGTCCGGGCGGCGCCGGACGACGCCGGCGCCCGCCGCGACCTCGCGTATTCCCTGGCCATGGCCGGTCAGCCCACCCGCGCCGTCGAGGCGATCGAGGTAGCCATCCGGCTCCAGCCCGGCGACCTCGAGACCCTCACCTATCGAGCGCGCATCCGCGAGATGCTCGGCGACCCCGCCGGCGCCGTGGCCGATGCCGATCGTGTGATCGCCGGAGGGCGCGACGAGCTCGACATCCGCTGGATCCGCGCCCGCTCGCGCCGGTTCGCCGGCGACCCGCGCGGCGCGCGCGACGACCTCGGGGTGATCCTCGAGCGGTCCCCCACGGACGGTCAGGCCTGGCGGATGAGCGCGGTCGTCCTCGCCACGCTGGGCGAGATCGACGACGCCGAGCGCCACGCGGTGCGCGCCATCGAGCTCGATCCCGGCGACCTGACGGCCAGGGTCACCCGGGCGCGCCTTCGCGAGAACCGGGGAGACATCGACGGGGCGTTCGCGGAGTACGAGCGGGTGCTGGCCGTCGATCCGCGCCGAGCCGAGGCGCTCACCGGGAGGGCGCGGCTCCACGCGGCGCGCCTCGACTGGGGGCGCGCGCGCGAGGACCTCGACCGCGCGGTGGCCGCGGAGAAGAGCGACGCATCGCTGTGGTGCGAGCGCGGCTTCTTCCGGCTCGGCCGCAGCGACCCCGACGGGGCGCTCGAGGACTTCGAGGTCGCCCTCGGCCTCCGGGCCGAGTTCCCGAGCGCGCTCGCCGGGCGGGGCCTCGTGCGGATGAGAGGCGGCCAGGTCGATCTCGCCCGAGACGACTTCCAGCGCTACCTCGAGCTCGCCCCCAACGGCCGCGAGGCGAGCCTCGTCCGCGACTCCCTCCGGAAGATCGACGCCGGGCGGTGACGGCCCGCGAGCCGCGCGCTCGACGCGCCGAGGGGCCGCCCGCGGCGGAGGCAGTTGCCCCGCCGGGACGTCCCCGCCATCGTGGGCGAGGAGGTGCCTCGTGCCCATTCGCGAACGCCGCCGCCTCCCGATCGAGGCGGCTCTCCTCGTCGGGGTCCTCTCGCTCGCGGGATGCACCGGCGACCTCGGCCTCTCCGGGATCCCGTCGACGCCGAAGGTGCCCGCCGACCGCGGCCCCGGGGCGGGGGCGGCGTCCCACGTCCACCTCGACTGGACGCGGCCGCCGTCGCTCGTCCCGACCGGCGCGGCGTCGGGCGACGAGGCGCTCTTCGTCCGCCTCGCCGGGATCGAGCTCGCGGGCGACCACGACGGGTGGATCGATCGCGAGGAGGTCGCCGTCTTCCTCGAGACCGGCTCCCGGGTCGCCAAGGTCTTCGACGGGCAGGCGAGCCTCGAGGACGACGGCCTCACGGAGCTCGACGCGCGGTCGGTCTGGATCGAGCTCCCGGCGACCGATCGCTTCGACGTCTACGTCTCCGCCCACGAGCTCTCGGGCTTCACCTGGCGGCTCCTCACCAGCATGGAGACGCCCGTCGAGGTCGTGCGCGACCCCGAGCGCACCGAGGCGATCGCCGAGCGCAAGTTCGACCTCCGGCCGATCGCGCGGGCCGACGGTGGCGAGCCGATCACCGGCGCGACCGTCACCCTCCACGCCCTGTGGGTCCCGCGGCGCGACCGGGACGGGACCTCGCAGAAGGTGATCGCCGGCCTCTTCGCCGACCTCCTCAGAGAGGAAGGACCGCCGAAGGGCCGGGCGCTCGCGACCCTCCTCCGCGGGGTCGACGGCGAGGCGCGCGGGGCCGCCGCCGGCTCGACCCACACGCACCTCCGGCGGGTGATCCCCGAGCTCCGCGAGCTCGCCCGAGAGGTCGGCCGCGGCGCGCCCGCCGCGAGCGAGCCCGTCGACCGGGCCGCGGTCCAGGCTGCGCAGCGCGCGGTGGAGGAGGCGGCGGCCGGCGAGCGCGGGAAGGCCGACCTGCGCGAGCGCGCGCTCGGTCACGCCTCCCGGAAGCTCCCGGCCGACGGCGCGGGGCGCGAGCCGTGGAACACCTGGCACACCGAGGTGCTCCTGCTGCGGAAGGAGATGGCCGGCGGGGAGTATCCCGGAATGAAGACGAGCGGCCCGACCGATGCGGCGCTCCACGCGCTCTCGATGAGGATCGGGGAGGCGCGGTTCCGCGCCGGGCTGCCCATCCAGCAGGACGCCGCCCTGACCAAGCTGCTCGACGCCGTCCGGGCGGAGACGGGTCGACCGAACTGAGCGCTGGCTAGCCCGATTGCCTGGAGGTTAAGCTCCAACTCCCTGCCGCGAAGCAGCTTTCCCTACCTCCTGAGCTCGTCTGATCGAGTTGAGCCCCTCTACAAGCGTGTCGATCAGATTCACCGCTCGCGCTGGGCAGGCTCGCCCTGGCAGACCCGGGCTTCCATCGCGAGGAGGGTCCCTTCGCCAGGAAGCACGCTCCCGTG
>JAJDCQ010000238.1 GCA_029260755.1 Planctomycetota bacterium | reverse complement strand
ACAACCCCCCACCACAAAACCGCTTATCCTCCCCGGGTTCTGGTCCTTTATTTTTAGCATTTCGCACCGTAAATGCTAAAATAACTGCACCGGACCCCTGGGGGATGAAGTCTTTGATTTGATTGGGTTTGGGGGAGGGCGGTGATCAGCGGCCCTTTTCGATCAGTGGCGCATCTGGGCGATGGCCACGATCGGGCATTCGCTTCCTCGGGCGAGGGAGCGGACGAAGTCTCCGACCAGCGGGCGCTTGGTGCCTCGGTGGGCGAGCCCGAGGATGATGAGGTCGGCGTTGGCGCTCTCGTCGATGACCGCCTGGACGGGGTCGGTCGCCTCCTCGAGGTCGCAGCGGTCCATCGGGATGCCGAGGTCCTCCGCCGAGCGGGTGAGGACGTGCTGGGCGGCGTTGCGGTCCCCTCCGGTGGGGATCACGCGGAGCAACCGGGCGCTCCTCGTTCCGTCGCGGAGGAGCATTCCCAGCACCCGCGCTCGCGCGGGGTGATTGCGGACTTCGCCGCCGACCGGCACGAGGATGCGCTTCACGCTGTCGAGGTTCCAGTCCGGCGGCGCCGCCAGGACGGCCACGTCGACGTTCGTCTTCGCGAGCAGCTCGTCGATCAGCGCGGTGTCCGCGGCGGCGTCGAGTCGGCTCATCCCGAGCACGACCTTCTCCGGCGCCCGCTCGCGGACCGTCTCCGCGATCGCCGCGCCGACGTCCGGCGCGAGGCGGATCACGCCCTCGAACGGCCGCCCGACGGCGCACGCGCCGGCGACGGCCCGGTGGACCGCCTCCTGCGCGCGTTCGTAGGCGGCGATCCCGGCGGCGGGATCGTCCTTCTCGGGGCACCACTTCGCCACGGTCAGGGCGAGCACTCGACCGACCTCGGGCGTCGCGATCGCGTGGGCGAACCGCAGGAGCGTCTCGGCCCGGTCGGGGTTCGCGAGCGGGACGAGGACGAGCGGCTCGCGGCCGCGCAGCCTCACGAGGTTCTCGTCGAGCGCCTCGGCGAGGGCGCTCTTGGTCTCCGCCCCCGTCCGGAAGTAGACCGTATAGAGGACCCACCCGAGCCCGAGCCACAGGAGGACGACGACCGACGCCGACGGGACGCTCACCGCCTGGAAGACCGCGAGCCCCAGGCACGCGGTGATCCCGACGATCGGCAGGAGCGGGTAGAGCGGCGCCTTGAAGCCGGGGAGCGACCCGGCCCGGAGGCGGACGAGGAGGCCCGCCGCGTTCGCGAACGCGAACGAGAGGAGGAAGATCAGGCTCGCCGCGGCGCCCGCGATCTCGACGTCGCCGGTGGCCACGATCACCGCGACGACGATCACCGCGCTCACCACGACCGCGACCGACGGCGTCCCCGAGCCGGCCGCGACCGACGCGAGGCGCCGCGGGAGGGCGCGGTCGCGCGCCATCGAGAACGAGACGCGCGACGCCGCGAGGAGGGTCGCGACGAGCGCCGAGAAGGTCGAGAGCACTCCGGCGATGACCACGACGAAGCTGCCGAACGGGCCGGCGTAGCTCCGCGCCGCCACCGCCATCGCATCCTCGCCCGCCTCGCCGAGCGACCTCCACGCCGGCTCGGCAGCGTCGGCCGGCGCGCCGACCGTCAGCACGACGAAGAGAAGAGACATGTAGACGACGAGGGTCACCCCGATCGACGCGAACATCGCGAGCGGGATGTTGCGGCGCGGCTCCTTCACCTCCTCGGCGATCGCCGCGACGATCTCGAAGCCCTCGAGCGCGATGAACGTGAAGCCCATCGCGGCGAGCAGCCCGCCCATGCCGTTCGGGAAGAACTCCGGCCCCATCGCCTTCGCGACCGTCCCCGCCGGACGACCGCCCAGGACGACCAGGCCGACCACGATCAGGATCGCGAAGGCGACCATCTTGAGGACGGTGATCGCGCTCCCGCCGCCCGCGCCCTTGGCGACGAGGAGGCCCGCCGCCGAGACGGCCACGCCGACGGCCAGGGCGGCGGAGACCGAGCGCGGCAGCTCGAACGGCATCCCGGCGACGTCGGCCAACCCCTCGATCGCGTAGCCGGTGAACGCCGCGAAGCCGAGGGAGTAGAGGGCGCACGCGACGACGTAGGCGAACCAGAGCGTCCAGCCGGCCGCGAACGCGCCGCCGATCGGGAGCACCTTGCGCGCGAAGACGTAGCCGCCGCCGGCCTCGGGGAACGCGCTCGCGAGCTCGGCGAACGCGAACGCCGTGATGAGAGAGAGGAGGCCGTTCACCGCGAACGCGACGATCGCCCCCGGACCGGACGAGCTCATCGCCACGCCGACGAGGACGAAGATCCCGGCGCCGACCATGGCGCCGACGCCGACCATCGTCGCGCCGAAGAGCCCGAGCTGCGGGTCGAGGCCCCCCGAGGCGCTGGCGCCCGGGGGGCTCGTCGAGTTGGTGGGATCGTCCGCCATGCGGCGGATCACGATACGCGCGCGCGCGCGCCGGTTCAACGCGGCCGGTCGGGCGCGTCGCCCTCGCGCCGCCCCGCGCCCTCGGGTATCGTACAGCGTTCACCCCGCCCGAGGAGCCCCCGGATGCCCGCGCGCCCCCTGTCCCTCTCCGTCCTCGCCGTCCTCGTCACGCTCGCCCTCGCCGCTCTCGCGCCGTCGGGTGCCCACGCCCAGGACGAGGAGAGCAAGCCGCTTCCGACCGACGGTCTGGTCGAGAGGCTCGCGGCGACCGACGCGACCTTCGGCTTCTACCTCGAGAGAAAGAACATCGGGACGCTCCGCTTCGTCGGGAAGGCGACGGTCGACGGCGGCGCGGAGCTCACCTCGACGGTGAAGCTCCAGCTCGGCGAGGACCTCACCGCCGAGATCACCCTGGAGTGGGGCCCCGACCTGCAGCTCCGCCGCTTCCGCGAACGGCGCGACGAGTCGGGCCAGCGGACGGTCGCGGAGATGGTGGCGACCGAGTCGGGGAAGTTCCGCTTCACGCGCACCCGGACCGCGATCGAGGGGGCGGACGCGCCGCCCGACGAAGGCGGCCCTCCCGAGCCCGAGGAGCGAGAGGTCGAGACGGTGCCCGCCGGCGTCCTCAGCACGGACCTCGTCAACATCGTCGTCGCGCACCTCACCGCCACCGAGGGCGCCCGCTTCCGCGCCCCGGTCATCCAGGCCAACGGCGACGTCGAGCACGTCGAGATCGGCGTCAGCGGGCGCCTCGAGGTGGCCGGGCGGGCCGGCAAGGTCACCGCCCGCTCGATCCACGTGACCGACCCGATCACCGGCGATCGGTGGCGCGCCTTCGTCGCCGATGGGAAGACCATCCGGGTCGAGTTCGACCGCGCCCCGATCGTCCTCCTCGCCGGCACCGAGGAGGAGTGCGGGAACGACCTCCCCCGCGCGCCCGAGACCGACGAGCAGAAGAAGCTCCGCGCGGTCGCGACGCGCTTCCTCGAGGGGCTCACCCTCGGCGAGGCCGACAAGCTCGACGAGACGGTCGACTTCGGCGCCCTCCACGCCCGCGTCTCGAAGCAGGTCGACGTCGTGAGGTCGATGAGCCTCGATGAGTTCCGCACCATCTTCGTCGAGGACGCGATCGCGCGGGCCGCCGACGTGCCGCCCGACGAGCTCGTCGAGCAGGTCGAGTCGGTGACGGCGATGCTCGACACCGAGATCGAGGGTGAGCGCGGCGAGGCGAGCTTCCCCGGCGGCCCCGGCCCGATGGAGTTCCGCAAGGACGCCGACGGGAAGTGGAAGCTCGTCTTCTGGGCCCCGTTCGGCCGCTGAGGCCAGCGGCTCCCCTCTCCTAGCGGACCAGCGCGGGCATGGCCGAACGCTCTTCAGGAAAGGTCGCCGTCGCGGCCGTCGTCTACGTCCCGATGCTGCTGCTGGCCCTCGCCATCAACAGCATCGCGGGCGAAGGCTCGATGTTCTGGGCCATCCCGTCGCCGATCGGTCCGGGCGGCCTCCAGCTCGCGGCCGCGGTCACGCTGGCCGCGGTCGTCCTCCTCTCGGGGCCGTTCCTCGCCCGGCGCTTCCCGTGGGCGCGCGAGCTCGAGCGCGAGTTCCGCCGCGCCCTCGGCCGTCTCTCGGGCGTCGAGATCGCCGCGATGGCGCTCCTCTCGAGCGTCGCCGAGGAGGCCCTCTTCCGCGGCGCCCTCCAGCCGCTCCTCACCCGCATCGGCGGCGGCTCGGTCGTCGTCGGGGTGCTCGCCTCGAGCGCGATCTTCGCCCTCGCGCATCCTCCGCTCAAGAAGGAGCTGCGCCCGTGGACGGCCTTCGCGTTCGTCCTCGGCCTCTTCCTCGGCGCCCTCTACGCGTGGGAGCCCGCCAACCTCCTCGCCCCGATCACGACCCACTTCCTGATCAACTTCGTCAACCTCCACCGCATCACGCGGATCGACCTCGACGACCGACCGCCGGCGAGACGCGAGCCCGCGACCGAGCTCGGCGAGGAGGAGGCGCAGGAGCTCGAGGAGGAGGTCGAGGCGGGGCTCGAGGACGCGGTCTTCGAGATCTCCGACCACGTCGACCCGTCCGCGTCTTCGGAGGGGAGTGACGAGGACGAGATGGCGGCGAAGAGCGACGACTGACGGGTACCGCTCGGCTTCGCCTTCGGCGAAGAGGATGTCACCACGGAGACACGGAGGACACGGAGAATTCACGGAGAAGCGCGGGCAGCGCGTCCCGGGGTTGGATGGTGTCGCTTCGCGACAGGATGGAACCACGGAGACACGGAGACACGGAGGAGCTTCGAGTGCGCCTGATCTCCGTCGGAGAGACGGGCGGGCGGACGAAAGGGCGGGCCGAAGAACGCGCCAGCCCGGGGCGAGCTCCTCACGTCTTTCTCCGTGATCCTCCGTGTCCTCCGTGTCCTCCGTGTCTCCGTGGTGATCATCCATCCCGCTCGCCGAAGGCGAGCCCGCAGCCAACCGCTAGCCTTCCTTCTTCTTCTCGTCGAGGTAGGACTGGATCGCCTTCGCCATGCTCGTCAGGTTCGGCTCGAGCAGGTTCGCGATGAACTTCTCGATCATCCCCGACGGGACGCCCTTGGCGAGCAGCCGGCCGACGATCTTCTCGGGGTAGACGCTCAGGTTGCCCTCGAGGGTGAAGAAGCAGGCGTCGTCGCCGTCGGGGATCATCTCGGTCCGACCGGAGCACTCGAAGAACCCGGTCGCCACGAACGTCTCGAGCCGCCAGAGGCAGCAGAGATCGTCCTCCATCCAGTCGGCGTAGTCCTTCCAGCGGAGCATGTCGGGCTTCACGAACGCGCGCATCGCCTTGGGGACGTCGTCCGGGCTGCCCTTCCAGTGGTTGAGGAGGGTCACCATCCCCGACTCCTCCGTCCGCTCGACCACCTCGATGCCCTCGACGTTCGGCAGGTACGGCAGCATGTCGACCATCTTGTCGCGCGCCGCGAGGAAGACCTCCTTCGCCGGGTGCGTCACTCGCTCCTTGCCGCCGATCTGCATGCCTCTCCCCTTCCTGGAACCCATTCGAACGTCACAGCATAGGACATGGTCGCCGGCGCGGGCAAGCGCGCGCGCCTACGAGCGCGCCGGTGGTGGCGGGCGCGGCGGCCCGACGATGCGCGCGAGGAGGAGGAACGGAACGTAGAGCCCGACCGGAAGGAGCGCCCACGCCCACAGCCCCGCCCCGAAGAGCAGCCCGGCGTCGAGGAGCAACAGACTCCGCAGCATCCACTTCACCATCTTGCCCGCCCCGCCTCGGTCGGTGCCCATCCGCGCGCCGCGGAGGGCGAAGACGATGCACAGGACGGCGAGCGGCCCGAGCGCGACGAACGCGGCGAGCGGATGCGCGCTCGCGCCGGCGGCGCCGAGGCAGACCAGCGCCATCGCGGCGCCGAGCGCGATCAGCACGCCCCCGGGCGCCGGTCGGTCCTCGAGGGTGCTGACCGCCGTCAGGAGCGTCACGAAGACGAACGCCGCGAGCGGCGCGAGGACGGGGCGGACCGTCGCGAGCGCCTCGGGGATCTCGTTCGCGCGGACCCGCTCGAGGAACGCCGGCGGCACCGAGGCGAGCGAGAGCTCGATCGACTCGACGCCGAAGGACTCGGCCATGTAGCCGCGGGCGACCGCGTAGGCGGCGGCTACGCCGAGGAGCCCGTTGCCGAGCCGGCAGGCGCCCATCGCGATCGAGCCGGGGACGGCCCAGCGCTTCAGGACGCCGTCGTAGGCGAAGATCGCGCCGACGGTGAAGACGGCGAGGACGGTCGGAATCGCCCCGATCGAGATCGAGGCGCCGACGCCGACCAGGAGCAGCGTCGCGGCGGCGAGGAACGCCGTCGCCGGCGGGATCTTCCCCGACGGGATCGGGCGTCCCGGGTACAGACCCGCGTCCCGGCGCCGGTCGAAGAAGTCGTTCAGCGCCATCCCCGCGAGGTAGAGGCAGCTCGAGACGAGGGCGAGGGTCAACCCGACCCACGGGAGGCTCGCGCTCTGCCGGCCGGCGTCGAGGACGATCGCGTCGGCCGTGAGCGAGACGGTCGTCCCGGCCGGGCCCGTCACCGGGAAGGTCGGTCCCGGCTTCGGGCTCTCGAACGCGATGAGGTAGGCGGTGACCGAGTTGCTGATCGCCGTCACGACGAGCGGGATCCGGACGAGCCGGAGCCAGTCGACGAGCCCCGCCGTCGGCGGCGGCGTCGTGGCCTCGCTCGCCCCTCCGTCGCTCAAGACGGGCGGAGCCCCATCCCGACGCTGCGCAGGATCAGCTCGATCGAGACGAGCGCCAGGATGCCCGAGAGGATCCAGGCGATCGCGCGACCGCTCGTCCGCTGCGCGAGCCGGGCGCCGATCGGCGCGCCGATGAAGACGCCGGTGGCGAGCGCGCCGAGGATCGGGGCGTTCACGAGGTCGAGGTAGATGTAGAGGCTCGCCGTGATGAGGGCGGTGATCGCGATCACGAGCTGGCTCGTCGCGGCGGCGACGTGGATCGGCACGCCGAGGAGCACCACCATCACCGGCGTCCCGACGATCCCTCCGCCGATGCCGAAGAGGGCGGGCAACAGGCCGATGAACGCGCTCGTCAGGACGGCGAGGCGCATGTCGACGCGGTAGCGATGCGAGACCCCGAGCGCGTCGTCGATGCGCCGGTCCCAGAAGCCGAACGGCGCGGCCGCGGCCGGCTCCTCGGCGTCCCCGGTCGCCGGCTCGGGCGGCTTCTTCTTCGGGCCGCGGACGACCAGGATCGCGCTCGTCGCCAGCAGCAGCACCCCGAAGACGCCGCCGAAGGCCTCCTTCGGGAGCGAGTGGAGAAGCCAGGCGCCGACGCCGAGGCCCGGCACCATCACGGCGGCGAGGACGAAGCCGAGCCGCCGATCGACGCGCCCCTGCTTCGCGTAGGCGACCAGCGCGGACGCCGAGCTGACCGCGACGACGCAGCTCGAGGTGGCGACCGCCTCCTTCGGATCGAGGCCGACGACGAGGAGGAGGACGGGGACGATCAGGAAGCCGCCGCCCGCCCCGACGAGCGCGCCGATGATGCCGACGGCGACGCCGAAGACCGCGAGGAGACCGAGCTCGAGGGGGGACATCCGGGCGATCAGTACTCGACGACGTCGGCGAGGAGCGAGAGGCTCACCACCTCGGAGCGACGCACCACGACCCGCTTGCGGTTGCGCTTCACCCCGTACTGGCGCGCGTCGAGGACGTAGAGCTCCTTGCTCGTCCGTCCGTCGAGCAGCTCGTGGACGTCGCCGTCCTCGAGCTCGTAGAAGATCGCCGTGATGCTCGTGAGGCGGCCTATGTAGACGATCGACCCGCGCGTGTCGAGGACGATGTCGTGCCCGACGAGCTCGGCGAGCTCCTCGGCCTCGACGTCGGCGTCCGCCGCGCTCGTCCGCCGCAGGCGGGGCCCCGGCGACGGCTCGGCCGGAGCGCCCGCGGAGGGTTCGGCCGGCCCGTCGGGCACCTCGAGCGGCGCCTCGGCC
Organism: Planctomycetota bacterium; assembly: GCA_029260755.1. Taxonomy (GTDB): domain Bacteria; phylum Planctomycetota; class J058; order J058; family JAJDCQ01; genus JAJDCQ01. Next base: position 2,293 of record JAJDCQ010000238.1, on the reverse strand, counting down.
TCGTCGGTCGAGCTCGCCTCGTCCCCGGCCGTCATCCTCGGAACCGCATGATGTCGTTCGCGAAGACGTAGAGCATGAGGAGCAGGAGCAGGGCGACGCCGACGAGCTGAGCGATCGTCATGACGTTCGCCGGCGCCGGCGATCCCCGCAGCTTCTCGACGAGCAGGAACAGGAGGTGCCCGCCGTCGAGCGCCGGGATCGGCAGGACGTTGATCACCGCGAGGTTCACGCTCAGGAGCGCGAGGAAGTAGATCAGCGTCCCGATCCCGCGCTGGGCGAGCTTGTAGGAGACGTAGACGATCTGGACCGGGCCGCCGAGCTCCTTCGGGCTGACCCGCTGGGCGACGAGGCCGCGGATCATCATCCCGATCCGCTTCGTCATCAGGATCGTCCGGCCGAAGCCGAGGCCGCACGCGCGGAGCGGCCCGACCCGCATCGTGAAGCGATCCTCCTTGATGAGGATCCCGTGCTCGCCGAACGCCTCGGTCGCGTGGTCGACCGCGCCGCTGACGCTCGTCTGCGCCTGCTTCCCGTCGCGGACGTAGAGGAGGGCGAACTCGCCGTCGGTCGCTCGCAGGAGATCGGGCAGGGTCGAGTCGTTCCCGACCGGCTTCCACTTCTGGAAGATGCCGAGGTAGCGCCCGATGCTGAGGCTGACGAGCCGGTCGCCCGCCTGAAGGCCCGCGGCGGCGGCCGGCGAGTCGGCCTCGACCGACTCGACGATCGGCGCGTCGTACTCGACGCCGAGCTGGTAGCCGGCCGCGACCTCCTTCGGCGTGACGCTGACGGTGACCGCCGTCTCGGTCTCCTCGTCGCCCTCGCCCGTCCGGCGCCGGACGACGAACGGGGTCGGCTTGCCGCCGGTCGCCTTGACGAGCTCGCGGAGCGTCTCGTAGCTCGCCGGCTCACCACCAATGAGCTCGATGACGTCGTTCGCCTTCAGGCCGGCCTCGTCCGCGGCCGTTCCCGGGATCACCGCGGAGACGCGCGGCATTCCCGCCAGCTTGAGCCCGATCGTCTTGATCTGCCGCGCGACCGGCGTCACGACCACCCGGAGCCGCTCGTGCTCGACCTCGGTCGGGCCGTCGCCGGCGGGGCGAACGGTCAACGGTCGCTCGATCATGATCGCGACCGGCGCGCCCGGGCTCTCCCTGAGGCCTCGGAAGACGTCGGTGAGCGCGCCGTCGGTCGCGATGATCCGGTCGTTCGTCCGGACGCCGCGCTCCGCCCGCGGAAGGGCGAGGCCGAGGAGCCCACCGCTGGCGGCCCGCGCCGGCGTGACGGCCTTCTCGGCGTAGACGGCGGCCTTCGCGCCGGCGCTCTCCGGATCGACGTCGGCGACGACCTCCATCGGCCCGACGTCCAGGGTCGGGAAGTTGTCCGTCTTGCCCCGCCGCGCCTTGAGCTGGAACTTGCGCGTCTCGGTCTCGCCCGGACGGAGGATCTCGACCTCGATCCCGTCCTCGGCGTCGGAGAGGGCGGCCGCCACGTGGACGTCGTAGAAGTCGACGATCTCGCTGCCGTCGATCGCGACGATCCGGTCGCCCCGCTGGAGCTTGCCGTCGGCCGGGCCGCCCTTGGAGACGCCGCCGACCGTCGGGACGACGAAGCGGACGCCGACCATGAACGCGACGATGAAGAGCACCAGCGCGAGGATGATGTTCATGATCACGCCGGCGGCGAGGATCACGCTGCGCGGGCCGACGCCCTTGCTGCAGAACTCGTCCTCGGCGCCGGTCGGCTCGTCCTCGGGGCTCTCGCCCGCCATCGCGACGTAGCCGCCGACGGGGATCGCCGAGATCCGGTAGTCGGTGTCGCCCCACTTCTTGCCGAAGAGGCGCGGCCCGAACCCGACCGAGAACACCTCGCAGCGGACGCCGTAGTAGCGGGCGGCGGCGAAGTGGCCCGCCTCGTGGATCACGATCAGGAAGGTGATCCCCATCAGCGCCGACCCGACGTTCCAGATGCTGTCGAACGCCTGGGCGAGGACCGCCGGCGGCATGAACGGCAGGGTGAGGGCGATCGCCCCGACGACGGTCAGCGGCGGCACGCGCGTGATCATGCGGCGGCGGGCTCTACGAGGGTGCTGCGTCAACGGTCACGTCCTCACTGCGGCTTCGTTCTTCGGTGTCGGTGTGTCTTCGATCAGGCGCTCGCGACGAGCCGCTCCAGCTCGGCGCTCGCCTCGGCGCGCGCCCAGCGGTCGGCCGCGATGACTTCGTCGAGGCTCGGCCGCGCCGTCACCTCGTGTCGGTCGACGACGGCCGCGACCGTGCGCGTGATGTCGCCGAAG
>JAJDCQ010000237.1 GCA_029260755.1 Planctomycetota bacterium | reverse complement strand
TCCGCGAAATCCGCGGTTTCGTTCTTTCGGCACGAACGAGGGGAACCGCGGATTCCGCGGAATGACGCGGATTGCGAGCTGCAAGATCCGAGTCCATTGCCGACGCGCGTGTTCCGGGAACGACGGATGTCGACTTCGCCGAGCGGTGGCTCACTTGGAGCCCGCGAGCTCAGCCGCCGCTCAGCGCCTCCCCGACGAACCGCCCCCCATCGATCGTCAGCTTCGGCCCCCGCCGGATCAGCTCGAGGTGCTCGAGCGCCATCCGGATCCTCCCTCCGCCCGTCTCGCAGAGGATGTCGTGGCCGGCATCGCCGTCGTCGTCCTCGAAGCGGAGCGCCCGGAGGGCGCGGGCCGCGTGGGCGACCTCGTGGTCGGCGAGGCCGCGGAGCAGCCAGCCGCTGCCGAAGATCTCGCCGTAGGCGTCGAGGATGAAGCCGGCGAACACCATCGCCATGCCGATGGCGGGATGCCCCACGTCCTCGTGGCCGTTCTGCTTGTCGATCGCGTGGGCCCGGCCGAGGAATCCGAGGAAGGCGACGAGCAGGATCGCGACGGTCGCGAAGAGGGCGGTCGGCTGGTCGAACACCAGGTTGGTGCCGAGGTGGAGGCCGATGATCGCGGCGAGGATCATCGCCGCCATCCCGATCCAGATCCACGGAGACCGGTCGCCCGGACGCGAGGAGCGGCCCTTGCCGTGGGTCGCCGCCTCCACGGCCGTCACGATGAGGAAGAGGCCGAGGACGAACTCGCCGACGGCGAGCAACATCCAGGTCATGTCGCCCGTCGTCATGCTGTTCACGTCCATGCGGCGCGTCGGCACGCGCACGATGAACAGGAGCGCCGCGAGCATCGCCGCCATCGCGAAGGGCGTCAGCACGACGACGCCGACGCTGAAGATCAGGGCGTCCTTCCGCGCCTTGGCGAGCCTGGCGTGAAGCGCCGCGGCGATGGTCAGCTCGACCTGGTCGAGCTCGGGGCGGTCGGTGTCGGGGCTCATGGGCGTCGGGACCAGGGAGCTCGGGAGGAGGCGTTGAAGGAGGGACACGGGCGGCGGTCTCCTGCGGTGGATCGCGGTCGAGGCTGGCCGTCCCCACGCAATGCCCGCTCCCGGGTCTCGTCCTCGCCCCCCGCCATCAGTCGTAGAGGTGGATGCCGCGCCCCGGATCGGGGAACGGCGCGTCGTCGGCGAACGCCCAGAGCGGCGCCTGGCTCAGGATCCGCCCGTTCGTCGGCCCGCGGAACTGGTGGTCGCACGCGGGGACCACCACCATCTCGGCCCGGGCGGCGTCGGGCGCCATCCGGAAGACGTCCTCGGGCAGGCGACGCCCGACGACCTCGTCGTCGGCGCCGACGACGACGAAGAGCGCCCCGCGATACGCGGCCAGCCCCGACCGCATGTCCTGCAGCTCGCAGTCGGCGCTCGGGGCGAGGAGCAGCAGCCGAGTCAGCCCCGGCAGGTCGCCGGCGCACGCGGCCATGGCGCTCGCCCCGGCCGACATCCCGAGCCCGAGGAGCTCCGGCGTCGCGCTTCCGCACAGGGCCGTCGCCTCGGCGACGGCCCGCCGCGCGACGCCGCGGAGCTGGTCGGGGCTCGAGGTCTCGAACGGGAGGCCGGCGACGGGGTGGTTGCCCATCCGGACGACGGCGGCGATCCCGCGTCCGGCGAGCAGGTCGGCCATCTTGGCGTACTTCTGCTCCCAGCCGTCGATGTCGCCGTCCCAGCCGGGCATCATCACCGCGATCCGACCGACGTCCGCGCGATGGAGCGCCACCTCGATGGGACGGGCGCGCCCGTCGCCGAAGGGGATCTCCCAGCTCGCCCGCTCGCTCGCCATGCTCGCTCCGCTCCCGCGCCGTCGCAGCCTTACTTCGGGGCCTCGACCTCGAGGACGGCCGAGTAGACCCGGCCCGGGTCGCGCGTCTCAGCGACGTGCTCGAGCAGCCCGGCCAGGTCGCGGGTGACCATGCCCTCGAAGGCGGTCTCGCCATTCCAGGTGACCTTGACGGTTCGGGCGAGCTCGAGGAGCCGCTCGCTCACGTGGAGGCGGATCGCCTCGACGCCGTCGGTCTCCTCGACCGCGATCGTGTTCTCGGCGCGGTCGATCCGGGCGCGGACCCGCGGCAGGCCGTAGCCGCGGGCGACCTCGAGCCAGTAGCCGCGGCTGCCCGCGACGCCCGGGCGGGCCATCCAGTCGACCTCCACGGGGTAGGGCTCGCGCCGCTTCTTGTCGGCCCACCTGAGGATCTTCTCGCTCTCGTCGGCGAAGAAGTCGTGGCCGCCGTCGCGCTCGGCGAAGACGACGTCGGCGGGCTTCGGCTGGGCGCGGAGCGCCTCGACCGCGTTCTTCGACCACTCGAACGGGACGGCGTCGTCGGTCTTGCCGTGGACGACGTAGGCGGGCAGCCCGGTCAGGTTGCCGAGCAGCTTCGGGTCGACGCCGCCGGCCCGCGGGACGATCGCGGCGAGCCGGTCGGCGTGGAAGATCCCCATCCGCCACGCGCCGCTCGCGCCCGAGCTGAACCCCTCGACGACGACGCGGTCGGGGTCGACGCGGTAGCGGCGGGCGAAGGTCGCGAGCGCGTTCAGGGCCGCGGCCGGCGCGACGTCGCCCTCGTCCCAGCGGTGGCCGGCCGGCACCGACGGGGCGAGGACGAGCCACCCGCGCGCCTCCGCCTGCTGGTGGAGCTTCTTGCTCTCGCGGGTGAGCTTGGCGCCCTTGGGCGCCTCGACGTGCCAGACCTGGAGGTAGGTCGCGGCGTCGTCGCCCTTCGGATGCAGGGCCAGGAGGAGCGGCCACGCCTTCCGCGGGTTGTACTTCGAGGGGACGTAGCCCCGCCACGCGCTCGGCGGCACCTCGACCTCGCCCGCCGGCGTGAGCACCTTCGCGGCCTCGGTCGCGCCCTCGACGAGACCCTTCTTCGCCTTCTTGAAGCCGCCACCGAGCGCCTTGCCGACCGCCTCCTCGAGGTCGCCGATCGGGATCCTGGCGCCGCCGGCCGCCTCGGCCGCGGCGAGCGCCGCGGCGCGGCCGGCATCGTCGTCGGCCGAGAGGTAGTCGCCGACCGCCCGGCGAAGCGCCCGCGGATCGGGCGCCGGGTCGTCGTCGTCGCGGGCGCGGGCGAGGCCGCCAGTCCCGGACACGGTGATGGCGATCGCCGCGAGCGCGACGGGCACGGCGAAGGCGAGGTGGGTCTGGCTTCGGGTCAGCATCGAGGTCGGCTCCGTCCCGACGCCCATCCATCATCGATGAGCGACCGGATGATCCGCGCGCCGCGATGGCCGTGGATCGGGTGGGTCTGTCGGCTTCGCTCCTCGGCGAGCTCCAGGGCGACGGCCTGCGGGGTGCGCTCGGTCGCCGCGGCGCGCTCGAGGACGGACAGGGCGAGCCGGTAGATCCCGCCGTCCCACGCATCGCCGAGGTGGCGCTCGATGTCCGGGTCGCCGGTGACGTGGCCCGCCTGCTCGTCCGCGCAGGCGACGATCCCCATCCGGTTCACGAGGAAGTCGGGCAGGTAGACGATCCCGCGCTCGGCGAGGAGGCGGTCGTCGCGCTCGAGGTCGAGGAGCTGGTTGTTCGCGGCGCCGCAGACGATCGGCGCCGCGACGCGGGGAATCGTCTCGGGTCCGAGGAGGCCGCCGACCGCGCACGGCGCGAGGACGTCGGCCGGCTCCTCGATGATGGAGACGTCTCCGGGCTCGACGATCCGCACCTCGAGATCGAGGTCGGGGTGACGCTCGCGCAGGACGGCATCCCGCCCCGGGACGACGTCGGCCGCGATCACCCGCCCGACGCCCGCCTCGGCGAGGAACCCGACGAGCGGGCCGCCGACGTTGCCGACGCCCTGGATCGCAATCGTCTTGCCGGCGATCCCGCCCCGGCCGGCGTGACGGAGGGCCGCCTCCATGCCGCGCAGCACGCCGCGCGCGGTCGGGACGCTCGGGTTGCCGCTGCCGCCGAGCGCCTCGGGGATGCAGGTCGTGAACCGGGTCCGCGAGAAGACGGCCGCCATGTCGGCGACGCAGGTGCCGGCGTCCTCGGCGGTGACGTAGCAGCCGCGCAGGCTCGACATGAACGCGCCGTAGTCCTCGTAGATCCGGCGCCGCACGGCCGGGTCGGCGTCGTCCTCGCGCCCCGTCCCGCGCGCGATCACGCCCTTGCCGCCGCCCCACCAGAGCCCGGCGAGGGCGTTCTTGTGGGTCATCCCGCGCGAGAGCCGGAGCCCGTCCTCGAGCCAGCCCCCCAGGGTCTCGTAGCGCCAGAAGCGGACGCCGCCCGCCCCCTGCCCCCGGCAGGTTCGGTGAACGAACGCCCCGAGGAGCGCGCCGGAGCGGGGCGCGAGCTCGCCGAAGACGCCCTCGTGGCGGTCGAAGTCGCGCGCGTCCGCCTCGAGGCGCCGGGCGAGCGGGTCGAGGATCGCGTGGCTCGCCCGGACGCCGCCCGCATCCTCGTCCCAGACGAGGTAGAAGCGCTCGATCCCCTCGGCGGCGAGGAGCTCTCCGAGCCGGCGGGGCGGGAGGTCGGCCAGGTCCATGCCCGCCAAGCTAAACGCCTGGGGCGAGAAAGAAAACCGGTTTGCGCGGCTCGCGTGTTCCCTCGCCCGGACCGCTGTGATAACCTCTCCGCCCCATGGAGATCGGGGAGTTTCAGCGCCTCATCGAGCGGATCTACTTCGAGCGCGACAAGGCTCGCGGACGGGACCGTACCTTCCTCTGGTTCATCGAGGAGGTGGGGGAGCTCAGCCGGGCTCTCTCGGGTCGAGGCGGTGGGCGGAAGAACCTCGAGGAGGAGTTCGCCGATGTATTCGCCTGGCTCTCGACGCTCGCATCCATCGAAGGCATCGAGCTCGAGCGGGTCATCGACAAGTACCGCTCCGGCTGCCCGAAGTGCCACGGCACGCCCTGCACCTGCTGAGCGCGTCCGGGGGCGGGCCGTCGGGCGGACCGCCACCACGGCCGCCCTCCTCCTCGGCCTCGTCGCCGGCGGGCCCGCGCTCGCCTCGGGCTGCGGCGGCGGCGGCGGCAGCGGCGGAGGCGGCGGCTTCGTCGGCGCGACGGCGACCGGCGCGGTCCTCGACGGCCGCGACGAGCCGGCCGCCGGCGTCCGCGTCACCGCGCGCGAGGAGACGACCGGCGCCACCGTCGGCACCAGCACCGTCGACGACCTCGGCCGCCTCTTCGTCGCCGGGCTGACCCGCGGCGAGACGTTCGTCCTCCAGGTGGGCGACGGGCGCGATGAGCCCGCCCTGTTCTTCCGACTCGAGGTCGGCGCGGGCGGCGCCTTCGCCCCTCTCGGGCGACCGTTCTTCCTGCCCGACCTCGGCAGCGGCGCCGAGGACATCGTCCAGAGCAACGCCGCGGTCGACCAGACCGTCGCCGACGACGCGAAGCTCTCGGGCGTCGCGCTGGTGGTCCCCGCCAACACCGACGTCGACTTCCCGAACGGGACCGGCCCCGAGGTGACGCTCGTCGGCGTCGCGCCCGACCGGCTGCCGTTTCCGCTCCCCCTCGACCTCCAGACGCGCCTCGGCGTGCTCGTCGAGCCCTTCGGCGTCGAGTTCCAGCCGGCCGCGACGATCCGGTTCCCGAACCAGGACGGCCTCGCCGCCGGGGCCGACCGCGACCTCTTCAAGATGGACGACGCGACCGGCCTCTGGAGCCAGGTCGGGATCGTCACGGTCGAGCCCGGCGGGGCGTTCCTCGAGGGCGGCCCGGTCGACACCGGCGCCCTCTACGCGGTCGCCGACCAGACCGCGACGACGACCGTCTCCGGCCGGGTCGTCGGCCCCGGCGACACGCCGGTCGCGGGCTACTCGGTCTCCGCCGGCAGCGCGTTCGACGTCACCGACGCGGCCGGGGAGTTCGACATCGTCGGCGTGAACGCCGACGACGGCCGGATCGTGGTGCGCGTGACCGCTCCACCCGAGCGCTTTCAGCCCGAGCTCGTGACGACCGCGCCCCTCGCCCCGGTCCCGAACGGGACGACGAACGCCGGCGACATCGACGTGGCGGCCACTCCACGCGACCTGATCCAGCCGACGCCCCAGTTCAACCCGGCCGACGGCGCCAACAACGTCAACGAGACGACGGCCATCACGATCAGCTTCAACGAGGCGATCGCGACCGACACGATCGGCTTCTCGCTCAACGGCGCGACCAACGGCCCGGTCCAGGGCGTGATCGTCCCGGCGGCCGACCGCGAGTCGTTCACCTTCCAGCCGCTCGAGCAGCTCGGCAGCGACGAGCAGTTCTCGATCGTCCTCTCGACCGCGATCACCGACGTCTCGGGCAACCCGATCGACGACTCGGTGATCGTCAGCCAGTTCACGACCCGCGCCAACGGCGGCGCCCCGTCCGCGGACGTGGTGATCCTCGGAACGGCGCCGTTCGAGGCGTCAGCCGGCGACACCGTCAGCATCTTCGGCCGGAACTTCCCCGGCGCGAGCGCGGTCACCGTCGGCGGCGTCGCGGCGAACGTCGTCCTCGAGGGGGCCGACGAGATCCGCTTCCAGGTTCCGAACGACGCGCCGGCGGGCGACACAGCGGTCGCCGTCTCGACGACGACGGACGCCGGAGCGACCGTCAACCTGCGCGTCTTCGGAGCGTTCGCCGCGAACGCCCCGAGCGTCGCGACGCGCGACGGCAACGCCGTCGTCACGATCACCGGCGACAACGTCGGTCAGGTCGACCAGGTCCTGTTCGACGGGCATCCGGCAGCGGCGATCAACGTGATCGATGCGAACACCGTCGAGGCGACCGTCCCCGACGGCGTCGAGAGCGGACCGGTGTTCGTGCGACAGGCGGGCGCGGCGGAGCCGGTCGCCGGGCACGGGTTCCTCGTCGTGAACGACTGACCCCGGCCGGAGCGTCGTCGTCTTTCGCCTTCGGCGAAGGGATGTCACCACGGAGACACGGAGGACACGGAGAATCCACGGAGCGAACCGCCGAGGCCCGGATGAGTCGATCCGCCCGTCGACCCCGCCAAGCTCTCTCCCTCGAAGGCCGGTCCCCCGAGAGACGAGGCCCAACCGAAGACTCTCCGTGTTCTCCGTGTCTCCGTGGTGACATCCTCCTCATCTCGATCCGGGGCTCACCATGCTGCCTGATCGCATCGTCGAGCAGGACGCCTCCGAGATGGTCCTCGTCCCGGCGGGCCCGTTCCGACGCGGTCGCGAGGACGTCGACATCTTCGCGCGCGGCGACGAGCGACCCGCGGCGACGATCGAGCTCGGCGCGTTCTACATCGACGTTCACCCGATCACGAACGAGCAGGTCGAGGAGTTCGTCGACGACGGCGGCTACGATCGGCCCGACCTCTGGTCCGACGCCGGGTGGCGGTGGCGCCGCGCCGAGGAGATCGAGACGCCGCTCTCGTTCGAGACCGATGGGTTCGACGGCCGGAGCCAGCCGGCCGCGGGCGTGAGCTGGTACGAGGCGGACGCCTACGCCCGCTGGGTCGGAAGGCGACTGCCGACCGAGGCGGAGTGGGAGAAGGCGGCCCGCGGTCCCGACGCGCGGCTCTTCCCGTGGGGCGAGGCGTTTCCCCACGCCGGGCTCTGCAACTACGGCGGGAGGGTCGGCCAGACGACCCCCGTCGGCGCCTACGACACGGGCGTCAGCTACTACGGCTGCCACGACATGGCCGGCAACGTGAACAACTGGTGCTCGGACTGGTACCTGGCCGACGCCTACGCGCGCCTCGCCGAGGCGGAGATCGACCGCGATCCGCACCTCGATGACGCGACGGCCGAGCGACTCGAGATCGAGCGACCGAAGCACCGCACCGACCGCGGCGGCGGCTACGCGACGCCGGCGCTCCACTGGGAGGTGCTCGCCACGACCGGACGGAACCACTGGCTTCCGGGCGAGCGGGCTCTCTGGAACGGGTTCCGGACGGCGAAGTCTTGTGACCCGGCGGCGACGGGATAGAGGCGATCGCGCTCGCTCGGTCACCGCTCGTCGTTCCTGGAACAAAAAGAAGAGAGCTCACGCAAAGGCGCAAAGACGCAAAGGGTCGTTGCTCCGCGCCGAGATCTGGATCCGGCGGAGCTCCTTTGCGCCTTTGCGCCTTTGCGTGAGATTCCGTCGTTCCGGAACAGCCCCCCGCCGCACGACCTTCCCCCCCGACCTTGGCGTGGCGCTCTGCGTCATGCTACCCTCGAAGGGTCATGACTCCTTCGGCACGTCGCTGGGTTCGCTCGCTCGTCCGGTTCGTCGAAGGACCGGACCGCGCCGCGAAGCTCGGTCGGATGGACATCGCCGACCGCGGCTTCGGCTTCGACGCCTTCGGCTGCGAGCGCGAGAGCGCTCTGGCGACCTACCTCACGTTCAAGCTCCTCCATCGCTACTGGTTCCGGGTCGAGAGCCACGGGATCGACAACATCCCCGCGACGGGGCGAGCGATCCTCGTCTCGAACCACAGCGGGCTGCTGCCGTTCGACGGCGCGATGATCGGCGTCGACTGCGCCGACAAGCTGCCGACGCCTCGCCTCGTCCGGGCGATCGTCGACCACAGCCCGTTCGCCTGGCCGTTCATGAGCAAGTTCTTCCTCCGCTCGGGCCAGGTCCCGGGGACGAAGCGGAACTTCGAGGAGCTCCTCACCCAGGAGCAGCTCGTCCTCGTCTTCCCCGAGGGCGCCCGCGGCCCCTCCAAGCTCTTCTCCGAACGCTACCGCCTCCTCCCGTTCAACGTCGGGTTCGCCGAGATCGCGATCGAGAACCGCGCGCCCGTGATCCCGGTCGCCGTGATCGGCGCCGAGGAGCAGGCGCCCGTCATCACCGGCTCGGAGAAGCTCGGACGGCGGCTCGGCCTTCCGTTTCTGCCCGTGACGCCGACGTTTCCGCTGCTCGGGCCGGCGGGCCTCGTCCCGTATCCGGTCAAGTACTCGATCCACTACGGCGAGCCGATCTGGCTCCACGAGCTGCCGGACGCGCCCGCCGAGGGCGTCCTCGACCCGGGAGCGGTCGGTGGGGTGGTCGCCCGCGTGCGCGAGCGGGTGCAGGACCTCGTCGATGAGGGCCTCCGGATGCGCGGTCGCGCGCCGCGGAGCGACCGCGCCGTCGCCGCCCGGGCCGCCGAACCCGTCCACGGCCGAAGCGTGCCCGGGAGCTTCCAGGCGGCGAAGACGGCCACGGCGACCGAGTCCGGCGCCGTGGGCGCGACCGTCACGACGGCCGACGGCGACGAGGGGGATCCTGTCGAGGATCCGACGCCCGCGGCGACCGACACCGCGAGCGGCTCCGACGTCGTCGAGGTGACCGACGCCGAGATCGAGGCCGAGATCGAGGCGGAGATCGAGGCCGAGACCGACGCGGCGCCCCGGACCCTCTCGAGCAGCTGGAGGGCGCGTCGGCCACCGCGGCGCGATGACGGCAAGGGCCGGGGCCGGGGCCACCCCGGCGGAGGCGCGCGATGACGCGGGCCGGAGAACCGCTCCAGGCCGGCCGGCGCGTCCTCGTGAGCGGCGCCACGAGCACGCTCGGGCGAATGCTCTGCCACGAGCTCTACCACGACGATCGGGTCGAGCACATCGTCGCGATCGACGACACCGACCGCCCCTACTACTTCGCCGACCTCGATCCTCACCGCTTCACCTACCGCGAGCTGAACATCCTCAAGTCTCGCCAGCTCTCGAACCTGTTCCTGTCGGATGGCTTCCGGAGGGCGCGCATCGATGGCGTCGCCCACCTCGGCTTCCTCAAGGGGAGCGAGCGCCGGCGGGGCCGGGCGGACTTCGAGGCCGACGTCGACGCGACCAAGAACTTCCTCGACCGCTGCGTCGGGGTCGAGACGGTCCGCCGCTTCGTCTTCCTCTCGGGGTCGCTCGTCTACAAGCTCCGGCCCTGGAACAGCGTGTTCATCGACGAGGACGCCGACCTCAACTTCGACAGCCACGCCGACCCCTGGACCAAGGCCCGGGTCGACGCGGACATGGTCTGCCGCTCCCAGATGGACAACGGGCGGGTCGAGATCGTCGTGTTTCGGCCGGGCCCCATTATTGGTAACAACATCAGTAGCCATCTGAACGACCTCCTCTCGAGCTGGCTCGTCGTCCAGGTCGCGGGCTACGACCCCATGATCCGGCCGATCCACAGCCGTGACGTCGTCCGGGCCTTCAAGGCCGCCGTGCACGCGGAGAGCGCCCGCGGCGTGTTCAACATCGCCGGGCGCGACATAGCCCCGCTCTCGGAGTTCGTCCGCCTCGCCAGGCGGCGCTCGGTCGGCCTGCCGATCCCTATGCTCCGCGCGGCCAACCGGCTCGAGCGGATCGTCGGGATGACCAGGCTCGACCTGAGCAGCTCGCCGAACTGGCTCAAGTATGGCTGCCTCCTCGACACCCGCCGGGTCGAGCAGACGCTCGCGTTCGAGCCAGAGCATCACGTCAAGTTCTCCTAGACCTATCCAGAAATACCATTTAGATCCATCCGGAGTCGCCTCGAGCCGCCCTCGATGCCACGGATGCGATGCGTCGCCGATGGCCCCCCGTGGCCTGTGAGACGGTGACACGGTGGGTGTTCCCGAAAGCGTGCACTCAGGACACGGACATCGAGGGGGTGCCCACTCGGCCTACCGAGTCCAAAGTTCCCGAGGCCACCCAAGCCCTTGAACCACCGCCACATCCAGTGATCCCGGAAGGCGGATCTCGGCTTCTGGCACGCCGGCTGCTTTAGAGATCCTCAACGAACGAGGGGTGGCCCAACAGGGCCCCACACCGAACACAAGAAAGAGGAGACAAAGATGAAGGCGCTCGTGAGTTTCGTTGCTGTGGTTGCCGTGGCCCTGACCGGACTGACCGTCGCCGCTGCGTGCGGTGGCATGACGACGGTTTCGCCGCCGCCGTTCGACACCTTCGCCCCGCCGCCGCCGGTCGGCGATCTCGGCCAGCCGTTCCCCCGCGATCCGAACACGACCGTGAACCCCGACGGCACGACGACCACGATCGGCGACCCGACCGGCAGCAACCCGAACGACCCGTTCGGCAGCACGCTCCCCGACGGCACCAACAACGGCAACACCCCCGACGGCACCACGATCACGCCGGACGACTTCCGCCTCGTGGCTGGCTTCGACGAGGTGATCCTCTAAGAGAATCAGCTGTAGAGATTCAAATCTCCCAAAACTGGTGGATGACGAGCGCCGGGGACGACCTCCCCGGCGCTTCTGTGTACGAGCTCAATCCCCTCCGCACGAGGTGTTTAGCTCAAACCAGCGATCGACCTGACTCCCCTAAGATCCTGTCGCACAGAATCTTGAGGCCTCAATGTGAACAATGGACACAGGGGCGGGGCGAGGTTGGACGCAGAACGGCGACGCTTTTTGGAGCCCCCCGAGGCTCCCGATGACAAGGAAGCGCATTCAGAGAAGGAGCTTCCGTCGAATGTCGGGGAACGGTCACGACCTTGGCACGAGAGTTGTTATATAGATCCCCGTCGTTTAGGGGGGTGGTTCTCAAGGAGACGTGCTATGAAGCTCTTTACGATCCTGACCGTTGCCGTTGTCGTGGCTCTCAGTGCTTTCTCGATCGCCGAAGCCTGTGGTGGAATGACGACCGTCGCTCCGCCTCCGTTCCCGGGCGCCTCGACGCCGCCGCCGGCGCTCACCAGCATGACGCCGCCGCCGTCGGGTGGCAGCTCGGTTCCGCCGACGTCGGGCAACCCCGACACCATCGTTCCGGGCAGCAGTGATCCGGTTGCCGGCAGCAACCCGGACGGCAGCAACAGCAGCACGCCGGACCCGCTCCGGCACGTGGCGAACTTCGACGAGGTCATCCTCTAGAGAACCGCCACACGAACGACTGAGCGAGCTCGCCGGGGAAGTCGGTCTCCCCGGCGTTTTCGTGTACGGTTGGCACGGCGATGGAGATGGGATCTCACGCAAAGGCGCAAAGGCGCCAAGGATCGTTGCTCTGATCCGAGACCTCGACCTGGCAGAGCTCCTTTGCGCCTTTGCGCCTTTGCGTGAGGAGTTCGTCGTTCCGGAACGCCGATCAGAGGTCCAGGATCACCTCCGCCACCCAGCCCTCCCCCGCCTCCTCCTCCCGCTCGAACCGAAGCCCATGCAGCGTCACCGCCTTGATCACCCGGTCGATCGGGTTTCGTTCGGCATCGAGCGCGGCGCCCCGCACCGTCACGGTCACTCCGGTCTCGTCGCGCTCGACCCGATCGACGAAGACGAGCAGCCGGCCCGTCGTCTCGAACTGGAAGAGGATCTCGTCGAGCAGCCCGTGGAGGGCGAGTGCCGGCTCGGTCTCGTCGACCCGGATGGTCGCGATCTCGTCATCCCCGATCCCGCCGACCGGCGTGATGATGTCCGCGAGCGCCCGGGCGGCCGCCTCGAGGATGCCATCGGCGGACGCCGACCGGACCCGGAAGCCCATGTCGGCGGTGTGGTCGAGGAGCTCGTAAGTCCAGCTCGTCATGGGGGAAGACTCACTTCCTCGTCGGCGGAATCGGGCGTGAACAGCGCTTGCATCCGCCGCGACGCGTCGCTATGATATGCGGCCTTCGCGCCCCGCGCATGCATCTCGGGGCGCTCTCGTAACTTTCGTAGCTTTCGTAGACTGGTTGCAACGGACGAAGACGTCATGAAGCTCCGCATTCGCAAGAGCAACATCAAGAGGAAGAGGCGGCACGGCTTCCGCGCGAAGCCCAAAAGCCACCGCCGTCGGGTCGGCACCAAGCTCAAGGATCTCCGCCGCCGTCGCCGCAAGAAGAAGAACTGGACGATCCACCGCAAGAATCCCTAGATCGTTCATTCTTCGCGGGCCGGCCGTCGTTCCTCGCGCCGGTCCGTTCCGGGACCCTGGTCTCGAAGGGCGGCGTCGTTGCCCGACCTCCTCACGAGGCGGCTCCTCATCACGACGGGGAAGGGGGGCGTCGGCAAGACGACCGTCTCCGCCGCGCTCGCCCGCATCGCCGCGCGCCGCGGGCTCCGCGCGCTGCTCGTCTCGATCGAGCGCCACGACCGATTCGGTGAGCTCTTCGGCGTCGACCCCGTCGGCGCGACGGTCACCGAGCTCGGCGAAGGCATTGCCGCGGTCAACCTCGAGCCCGACCGGGTCATCGAGGAGTTCTTCGACACCCACGTCGGGCTGCGCGCCGTCTCCCGCAAGATCCTCGCGCATCCCGTCTGGAAGTCCTTCTACGCGGCGGCGCCGGGCTTGCGAGAGCTCGTCCTGCTGGGGAAGATCTTTCGGCTCGTCGACGAGAGCTCGTTCTGGTCGGGCAAGCCGACCTGGGACGTGGTGATCTTCGACGCGCCCTCGACCGGACACGGGGCCGGGATCCTCAACGTCCCCGACGTCTCGGCGCGGCTGCTCGTCGGCAACCTTCGGCACCAGGCCGAGAAGATCGCCGCCCTCCTGCGCGACCGGAAGAAGACGGCCCTCAACCTCGTGACCTTGCCCGAAGAGATGCCCGTCGCCGAGACCATCGAGCTGCACGCCCGCGTCCGGGACGAGCTGCGCATCCCGATGGGGCGCCTCTTCGTCAACGCCGTCCCGGTCGAGCCCTTCGAGCCCGACGACGACGACGCTCTCTCACGCTTGCAGACCGACGATCGCCGCGGTTTGGCGCTCGACGCGGCCCTCGGCGGTCGGGGCGCCGGCCCGCTCGTCCTCGCCGCCGCCCGCCATCTTCGCGCCCGGCGCGACCTCGCCTGCGACCAGGCCGATCGGGTCCGCGCGGCGATCCCGCTGCCGTCGACGAGCATCCCGCTCGTCGCGACGCCTCACTTCGACCGGGCGGCGCTCGACGCGGTCGCCGACGCCGTCGAGGCCGGCCTCCGGGCCGGCGTGGGGGCGCGCTCGTGAGCGCCTCCGAGACCCCGCGCCCGGGCGAGCCGAGCCCGATCGACGCGATCCTCGACGCCAAGCGCGTCGTCGTCGTCTTCGGCACCGGCGGGGTCGGCAAGACGACCGTCGCGGCCGCCCTCGCGATTCGCGGCGCGGCGCGCGGACGACGGACGCTGGTCTGCACGATCGACCCGGCGAAGCGGCTGGCCGACTCGCTGGGCGTCGGACCGCTCGGCAACGACGAGGTGCCGATCCCCGAGGATCGGCTCCGCGCGGCGGGGATCGAGACGTCGGCGCCGCTGCACGCGACTCAGCTCGACACCAAGCACACCTTCGACCGCCTGATCGACCGGCACGCGCCGAACGCGGAGATCCGCGATCGGATCCTGGCGAACCCGTTCTACCGCGAGATCTCCGGGCAGGTGATCGGCAGCCAGGAGTTCGTCGCCCTCGAGAAGCTGTACGAGCTCCACGACGAGGGCCGCTACGACCTGGTGATCCTCGACACGCCGCCGAACAAGCACGCGCTCGACTTCCTCGACGCGAGCGAGCGGATGACGAGCGTCCTCGACACCGGGATCCTGAAGTGGCTCCTCCTGCCCTACTTCAAGAAGGGCTCGCGCCTCTCGGTCATGCAGAAGGGCGTGCGCGCGGCGGCGCGCTGGATCGGCGACCTCGTCGGGCTCGCCTTCCTCAAGAACCTGTCCGAGTTCTTCCAGGCGTTCGAGGGGCTCTACGAGGGGTTCCGGGACCGCGCCCGGCGCGCGGGCGAGCTGCTCCGCGAGCGGACGACCACCTCCTTCGTCCTGGTGACCAGCCCGGCCTGGAGTCAGCGCGACCCGGGACGCTCGTTCGTCGAGGAGCTCCGGCGGGCCGGGCTCCCCCTCGAGGCGGTCGTCGTGAACCGGGTCCGGCCCGCGTTCCAGACGACGGCCGACGGGCGGACGATCGAGGACCTCCTCGACGGCGCCCCCGAGCCCGAGGCCGCCCTCCGCGACGCCGACCTCGACCCACGCGATCGAGCCGTCGCCGCACGCCTCGTCTCGGCCTGGCGCCGCCAGCGCGAGCTGGCCGCCGCCGATCGCCGCGTCGTCGATGCCCTCCGCCGCCTGGCCGGCGACGAGACCGCCTTCCGCTGCATCCCGTTCTTCGACGGCGACGTCCACGACCTCGAGGCGCTCTCGGCCGTCTGCGGCCATCTCGGCGCGCGGGAGGCGGCGGCGTGATCGGACCGGACACCGTGAAGAAGGTGGCGATCCTCCCGAGCCCGTGGAAGGCGGAGGCGCCGGCGTATGCGGAGCGCATCGCCGCGCGCTTCCGGGCGGCCGGGATGGAGGTCGTCCTCGAGGGGGAGCCGGTCGCCGAGCTCCGCGAGCTGATCGCCGGCTGCGACCTCGTCCTCAGCATCGGCGGCGACGGGACGATCCTCACGACGGCCCGCCGGATGCGCGGGGCGCCGGTCCCGACGGTCGGGGTCAACATCGGGAAGCTCGGCTTCCTGGCCGAGTTCACCGAGGACGACGTGGCCGGATGGCTCGAGGGCAAGGGGCCCGAGTTCACGGTCGTCCCGCGAATGATGCTCCGCTGCGAGGTCCGCGACGGCGACCGCAAGCGCCATCACTACGCCCTCAACGACGCCGTGATCCACCAGGGCGTCATGACGCGCCTCATCACCATCAACGCCTGGGTCGGCGATGACCACGCCACGAAGTACCGCGCCGACGGCCTGATCGTCTCGACGCCGGTCGGCTCGACCGCGTACTCGCTCTCGCTCGGCGGGCCGATCCTGACGCCCGGGATGAAGGCGTTCATCGTGACGCCGATCGCGCCGCACGCCCTCACGAACCGTCCGATCGTGATCGAGGCGACCCAGCGCCTGACGCTCCGGATCCAGAGTCAGGTCGAGGAGGCGGCCGTCGTCTTCGACGGGCACGAAAAGGAGCCGGTCAACCTCGACAGCGAGATCACGATCGAGCGGGCGAGGCTCGACTTCCCGCTCGTCAGCCACGGACAGCGCAGCTACTACGACGTGCTCAGGACGAAGCTCGGCTGGGGGACGGCGCCGAAGTACCGCCGGAGCGAGCGCCGCCGCGGCAAGCGCGGGAGCGAGCGAGCGGCCCGCGCGGGTCGCGTCCCGGTTCGAGGCTCGAACGAGAAGCAGCCCCAGGAACAGCCACCAACCCCGACGGAGGCGTGTCGCGAGGCGCCGGTCGAAAAGGAAGCGAGCAAGCGAGATGACTGACGACAAGAGCAAGAAGGGCAAGGACGACCTCACCCGGCCGCCCCCCAAGCGCATCGCCGAGAGCCGCACCGAGCTCTCCGAGCTGATGCAGCCGAACCACGCGAACTTCTCGGGCAACGTCCACGGCGGCGTGCTGCTAGCGATGCTCGACCGGATCGCCTACATCGCGGCGTGCAAGCACAGCAACCACTACTGCGTCACGGCGTCGGTCGACCGGGTCGACTTTCACAGCTCGGTCAAGGTCGGCGAGATCCTGCATCTCTTCGCGAGCGTCAACTACGTAGGACGCTCGTCGATGGAGATCGGCATCCGGGTCCAGTCCGAGAACCTGCTCAGCGGCGAGCACCGCCACACGAACACCTGCTTCTTCACGATGGTGGCCGTCGGCGAGGACTTCAAGCCCGTCCCCGTCCCCGAGCTCGTGATCCTCAAGGAGGACGATCGGCGCCGGAACGAGGAGGGGCGGAAGCGCGCGACCCTGCGCAAGGAGGCGGCGCGCCAGTGGAAGGCGAAGCAGGGCGGCTGACCTCGACCGGCCCAGCGTGAGCGAGCCCGCGACGCCCGCCGAGACGCGTCTCTTCGCCGGACACGTCGTCCTGACCGGCATCGCGTTCGCGGTCCAGCTCGCCGGGCGGGCCGCGGCGCTCGCGCTCCTCGCGCGCCTCGGCGCCGACGCGTTCGGACGGCTCGGCGCGGCCCTGGCCGCCACGGCCCTCCTCGGCGTCGTGGCCGACCTCGGCCTGGGCAACTACCTCGTCCTGGCGATCGCCCGCGACCGCGCCGGCGCGCGCGCCCTCGTCCGGGCGACGCGCCTGCTCCGCGTCGCCGCGGGGGCGACCGCGCTCTCGGTCGGCGTCGGCGTCGCCGCGATCTTCCACGCCCGCGGCGGCTGGCCGGCGGAGGAGCCCTCGACCGGCATCATCGTGCTCGTGATCGCCGCGGCGGCGATCGCTCGCGTCCAGACGATGGTCGATCGGGGCGTCCTGCGCGGCCTCGAGCGGATGGGGCTCCAGGCGGTCGTCGCCGCGATCGACGCGGTCGCGACGGCGGCGGCCGTCGCGATCGCGATCGCGACCGTCGGCGGCATCTTCGCGGCCGCCCTGGGATGGCTCGCGGGCGCGGCCGTCGCGGCGATCGTCGCGGCCGGGATGACGTCGGCCGCTCTGCGCGCGAGCGACCGCGGCGGAGTCGCCGGTGATCCCGCCCCGACCCGGCCGACCGAGGCCGCCCCCGGAGCCCTCGCCCTCGCCCGGACGAGCGTCTTCTTCGCCCTCAACCAGCTCGTCGCCGTCGCCCTCGTCGAGACCGACGCGCTCGTCGTCTTCTCGATGCGGGGCGACGACGAGACCGGCCTCTACCGGGCGGCCTCCCGGGTCGCCCTGCTCGCGATGGTCCCCGCGACGGTCGTCACCCTCGCGGCCGGGCCGGTCCTGGCCCGCACCCTCGCCGACGACGTCGGCAGGTTCGTGAGGCGAGCCGAGCGGGTGATGATGGGCAGCTTCGCCCTCGCCGTCCCGCTCGCCCTCGCCGTCGCGTTCATCCCCGGACCGATCCTCCGACTCGCCTGCGGCGAGGTCTACGCGGACGGGGCGTCGACCGCGCTCCGGATCCTCGCGATCGCCTGGCTCGTCGGCCACGCTCCCCCGAACCGCTGGGTCGTCCTCGAGACGGTCGGACGGGCGGAGGTCGCGACCGCGATCTCGGCGTTCGGCGTGATGGTGAACCTCGCCATGACGATCGCGCTGGTCCCGGTCGCCGGCATCGAGGGCGCCGCCGTCGCGACCCTCTCCACCCAGGTGATCCTCAAGATCATCGACCTCGCGGCGCTGACGCGGCTCGGCCTGCCGACCGGCGCGGGCGCGCTGATCCGGCTCTCGCTCGTCGCGGGGGTGGTCGCCGGCGTCCTCGCCCTCGAGAGGTTCGTCGGGACGATCGGCGCGGGCGTCGCCGCGATCGCGGTCTACGCGGTGGCCCTCCAGGTCGTCCTGAGTCCGGGCGATCGACCTCTCGCGGTGCTGCGGGACCTTCGGGGGAGACGGACGGCGTGATGAGGGTGGGCTGGCTGGCAGCGATGTCGGCTTCGCCGACGATTTCTCACGCCAAGGCGCCAAGGGGCGCGAAGGACGCCAAGGGTCGTTGCCGGCGCGGGTGCCGCGGCCGAGCGCGGTGAGAGCTCGCGCAACGGCGCGAAGGCGCGAAGCTCATATGGCGAGGTCGCCGAACGCTCTCTCTGCGTCTTCGCGCCTTTGCGCGAGATTCCGCCGGCAGACGCCGCGATGGGGCCTTCGAGGGGGGCTCCTTGGCGCTCCTGGCGTTTCCCCTGGAACCTTGGCGCCTTGGCGTGAGGAATCGATCGGCGTAGCCGATCATCATCGCAGGCCTCGCTACGGGGCTCGGCGGCCGTAGAGCTCGAGGTGCTCGACCCAGGGCCACATCCGGTCGAGCTGCTCCCGCTGCGGCTTCTCGACGAAGAGCTGCCGCATCTGGGCGGCGACGCGGAGCGCCCAGCGGCGCTCGCCCTCGGTCACGCCGAGCTTGAGCTCGAGGGTGTGGCCCATCGCAATGTCGGCCTGGAACTGGTCGCCGGGCTCGCCGCGGAGGGCGAACGCGTAGCCCGAGAGCAGATGCGTCTTCGGGTCGGTGTGGTCGACCTGCCCTCGGCGGCTGCTCCGGTCGACGGCCGACTCGGGCTCGCCGTCGAGGAGGTCGAAGTGGACGGTGCGCGTCCCGCGAACGGCGTACTCGTACCAGGAGCGCGTCTCCCAGTCGTCGAGAGCATCCTCGGCCGCGTCGACGTCGCCGGCCACCAGGGCCACGTCGGTTCGCGCGAGGTGGAACCCGAGCGGCAGCTCGTCGACGACGGTCTCGGCCTCGTCGAGCCACGTCTCGAACGCGGCGACCGCATCCTTCCACCGCTCGCGCGCCGCGAGGAGCCGGCCGTGGGCGGCGACGACGAGGGGCTCGGCCGCGCCCTCGAGCGGCACGGGCTGCAGGGTCCGCTCGGCCGCGTCGAGCTCGAACACATCGACGAGCTCGATCGCGACCCTCGCCCGGAAGCTCATCGATGAGCCGTCGCGCAGCCCCTCGAACGCGGCGAGCGCCTCGGCGCTCCGTCCGACCACGTGGAGCGCCCTCGCCCGCCCGATCCGCACCTCGGCGACCTCGGCCGCGTCGGCGTCGGACCCGGCCGTCTCGAGCGCCCGCTCGTAGTAGCGGAGCGCCGCCGCGAAGTCGCGCCGCTCCATCGCGTCGTCGGCGAGGTCGAGGAAGAGCCGGTAGCTCTCGAGCCCGTCCTCGAGCGCTCGCTCGAACAGGCGCCGCGCGATCCCGCGCCGGCCCGACTGACGATGCCGGTGCCCGACCCGCTGGAGCAGATCCGGATCCGCGTCGGGACCGGTGAGCTGACTCAGCAGCAGCGTCGCCTCCTCGTAGCGCCGCTCCTTCTCGAGGGCGGTCGCCCGCGCGAAGGCCTCGTCGACGGTCTCGTTCGGCTGCAGCCCGGGCGCGCGGGCAGCCCCGCATCCGGCGAGGACGACGAGGGCGCTCGCGAGCGTCGAGGCGATGAGCAGCAGGCGGGAGGGGGCGATCACGCGCGGGGCTCGCTTGCCTGAAAACACCGCGAGGGCGGAGCAGCGGCTCCGCCCTCGGCGTCGGTGCGTGAAGGAGAGACGGCCGGATCAGGTCGCCCGGGTGCCGCACTCTCCGCAGAACTTCGCGCCGGCGACCATCTTGACGCCGCAGCCGGTGCAGTGGGCTTCCTGGACCTCGATCTTGTGGCCGCAGTTGCCGCAGAACTTGCTCCCGGCGTTGATGCCGACGTTGCAGTTCGGGCACTCGACCCCCGCCGGCGCCGCGGCGGGCGCGGCCGCGGCCGGCGGCACCTGCCCCTGGGCCATCTGCGGGTTCATGCCGGGGTGCTGACCGGGCATCATCTGGCCGGGCATCTGGCCGGGCATCTGCCCCGGATACATCGCCTGATTCATCATGTGCGGCATCTGGGCGCCCATGTTCAGGCCCATGCCGATGCCCATCATGTTGCCCATCATCTGTCCGGCGCCGCCGCCCTCGTTCTCGGCCGCCGACTGCATGACGTCGATCATCCGGTTCTGGGCGTAGACCGGGTTGGACATCACGATGTCCTGCTCGCGCGCCCTCGAGATCTGCTCCATCGTCTTCTCGTCGGGGTTGAGCGCCCCGACGACGAAGTCGACGATCTCCAGGCCCATCCGATCGAAGTCGGCCTGGGTCCGGGTCTTGACCTCGTTCGCGACCTCCTCGTAGCTCCCACCGAGGTTGGTGATGTCGAGGTTCGGCAGCTCGCCGAGCGTGTCGTTGAGCCGCATCACGATGCGGTCCTTCAGACTCTGCTCGACGTCCTTGATCGTGACGGTCGCGGTCGTTCCGACGTAGGCGCCGACGAAGCTCTGCGCGTCCTTGATCCGCATGGCGAACTTGCCGAAGCCCCGGATGGGGATGCCCCACTTCGAGTGCTCCGACTTGAACATGATCGGCTGCTTGGTGCCCCACCGGAGGTCGTTGAACGTCTGGTGGCTGCAGTAGTAGACGATCGCCTGGAAGGGATGGTCGTCGTAGACCAGCTTGAGCAGCTTCCCGAGGATCGGGATGTTGGCGGTCGTCAGGGTGTGGCGACCCGGACCGAACGTGTCGAGCGCCTTCCCGTCACGGACGAAGACGGCGCTCTGACCCTCGTGAACGATCAGCTGCGCGCCGAGCTTGATGTCGGCCGGCCCCGTCTCGGGGACGCGCTGGAACAGGATGTCCCCGCTCTCGTTCAGCCACTTGATGACTTCCATTCGAAGGCCCAAGGCTCGTCCTCCTCTGGCGCGGGTTGCTGGGGCGCATGGTCCCGACGGGCGGGAAGCGCTCACTATACGTGACGTCGCGGACGATCGCAAAACCCGCGGCGGCCCTCCACGCCAAGGGCCGCCTCGGTTTGCGACGATTCTCCAGCGCTGCTAGACTGCGGGCGACGAGGCGTTACATGGTTGCTCCGAAGGATGTTACGACTCCGCGCCGCCGACGCGGCCGTCACCCCCGAGCGGGGGTGACGTTCGTCTCCATCGTTCTGATGACGGTCGGGTTCGTTCCTCACGGGACCTCCCCCCTCCGGGCCGATGACGGGGCCGCGCCCTCGCCGCGGATCGTCGTCGAGGCGGCCGACCCGGCGTTCGGCGAGCGCGTCCGGCGCGAGGCCGAGCGGGTCCTCGCGGGGCTCGGAGCGCGCCTCGCTCCCGGGCTCCTCGAGGGCGAGACGCCGCTCGTCACGA
Organism: Planctomycetota bacterium; assembly: GCA_029260755.1. GTDB lineage: Bacteria > Planctomycetota > J058 > J058 > JAJDCQ01 > JAJDCQ01. The sequence continues at coordinate 39,670 of JAJDCQ010000237.1, read as the reverse complement.
TCGTGATGGAGGACGACCGGGCCGCCTACCTCGCCCGGGCGGATCGGGCCGGCGCCAGCACGGCCGGGGCGTTCGCCGAGGACGGACGCCTCGTCTGCTGGCGGGGGGCCACCGATGAGGACGTCCTCCGGATGGTTCGGCACGAGGTGACCCACCACCTCGTCGCGTGGGCGACCTCGGGCGCCGCCTTCGAGGGATACCAGAGGGCGCCGGTCAGCCGCGCGATCGACGAGGGGCTCGCCGAGGCCTGGGAGGCCGGCGGGCCGGACCGCCCGAACCTGGAGCACCCGCCGATGCTCCGGCGCGTCCTGGATCGGAGCGGCCGGCCGTCTCTCTTCAGCCTCGCCGATGGGGCTCGCCTCTCGAGCCTCGCGCCGCTCGAGGAGCGGGCGTTCTGGTGGGCGTTCGCCGTGTTCCTCCTCGAGGACGACGGCCGGACCCGCTGGCTCGCCGCGAAGCTCACCGCGCCGGACGCCATCACGCCGATCGACGTCGCGTGCCCCGGCGCCTCGCGCGCCTGGGAGCGCCGCGTCGCGCAGCTCGCCGACTGGCAGTCGGAGCTTCGCCGATCGTTCGACGACGCCGCGCCGCGCCCCGGGACGGGAGAGGACGTCGCTTCCCTCGTCGCCGCGCTCGGCGCGGACGACTTCGAGGCGCGGGAGCGGGCGTCCGCGGGGCTCGAGCAGCTCGGCCCGGCCGCGCTCCCGGCGGTGCTCGGCGCGCTGAACGACCGCGACCCCGAGATCGCCGCGCGGGCGCGCTCGATCGCGTTCCGATCGCTCGGCGCCGGTCGCGGGAACTGGTGGTCCGCGGCGGCCCCGCCCGCCGGACAGCTCGAGATGTTTCCCGGCGACGCCACCCCGAGGAGATCGAGCCTTCGAGTGGTCCCCCCCGAAGAGCTTGGAATCTCCGGCCGATGATGTTCGCATTGGGAGAGCGCTCCGGAGTGGAGCCAGGACGAGGACCGTCGACCGATGGATGAGGCTCTCAGCCAGACTCTCGAAGCCGGACGTCAACGCAACGCCCTCCTCGAGCGCGAGGGTCCGACGCTCGTCGCGATCGGCCACTTCCTGGCCGATGTGATTCGCCGACACCAGAAGATCTACGTCTTCGGGGAGGGGAGCTGCGCGCGCGTCGCGAGCCACCTCGCCGACGAGCTGCTCACCTGCACCGACGAGCAGGTCTTCATGCCGGTCTCGGCCCTCCGGTTCGACGCGACGATGCTCGCGAGCGTCGCCGGCGACGACTCGGTGATCGACCACGTCTACAGCCGGCAGATCGACGCGTTCGTCTCGCGCGGCGACGCCCTGATCGCCCTCTGCTTCTCGGGCCGCGTTCCGAGCGTGACCAACGCGCTCCAGGCCGGACGGATACGCGGCGCGGTGACGATCGGGCTGGTCGGCGGCTACGCCACCCTCCCCGAGGGGATCTGCGACCACGAGGTCCACTTCCGGGCCGGCAACGCCGCCGCCGCGCTCGAGTGCCACCTCGCCGTCGGGCATCTCCTCCGCCGGGTCGTCGAGCGCGACCTCGCGGGCATCGAGTCGAGCGACGGCGACGAGGAGCTCCGCGCGGCCGTCGCGGCGGCCGAGGAGCGCGACGCCGCGGAGGCGGCCGCCGCGGCTGTCTCCGTCGAGGTCGCGACGCCGGCCGAGCCGGCGCCGGCCGAAGCGGCGACCGCGACCGCGGCCGGACCCGCGCCGAGCTCGCCCGGTCGGACCGAGGTGATCGCGCCGCCGTCCCCGTCGACGCACGCGTCGGGCGCCTCGATCGTTCAGGGGATGATCCGCTTCCGTTGCCTCCACTGTCAGGAAGTGATGACGGTCGAGGGGAAGTTCGCCGGCCGGAGCGGGCAGTGCCCGCACTGCCTGAACCCGTTCACCGTCCCGACCGTCGAGGAGATCCAGGAGGCTCAGGCCGCCCCCGCCACGACGGCGACCGCCCCGGCGCCGGCGCCCGCGCCCGCGGCCGAGGCGCGCCCCGCCTCGAAGCCGTCGCAGGCGATCGAGCCGCCCGCCAAGGCGCCGAGCGCGGCCGCGGCCGCGAAGTCGAAGAAGGCGACGAAGAGCTCGCCCGCGGCCGGTCAGCGCCGCCGGATCCCGGCGAACGCGGCGAAGGTCGTCGCGAAGGTGGCCGACATGAGCTCGTCCAGCGCCGACGGCCCGGTCACCGTCAAGGTCGCCAAGCGGATCCCGGCGGGCGGCGACGTGAAGCGGGTCGCCGCGGCCAAGGGCGGCCTGAAGCACCCGGCCGCCCATCTCGCCGCCCTCCCCGGCCAGGTCGGCCCGGGGCCCGGGGACGGGAAGCACGCCGAGCGCCGCGTGTTCGCCCGGTTCGGCGTTCAGGACGCCATGGTCCGATTCGACCGCGACAAGTTCCCGACCGACGAGTCCATGCAGAACCCGGTCGAGAACCTGAGCCGCTCGGGCGTCGGCTTCACCCGGAGCGCCGACCGCGGCGCGGTCGACCTCCAGTCGGGCGAGAAGATCTTCCTCCGCTTCGACGTCCCGGCGTTCAAGGACCCGATCCTCGCCGAGGCGCTGGTCGAGCGGGTCGAGCGGGTCGGCGCCGGCGCCCGGAAGGGCTACCGGGTCGGCTGCCGGTTCGTCGCCTTCGAGGAGGACGGCGAGGGCAAGCTCCGCCGCCTCGCCGAGAACGTCTGCCTCCGCGGCATCCGTCGCGGATAGCGCATGCGCGTCTTCGCGATCGGCGACCCCCACCTCGCCCATGCGGTCGACAAGCCGATGGACATCTTCGGCCCCCAGTGGGTCGACCACACCGGCAAGATCGCGCGGGCGTGGCGCGAGCGCGTGGAGCCCGATGACCTCGTCCTGGTCGTCGGGGACATCTCCTGGGCGATGACGCTCGAGGAGGTCGCCCCCGACCTCGCCTGGATCGAGGATCTCCCCGGAAAGAAGCTGATGATCCGGGGCAACCACGACTACTGGTGGCCCGGACCGAAGCGGATGCGCGAGATCCTCCCCCCGAGCATCGACTTCATCCGCAACGAGGGGCGCATCGTCGGTCGCGTCGGCTTCGTCGGGACGCGCGGATGGGACTGCCCGCCATCGGGCTGGAGCGCCGAGGTGAACGCGGAGGAGCGGCCCGGGGTATGGGATGACGATCAGCCGGGCGGGCGCCGCTACGGCGAGCAGGATCTCAAGATCTACCGCCGCGAGGTCGACCGTCTCCGCATGTCGATCCGGGACCTCGAGAAGCGACGAAAGGCCGACGAGGTGGACGTCTCGATCGCCCTCATTCACTACCCGCCGATGAACGGGGCGCACGACGCCAGCGGCTTCACCGAGGTGCTCGAGGAGGCCGGGATCGGCCTCTGCGTCTACGGCCATCTCCACGGCAGCGGCCACCGCGTCGCCTTCAACGGCGAGCGCCGCGGGGTGACCTACCGGTGCGTCGCCTGCGACTTCGTCGACTTCGCGCCGGTCGCGATCGTCGACGCGGACGCGCACCTGATCGCTTGATCGACCTGCCCAGGAGCGACCCCGCGTGACTGACGCGTCGAGCGCCATCGGCGACCGCCCGATCCGGCGGCTCTCGGTCCTGATGCCCGTCTTCAACGAGGAGGAGACTCTCCACGAGATCCTCCGTCGCGTCGCGGCGGCGCCGGCGGCCGGCCTCGAGAAGGAGGTCGTCCTCGTCGACGACGCGTCGCTCGACGCCTCGCTCAACCGGGCGCGCGAGTTCGCGGCGGGCGAGGCCGGCCGGCTCGGCCTGCGCCTCGTCATCGCCGCCCACCCGCGCAACCGCGGGAAGGGGTCGGCGGTCCGGACGGCGCTCGAGCGGGCGACCGGCGAGGTCGTCGTGATCCAGGACGCCGACCTCGAGTACGATCCGAAGGAGTACGAGGTCCTCCTCGCGCCGATCCTCGACGGCCGCGCCGACGCGTGCTACGGGAGCCGCTTCCTCGGCGGCACCCACCGCGTCCTCTACTTCTGGCACTACGTCGGGAACAAGTTCCTCACCCTGCTCTCGAACGCGTTCACCAACTACAACCTCTCCGACATGGAGACGTGCTACAAGGCGATCCGGACCGACGTCGCCCGCGCCCTCGCCCTCACCGGCCAGCGCTTCGAGATCGAGCCCGAGATCACCGCCAAGCTCGCCCGGGGCAACTTCCGCCTCTACGAGGTGCCGATCAGCTACAGCGGTCGAACCTACGAGGAGGGGAAGAAGATCACCTGGCGCGATGGAGTCTCGGCCCTCTACCACATCGTCCGGTATCGATTCTTCGAGTAGGACCGCTACTCGTCGTCGCCGCCTCCGCCGCCGCCCCCGTCCTTCGCCTCGGGCCACTCCTGGACCGCGTCGTTCGTCCGCGTGTCCCAGAGCAGGGCGTAGTGACTCGCATCGACCGAGACGAGGTGGACGCCGTCGGGGACGAACCTCAGGTCGACGACGTCGGCCGGGTGGTAGTCGAACGTCTCGGACGCCTTGCCCGTCTCGGCGTCCCAGGTGGCGACGACGTTCTCGTGCCGGGTCGCGATCAGCTTGCCGTTCCGCGAGAGGATCAGGCCCTGGAGCGGCCCGAGGTCGCCCGTCCCGATCACGTGCTTCTCGGCGCCCGAGGCCACGTCGTAGACCCGGAGCTTGCTCCCGCGATCGGCGCTGACGAGGCGCTTGCCGTCGGGGGAGAAGGCGACGCGGATCGAGCTCCGGTCGTGCTCCGACAGCGTCTTCACGACCGAGCCGTCGGTGGCGCTCCAGAGGTAGGCCTTGTTGTCGTCCTTCGTGCCGCCCGCGACGAGCGCGCCGTCGGGGGAGAGGGCGAGCGAGGTGACCTTGCCGCCGCCGAGCGGCTCGATGTCGACGACCTTCGAGCTGCCCTTCCACACCTCGATCTTCGTGCCGAACGCGACGGCGAGCGTCTCGCCGTCGGCGCTCCAGGACACGCCGGAGATGTCGTCGCCGCTCGTCACCCCCTTGAGGATCGACTCGCCCGAGCCGGCGTCGCGCACCTGGAACCAGCGGTCCCTCCGGGCGACGAGCACCCGGGTGCCCTCGGGGTTGAAGTCGAGCAGGTTGGCCGGCTCGTCGAGGAAGAACGTGTCGCGCTCGGCGCCCGACTCGGTGTCGTAGAAGCCGAGCGAGCCCTCGGTCGTCGAGATCACGACGGTGTCGCCGGCGCCGGCCGCGATCGCCAGGCGCTCGATCTGGGCGAGCGGGATCGGGCTCTTCCAGCCCGCGACCTGCGTCCCCTCGCCGATGTCGTGCACCTGGATCCCGCCGTCCTCGGTCGCGATCAGGAGGTAGTTGCCGTCGGGAGAGATGGCCGGGCGGAAGCCGGGCATCCAGAGCGGACCGCCCGCGCCTCCGTTGTCGATCTGGACGAGCTCCCCCGTCTCCGGGTCGATCATCAGGCCCTGCTCGTCGAGGCCTTGCTGCGCCAGTCCGAGCATGCCCGCGAGGAACGTGAACGCCGCGATCAGACAGCCGATGCAGAGGACCGAGAAGATCGTGGGCGCGATGAAGTAGGGGCTCGTGTGCCACGGGATCGGCGTGTCGGCCTCCTCCGCGACGACCGCCCGGTAGGCCTCGGTGCACAGGGCCGCCGCGTGCTCGGACGTGAGGAGCTGGTAGGTCCAGTACATCGCCGCGGCGTACATGAAGAAGCCCGGGCCGATGACGAACATGTTCCCGGCGGTGAGCGAGCTCACGAGCTGGAACCCGCAGAATCCGAGGATCAGGACGAGCATCGAGACGCGCGCCCAGTTCTGGTAGCGCCAGAGGAACTGACCGCTCGCGATCAGCCCCCCGCCCACGACGAAGTAGAGGCCGATCCCCAGCTTGAACACCCAGGCGTCGCCATCCTCCATCTGCACCAGGGCCGTGAGCTTGGAGTAGAACGCGAGGAGCGCGAACGTCATCACCAGCAGGAGAGCGCCGCCGACGTGACCGTAGGCGGCGAGCCCGCGGACGTGCCTCTCGGTGTCGACGTCGCGGCTGGTCGGGCCCGCGTCCCCCCACTCCTCGTCGGCGGGGATGCTGTCGTCCCAGACCTCTCCGGCGGCCTCGGGCTCGCCCTCGTCCACCGGGTCCGGCTCGGGCTCGTCGACCTCGGCGAGGTCGAGGCCGCCCGATCCGCCTCCGGTGGCCGCCCTGGACACCGTCGTCTTCTTCTTGGCCTTCGCCTTCGCCTTCGCCGGCGCGACGGGCGCGCCGTCGACGTCCTCGCCGTCCTCGGTCTCGCGGCGCGGAGGCGCCACGGACTCGGCGAGGTCGAGCTTGAAGTCGTCGTCGGGCCGCTTCATGAGCTTCGGCTTGCGGGCGGCGGGGGCGGCCGGGGCGTCGGCCTTGGCCGCCGGCGGCGGCGCCGCGGCCGGCTCGGCCTCGTCCATGAGGTCGAGCTCTCCGAACGCCGGGCCGGGGTCGGGCCTCGGGCCGGGCTCGGGGTCCCGCAGGTCGTACGACGTCCCATCGTTCGCGGCCTTCGGGACGTGAACCGGCTTGTCGGTCAGGGGCAGGCTGCCGGCCGGATACCTCTTGCTCTCGTCGTCGGCCGAGAGCTTGAGCCCGGCGAGCCCGCCGAGCATGCCGCCGCCGCCGGACACGGCGGGCGCGGGCGCCGCGGGAGCCGGCGCGGGCGTCGCGGGGGCCGGCGCCGGCGTCGCGGGCGCGGCCGGCTGCTGCCACGCCGCGCTCGGCGGAGGCGGAGGAGGCGGAGGCGGTGGAGGAGCGGGCGGCGCGCCCGGATGAGCCGGGTAGCCCGGCGGCGCGGGCGCGACCGGCGGCGGACCATGCTGCTGGGGATAGCCAGGCGGCGGAGGCGGCGGCTGGCCCGGAAGCGGCGGCACCGCGACGGGCGGCAACGGCGCCGGCCCGCCGGACGGCGGCGGCGGCGGCGGAGGCGGACCTCCGTAGCCCGGAGGAGCTCCCGGATACGCGCCCGGCGGGGGCGGCGGTGGAGCGCCCGGATACGCGGGCGGCGCCCCCGGGTAGGCAGGCGGGGCGCCGGGATGGGGCGGCGGCGCGGGCGGCGCCCCGGGATAGGCCGGGGGTGCCGGCGGCGCCCCGTAGCCCGAGGGTGGGCCCGATGGGGGCGCCGAGGGGTACGGCGCGGGAGCGGCCATCCCCGGCCTGGCCGCGGGAGGTCGCATCGCCGGCGCGGGCGCGGCGGGCCCCGCCGGGATCTCGACGATCCCCTGGCAGCTGCCGCAGCGCGCTTTCTTTCCGGCGTACGAGTCCGGCGCCTCGAAGGCGGCACCGCACGCCGGGCAGGTCACCCGCATGGAGTCTCGGCGCTCCTGCGATCTCGTGGGCCGTCGGGCGGCCCGGAGGACTGAGCTCGAATCGATTCGGCCCCCGTCGGTCGACCGGGCGCCGCTTCCCCGTATCCAACGGTACCGATGTCCATTGGGGCGTTCAACGGCCCCGCTCGCGGCCCTCCTCGACGCCGTCGCGCGAAACGCCGAACACGAGCCACGAGTAGCGCTTATCGTCTGACTCTGCCCGCTCGATCCGGGGCTCCCCGAGGGCGAGATCCGACAGGGCGGTCTGCAGCTCGGGCGAGAGCTCGCCGCGCTTCCGGAGGTAGATCACGAGCCATCGCGCGCCCGAGCCCCGGACCGCTCGCCCGACCGCGTCGGGACGACCGGCGCCGAGCTCGACGTAGCGCGCTCCGACGAGATGGGCGAGGACGCGGCACTCCCGGCCGACGAGGAGAGGCCGATCGCCATCACCGCCCGCCGTCTCGGCGCGGAGCGACGCGGCGAGGGCGCGGATCGCATCGACCTTGTGGTCGTAGCGAGCCTTCCACGTCTTGGGCAGGAGGACGGCGACGACCACCGCCGCGACCACGAGCGTCGCGGTGGTCGTGCGGCGGGACGCGAGGCGCCGCGCCGCCGCGAGGAGGCCGAGGGCGGCGAACGGCATCGCCAGGGCCGCCTGGATCGCGACGTGGCGGTTCGAGAGGTACCCGACGTTCGCCTTCTGCAGGAGCAGGACGAGCGCGTAGAGCGCGAAGACGCCGCCGGCGACCGCCGCCGCCCGGCGCGGCCCCGGCTCGCGCCCCCTCGCGGCGACCACCACGCCGATCAGGATCAAGGGCAACAGGAGCGGATGGAGGACCGAGGCGTGCTTCTTCAGGACGTAGACGACCGCCGGCGGCGGCGCGGTCGGCTCGCGGGGAGCGGCGGCGATGCCAGTCGCCCGCGACTCGCGCTCGAGGAGCTCGACGAGGTCCGGCGCGCCAGGCGCCCCATCCTCGGCCTCCGCATCAGCCCCCTCGTCGACCCCGAGGAAGTCCTGGATGTCCTTCTTGAGCGTCGGCGCGAACCGACCCGTCTCGGCGCGGATGAACACGAGGTAGGGTAGACCGACGATCAGGGCGGCCGCCGCGAGGGCGACGAGCGCGATCGCGGTCCGACCGCGCGAGGCGCGCGACCGGGTCGAAGCGTCGGCGGGCTCTCCCGGAACGCCGAGGGGCCGGACCAGGACGAGCCCGCCGAGCACGCCCGCGACGAGGGCCGGCGCGAGCCCCTCGGGTCGGGCGAGCCAGCCGAGCGCCGCGAGGACGCCGACGAGCGCGAGGCGGGCCGGGCTCGGTCCGTCGTCGCGGGCGAAGGCCGACGCGGCGACCGCGGTCGCGCCCAGGGCGAGGAGGTGAAACGTCGAGTCGGCGAGCACCTCGCCCGAAGGGCGGGCGAGGTAGGGATGCGCCGCGGCGAGGACCCCCGCGGCGACCCCGCCCGCGCGGGCGTGCCCGCCCGGAGCGAGCGCCCGCCCGAGGGCGAACGCGGGGATCGCGACGAGCGCCCCGGCCACGAGCGAGACGGTCAGGGTGGCGCTCTCGCCCGAGACGCCGAGCCGGCAGAGCGGCGCGGCGAGGAGCGGGAAGAGCGGAGGGAAGCGGCTCCGGAGGGCCTCGCCCCACGCGGTCGCGTCGAGGGTGGCGAGCTGCTCGGCCATCGTCGCGTAGACGACGCCGTCGGGCAGGATCAGGTGCGTCCGCGCGGCCACGACCAGACGAACGAGCAGCGAGAGCGCGACCAGCCCGACGACGATGATCGCGTCGCCGCGCGCCGAGCCCGGACCGTCCGTCGCCGGCGGCGGCGCGACGGTCGCGGTCGGGTCGGCGGCGGACGGGGCGACCTCGGGAGCGTCGGCGTTCACCGGGCCGCCCCGTCGCGGGCCGGCCTCGCCCGGTCGGCGACGGTCGCGACCGCCGAGCCGAGGGCGCGGGCGGCCGCGCGATCGGGGACGAACCACGGAGCGCGTCGGGCGTAGGTCGCGAGCACCGCCAGGGCGGCCCGCTTCGCCCGCGGACCGAGGACGGCGCGCGCGTCGACCAGGAGCGCGCCGAGCATCGCGACCCGGGCTGACTCGCCGAGCGGGCCGGCGGCGAAGGAGAGCCGCTCGAGGTCGAGCAGGAGCAGGCCGACGCGATCGGGATCGGGCCCCCCGCCGGCCGGCGCGCCGCCGACGTCGCAGGGAAAGCGCACCCCGATCCCGTCGAGGGCGAGGTCGTCCTGCGCGACGCCGGCCCGGTGGAGCCGGGCGAGGAACCGCCCGAGCGACCGGGCGAGCGCGGCGGTGGTCGGTCTCGGCTCGCTCGCGGGGCGGGCATCGGGCGAGACGAGCTCGGCGAGGGAGCGGCGTTCGGGCTCCCGCTCGAGGACGAGCACGCCGCGCGCGACCCGGCGCAACGCGCCCGACCGGCGCTCGGCGAGGGCGGCCGTCCGCGGCGCGTGGAGCCCACGCTCGTGCAGCCCGACGGCGGCCAGCCAGGCGCGCCGGGCGAGGCGCGCACGGCCCCCATCGAAGCTCCGCGCCGTCAGCGGGGCGGCGGCATCGCCCTCGCCGCCCCCGAAGCCGCCCGCGATCGCGTCGGCCACCGCGCGTGCCTCGAAGCGACGACGCGCGACGAGCCACTGCGCCCCGTCGCGCTCGGTCCGGAAGCCGCTGCTGTCGCGCACCGCATGACGGCCGCGGCTGGCGAGGCGGGTCTGCTCGAGGCGGTGCGCGGCGGCGAGGACCGACGCGAGGAGCCGCCCGCGGCGTCGCCCGGCATCGGGGGCGTAGGCATCGATGATCCGGAAGAGGTCGGTCCGGGTGAGGTCCCAGACGAGGCCGTGGAAGAGCTTGCCGAGGTCGAGGACGCGCTCCCGCCGCGCGGGCCGCCGCCCGACGCGCGCCTTGTGGAGGTCGAGGAGGACGAGCTGGGGCGTCGCCCCGGGAGCGTCCCAGCCGGGCCGGACGAGCAGGTTCGCGGCGTGGAAGTCGCGGTGGTAGATCCCGGCCTCGTGCATCCGCGCGGCCAGATCGCCGAGCGATTGGAGCAACGCCGAGCGCCGGCTCCGGTCGGGCCCGGTCGCGACGCCGCGAAGCCGCTTGCGGATGACGTCGGAGACCTTCGCCGCCGGGATGCCGGCGGTGACGAGCCACGAGCCGAGCGGACGACCGCCGGCCCGCTCCTCCCCCCACGCGAGGGCGCGGGGCACGCGGATGCCGCGCGCGGCGATCGCGGTCATCGTCTCGGCCTCGCGCTCGGCGCGGCCGCCGCCGAGGCGCGCCTTCACCTCGTCCCAGGTGCTCCGGACGGGAAAGACCTTCACGTAGAGCTGGCCGTCCTCGCTCTCGACGCGGTAGACGGCGCGGGCCGGGTTCTTCTTGACCGTCACCCAGTCCTCGGGCGCGGGGCGGCGGAAGTCGGCCGCCATCTCGGCGAGGCTCACCCGGACGAACGCGGGCACGACCGGGACGGCGAGATCCGCGAGCGTCGGCCCCGGCTGGAGCGCGCTCACGGACGGGCCTCGGCCTCGGCGGCGGGCTCGTTGGCGGGCTCGGTGGGACCGTCCGTGGGAGCATCCGAGGGAGCCTCGGTGGGGGCGCTCGCGGAAGCCGGCGCGGCCGGCGCCTCTCCGCGACGTCCGTAGACGACCCGCTCGCCCGTGCCGGCGGCCACCCCCTGGACGGACCGGAGCTCCCAGGCGCGGGCGTACTTCAGGAACTCGTAGTAGGCGCCGAGCGAGCTCACGACGAACCCCGGCCAGCCGTCGAGGAAGCCGCGCTTGAGGACGTACATCTTCGCGAACTTGAGCGGCGGCGCGAGGAGCATCATCAGCCCCAGGGCGCGCTGGCCGCGGGCGACCTTCTCGCGCGCGCTGATGTCGCTGAAGAAGTCGATCGTCTTCAGGTGGTCGCCGATGTCCTTGTAGGAGTAGTGATGGAGGTCGCCGCGGAGGCGCTCGGTCGCGCCGTCGACCTCGACGCGGTCGTGGGGATTGACCCCGCCCCAGCGTCCGAGCGAGCGCCGGAACAGGCGGAGCTTCCGGTCGGGGTACCAGCCGGCGTGGTCGATGAAGCGCCCGAGGTAGAAGGTGCGGCGGGCGACGACGAAGCCCGCCGCCTCACCCCGCGCGGCCCGACCGTCGTCGGCGAGCGCCTGCCGGATCGAGGCGACCAGCTCCGGGCTCACCCGCTCGTCGGCGTCGAGGCAGAGCACCCAGTCGTTGGTCGCCGCCTCGATCGCGAAGTTCTTCTGATCGATGTGGCCCGGCCAGTCTCGCTCGATCACCCGCGCGCCCCGCTCGGTCGCGAGCTCGCGCGTCCGATCGGTCGAGTGGCTGTCGATCACGATCACCTCGTCGGCGATCGGGAGGGCGCTGTCGATGCACGCGCCGATGTTGTCCTCCTCGTCGAACGCGATGATGCAGACGCTGACCGGCAGCACGGGTCAGCTCTCCCCGCCGACGGGCGAGCGCGCGGCGCGGGCCGCCCGCGCGCCCCGAGGCGCGCGCGTCGCGAGGGCGTCGCGATAGACGGCGACCGTCTCGCGGGCGGTGCGGGCCCACGAGAACGCCGCGGCCCGGCGGCGGCCGCGCTCGCGGAGGTCGCCGGCGCGGGCCGGATCGCGGAGGACCGCCTCGATCGCGCCGGTGAGCTCGCCAGGCTCGCCCGGAGCGACGAGGAGCGCCGCGTCCCCCGCCACCTCGGGAACGGCGCCCGCCGCCGTCGCGACGACCGGCACGCCGGCGGCCATCGCCTCGAGGACCGGGATGCCGAACCCCTCGTCGCGGCTCGCCTGCACGAGCAGCGAGGCGCCGGCCAGGAGCGCGGCGACCGAGTCGTCGGGGAGCCAGCCGAGGTGGCGGACGCCCGAGGCCCCCGCCGCCGCGATCACGGGGAGGAGCTCCTCGGCGCCGAAGCCGGGGCGACCGACGATCAGCAGCGCCGGATCGGAGTCGCAGCCGGCCGCGCCGAGCCGCTCGCGGGCGGCGACGAACGCCTCGACGATCGCGCCGGTGTCCTTGCGGCGGCTCACCTCGCCGATCGCGATGGCGTAGGGACGCCCGGCCACGCCGTGGCGCGCGCGCGCGTCGGCGATCGCGTCGGCGCTCGGCGCGGGCCGCGTCCGCGGGGCGAGCGGCACGGCCGTGACCCGCTCCGGCGAGACGCCGAGGGTCTCGACGACGGCCCGGCGGACGGTCTCGGAGTGGGTGATGATCCGATCGGCCCGGGCGACCGCCCGCTCGTAGTGGACCCGACGGGTCGCCCGGAAGCCGGCGTCGCCGAAGCGGTCGTTCGCGAGGCTGAAGAGGTCGTGGACGGTCGCGACGCGCGCCGGCCGGCGCCAGTCGGGCAGGCGGACGTCCGGGCCGTGGAAGAGCGAGAGGCGGCGCGACAGGAGCGGCGCGACCGGCTCGTGGAACGTCTTCACGGTCACGTTCGGAGCGGTCGGCCGGACCCAGTGGCGACGGCGTCGGACGCGGCTGAGGCGGTAGCAGACGAGGAGCCGGTCGCGCGGGTCGAGGGCATCGGGCAGGGCGGTGACGAGCTCACGGATGTAGACGGCGACGCCGCTCGGCTCCGGCACGGCGGCCGCCGAGGCGTCGACCGCGATGCGGAGCGGGCCGTCGCTCCTGTCTCGTGCGGCTTCGTCGGGGCGAATCAAGGGCGCGCGCGTCCTCCGCTCCGATTATACCGGAAGCGGGGCGCAGCCCGACCTCAGCCGTCCGAGTCCTGGATCGCGGCCACCTTCTCGTCGTAGAAGTCGACCTTGTGGAGCGGCATCACGACGCTCGAGAGGATGTTGAGGACGTGACCGCCGATGCGCTTGTAGAAACGCGCGAGGAGAACGAGCGACGTGGTCTCGGCGCTCGACAGGCCGGACTTGGCGGCCTCGGAGACGAGCCGCTCGCAGCGCTCGGCGGCGTTCCGCCCCTCGAGAACGAGCTCGTTCGCCCGCTCGCGGTTCTCGTCGACGAGGACGGCGCGCGCCTCGTCGAAGAGCTCCATCGTGCGCTGCATGACCGAGCCGAGCTCGTCGCGGAGCGGACCCGCGGGAACCGGCGCGCCTCCCATCTCTCCGACCTGGGAGATGTTCTTCGCGTAGTCGCCGATCCGCTCGATGTCCTTCACCAGAGACATCAGGAGGAGGCAGTAGGGGATGTTCGTCTTGTGCAGGGTGAGGTGGGTCGCGACGCCCTTGCGGATCGAGCGCTCGGCCTTGTTCACCGCGATGTCGTAGCGGTAGACCTCGTTGCGCTGGTCGAGCGGCAGGGTGTGATCGAGGGCGTGCGGCGTGACGATCCGCGCCATGTCGTGGGCGGTCTGCAGCATCTGCATGAACTCGTCGGCGAGCGTCTTGAGCGGGTCGGTCCCGCGGAAGATGTTGAGCAGCTCCAGCCACATGGCGGGCTCCTAGGACGAGAACTGGCGGGTGATCCAGAAGACGAGCGCCGGAAACCCGAAGAAGACCAGAAAGACGTAGGTGACGGCGAGCGACCGCGAGCGGGCGGCGACGTTGCTGAACCGCTCCGCGAGGAACAGCGGCACCCGGCGAGTCGGCGGCGGGACATACCAGACGAGGATTCCGGCCAGATTGAACAGGAGGTGCACGACCGCGATCTGACGGGCCGCGATCGCCGCATTGACCGAGCTCGGATCGTTCGGATCGGCCATGACGACCATCGAGGCGAGGAGCGCCGTGACCGTCGTGCCGATGTTCGCGCCGAGGGTGATCGGGTAGACCTGCGCCAGGGTGACGATCCCGGCGCCGGCGAGCGGGACGAGGATGCTCGTGGTGATCGAGGAGCTCTGCACCATGATCGTGAGGATCACGCCGAGCAGGATCGCCACCGGGCCGCCCTGGCCGAGGAGGCGGTTCACCGACCCCTCGATCCGGCTCATGACGAGGCTCCGCATCACCTTCACGATCATCACGAGCGAGACGAGGATGATCGCGCAGCCGGCGAGGGACAGGAGGGTGGCGTGCCACCACGGGTCGGGGCCGACCGTCTCCACGCCGTCCGTCATGACGGTCGCGCTCGGGGCGATCAGGTCGACCCCGTCGCCGACGAAGTGGACGCCGTCCTTCAGGAGCTGCTTGAAGGGGCTCTTGTACTTCGCGCCGCTCACGTCCATGAGCACCTGGGCCGCGCCGCTCGAGGCCCACTCGAACACTCCCCGCCCGAAGACCGCCCGGGTGATCAGCTCGAGCGGAAGGAAGATGAGGACCGAGAGGAAGTTGAAGAAGTCGTGACACGTCGCCGCGGCGAAGGCGCGTTTGAACTCGGTGGCGCGGGCGGCGTGCGCCATGCTCGCGATCGTGTTCGTGACGGTCGTGCCTATGTTCGCGCCCATGATCATCGGGATCGCGGAGCCGACCGGGAGCTGACCCGACCCGACCATGCCGACGATCAACGAGGTCGTGACGCTCGAGCTCTGGACCAGCGTCGTCGCGAGGACGCCGACGAGCAGCCCGAGGAACGGGTTCATCGCCTCGCCCAGGTAGTCGTCCATGACGCCCTTGCCGTGCAGCTTGATCCCGCTGCTCAGACACTGAACGCCGACGAGGAAGGTGAACAGGAGCACGATGACGAAGACCAGCTTCAGGAAGCTGAAGAGGGCGGCCGTCCAACGCTCGCCCGGCGCGGGCGCGGTCTTCGCGAGCCGGTCGGAGATCCGGGCCGCCGCGGCGGCCGGCGTCGGCATCGAGGCGGCGACGGCGATCCCCGGAGCTGCCGTCCCGGCCCCGACCCCGACCCCGGCCGGCGCGTCCGTGTCATTGCCGGACGCTGGGCCCCTGGACGACGATGGGTCGGCCGGCGCGGCTTCGGGGGGCTTCGGCGGCGGGGCGCCGTCCTCGGTCGGGCCGCTCTCGGGCGCGGAGGCTCCGGCAGGCTCGGCCGTCGGCGGTGCGTCGGGCGTCATGAGGTCTCTCGGTGCGGGATGACTTGCGAAGTGCTCCACGGAAGGTAATGGATGACCGGCGGGGACGCCAGAACCATGACGCGGCCTCTCCATATAGCGAAAACTGCTTCACGACCAATACTTACGGCGTCTTGACGAAGAATTCATGAACGGCCCATCCCGAACATCCCTCCTCGGGGCCGCCCTCGCCGTCGCGATGCTGGCCACCGCCTGTGCGCCGAGGTCCCCGGCGACCGACGCCCCACCGAGCGCCGGACCCCCTCCGACGAGCGCTCCTCCGATCGAGCTGCACTTCGCGCCGTTCGACGACGCGGCCGAGGCGGCCCTCGCGGTCCTCGACCGGGCCGAGCGCTCGGTCCGGGTCGCGCAGTACAACATCCGCGACGCGGCCTTCCACGCGAAGCTCGTCGAGCTGCGCGACCGCGGCGTCGAGGTCGAGATCGTCGTCGATGCGAAGAACGCGCGGAAGCCCTGGAACACCCTCGACGACCGCTTCGAGCGGGAGGGGTTCCGCTTCCACCGGCACGACAACGACGCCAGCCGCTACGCGATCATGCACCACAAGGCGAGCGTCATCGACGAGCGATGGGTGATGACCGGCTCGTTCAACTGGAACGCGACCGCGCGCCTCGTGAACGACGAGGTGCTCGTCGTCATCGACGACCCGGCCCTCGCCCGCGAGTACCTGAAGGAGATCGACGAGCTGACCGGGGAGCGGGAGGTCGCGCCCGGTTCGGAGATCGCCGCCGGCGGGCCCGTCGAGGTCTTCTTCGCGCCCGAGGATCGTCCCGACCGAACGGTGATCGACCTCATCGACGCTGCGAAGCACCGGATCCGGATCGCCGTCTTCACCTTCCGGGACGAGGACGTCGTCGCCGCCCTCGCGGCCGCGGCGAAGCGCGGCGTCGCGGTCGAGGTCGTGACCGAGCGGAAGCAGGCCGACCAGACCGACGCCGACGAGACGGCTGCCGCGGCCGGCGTCACCGTCCACATCGGCCGGAACGACGCGAGCAGCTACTCCGCCATGCATCACCGCTACGCGGTCATCGACGACGAGATCGTCATCACCGGCGCGACCAACTGGACCCGGACCGCGTTCCGGCACAGCAACGAGGACCTTCTCGTCATCCGCGACCGCGGCGTGGCCCGGCGGTTCACCGACGACTTCGCCGGCCTCCGCGCCCGGTCAGGAGGTCCCGGCTACGACCCGGCCGACTTCGACCTCGCCCGCGAGGCGGCAGGGGTGAGCTTTCAGTGCCTGGTCGCGGAGGGCGAGACCGGCGATGAGGTCCGTGTCGTGGGCGACCATCCCAGTCTCGGCGACGGCGACCCGGCGAAGGGGCTCGTTCTGAAGACCGACGCGGAGGTGAGCCCACGCTGGACCGGGGCGGTGCGTCTGCCGGCGGGGACGCGGGTCGAGTACCGTTACGTCACGGTTCGCGCCGACGGGACGGTCGCCCCGGAGGCGGGCGAGCTGCGGCTCCTGGAGGTCGATCCGGCGGGCACCGACGTCGTCCGGAGGGAGGAGCTCCGCGCCCGGGAGTAGGCGTTCGGCCGCATCGGACCTCCGCACTTCGGCAACGGATGACCGGCCTTCGGCAACTCGCAATCCGCGGTTCCATTCGTCTCGCGGCGAGAGAACGAAACCGCGGATTGTTGGATTGGCTGGATTCGTTCCGGTCGGTGCGACGTCACTCACGCAGAGACGGAGAGGCCCCGGTTACCGCGCCGTCGCGGAGTAAGCGACCTACTGGCGGCCGTAGCCCCGCAGCTTCGCGTTCGCCAGGTCGACGACCCGCCGGAGCACCTCGCCGCCCTCGTCCCCGGACGCCGCCGCGTCATCGGACGCGATCGTCTGGTAGACGGCGACGGCCGCCTCGGTGTCGCCTAGCCGCTCGTGCGTGATCGCGACCTGGAGGCGGGCGGCGGCACGGACGCCCGGCTCGTCGATCCGCTTCGCCGC
Organism: Planctomycetota bacterium; assembly: GCA_029260755.1. GTDB lineage: Bacteria > Planctomycetota > J058 > J058 > JAJDCQ01 > JAJDCQ01. Next base: position 22,536 of record JAJDCQ010000237.1, on the reverse strand, counting down.
GTCCTGGAGGCGACCGAGGGTCTGCTTCCAGTAGCCGACGTCGGGCTGGCGCGGGTTCAGGCCGTGACGGATCCGCAGCTCGGCGACGAAGTCGTCCTCGAGAGCGACGACCCACCGACCGCGATCGACCGGCGGCGCAGCGCCGCCCGCGGCCGGCTCGACCGGCTCGCCGCCGGCGCTCCCGCCGCCCGACGAGATCGGCTGCGACAAGGCGAGGGAGGCGTACTGGATCACGGCGCCGTGGACGTAGGGGGCGGCCGGGAGGGCGCCGATCGCCCGCTCGAGGGCGGTCCGCCGATCGGCGTCGGCCCGCCGGCCGAGGGTTCCGTCGAGGTAGCTCTGCAGCGGCGCGACCTTCCCGGCGGCGTCGTCGACGAGCGGCGCGAGCTCGGGGACATCGGAGCCGGCGGCCGCGACGACCTCGTAGTGGACCAGCGCGCCCCGGAAGTCGAGGACGTCGTCGTAGAGGCGATCACCCTCCACCTTCATCCGACGGATGTGCGCCGCGTAGCTCGGCTCCTGGAAGGCCATCGCGCCGACGAGGACGCCGAGGGTCGTGGCGATCGCGAGGACGGCCGCCTGGCGCACCGCGAAGCCGAAGGCGCCGCGGCGGGCGCGGGTCGACGAGATCGGTCGGGCCGGGCGCGGCGCGAGGGCCTCGTCGCCCGGTCCGGTCGCGACGGCGTGGGCGTGGGCGATGACCGCCTCGCGCATGCCCTCCCACCGGGCCGGATCGGGCGGCGCGACGCCGAGCTCGTCGAGGCCGCTCGCGGTGCGGCGAACCTCGCCGGCGAACGCCGTGCAGGCGCCGCAGCCGACGAGGTGCGCGTCGAGCTCGCGGCGCTCCTCGGGCGAGAGCGGCTCCTCGTAGTGGGCCGCCACGATGCGCTCGCCGAAGCGATCGCAGGCGTCCGAGGCCGCCGGGGGGAGGTTTCGTTCGGGACCGGGCATCATCGGCTCGCTTCCGCCAGTTTCGTTCAGTCCGTCTCGGGCTGACCGCACGTCTCGCCGACCCGACGCTCCGGGCGCGGCCGCGCCGCCTGACCGAACGACCGGGTCAGACTGCGGAACGCCTGGAACAAGGTCGACTTCACCGTCCCGACGGCCACACCGCGGATCTCCGCGATCTCACGGAGCGGCAGGCCGTCGTAGTGTCGCATCGCCACGATCGCCCGCTGCGCCGGAGGCAGCGCGTCGATCGCGTCGCGGAGCTCGCCGAGGAGCGCCGCCTTCTCTTCGGGATCGAACGCCTCGTCGTCGGACGTCGGCTTCGACCGGCCTCGCGCCTGGTCGTCGGCGAGCCGCTTCTCGCTCGCCTTCTTGAACCGGGTGCGGTCGCGCAGCCCGTCGATCGCCAGGTTGGCGGTGACCCGGTAGACCCAGGAGTAGAAGCTCGAGCGTCCATCCCAGCGGTCGATCCCCGAGGCGACCCGGACGAACGCGTCCTGGACCACGTCGAGGGCATCCTCGGAGTTGCGGGTGATGCGGTAGGCGAGGCGGTACAGACGCGTCTGGTAGAGGTCGACGAGCTCATCGAACGCCTCCCGCCGCCCGTCGCGGTACGCCCGCGCGAGCCTGGTGCCCTTCTCCGAGTCGGTCTCGATCGCGGCCGCCATCCCCGTCCGTCCGTCGTCGGTCGTCGGTCGTCGCGCCGACCGCCCCTTGCCGCGCGTGCTTCGTCCTCTAGGACGGTGGAGGCGCGCTACGGGTTCAGTCCGATCCGAGCGAGCGCTCGCTCGATGACTTTAGGGATATGATGGGGATGTGGGTGAGGGGACGCAAGCCCGTTCCTTGAACACGCGAACGGCATCTCACGCAAAGGCGCAAAGGCGCCAAGGATCGTTGCTCTGATCCGAGATCTCGACCTGGCAGAGCCCCTTTGCGCCTTTGCGCCTTTGCGTGAGCTAACTCGTTCCTGGAACGGAGACGAGATACGGACGGGCGACGGCCTCAGAGGGTCCCGGCGGCCTCGGGCTTCCGGCGCTGGGGGACCTCGTCGATCTCCCCCATCTTCTCCTCGAGCACCCGGCCGGGCTTGAAGACGACGACGTTCTTCGCGGGGACGTCGACCGGCTCGCCGGTCTGGGGGTTGCGCGCCTTGCGGGGCGGCCGGCGGCGGAGCTCGAAGACGCCGAAGTTGCGGAGCTCGATCCTCCCCTCCTCGACGATCGCCTCGATGATCGCGTCGAGGGTCCTCTGCACGACCTCCTTGGTCTGCGCCTGGGTCAGCGCGGTTTGCTCGGAGATGATCTTCACGATTTCTTTCTTCGTCACTTGGCGTTCTCCGAGCAAGCGTGCTGCGAAAGAAGAAGAATCGGTCCGAGCGTCGTCATGAACGTTCCATCTCACGCGACGCGGACGCGGAACGAGCCGTCGGTGTCGCGGAGAGTCCGAGCAGTCTCCGCTCGATCAGGAATGGAACGTTGGGATTCCGCCCCTGCCCAGACATCCGAAATAGACGCCGCGAAGCGCTTTGTCAAGTGACCTCGACGGCCTCTCTGGAAGCCTTGTACCGCGCGGGCTCCAGCGAGACGCGCCGATGACGGGCCGCGTCGATTCGACGCTTCCGAACGACCGACCCGGCGACGCGCTCGGATCACACTCAGATCACACTCAGATCAACCCGAGGACGTGCTCCATCCCGTAGAGACCGGGCTTCTGGGCGGCGAGCCAGCGGGCCGCCCGGAGCGCCCCTCGGGCGAACGTGTCGCGGCTGTGCGCGCGATGGCCGAGCTCGATCCGCTCCCCGAGAGCGGAGAACGTGATGACGTGCTCGCCGACGACGTCGCCCATCCGCAGGGCGTGCACGCCGATCTCACCGCTGCGCCGCGGCTGCGCGCCCTCGCGCCCGTAGATGATGTCACTCTTGGGGTCGCGTCCGAGGGCGCGCGCGACCGACTCGGCCAGGACCAGGGCGGTGCCGCTCGGCGCGTCCTTCTTGAACCGGTGGTGCGCCTCGGCGATCTCGACGTCGTAGTCGTCGCCGAGGGTGCGAGCGAGCTCGGCCGCGAACCGCTTCAGGACGGTGATCCCGAGGCTCGTGTTCGCGGCGACGACGATCGGGATCGTCTCGGCGCACACCTCGATCCGGGCGCGGGTCGCGGAGTCGAGACCGGTCGTGCAGACGACGGCGGCGAGGCCGGCCGCCGCCGCCTCCTCGGTGCGAGCGGCGGCCGCCTCGGCGACGCTGAAGTCGATCAGGACGCGCGCACGCCGGTCGGGGTTGATCGTCGCCTCGAGGAGCACGCCCGTCTCGCCCCCGAGCCCGAGGACGGGCCCGGCGTCCTGGCCGAGGTCGGGGTCGCTCGGGCGGACGACGGCGGCAGCGAGCCGGACGCCCTCCTCCTCGATCGCGAGGGCGGCGACGCGGCGGCCCATCCGGCCGCGCGCGCCGCAGACGGCGACGGGCACCGCGTTCTTGTCGGTAGCCAAGGCTCTCGTCTCCCGGAAGGGCGAGCGGTCGGCGGCGTCAGGCGTCGAGCCCGCTCATGATGGCGTCGACGTCGACGTGCTCGGCGACGAGCTTGATGCACGTCTCGATCTTGCGCTGGTCGGACGGGTTGATGTCGGTCTCGAGCCGCCCGATCTCCAGCGCCGTGGAGTAGGTGTCCTGCTCGACGACCACGCACGGCACGTCCGACTTCTCGATCAGCCGCGCGATCTGCTTCGCCGGTCGGACGCCGTTGGTGAGGAGGATGCCCGCGAGGCAGCCCTTGAGCTCGGGGTCGTCGCGATGCGCGTTGATCGCCGCGAGGACGAGGTCGCTCCGGTCGCCGCTCGCGATGAGCAGGCTCGCGGGCTTGAGGCGCGTCAGCATGATGTCGACGTTGGCGGCCGCCAGGGTCACCCAGGTGAACGCGTTGCTCAGGTGCCCCTTGCCCGAGACCGCCTCGCCGCCGACCCGCTCGGCGGCGTCGCGGATCGTCGGCGCGTCGAGCAGCTCGATCCGCGGGATCAGGCCGAGGAGCGGCACGTGGAGCCCGTCGAGGATCCGCCGGCCGAACTTCTCCAGGATGGGGCGCTCGTGGGGGAAGACGCGGTTGATGACCGCTCCCGCGATCTCGACGCCGTGCGCCTTGAAGAGCTCGACGTTCGCCGCGATCTCGTCCATCGGCTGCCCGATGCCGCCCGAGACGACGATGATCACCTTCGCCCCGAGCTCGCGGGCGAGGTCGGCGTTTCCGAGCCCGAAGACGCTCCCGACCATCGCGTGGCCGGTGCCCTCGACCACGACGACGTCCTTGTCGCGGCTGACGGCGGCGAACGCCTCGCGGATCTGGTCCCGCATCTCGCGGCCCTTCGCCTCGTACTCCTGACTGCCGAGCTTCCAGAGGTCCATGACCGTCGCCTGGTCGAGGGTGACCGGGCTCATGTCCTGGATGCTGCACGGGACCGAGAGCGCCTTCTCGATCAGGACCGCGTCGCGGTCGAGCCGGAACGAGCCAGTGGTGATGTCGGACAGGCCGAGCGGCTTGATGAAGCCGACCCGCGGCGTCCGCTTCCGGAGCGCGGCCGTGAGGCCGATCGTGACGGCCGTCTTGCCGTCGCGACGTCGGGTTCCGGTGACCATGACGGTGCGGCTCATGTCGCTCTCCGTTCCGACCCCCAGCCCGCCTCCGCGAGCGCTCGATCGAGCGCGCGCAGAAGGGCGACGGGTCGGACGCCTGTGGCCTCGAGGGCCAGGGTTCGCTCGGACGGCTCCTCGCCGTAGTCGAGCGCGATGCCGAGCCGTTCGCGCGGCAGGGCAGCCTCGACCCGCTCGGCCCACTCGACCACGCCGACGCCGTCGGCGAAGAGGTCGATCGCGCCCAGGTCGAGCAGCTCCTCCGGACCGCCGAGGCGGTAGGCATCGACGTGGTGGATGGTGACGCGGCCTCCGTCGTACGGCACGAGCAGGACGAAGGTCGGGCTGACGACGTCCTCGGCCGGCGCGCCGCCCGCCCCGCTGACGATGCCCTTGACGAGGTGGGTCTTGCCGGCGCCGAGGTCGCCCGACAGCGCGATCACGTCGCCGGCCTCGACGAGCTGCCCGAGCGCCCGGCCCAGCGCGATCGTCGCCTCGACGTCGGTCGAGACGAGGGCGCGGCGCTCGGTCGGAAGCTCTCGATCGGCCGTCGTTCCCACCGCTTCGATTCCGGGACGGCCCCCTCCGGGCACGCCTCGGGCGCGGATCCTAAGGGACGAGCCGGACGGGCGCAAGCGCCTCTCCCGTCTCGAGTCGCGCCCGCGCCGGCCGGCCGGCGCGCGGGCCTCTCAGGGGAGCGGCGGCATCGGAGCATCGTCCCAGACGCCGACCCACTCGTGTCCCCAGACGGTGTCCATGAACTGGAGCCAGCTCCGCGGCGCGACCGCCGAGCGCCGCAGCGTCTCGCGAAGGACCGGGATCGCCCGGCCGACGTCGGTCACGGCCAGGTCGAGGTAGGAGTAGCGCCGACCGGCGCCGCCGCCGACGTGACTGCCGAGACCGGCCTCGCGCAGCGCGGAGTGGACCGCCTGCTCGAGCTCGCTCCGCTCCTTGAACTCCTCGGGGATGATCGTCTTCGCGCTGCCGTCGATCTTCACGTAGCAGAACGTCTCGCCGCACCGGCTGAAGCGCCGCGAGCTGAAGAGGCTGCCCTCCTGCGCGGTCATCCACATCTCGGGCAGGAGCGACTTGCCGACGACGAGGTCGGTCCGGGCGGGGTAGTCATCCTTGTCGTCGGGGTCGAGCCGCCACATCGTCCACCCGTCGTCGTCGCGCTCGTGGAGCGGCTTGCGAGGGAGCTGCTCGCGGACGGTCCCGATCAGCGTCTCGACCGTCGACCGGAGCCGCTCGGGGCCGGCCCACGTGTCCTTCGCCTCGTCCGCGACCGAAATGATCCCGATCCAGTCGTTGAGGACCTCCTCGCCGAGCAGGCTCTCGGCCGCGACGAACGCGAGGCGGCGGAGCTCGTCGGCGTCGTCGATCACCTCGGAGTGAAAGACGAGGTCGATCCGGTTCCGCGGTCCCATCCGGGCGCGGATCTTGATCCCCTCGAGGGTCGCGCCGGTGCGCGCCCGGACGAGCTCGCCGGCCGTCTCGGGCGGCTCGGGCAGGCGGAAGGGGTAGAACTGCCATCCCTCGACCTTCGGCGCGCGCCCGATCACCGCCTTCACGAGCGGGTGGAGGTGGATCTCCGCCTCGGGCGTGATCACGAGGCGGTGGCCGCCCTCGACGCCGGGGCCGAACTCCCACATCAGGCGCTCGTGGATCGCGTGGAGGTGCTCGTTCATGAACGCGGGGAGGTCCCAGCGGCTGCGACCCCGGAAGAGATCCTCGAGCTCGCCCGCCTTGGCCGCGAACGCCTCCCACCAGCGGTCGATCGCCGCGATGAGCGCGGCCCGCTCGCGCGTCTCCGACTCGAGCTCGGGGTCGATGAACTCCCAGCGCATCGCTCAGCCCGTCTTCTCGAACAGCACGAACCAGTGCCGCTTGAGCCAGCGGAGCTCGGGGTAGGCGCGCCGGAGGCCGAGGCCGCAGGCGCGCGCCTCGGACGTGAGGCGGCGCAGCGTCACGGCGTGGCGCGTCCGGCGGAACGGACGGAGCCGCATGACGAGGGCGTTCCGGAGCTCGCTCACGGCGACGGCGTGGAAGAAGCTCGCCAGGACGAAGCGACGGCTGACGCGGGCGCACTCGGCGAGCAGGCGGCGCCGGCCGGCCTCGTCGGGGACGTGATGGAGGAGGCGGATGACGACGACGACGTCGAAGACGCCGTCCCGGAACGGCAGGCGCTGCACGTCGGCGGCGAGGAAGCGCGGGGCAGGGCCGCGGGGAGCGGCCGATGCCGCACCGGTGGCGTCGGTCTCGGCGGCCTCGGCCTCGGCGACGCCGGCCTCCGCGCGGGCGAACACGAGCATCTCGGCGGCGATGTCGGCCGCGACGACCCGGAGGCCGCGCGCCCGGAGCGGCTCGATGAACCGTCCCTGACCGGTCGGGATGTCGCGGGCCCACCCGCCGGCCGGGAGGTCGGCCTCGTCGAGCGCGCGCTCGACGATGCGGCGCTCCCGCTCGTGGCGGCGGCGGCTCGTGGCCGTGCCGGCGCGCTTCCGGGCGTAGCGAGCGGCGAAGGACTCGTCGCGGTAGACGTGCTTCCAGGCCGCGGTCTCGTCGGCGGTGCCCACGGGCCCGATTGTACCCGACGGGGAGCTCCCGTGCCGGGCTCCGGGGCGGGCCTGATCAGAGCCCCGGGGGCGGTCGCCAGGTCGCGAGATGCTGCTCGATCAGCCGGTCGATCGTGAACCGGGTGGCCCGACGGCTCGGACGACTCTGGATCGCGAGACGGGGGTCGCTCACCTCGACCCACCCGCGGAGGCGCCGCTGCAGCCAGTCGGCGATCACGATCCGGATCGCGCCGAGGTGCGGCGAGCCGGCCCCGCGCGCGGACCGGATGAGCCGGGTCGGCCCGACGACGCGTAGATCGATCGTCGCCTCGCACACGAGGTCTCGATCGCCCGATGGCCGAACCGCCGAGCCGACCTCGCGAACGTGGACGAAGAACGCGTCCGCGTCCGCCGGAGGCGCCGCGTCGCCGACGACGAGGGTGACCGGCTGGCCGTAGAGGCGGCTCAGGAGCGCCTCGGCGCCGCGGTCCCGCGCGAGCGTCGGGAGGAGGCTCGTCCACGCGGCGGACGCGTCGGGCGCCGCCGACGCCGGACCCGACTCGGTCCGCAGATGCGCCCGGACGACCGCGTTCCGGAACTCGACGTCGGTTCCCGGACGCGCGTGGACCGTGGTGCAGCCCAGGGCGAGGAGCGGCCCGGCGAGGAGCGCCAGGCCGACGCAGCGTCGATCGATCATGAGCCGCTCTACCCCCGAGGCGGGTGCATCCTTCAGCACGACCCCGAGGGGAGAGTCGTCAGCGCGTCCGGTGATAGATCTCGCAGTCGCGCAGGAGCAGGGTGAAGTCGGTGCCGGCGTCACCGCTGAACAGCTCGACGCTCGTGATCGAGTCGCCGTCGCGGAGCGGGTTCTGGTCGGCCTTCTCGTAGGTCTTGAGCGCGTGGGCCGGGATCGTGAGGGTGATCCACTGCCCGCCCTTGACCTCGCCGAAGTGATACTGGAAGTAGAGCCCCTGGGTCGCGTTGTAGCACTGGAGGATGACGCGCTCCTGATGCTCGAGCCAGATCGTCATCTTGATCCGGGTGCCTTCGCGCACGCCGAAGACCTTCTTGCCCGGCTTGAGCTTCGTCGCGGCCGACCAGTACTTCGCGTCCGGCGTCGGGGCGCCCTTGAGGACCTGGAAGCCGCCGTCGGCCGCCGGCACCGAGGTGCCCTCCCAGCCGCGGGTGCGTCCGTCGAGGAAGTCGGCCTCGTAGACGACCTCGTCCTTGGGCCGGATCGAACGCGCCCACGACAGCGCGCGGCCGACGTCGCCCTTCTCGCCGGCCGGCGGCGCGGAGCTCGCGGTGCACGAGAGGAGCTGCCCCTCGACCACCTCGGTGCTCCCGTGCTCGTTCTCGGTCAGGACGCGGCCCTCGGCGACGGCGAGCGACGCGGTGCCGGAGTCGCCGTGAGCCGCGACGCCGAAGATCGTTCCGGTGAGGGTGAAGCGAGCCGCGTCGGTCGTCACCGCGAAGGTGACCGGGTCCCGGTGCCGCTCGACCTCGCACAGGACGCGCCCGTCGGCGAGGAAGAGCTCGGGCTTGCCCTTCTTCGGCTTGCGCAGGACCGCCTCGACGTTCCGCTCGAGGTAGACCTCGATCCGATCGTCGAGGAGCAGGAACGCGCCGCGCCGGCTCGCCTTGATCCGGGTGCCATCGGTGAGCACGACCGGCTCGCCGCCCTTGAGCGGAGTGTACTTTCCGGTCTCGCTGGCCAGCACGCTCACGCCGCTCGCCATCGCGAGCCGGAGGGTGAGGCCGGTCGTCGTCCTGGGGTCGCCGCGGCGGGCGATGGTCGTGCCGCCGTCGGCGCCGGCGCGCTCGGGCGGCCTCGTCGTCGGCGAGGTCGGCGAGGTCGGCGGCGTCTCCGAGCCATCGCTCGAGCCGGCGCCCGACTCGGATCCGGCCTCGGGCGTCTCGCCGCCGCCGTCGGTGCTCGAGTCATCCATCCACGACGGAATCGGCGTCTCGGTCGACCCGGCGTCGGGCTCGGCCGTCGCGCCCGCGCCTGCGCCCGCGTCGGGGGCCGGGCGGCCGGAGGCGTCGTCGTCGTCATCGAGGCGGTCGGCCACGAGCGGGCCGGACGGGATCCGGCGTCCGGTTCCATCGTCGTCGTGGCGCGCGCTGGCGTGGTCGGGGCCGACGGGCGTCGGATCGCCGGAGCGAAGGAGGCTCACGAAGAGGCCGGCGGCGAGCACGACGGCGGCCGCGGCCGCGACCGGGAGGAACGGCGACATCGGATCCCGACGCCGACCGATCCGCTTCACGACCTGGTTCGAGCGAGACGAGCGACCCGGCCGGGCGACGGCCTTGAACGAGGAGCTCGGCGTGCGGGTGCGCCCGCGCCGGACCGTGCCGCTGCTGCTGGCCGTCGGAACCGACGGCGTGGCGCGGTTCGCGCGGGCGGAGACCCGCTCTCCGGTCGTCGTCCGGGCGGACGTCCGCTCTCCGGTGGTCGGCTTCCGGGCCGGCGCGATCGTCGCGACCGGCGGCGCCTGAAGCGTCGCGGGGGAGACGACCTGGAGCGCGCTCGAGGAGCCGCTCGACATCACCCGGAGGAGACGCGTCTGGAGCGAGCTCGGCAGCTCGGGGGCGACGTCGGCGTCGGCGTCCTCGACGGCCGGGCCGCCGATCGCCTCGATCTCGCCGGCGCACGGGTCGCAGACGGCGAGGTGAGCCACGGCGCGAGCGCGGGCGAGCCCGTCGGCGCCGCCATCGACGAAGCGAAGCGCCTCGTCGTCGGTGAGGCAGCCCTCACCGGGGAGGTCGATCCAGACGGCGCGAGAGGCGAGCAGCTCGCGGACCGCCATCTCCTCGCGCTCGACCTCACGACAGAGAGGACAGACCTCGACGTGACGGAGGATCTCCTCACGCTTCCCGTCGGGGAGGGTGCCGTCCTCGATCGCGAGTCGGATCGTGTCCAGCTTGGGGCACGACTTCATGCGTCCAGTTCCTCGAGGGCGCGTCCGGCGGTCCCTCTCGGGCTCGCGGCGCGTCCTCCTCGCCTCGCGGCGAGCAGATCTCGTCTGATGTCGCCGATCCCCCCTCTCCTAGGGATCAGCCCATCTCCGAGTGTTGACGCCCCAGGGGTTTCCACCCCTTCAGGGGAACGATTCTGCTTCATCTAGCCACCGGGGAGAAGGCTTCGTGCAAGAAAACATGGCTCGAAGCCCCCGCCGTCCCCCCTAAGAACTGCCCGCACTCACCAAACACGAACCTATCTCATGAGTCGATCCGAGATGGGTCAGCCGTGCTCGCTGACCGAGCCGCCGACCATCCGCTCGAACCGCTGCTTGAACGCGTTCCGGGCGCGGGTCAACGCCGCGCCGACCGAGTTGACCGAGATGCCGAGGGTCTTCCCGATCTCCTTGTAGTCGCGCCGCTCGTAGTAGAAGGCCCGGAGGATGGCCTGCTCGCGGTCGCTCAGCTCGCCGATCGCCCGCCGGACCAGCTCGACCGTCTCGCGCTGGCTCAGGCGCTCGGCCGCGCCGATCGCGTCGGAGTCCTCGAGCAGATCCGCCATCTCGTCGGGGAGGCCGACGAGCGGAGACCGTGTGCGAAGGAGGCGGTGACACTGGGTGCGCGCGACGACGCCGAGCCACGTCGAGAGGGCGTACTCGGGGTTGTAGTCGCGGAGCAGCTTGCAGTCGTCCCGCAGGAGCGCGACGAACGTGTTCTCGACGACGTCGTCGACCTCGGACATCTCGGCGCGGACGCGCCGGGCGCCGAAGGTGCGGCGGACGACGGCGAGGATGATCCCGCCGTAGTCCTCGACGAGACGTTCCCACGAACCGGCCTCGCCGGCGAGGAGGGCTCGGACGAGCTCCACCTCGGCGGCGCGACGGGCGGCGACCGAGTCGCTCGCCTCTCGCGCGTCGGTCGGTTTCGACCTGGCCCGCAACGGCGAAAACCCCCTGTCCGTGGAACGTTCGGGGACCATTCTATGGGGGATTCCCCGGCCGTGCTAGCCCGAGCCGCGTGGAATCGGCGAGGCCGGCCGGGTACCGTCGTCGTGACCCCTGGGGAGACCACATCAATGATGACTGCACCATGGCGCAGATTCGGACGTCGAGGAGCGGCGGCGATCGCGTTCCTTCTCGCCGTCGGCGTCGCCGCGCCCGCGCACGCGCAGGACGAGGCGGCCCACCGCAAGGCCGTCGCCGACCTGCTCCGTCAGCTCCGCGCCGAGGACCCCGCCGAGCGGGTGGCCGCCGCGGCGGCGCTCGGCGAGCTCGGACGGACCTCCGCGCGAGCGCTCGTCGAGGCGCTCGACGACGCCGACGTCGGGGTGCGGAAGGAGGCCGCTCGACACGTCGGCACCGTCGGCGGAGCGTCGGCGGATGCGGTGCCGAAGCTCGTCGCGTTGCTCGAGGTCGAGGACGCCGAGCTTCGCATGGCCGCGGCGGCCGCGCTCGGCGACCTCGGTCGGGCGTCGGTGCCGGCGTTGATCGACGTGCTCGGAGACGAGGGGCGCTCGGCGGCGGCGCGCGCGGCGGCCGCCGTCGCCGTCCAGCACATCGGTCCGCCGGCCAAGGCGGCGATCGACACGCTCATCGGATGCGTCGCGCAGGAGAAGAGCGAGCGGGTCCGCGCGGCGGCGATCCCCGCCCTCGGCGCGATGAGCTGGCGGGCGGCGCGCGCGGTCCCGACGCTCGCGAAGCTGCTCGACGCGAAGCCCGCGCGCATCCGACGACTCGCCACCTGGACCCTCGGACGGATCGCGGGCGAGGGCGAGGAGGCGGAGCTCGCCGCGAAGAGGCTCGGCGACGCGCTCGGCGACGCGGACGCGGACGTGCGGCTCGCGGCGGCGGGCGCGCTGGGGCAGCTCGGCGAGCGGGCCGCGCCCGCGGTCGCCGCGCTCGGCAAGGCGCTCGGCAGCGACGACGATGACCTCACGATCGAGGCGGCCGCGACCCTCGGCCGGATCGGTGAGAAGGCGGGCTCGACCAAGGCGGCGCTCCAGGCGATCGCCGACGACGAGGAGCGCTCGGAGTCCGTCCGGGCGGCGGCCAGAGACGCCCTCGAGCGCGTCGGTCGCTGACCGCGCGTGGCGCGCTACGGAAAGGAGCTGGCGGCGCTCGGCATCCTCCTGGTGATGGCCGGGATGATCGCGGCGACGTTCGTCGGCCGCGAGGAGGACCCTCGGCCCGAGGCGACCGTCGTGCTCCTCTTGATCCTGGGGGCCGCGGGGTTCGTCCTCGCGACGATGGCGACCCGGCTCTTCCGTCAGAGGGCGCTGGACCGCTGGCTCGATGCGCTCCCCGCCGATCAGCCGATCTCGTTCGGCTTCCGGACCGCCTGGCTCGCCGTCCGGAGTGACGACTCCGCCGCCGTCGCGCGCGCGTTCGGCCTCCTCGACGTCGAGGAGATCGGGTGGCCCCGCGGGATGCATCGCGCCGCGGCCGGGCTCGCGGTGAGCTTCGTGACGCCGCCGATCGACGGCTGGGTGCTGCTGCATCCGGCGTGGGGGATCGAGCACGCCGTCCGGGTCTCCCGCACCCTCGGCACGGAGGTCTGCGCGTTCGAGAGCGAGCGGATCGGCGGATGGTACGCCTGGCGACGCGTGGACCGCGGCGAGGTCGTCCGCGAGGTCGCCGTCGATCAGGTCACCGTCGTGGAGCAGCACGGCGAGCGCACCGCCGTCGAGGACGAGCTCGGTCTCGACCTCCTCGAGTCGCTCCCCGAAGACGAGGCGAGTCGAGAGAAGCTGCGCGTCCCGGGAGAGGGCGACGTCCTCACGATCGCCGAGGCGTGGAGCGTGAACCCCTACACGTTCGAGAAGCGACCGCCGATCGGCGCCGGCCTGATCGGGCGCTGGCCGACGGACACCGAGCTCGCCGCGGACGCTGCGGACGCCGTCGAGGAGAAGATGACGTGACCGACCCGGAGACCGTCGAGCAGGTGGCGCGCCTCGTGCGCAACGCCGAGCGCATCCTCGTCTTCACCGGAGCGGGGATCTCGACCGGATCGGGCATCCCCGACTTCCGCGGACCGCAGGGCGTCTGGAAGCGAAAGCAGCCGGTCTACTTCCAGGACTTCGTCGCGAGCGTGGAGGCACGAACCGAGCACTGGGACCAGAAGCTCGAGGGCTACGAGGCGTTCCGCGACGCGAAGCCGAACGCGGCCCACGAGGCGCTCGTCGCGATCGAGCGCGCGGGCAAGCTCCACCTGCTCGTCACCCAGAACATCGACGGCCTCCACCACGCCGCCGGCCACGACCCCGACCGGGTCGTCGAGCTCCACGGAACCAACCGAGCGGTCGAGTGCATCCGCTGCGGCCACGTCATCGAAGAGATCGGACCGATCTTCGAGCGCTTCCGCGAGACGCGCACGCCGCCCCGATGCGAGCGCGAGACCGCGGGCGGAGGCCTCTGCGGAGGGCTGCTCAAGACCGCGACGATCTCGTTCGGCCAGGCGATGCCCGAGGAGCCCATGCGCCGGTCGCTCCAGGCCGCCGAGGAGGCCGACCTCGTGATCGCGATCGGCTCGACCCTGTCGGTCCAGCCGGCCGCCCTCGTCCCGAAGGTCGCGGCGGAGCACGCGCCCTACGTGATCATCAACCGCGGGGAGACCGACCAGGACGCGCTCGCCACGGTCCGCGTGGAGGACGACGCGGTCTCGTTCCTGCCGCGGGTGGTCCAGGCCGCGCTCGAGTGAGCGGCGACGTCCTCGACTCCATCGCGGGATGCCTGCTCGGCGGCGCGATCGGCGACGCCTGGGGCGGTCCCTACGAGGGCCGGACGCCGCCCTTCCCCGTCTCCCTCGACCACGACTGGGAGCTCTCCGACGACGTTCGTCGTGGCGTCGCCGCGCGTCGCCGCCGTCGCGCCGGACGTCGACGAGGCACCTCGTGAGCGAGCCCGCGCCCGTCCGCTCGACGCCTCTCCCGCTCCCCGCCTCGTTCCCCGCCGCCGTCCGCCGCTCCCTCATCCGCGCGCTGGTCTGCGCTCCCGCGGCCGCCGTCATGATCGGTCTCGCGTCGGCGACGGTCTGGTCGACCGGCTACTACGGCCTCGTCGACTCGTTCCTGATCGTCCGGTTCGCGCTCGGGGGCTACGTCTTCGGCCTCATCGCCGGGCCGGTCTCGCTCGTCGCGCTTCGGCTCGAGCAGACGGGCGCGCCGGTCCGCGCGCGGACCACGGTCGCGCTCGTCCTCGTCGCGATCGGGGCGGCCATCGTCGCGGTCGCGCAGAAGCACTACACTCTCGCCGCCCTCGCGACCCACTCGCCCGAGGTCGCCCGCGCCGAGGCGCTCCGCTCACTTCACCAGCTCCTGTTCGATCGCTCGGACCTCGCTCTCCTCGCGATCCTGGAGACGGCTCCCTTCGTCGCCGTCGTCTCGGCGCGGCTCCGCGGCGCGACCCTCGATCGGCAGCGGGTCGTCGGCGGGCTCGCCGGCGCGACCGCATTCCTCGGCTACCTCGCGGTCGTCCTCGTGGCCGCCGGCCGACCGATCGCATCGCACCTGGTCGCCGTCGGGGTGCTGACCCTCGGCCACGTCGCCCTCGGCCTGATCGTCCCCTCGCTCCTCGATCGCGCCGACGCGGTCGATCTCCGGTGGTGGCCGGTTGGCCCGCCGGACGCTCCACGTCACCCTGAAGGCTGACCGTGAGCGATCTCTCTCCCGAGCCCGACCGCGCGCCGTCGAGCCTCACCAGCCGCGACACGGAGCCCGCCTCGTTCGAGGCCCTCCCCCGACGCCGCATCGGCCGCTACGTGATCGTCGAGCGGCTCGGCGTCGGCGCCCACGGGGCCGTCTTCCGCGCTCGGGACGAAGCCCTCGATCGGGACGTGGCCATCAAGGTGCTCCGGGACGCCGTCGAGCCAGGCTCGGAGTCGCTCGCCCGCTTCGAGCGTGAGGGGCGCGCCTGCGGCCGGCTCCGGCATCCCGGGATCGTCCGCATTCACGACGTCGGCGTCCACGAGGGGCAGCCCTACATCGCGATGGAGCTGGTCCGCGGTCGCTCGCTCGATACCGTCATCGCTCGCGAGGGCCGCTTGAAGCCGGAGCGAGCCGCCCATCTGTTCGCGGACGTCGCCGAGGCGCTCGCTCACGCCCACGCCCACGGCGTGCTTCACCGTGACGTGAAGCCGGCGAACATCATCCTCGACTCCGACGGCGGGGCGCGCCTCACCGACTTCGGCGTCGCCCGCGACGAAACCGGGCGGGACGGGCTCACCGCGACCGGCGTGATGCTCGGCTCGCTCGCCTACATGTCTCCCGAGCAGTGCGTCGGAGGGTCGATCGGTCCGGCCAGCGACGTCTACTCGGTCGGAGCCTCCCTCTACGAAGCGCTCACGGGACGACTCCCGTTTCACGGCGCATCGGCCATGGCCGCCATGGTAGCGGTGACCAGCAAGCAACCCGATCCGGTGCACGCCCACGCGCAGGACGTGCCCGTCGCGGTCGAGGAGGTCACCCTCCGCTGCCTCGCCAAGAAGCCGGAGGACCGATTCGCGTCCGCAGACGAGCTCGCCGCGGCGCTTCGAGACGCGGCGACGTCCACCGGGGGTGTGGCCGCGCCCCCAACGCTCTTCGCGACCGCCGGAGCGATCGTCGCCGTCCTGCTCCTGGTCGCCCTCGCCATCGCTCTCGTCGGCCGACGCGAGACCCCGGCCGTTCGGGCGCCGTCCGCAGCGAGCGACGGCGCCGGGAGCACGCCGGACGCGCTCGTCCTCCCGCCGTCGGGCGAAGGATGGCATCTCGTCTGGCGCCTCGGGGCGGGCGCTCGGCCACGGCTCGATCCTCCGGAGCTCTGGTCGGACGACGACGGCCGCGAGGCCGCTCCGTTGCGGGCGGTGCACTCGGGCGAGGCGCTCGCGGCGGCGTTCGCGGGACCGGCGCGGTCGCTCGGCGCCGGACGGATCGCCGCCACCTACGACGTCCTCGGCGGGAGCATCAGGCCGGAGCCGGACATGCCGGGTCTCTTCCTCCGAAACGGGCGGCCCTCGGCGATTCGGTTTCAACCAGGTCCGTCCGGCCCCGAGGAAGGCTCCGCCAGGCTGCCCGTCGACAACGACGTCGGCATCGTGCTCGTCCGCGTCGGTCGATCGCGGTGGGTCGACCCGCGGGTCTCGTTCTCCTACCGCCGAACGTCGCGCATCGATCTCGACGCGCTCGAGATCCGGCTCGGCCCGGATCCCGAATCGCGGCTCTCCTTCGAAGGGCGCAGCGGGCGAGCCGCCGTCGGAGGGCAGAGCGTTCCGTTCGATCTCGGAGACCGGTGGCACTCCGTGAGCTTCGCCCCGTCCGCTCCACTCGACGAGCGAGTCGATCTCGACGGGAAGCCGTTCCCGGAGCTCGATTTCGGCGCGGCAGCGTCGGCCGCACCGACCCCGATCGTGCTCGCCCTCCACGAGGCGGACGTGTCGTTCACCGAGGTCAGGGTGGAGGGCACGCCGCGGAGGCCCGACGTACCCGCCACGGCCGAGGCGCCGACCGAGTCGCTCTCCACCTCGGCCCGCGTCGCCGCCTCGTTCGTTCGATCCACCGACGACCACGGCGACGGCGGCCCCTACGTGGCGCTGGGCGATCGGAGAGGCGAGCGGATCACCTTCGAGCTCGACCGCCGCCAGCTCGTCCTCCGGATCGGCGGGCGCCTCATCGCCAGCGAAGAGGTCACCGGAGCCACCCCTTCGGAGGGCTGGCTCACCCTCGAGCGACGCGCCGACCTCGTCACCGCGCGGGCGCGCCTCGACCGGACGGGACGGACGATCGTCCTCCTCGGCGCGACGCCGGCGCCGCTTCGGATCGAGCGGGTCGGCGCGTTCTACGGCTCGACCGCCCCGGCCGTCCGGTTCCGCGACGTGCAGGTCCACGACGGTGGAGCCACCGACGGCGGCCACGATGCGACCCGGGCCGCCCTCGACCGGGCGGCCGCGAGCGGGGCGCTCGCTCCGTTGAGCGATGAGCGGCCCGTCACCTCCCCCGTCGCGCGTTGGCGGCGAGGGGCCCGCCTCCTCTCCGCCGTCACCGATCCGCAGGAAGCGACGCCCGAGCTCTTCGGGGGCGGCGTCGGACCCGGCCGAGGATCCGACCCGGACCCGCTGCTCCGGGCAGCGGCCGCGAGGCGCGCCATCGCGCGCCGGGCCATGGCTCTGCTCGAAGGCGCGGCGGAAGAGCTCGGGGAGGTCGCCCGCGACGACGCGCTCGCCCGGGCGATCCTGGCAGCGGTCGTCGCCGCGGATGCGGACTCGGCCGCCCGCCTCGCCGACGAGCTCGTCCGGCGAGCGGGCCCGTCGACGGCGCGAGCGCGCCTCGACCATCTCGCCACCGACCCCGTCTCGGGCCGCCCGTCGCTCCTGCGACACCTCGGCGAGGGCTACGCCGTCGTCTCCTGGGATCCTCCGACCGCCCGCGCGGCCCTCGACGCTGCCGACAAGCTCGCCGGCGACGACGACGAGGCGCGCGCCTCCGTGCTCTACCCCCGCGCCGCCCTCACCTTCGCGCGGTCGAAGGGGGCCGCGGGTCAGCCCCTCGACCTCGCCACGATCGACGAGGCGCTCACCCTCCTCGGTCGCGCCGAGGCGCTCGGCCACCCGCCCGAGTGGATCGAGTCGAAGCGGGCGAGCTTCCACGAGGCGGCTGAACGCCCGCGCGATGCCCTCGCCGCGTGGCGACGCTTCATCGAGATCGAGCCCGGTCGCTACGTCGCGTGGCAACGCCGAAGCCGGCTCGCCGAGGGGCTCGACCGGCACGACGAAGCGCTCGGAAGCATGCTCCGCGCCCTCGACGTCGCCGCCCGGCTCTCGGCGAGGCTTCTCCACGATCTCTCCATACGCGAGCGCGACCGGGGACGCCCCGCGAGGGCGCTCGCCGCGAGATGGTCGCTCGCCCTGCGCGGCGACGAGACGGGCATCACCGTCGACGACGAGGCTCGCCTCGAGCACCTCCGCCAGGCCGAGCAGCTCGACCGCGCTTCCCCGACGACGCGCGAGGGCGACCTCGCCCGATGGGTTCTGGCGACCGCGTACGAGCGCGTCGCCGTCGAGCGGCTCGGACCGGGACCCGTCGGCGACGTCGTCCGGGCCCGGGCGCTCGTCGAGGATGACCGCGACGGAGCGCGCCGCCTGATCCGGGCCGTCGATGATGGCGACGACGAGCTCGCCCGGGCGCTCCTCCGCCTCGACGACGAGCTCCGCCCCCTCCTCGCCCAGGACGGGCGACGTTAGCCGGCATAGGGGCTATCAAGCTCGCTCAGGCGACCCGCGCCGACACGGCAGTGACGTCGCACCGACCGGAACGAATCCAGCCAATCCGACAATCCGCGGTTTCGTCCTCTCGCCGCGAGACGAGTGGAACCGCGGATTTCGCGGATTCCGCGGATTGCGAGTTGCCGAAGGCGGTCATCCGTCGCCGAAGCGCGGAGGTCCGTCGCGGTATCGGCAAGGACACGGAACCGGGTTCTCCCGCTCTCTGGATGGCGAGGGGAGCGCCAGCCCGGAGCCGGTCGGCTCGTTCTCGCGGCGATACGGCGCCCGCGGTCGCCTCTCCGTGTCCTCCGTGTCTCCGTGGTGACATCCTTCTCGCCGAGCGACGGCGACGAGCTGGCGACGAGTCGTCGCTTCACGCTCATTCTGCAACAGTCTCCGAGCCTCGGGCAGCCCCGCGATCGCCCACGGCCTCTCTCGTTCTCATCTCCGCGGACGCCCGGTTGGCCCGGACCCCGCTCTTCGTCATGCTGAGAGGGACCGTGAGCGAGCGATCTCCGAGCGCCGAGCACCCGCCGTCGAGCCTCACGAGCCGTGACACCGAGCCCACCTCGTTCGAGGCTCTTCCTCGCCGCCGGATCGGTCGCTACGCGATCGTCGAGCGGCTCGGCGTCGGCGCGTACGGGGCCGTCTTCCGCGCTCGGGACGAAGCCCTCGATCGGGACGTGGCCATCAAGGTGCTCCGTGACGCCGTCGAGCCGGGCTCGGAGACGCTCGCGCGGTTCGAGCGCGAGGGGCGCGCCTGCGGACGGCTCTCGCATCCCGGGATCGTCCGCATCCACTCCGTCGGCGTTCACGAGGGTCAGCCCTACATCGCGATGGAGCTGGTCCGAGGTCGCGCGCTCGACGACGTCATCGCGCGCGAGGGCCGGCTGAAGCCCGAGCGGGCCGCCCGCCTGTTCTCGGACGTCGCCGACGCGCTCGCCCACGCCCACGACCATGGGGTGCTTCATCGCGATGTGAAGCCGGCGAACATCATCCTGGACGCCGACGGCCGGGCGCGTCTCACCGACTTCGGCCTCGCCCGCGACGAGACCGTTCGGGAGGAGCTGACCGCGACCGGCGAGACGCTCGGCTCGCCCGCCTACATGTCTCCCGAGCAGTGCGTCGCGGGACCGGTCGGTCCGGCGAGCGACATCCACTCCGTCGGAGCTTCGCTCTACGAGGCGCTGACGGGACGCCTCCCGTTCGAGGGCGCATCGGCCATGGCCGCGATGATGGCCGTGATCGGCGACCAGCCCGACCCGGTGCGCGCCCACGCCCCCGACGTCCCCGCCGCGATCGAGGAGGTCACGCTCCGCTGCCTCGCGAAGGATCCCGGCGAGCGGTTCGCGTCGGCGTCCGCGCTCGCCGCGGCCCTTCGCGACGCGGCGCGGCCCACCCGGCGTGTCGACTCGGCGCCGGGCCTCTTCGCCGCGACCGCCGCGATCGTCGCGGTCCTGTTGCTCGTGGGCCTCGCCATGGCGCTCGTCGGTCGGCGCGGAGCTGGGTTCCCTCCGGCGCCGCCCGGGTCGACCGCCGCCGCCGCCGCCGCCGCCGCCGCCGGGCGCGCGCCGAGCGCGCTCGCGCCTCCGCCGCCGGGCGAGGGCTGGCGCCTCGCCTGGCGCCTCGGTGCGGGCGAGGGACCGAGGCTCGATCCGCCGGAGCTCTGGACCGACGGCGGCGGGCTCGAGGCCGACCCGTCGCGCGCATGGCGCGAAGGTGAGGCGCTCTCCTCTGCGTTCGCGGGGAAGGCCCGGTCGCTCGGCGGCGGACGGATCGCCGTCATCTACGACGTCCTCGGCGCCGCCTCTCGTCCCGAGGCGAAGAAGCCCGGGCTCCTTCTCCGGAACGGGCGGCCCTCGGCGATCCGGCTGCAGCCTGGACGGCCGGGCCCCGAGGGCGGGAGCTCGACGCGGCTGGCGGTCGACAACGATGTCGACGTGGTGTTCATCCGCGTCGGTCGCGCGCGCTGGCTCGAGCCGCGGATCTCGTTCTCCTTCCGGCGGTCATCGGAAGTCGATCTCGATGCGTTCGGGGTCCAGCTCGGGTCGGACCGCGAGTCGCGGCTCTCGTTCGAGGGGCGGAGCGGCCGGGCCGCCGTCGGGCGGGAGAGCGTCCCGTTCTCGCTCGGGGACGTCTGGCACGGGGTCACGTTCGCGCCGGCCGCGCCGCCCGGCGAGCGGGTCGTCCTCGACGGCCAACCCGTCCCCGCGCTCGACATCGGCGCGGCGGCACCGACCGCGCCGACGCCGATCCTGCTCCGGATCAACGAGGCCGACATGGCGTTCACCGCGGTCGAGGTGGAGGGCACGCCACGACGGCCCGACGTCCCGGCCAGCGCCGAGACGCCGACCGAGGCGCTCTCGATCTCGGCCCGCGTCGCCGCCTCGTTCGTTCGATCGAGTGACGACCCCGGCGACGGCGGCCCCTTCGTCGCGCTGGGCGATCGTGACGGCGAGAGGATCACCCTCGAGCTCGACCGGCATGACCTCGTCCTCAGGGTCGGCGACCAGCTCATCGCGAGCGCCGAGGTGACGCGCGCCGATCTCTCCGAGGGCTGGCTCACCCTCGAGCGGCGAGCGGACCTCGTCACGGCCCGGGCGCGCCTCGGCGAGGTGGGGCGCTCGGTGCTGCTCGAGGGCGCGACGCCGGCGCCCCTGCGGATCCATCAGGTGCGGACCTTCTATGGCTCGACCGCGCCGGCCGTCCGCTTCCGCGACGTGACCGTCCACGACGGCGGCGGCGATCGCGGTGACGCGCGGGCCTCCCTCGACCGGGCGGCGGCCAGCGGGGCGCTCGCCCCGGTGGACGACGCACGCCCCGCCCGCTCGCCCGTCGAAGGATGGCGCCGGGGCGCCCGTCTCCTCGCCGCCGTCACCGACCCGCACGAGGCAGCGCCCGAACACTTCGGAGGCGGTGCCGGGGCCGGGCCCGGGCGCGAGCCGGACGCGGTCCACGACGCGGCCGCGGCCCGGCGCGCGATCGCGCGTCGGGCCGTGACGCTGCTCGAGGGAGCCGCGGCCGAGCTCGAGGGCGTCGCCCGCGCCGACGCGCTCGCTCGAGCGGTGCTCGCGGCGGTCGTCACCCGCGACGCGGAGGCAGCCGTGCGCCTCGCCGACGAGCTCGTCCGAAGCGTCGGCGCGACCGAGGCGCGGACGCGCGTCGACCATCTTCGCACCGACCCCGTCGACGGCCGCCCCGCGCTCGTGAGGCGGCTCGGGGCGGGCTGGGGCGTCCTCTCCTGGGATCCCGAGACCGCGCATGCCGCCCTGGAGGCCGCCGACGTGCTCGCGGGCGACGACGACGAGGCGCACGCCTCCGTCCTCTTTCACCGCGCCGCCCTCACCTTCGCGCGGTCGGAGGGCCCGGGTCGGCCGCCCGACCCGGCCGCGATCGACGAGGCGCTCGACCTCCTCGATCGCGCGGACGCCCTCGGGCACTCGATCGCGCGGATCGAGTCCAAGCGGGCGAGCCTCCACGAGGCCGCGGGACGTCCGCGCGATGCCCTCGCCGCGTGGCGACGCTTCATCGACCACGAGCCCGGTCACTACACGGCGTGGCAGCGCCGGAGCCATCTCGCGGAGGGGCTCGACCGGCGCGACGAGGCGCTCGGGAGCATGCTCCGCGCCCTCGGCGTCGCCGCCCGGCTCTCGGCGAAGCTGCTCCTCGACCTCTCGCAGCGCGAGGCCGACCGCGACCGACCCGCGCGGGCGCTCACGGGGAGATGGTCCTTCATCCTGCGCGCCGACGAGGCCGGCATCACCATCCGCGAGGAGGCGCGCCTCGACCTCCTCCGCCAGGCCGAGCAGCTCGACCAGGCGTCCCCGAAGACGCGCGAGGGAGACCTCGCTCGCTGGGTGCGCGCGACCGCGGGAACGAGCATCCCCGCCGATCGGCTGGGATCGGGCCCGGTCGGCGACGTCGTCCGCGCCCGCGCCCTCGTCGAGGACGACCGCGACGGCGCGCGGCGTCTGATCCGCGCCGTCGACGACGGCGACGACGAGCTCGCCCGCGCGCTCCTTCGCCTCGACGACGAGCTCCGTCCTCTCCTCGCCCAGGACGGGCGACGCTAGCCGGCATAGGGGCTAGGAGACTGTTGCAGAATGAGCGTGAAGCGACGACTCGTCGCAAGCTCCTCGCCGTCGCTTCACTCGCGGCGTCTCGCCGGACATCGCCGCGCAGGCCTTCGTTCCGCGGCCTCGCGAACGCCAGACGGGTTCCCTC
>JAJDCQ010000236.1 GCA_029260755.1 Planctomycetota bacterium | reverse complement strand
CTCGGGGAGCGCGGCCAGCCGGCGGAGAGGTCAATCGCGGCGACTGGCCGAACGTGAGTGGTCCCATCTCCGGGCCATCTCGATTCTGTCCGCCAAGCTATCGACCGTTCCGTTGCGGAGGCTCGAGCTCGTGGAACACTCATCCGACGACACCAGCGGCGACATGATCGGCGATCGCTATCGCAGCCCCCTCGACGAGGCGGACGCGCCCAAGGTCTTCGTCGAGACATCGCTTCGATTGCTCGAGCTCGACCATCGCAGCCTCGCGCTGCGGGCGCTCGCGGAGTGGTCGGAGGTCGATCACGTCGATCCCGCCCTCTTCCAGGCGCTCACGGGGCTCGCGCGGCCGTCGTGGGGAACCTGGAATGCACTCTTGATCGGACTCACCAAGGCGCGTCGCACCGCGATGCGCGATGGCAAGCCGGCGCTGCGCGTGCGCGCCGAGGCGGCGACCGATCTCGGCTTGCTGCTCGGTTTCTATGAGCAGGACGGTAGTGTCGAACTCCGACGCTCGCTCGGACCGCTCGCCGGGCTCGTCGGCGTGAAGATCGGTCGCCGGATCCGCCACGGGGCAGCGCTTGGCCTCGCCATCGCGCTGCGCAACCGCGCCGCGCACGACCTGCCGAGCGAAGAGAGCTGGTGGACGCGGGCGGGCGAGGCGCTCAAGCCCCTCCTGGCGTTCGCATCGACGGAGCCGCTCCTCGAGCCGATCTCGGTCGAGCGGCCGCCCTGGTTCGTCGCGCGTGATGGCGAACTCCGCACGTTCAACGGGATCCAACGCGACGGCCGGGCGATCCTCGTGAATGCGCAGGGAACGGCGAGCTTCGACCCGGATGCTGGCGCTCAAGTTCTCGGCCTGCTGCACAAGCTGCTCGGCAAGTCCGCTGCACAGGAACGCGATCTTGGGCGCCTGCTTGCACGCCTCGCCCCGGATGAGCTGAAGGGCGTGCTCCTCGGGGACCTTCTCGTCGGTCGCCAGATCGGAGCGGGGAGCTTCGCGACGGTACACATCGCGCGCGAGCTCAGCACGGACCGTCAGGTCGCCGTGAAGATCCTACGCGACGGCCTCGACGAGGAGGTCACCGAGCGCTTCATGCAGGAGGCCTCGTTCCTGGCGCGCCTCGATCACGCCCACATCGTATCGGTGATCGGATACGGGCACGAGGGGTGGAGCGCTCCGCGCAACGTGAACCTCTCGGGGGAGGAGTGGTTTCAGACCGTCTTTGCCGACGCTGCCCCGCGCAAGCACTTCATCGCCCTCGAGTGGCTCCGCGGGCGCACCCTCGAGGCGTGCTACGGCGAGCGACGGGCGTCGCCCGATGCCGAGTCGGAGGAAGGCTCGCTCGACGAGCGTACCCTCGCGCGATTCATGCTCCAGGCCGCGCGAGCGCTCCAGGCCGTTCACGCCGCCCGCCTGATTCATCGTGACGTCACGCCGAGCAACCTCATGCTGGCCGAAGATCCGAACGGAGCGCTCAGCCTGAAGTTGATGGACTTTGGCATCGCGCGCAGCCAGGACGCGCTCAGGACGCTCCGCACCTTGAGCGGCGACGCGTGGGGCACGCCCGCCTACATGTCCCCCGAGCAGATTCGCCAGCTCGAGGCGGGCGCCGAGATCGGGACGGCGAGCGACATCTACTCGCTCTGCGCGACGTTCTACGAGCTCTTCACCGGAACACGGTGCCACGACCACGACCGCGTCTCGGGCCTGGAGCTGCGGACCCGCCGCCTGAAGGGAGAGCTCCCCGAACGACCTCGGGCTCGCCGGTCCGAGCTGAGCTGGGAGATCGAGACGATCCTCCTCGGCGGGCTCGAGGGCGAGGTAGCCGACCGCTACGCAAGCGCGGACGCCATGGTAGCCGATCTTCGCAGGCTCCTGGCGGACGAGCCGATCCACTTCCGTCGCCCGTCTCTCCTCCGGCGAGTGCACCTCGGCTACCGGCGGAACCGCGTCGTCGTCAATCTCCTCGGCGCGTTCGCGGCGGTCCTCGCGGTCGGCGTCGCCGTCTACGTCCTGCAGATCAAGAGAGCGCAGGCGCGTACGAACGAGGAATGGCTCCGCGCCGAGACGGCGCTGGTGGCGGAAAAGGGAGCACTTCGAGCGTCGAAGCGGAGCCTCGCGCAAGCCTACCGCTCCGAGGCGCGCGGGCTCGCGCAGGACCATCGGCATGACGAGTCTCTCCTCAGGCTCACGGACGGTCAGCTCGCCGATCCGGCGGAGATCCCCGCCGACGAGCTCGTCTCGGGCCTGCTCCGCGGTGGACAGCTTCTATGGCGCGCCGATCCCGGATTCGCGGGGCTCATCGGGTGGGGCATTTTCAGCCACGATGGGGGCCGAGCGGCGGGCAACACCGAGCGCGGGTTCGTGGTCTGGGACGCCGAGACGGGCCGCGCGCTTCGACGTGTCGCGGACGATCGGCCCGGGGCTGGCGAGGCATGGAGCCCCTTGCTCGACAGTCGCACGGGCTGCCTCGACGCGCATGGCGACGTGCTCGTCCTGATCGAACGTTCGCCCGAGGTCCGGATGCGCCGGATCGAGATCGCGAGCGGACTGGAGCGGAGCTGGTCGATCCCTGAGACGCTGCTCGCGATGGCCTGCGATCCCGCCGCACGCTACGCCGTCGGCCTCGGCAAGCGTGCGATCGTTGTGCACGATCTCGCGGACGGGAGCGTTCTCGATCGAGTTCCGCTCGATCTCGTCCGGGCGAGGTTGGCCGAGGTGGGCGGCACGCGGCACTCCTCGCGCGAGGAAGACTTCGGAGAGCGTAGTTGGCAGCTGCGAGCGACGTCGACCGAGCTTCTCGCGGTCCACCGGAGCGGCACGTGGGTCGGATGGCGCGTCGGGGAGTCGGGAGTCGAGCCGCGGGAGCTGACGGCGTTCTTCGAGCGCCGGCTCCTTCACGCCGTCTCGCCGAATGGCGTCATCGCAGCAGCTCTCCGGAGAGACGGCCGCGAGGTGACCCTCGAGATCTGGAGGCGAGCCGACGGCGAGTTGATCGGGCGCCACGACCTTCCGGCGCGCGGTCATGACGTCCGTCATGGAATCGAGGCGATCCTGGTCGACGATGCTGGCCGCGCCGTCGTGCTCGCCGACCGTGCCTGGATCATCGACGTGGGGGGCTGGAAGCCCCTCGAGACTCCCGGTCTCGGCGACTGGAGCCGGGGCACGCACCTCTCGACGGACCAAACGACCATTTCCTGGCTCGCCTCACGGCCCGAAGACGAGGCGAGTGACGTTCCGGCCGCCATCCCGATGTTCGAGCTCCCGGCGGTGAGCGTGCGTCGCGCGAGGCTCGACAGCGCTCCGGTTCTCGCGGCGCCCTCGGCCGCTCGGTGTCTCGCCGTTTCTCCGCTGGGACGCTTCCTGGCCGTCGGCACCGAAACGGGCGAGCTCGCGATCCTTCGCGCTGACGACGGGGAGCAGGTGGCCCGATGGACGATCGGCGACGCACCCCTCCTCACGATGGTCTACGCTCTGGCGGGCGATGCCATCTTCATCGGCGATGCGCGCGGCCGCGGGTGGTGCGTGGCCGTCCCGGAGGGTCGCGTCGAGTGGACGATCCCGATCACGGACGTCGGAGTGCTCGACGACATCCGACCGCTCGCGGACGGTGCGATCGCGTGGTTGATCGGGTCAAGGCGGAGCGCTTATGCCGGAGGCGCCGCCGCTCCGCCCCGCTCGGACGTAGGCGTCGCGGTGACCGAGCGCACCGGCCGCGAGCGGTGTCGCTCATCAGTACCCCTTGCGACGGTCCGAAGCCTCAGCCCTCGCCGCCTGCGCGTCGATCCGACGACGGGCGCGATCACGACGGGGAGCGGCGCCGATGGCGCCATCTACCGCTTCGATCCCAAGACCGGCAAGGAGCGTCGTGTCGCGCAGGAGCTGGCGGTCGCGGTCGACGGCGGCCGCCTCACGGCGCTCGCGTTTGCGCCGGAGGGTGACGCTCTCCTGATCGGGCAGTCGGACGGACGACTGGTCCTGATCGGGGACGGCCCGTCCGATGCGCGGCGCCTGGGAGAGCTGGGGGCGCCGATCCGAGAGCTCGCGTGGCTGGGCCCGGAGATCGCGGTGGTGGCGACCGGGCGAAGTGCCGTGTTCACCGCAAACACGGACGGCGAGTCGCGATCCGGAGAGGGTTGCCTGACGTTCATCCGCATTGCGACCGGCGAGGTGCTTCACCGGGTGTCCGTCGATCGCCGCGGAGTGAGGTCTCTCGTCGTGCTTCCCGACGGTCGATTGGCCTCCCTCGGGGAGGGCGGGAGCATTCACGTCCACCGAGGCGACTGGGGAGCCTGGCAGACCCTCCCCACCGTCGCCTCGGACGACCTCGTGTTGCCCGCGGGACGGCGCGACGGCCAGAACCTCTCGTGGGTCTCTCGACCGCGCGAAATGCGGCCCGATGGCAGCGTCCCCACCGAAATCGTCCTCATGGATGAGGAAGGCCGTGAGCTCTCGGCCCGCCACCACCTACCTGAACAGCAGCCCGGCACGCAGGCGAGCTTCCCCGTGCCGGTCGTCTCTCCCGATGGGCGCCTCATCGCGCGGATCGCCACTCCCGAGCCGCTCGAGCTCGTCCTCGAGGTGTCTCGAGTCGGGGAGCCCGAGCCGTTCGCGCGGTCCGCTCTTCCGATCGAGCAGACCGTTGCCCGCAGCATTGCCTTTAGCTCGGATGGGAGCTGGATCGCGGTCACCGGCGACGGCGGCGCCTGTCGCCGAGCGTCGAACGCCGGCGACGAGGAAGGGGAAGGGCGGGAAGCGGAGTGGTCGTGGATCGACCGCCGCGCGGGCCTGAACGTCATCCAGCTGCGCGGCGGCGGCGACCGCGTCGTCGTCGTCAGCGACAGCAACGTCGCTATCTTCTCGGGAAGCGGACCGGTCGTCGAGATCGACGGCTTCTGGGATTCGGCAGCCGCGGCGACCGACGGGAGACACCTGGTCCTCGCGGAGCGCGACGGGAGCATCAGCTGGCACGACTTCGAGGACGGGAGACGCACGCGACGAATCGAGACGGGCGTCTCGGGCCTCGGCAACCTCCAGGTCGGACCCGATGGGGACCTCCTCATCGCCACCGTCGCGTCGGGTGAGATCGTCGTGATCCGGGCCGCCGACGGCGCTCTCCTCGCACGCGAGTCGATCGGCCGGGGTGATTTGCCGTTGCAGCTATTCTGGACGCTCGTCGACCCGGCGCGCGACGTGTTCCTCCTCCCGAGCCTGAAGCGCGCGCCGCGGGGCTATTCGCTCGCAAGGCTGCGCCGCGCGGCGGATGTCCTCGACCTGTCGCCTGTCGAGGTCCGCGACTACGTGGCGAGTCTCGTCGGAGGCGGGGACGAGACATCGGCCGGCTCAGCGCTCGACGGGGGGCGGCCGCTCTTGTACCGCGCGGGAGAGCCGCGTGGCGCGATCGAGGCGAGGGCGCGATCGATGCTCCGCGCTCGGATCTTGCAGCAGTCGACGAGCTTCCGGAGTGAGATCGTGCGCGCAGGGCGCGCGCTGGCGAAGCGGGGTCAGCTTCGCCTCGCCGAGGAAGGCGCCGACGGTCGAGCCATCGGGGATAGCAGCATCCTGTGCGACGATCCCTACGGCTGGCCGGCAATGCACTTCGTCCCGGCGAAGCCGGGCGCGCAAGCGATGCCGGACGCCGTACGGAAGGCGCGTGTTCGGGCACTCGTGGAGCGCCTCGAGAGCGGGGGCTCGCTCGAGTCTGGGACGCCCGAAGGCGAGATCGTGAGTCGGATCGACGCCCTCGACCCGACGCATCCCATCGTCCTCTACGTGAGGGCCCTCGCGCTCGCGGCCACCGACTCATCGCGCGCGAGAGCTCTCCTCCGCGAGACGATCGTCGCGACCGACGCCGATCCGATTGCCTACTCACGGATCAGCCCGACCGTGCGCGCGCTGCGCGCGCTGTCGGCTCGACTCGGCGCCGTCGAGCTCGACATCGACGGCGTCGTGGCGCACCTCGATGCGATGCACGGCATGGTCCCGCTCGATCTCCTGTCACAGGTTCTCCCGAACCTGGCCCAGTATTCTCGGCATGCTGACGTGGTCCGACTCGCCGACGCGCAGCTCGAGCGAGCCCGCGAGATGGGGGCGCTGGATTCGACCGCGCACCAGAGCTTGCTCCAGGCTCGAGACTTCCACGAGACCCTCGCGCGAGTGCAGCGCGGCGCTCCGCGACTTCCCGTCCTGGTCGTCACAGGCGTCGCGCCCGGGAGTGATGCCGCGGCGCTCGGGCTGAAAACGGGCGACTGTTTCCTCCGTGCGGACGACGTAGAGTTCGAGCACCCCGAGCAGGTCGAAGCGTGGTTCGGCTTCGGCACCGCACGGAAGGAGTGCCGGCTCACCGTCTGGCGAGAGTCGGGCACCGTCACCCTCGAGGGATTCCTGGACACCGGGCTCAACACGATTCGCGTCGCAGCGCCTGCCCGGGTGTCGGTGGCGGTTCACGGCGTTCAGCCTGGCGGCTCCGCGGCCCGCGCGGGAATCCTCCCGGGTGACATCATCACCGAGCTCGACGGCGCGAGCCCCGCACCCCTCGTCGTGCCGGCGCTGGCGGCGGATCTCGCCGAGCGTCCCGGACCGGACGGTCCGCGAGTGAGCTTGCGTGTCCTCCGCGTGCGGCGCCGGCCCGCACGTATCCTCCGTGACGGACAGGGCGGGCCCGTTCGTGACGAGCGCGGCGAGCTGCGCTGGGACGCCGAGGTCCTCGACCTTCGTTGCGCACTCCCGATCGGAATCGCCGGGTCGCCGATTCCCTACGCGCCGCCCCGCCTGGGCGACGCACCGAGGGAATCGAGCCCCGAGTCCGGCGGACGGTGATCCGTCTCCACGCATTGAAGCGAGGTGGGGTGGGGTGCGAAGAGAATCGCCAGGTAGCGGACAGTTGCCTCGAGCGCGGCGAATCAGGCGACCAGACGTTCCAGGCCCACCCGGAGCGCTTCATTCGCGGGCGCCCGATTGCGCAAGCGCGCCCAGTCGCCGCGTGGATCAACTAGTAGTTCTCCGCGAATCGAACGTGGTGGGCCACCAGACGATGATGCGGTGTGTCCCCTCGACGGCGAGGAGGTCGCTCCTCATTGATCTCAGCCGTCGATCTGTTGCATCTGGCTTGACGCATTCCGCAGCTTCCTCGACGCATTCCGCAGCTTCTGAGCGGTCGGGCTGGATCGCGAAGTATACGTGCCGAGCGCGAGGTCGACTGCCCTGGCGTATCCCCACTCGCCGGATCGAGGGCCGGCGCGAGACCCGCGGGGGGGGCCAGGTCACATGGTCAGCGGCCTGGGTCCACCCGGTCCGTAATGGACGCCCCGCAGATCCGTCCTACGGGTGACGAGCGGAGACGCACCCGCTGGCGAGCAAGCGACGGTAGTGGTTAGACTTTTCCACTTCGTGTGCGAGCGACGTCATCCCATCGAAGTCAGGAGCCACGCATGGCCGACGAAGTGAAACAAGGAACTCAGCTTCCCGGTGACGAGGTCAAGGCGAAGACTCAGATGGAAGGGGGAAAGGGCGCCTCCGGAGACGCCGAGGTCGAGGGCCAGGGCGCCCCGGCGCTGCGTCGCTGCTGGAACTGCGGCAGCGTGAACCATGTGAACCCCGGCTGGGACTACTTCATCTGCAGCTACTGCGGCACCTGGAACTGGATGTAGAACCCGCGACTCACCGACTGGCGGACGAGGGTGGAGTTAGACGCCCGACCTCGAAAGAGAGTCTCACGCAACCAACCCGAGAACAGGAGCAGTTCATGGCCGACGAAGCGAAGCGAGGACTTCAACTCCCGAGCGACGAGGTGAAGCAGAAGACCAAGGTCGAAGGCGGCAAGGGCGACTCCGGAGACGCCGACGTCGAGGGGCAGAGCGCCCCGGCGCTGCGTCGCTGCTGGAACTGCGGTGGCGTCAACCGCGTCAACCCCTGCTGGGACTACTTCATCTGCGGAAACTGCGGCGCCTGGAACTGGATGTAGAGCCCCGGGACTCATCGACTCGTGGACCACGGACGAGGGTGGGGCTAGACCCCAGACCTCGTAAGGGAAGTCTCACTCAACCAACCCGAGAATAGGAGCAATTCATGGCCGACGAAGCGAAGCGAGGACTTCAACTCCCGAGCGACGAGGTGAAGCAGAAGACCAAGGTCGAGGGCGGCAAGGGCGACTCCGGAGACGCCGACGTCGAGGGGCAGAGCGCCCCGGCGCTGCGTCGCTGCTGGAACTGCGGCGGTGTCAACCGCGTAAATCCCCTCTGGGACTACTTCATCTGCGGAAACTGCGGCACCTGGAACTGGATGTAGGCCGTGCCGGGAGAACGCCGGGCGTCCGAGGCGTTCCGGACGCCTGGCCCTCTCGACCCTTTCCCGAGGCGACCGTGGCTCCACCCGTCGCACCCGCTCCTCCCGTCGACGGCGCCGCCCCCTCCGCCGGCATCCCGTTTCGGCTGCTGGGACGCTGGAGCCTTCGTCTCATCGGGTGGGCGCCCGTCCTCTTCGTCATCACGCTCGTCACGACCGTCCTGACGAGCCTGGCCGCGCTCGCACAGGCGAAGGCCCTCGAGGGGGTAGTCGGGACGCTGCAAGGCGAGCCCGTCTCGGGGCCGCTCGCGCCGATCCTCCCGTCTGAGCCGGCCGGCGCGACCCTCACGTTCGTCGTCCTGGGGCTCACCGTTCTGCTCCTCTCGTTCGCGGGTCGGATCGTCGCGGTCGTCTTCGACGCGACGCTCTTGCGCCGCCTCCAGCAGCATCTCCACGACCACATCCTGACGCTCGGTCCCGACTACCACCGGAAGCGAGGTCAGGGCGAGCTCAACGCCCTCCTCTCGAGCTACGCGACGGGGGCCTCGGTCTTTCTGCCCGACCTGATCGCGACGCCGCTCGCGAGTCTGGTAGCCGTGATCGCAGGCGTCGCACTCCTCGTCGACAGCCTGGGCAAGGTCGGCGCAATGCCGATGTGGCTGAGCGGGGCGCTCCTGGCAACGCTGGTCGTCGCACCCGTCCTGACGATCTGGCTCTCGGGGAGGCTCCGGCGCGACTACACCATCGTGCGCGAGCACAACGACGCCCTCGCCAACGAGTTCATCAACTCCACGTCGAACGCCCTCGAGATTCAGGTCCTCGACGCCATCGGCCGACGCTCCGACGCCGTGCAGGGCCGGCTCGGGGCTCTCTTCAAGGCGAAGCTCAAGGCATCGATGGGAGCGCAGGTCATTGGCGAATTCCAGACGGCGACGGTGCTGGCCCTCCAGGTCCTCTTCATCGGCAGCGCCCTCGTCGTCGCCACGCAGACCGAAGTCGGTGCAGGGAGCGCGATCGCGCCAATCGTCGGCTTTCTCGGCCTCATTCCGGCGGTCGTCTCGCCGCTTCAGACCATCACTGCGTTCTACGCGAGCATCCAGATGAACTGGCCGATGACGGAGCCGGTCATCACGACCCTCGAGGCCGTCCCGACGATCCGCGAGCGCGCCGATGCGCAGACGCTACCCATGATCCCTGGTCCGCCGGTGCGGCTCGAGAACGTGACCTTCGGCTACCCCGATGGACCGCGGGTCCTCGATGGGGTCACCCACGAGTTCGCGCCGGGAAAGGTGACGGCCATCGTCGCCGAGTCGGGCATGGGCAAGTCGACCGTCCTGCACCTGATCTGCCGGCTCTACGACGCCGACGCAGGCTTCGTCTCAGTTGCCGGGAGCGACATCCGGAGTCTCCGCCTCGCGAGCCTCCGCGCGAACGTCGCGCGAGTCTCCCAGTTCCCGCTGCTCCTCATTGGCACGGTGAGGGACAACCTCCTCCTCGGCACCGGCGAGCAGACCGACGAGGAGCTCGAGCGCGTCTGCCGGCAGACCGGCCTCTGGGATGTCCTCGTTCGCGTCACGGAGGGAGGCGACGTCGCACCGCTCGACACCCGGCTCTCTCCCCAGGAGGGCCTCTCAGGTGGCGAGCGGCGACTCCTCAGCCTGACCCGAGTCCTTGCGCGGCGACCTCCGGTGCTGATCCTCGACGAGCCGACGACGGGTCTCTCGGCCGACTGGCGGCAGCGCCTGAAGGGCCTCCTGGTCGAGACGTGTCGCGAAACGACCGTCCTGCTCGTCGACCACGACATGAACTTCGTCCGCGACCTCGCGGACGAAATCTGCGTCCTCGTGGACGGGAAGTTCCGCGAGAAGGGAACCCCCGAGGAGCTGCTCTCGAACGAGGACTCGGGCTTCCGTTCCCTCTGGGAGAGCTACAACCTGGCCCCGGACGAGGATGAGATCGACGCCGAGGCCTCGGCCAAGGCCGACATGAACGCGACCGGCCCCTCTGCCATCGACGACATCCCGATGGGCCGGCCACCTGGCCTCGGGGCATAGCGGAGACGGCCCGGCGCCCTCTCGACGAGGACATCGAGCGGGAGCCAGCTCCCTGCTTGCAGCACCGCGTGGGTCGCGCGGCCCTGGGAGGCGGGCGAACTTGGCGAGGCCCTTGAGCGAGGCTTCTCGCACGCTAGCCCGACCAGCGAACGTCCTCTTGACTTACGATCAATACGCCCGACAGGACTCGAACCTGTGACCTGCGGTTTAGGAAACCGCCGCTCTATCCGGCTGAGCTACGGGCGCTTGGTGCTTCGGGGCGCATTTTAGCCCTCTCGGGGCCGGGCGCCAAGGTGGCTCCTCGGGAGTGGACGCGGGGCGGCGCGCGTGACTTTCACCGTGAGTGCGGGGCTTCTCGCGCCGCCGCGTTGCTCTCGGATCTCTCGTGACGCTCTCCGCCCTCGAGGCCACGAGGGGGGTGGAGCGGAGAGAGCGCTCCTCGGGGCTCCTTCGTGGGCGGATCGCTCGTGGGGGAGGCTCGTTCGATGAGGCCCGGCGCGCTCGCTCGATCGTGAGCGCTTCGGGCCGTTCGATTATGGAGAGGGGTGGAGATGATGGTTGCATTGCGGAGCGCCGCGGCGGTGACGCCGGGCGCGGTGTGGACGTTCGTACTCGTGGCGGGCCTGGGCCTGGCCGGTTGCAGTGGCGGCAGCAGCGGGGGCGGGCGCCCCGTCGGAGGCTCGGGCACGACCGTCGCCTCGACCCCGCCCGCGGCACCGCCGGCGGCACCGCCGCCGACCACGCCACCGGCTCCTCCGGGGAGCTCGCCGACGCCTCCCTCGTCGCCTCCCTCCTCGCCACCGCCTCCGCCTCCGGCCAATCCGAACGATGACCATGGCGACACGGCGACCAGCGCGACGGCGATGACCTCGGGACAGCCCGCGCCAGGCCGCATCGAGGTCGCGGGCGATCTCGACGTCTTCGCGGTGGCCCTCTCGCGCGGCCAGCACTACGCCATCCGGACGCACACCGTCGAGGACACCGTCCTCCGCGTCCTCGACGGCTCCGGGGCCGTCCTCGCCGAGAACGATGACGAGAACGCGGCGATCGGTCGGGTCAGCTCGAAGGTGTCGCTCGACGCTCCGGCCGACGGGGTCTACTTCGTCGAGGTCTCCGGCAAGGCGACCGCAACTCCCTCTTACGTCGTCTCGGTCGTCGCGCTCTCGCGGGGCATGCGCTGGGTCCGGGAGAACCGGATGATGGTGAGCGCGCTCACCGTCCAGATGGGCGCGCCTCCCGCGGCGTCCGTCCACGAGTACTTCGATGTCTTCGGCGCCAACACCGTCCATCTC
This sequence comes from Planctomycetota bacterium, assembly GCA_029260755.1. Lineage (GTDB taxonomy): Bacteria > Planctomycetota > J058 > J058 > JAJDCQ01 > JAJDCQ01. Next base: position 116,153 of record JAJDCQ010000236.1, on the reverse strand, counting down.
TGGACGACCGGCCTCCCCGGCCCGATCGCCGGCTGGCGCCAGGCGCGCCCCCGCCCCGACACGCGCTGGATCTCCTGGGTGAGCGACGACGGCACCAGCCCGGGCACCGGCCTCGTCGCCGGCGGCGTCGGCGCCAACCCCGCCGGCCGGGTCGGCTATCAGATCGGGGATGAGCCGCGGACGATGGCCGCCCTGCAGGCGCTCGAGGTCGGCGTCCGTGCCGTTCGCGCGGCCGACCCCGACGGGCTCGTCATCCTCAACTTCACCCACGAGGCGCTCGACCTCGACGCGCAGCTCGACCACTACCGCGTCGCGATGGACGGCGACGTCGTCAGCTACGACGACTACAGCCACAGCAGCCGGAGCTACAGTCACCTCGAGATCTTCCGCGCGGCCGGCCTCGCCTCGGGCCGGCCCTACTGGCGGTATCTCAACTCCTACGACGACATCCCCGCCGGTCGCGACGTTCCGACCGAGTCGGACATGCGCTGGAACGTCTTCTCGGGCCTCCTGTATGGCTACACCGGCCACACCTGGTTCATCTACCAGATCGCGCCCGCCCACGGGCTCCAGTCGTTCTTCTTCCAGCGTCCGGGCGACCTGCTCGCTCCCAGGCGGAGCCAGTTCGCGACCGCCTCCACCCTCAACCGCGAGATGGCGGTGCTCGGCGATGCGATCGGTCAGCTCACGAGCACGGCCGTCTGCTACATCTCGTCGCTCGGCTTCCTTCAGCCTCCCGACACGAACCCCTGGCGCCCCGGCGCCGGCGGCGACCCGTTCGTCACCGCGATCACCGCGACCGGCAGCCTCCAGGACGTCTCGGTCGGCTTCTTCCGCGACGACGCCGGCGAGCGGTACCTCATGCTCCAGAACCCGAATCACGAGAACGGGAGCTTCCCGATCGGGAACGCGAACGCGACGACGATCACGGTGAGCTTCGACTTCTCGAGCGTGACCGACCCGACCTTCGATCAGACGACGCTCGAGAGCCTCGACCGGACGAGCGGCCAGGTCGTCCCGCTCGCCCTGACCTCGACCGGCGCCGCGACCGCGTCGCTCGACGTCCGCCTCGAGGCCGGCGACCCGGTGCTGTTCAAGTACAAGACGGCGCGTCCCTTCGCCCGACGCTGAGGGATGCGGGCCGACGACTCGGGTTGCTACCCTGGGTCGTCGGCTCGTCCTCGAGGGCTCGCGCGTTGATCGTCGTCACCGGGATGCACCGGTCGGGCACGTCCCTGATCGCCAATCTCCTGATGGAGCTCGGCGTCCCCTTCTCGGACCCGGCCGAGTTCCTCGGCGCCGACGAGTGGAACGCGAAGGGCTACTTCGAAGCCTCCGACATCCTCGACACCAACAGCCGGATCGTCTCGGGCTTCCCCTACTGCCAGGGCGGCTGGATCCGGACCGCATCGCAGATCGTCTACGCGACGCACCCGGGTCCGGCGGCGCTCAAGCGACGCTTCCGCGGGCTGCGGGCCGACGTCGACGCGCTCTTCGCGAAGTACCGGGGCGTCGCCGTGAAGGACCCGCGGTTCTGTCTCACCCTCGGGCTGTGGCACGCGGTCGAGCCGATCGAGCAGCTCGTCGTCTGTCTCCGCCACCCGCGCGAGGCGGTCCTCTCGCTCGTCCGCCGGCAGAGCTACCCGGCCTCGCTCGGCTATCGCTACTGGAACTACCACCTCCGCAGCCTGCTCGAGGCGCTCGAGCACCTCGGCTCGACCGAGGTCGTCTTCCTCGACTACAACCGCCTCTCCTCGGGCGAGCACCGCGCCGAGCTCGCCGCGATCCGGGCCGCGTTCTCGCTCCCGATCGAGCCCGCCGCCGCCGCGACGGTCTACGAGAAGGTGTTCGAGCCCTCGCTCCGCCACATCGACGCGGGCGACGCCGACCTGCCGTCGGCGACGCGGCGCCTGTGGACCGAGCTCTGCCGCCGGCGCGACGCATCGCTCGCGACGCACGCGACCTGAGCGCGGCGCCCGCTCAGCGATCCTTGGGCGCGAACGTCAGCTCCTGGGCCGTCTCGTCGTAGCGGATCTCGAAGTCGTCCTTCCAGTGGTAGTAGGCGACGATCCACGAGTAGTAGTTCGCCCTCCGGACGACCGTCTCGCCGCGCCCCGTCGCCTCGAGCAGCTCCTCGCGCCAAGCCATCTCGGGGCGCTCGTTGTCGCGCCCCGCGAACCGGAGCGGCGCGACGAGGTAGCTGGCGCCGGCGACGAGGAGCGCGGCCGCCATCGCGCGCCGGCGCCGCGACGCGGGCGCGGGCGGCGCGGGGAGGAGCGCCCCCGCGACGACGAGCGCGACGCCGATGGCCGCGACCGGCGCGACGACCACCCACAGGGGCAGGTCACGCGTCGGCGGACCGAACCGCCACCAGAGCACGGTTGCGTAGACGAACGCGACGCCGGTGCCGGCGATCGTCATCCTCCACGCGCCCGCCTCCGCATCGGCTTCGCCGCGGCTCGCCTTCCGGGCGAGCCGCGCGCCCACGACGAGCAGCAGCGCGGTGAGCCCCGCGCCGAACCCGCGCACCTCGCCGAGCGGCGCGAGGACCGACGAGTTGACGTAGGGGTTGTAGTAGAACGGACCGGGCGCCACGATCGGCGCCGCCGCCGCCGCCGCGCCGAGGAGCGCCGTGACCGTCGGCGAGCCGCGCCCCGCGACGAGGTCGGCGATCGCCCAGCCGGCCAGCACGGCGATCGGGACGTAGGCGCTCGAGAGGTACCACCCCCACACGCCGCGGCTGATCGTGAACATCGCCATCACGACCGCGATCCAGACGATCGCGAGCTGGAGGCACCGCCGGCGCGCCCGGTCGTCGGCCGACGCTTCGCCGTCCCGCGACGCCTCGCCATCGGGCGACACCTCGGCCGGGGGGGAGGTCCGGAGGAGCGAAACCGCCTTCACGACCGCCCCGATCGCGACGACCACCCACGGTTGACCGAAGGCGAAGACGTGCTGCCACGCGTAGAGCGGCTCCGTCCTCCCGAACGTCCGCCCGGTCGCGGCGGCGGCCCCGTCGTGGATCGCCCGCTTCCAAACCTGATCGACGAACATCGTGTCGATCACCGACCAGCCGTGGGTGAGCAGCACCGCGACGAACCAGGGGGCCGCGACGACGATCGCGATCACGACGCCCTGCGCGACGATCGCGAGCGGCGGACGCCACCGCTTTCGCTCGATCACCCCGAGCGCGATCAGGAACGCGATCGGGATCGCCACGAAGACCGTCTTCGTCAGGAAGAGCAGCCCGAGGACCGCGCCGATCGCGCGCCATCGCCCCGGCCGCTCGGGCAGCTCGATCGCGAGCCACCAGACGAGCGCGATCAGGAGGTTCGTGAGGGCATCGGGCACGCCCGCCCGGTAGACGTGGAGGTGGAGGTGGTCGTAGGTGAGGAAGAACGCCGCGGCGGCCCACAGGCCGGCGGCGCCGCCGAAGCGACGCCGTGCGGCCGCCCAGACGAGCACGATCATCGCCAGGAAGCACAGGCCCGGGACGAGCCTCATCGCGACGCGCGGGCTCGGGAGCACGGCCATCGCCGGCACGCTCAGCCAGTAGGAGAGCGGCGGCTTGATGAAGTCGGGCTCGGGGCCGAAGCGCGGCGTGACGTAGTCGCCGTCGGCGATCATCCGCTCGACGATCTCGGCGTACCAGGCCTCGTCCGCCTGGTTGAACGGCCGGTCGGCGTCCCAGAAGACGGTGACCGCGGCGAGCACGAGCAGGCCGGCGAGCAGCAGGATCTCGCGTCGGGGCGCGCCCATCGCTCAGGCGTCGTCCGTCGCCGTCGCCTCCGACTTCGCGGGCTCCGTCTTCTCGGGCTCCGGCTCGGGCTCCGACTCGGGCTCCGACTCCGGCTCGAGCGTCGCCTCGAGGAGCCCCGCCCCGCCGCCGTCGGCGACGGTGAACCGCCCGCTCGCCGCCGCCGCCGCGGCCCGCGCCTGAGCCGGCGGAAGCGGACCGAGCCCGGTTCCGGGGCCGCCGGCGACGAAGCCGAGCCGCTCGCGGACGAGGTAGAGCGGCCGCGCCTTCACCTCCTCGTAGATCCGGCCGACGTACTCGCCGATCAGGCCGAGGCAGGTGAGCTGGAGCCCGCCGAGGAAGAGCACGACCGTGATCAACGAGTACCAGCCCGAGACATCCTCGCTGCGGTAGAAGACGCCGCGCACGATCACCCAGCCCATGTAGCCGAACGCGACGAGGCTACAGAGCAGCCCGATCCACGTGGCGATCCGGAGCGGCTTGCGCGAGAACGAGAAGATCCCGTTCGCGGCGAGCGCCATCAGCTTCCGGAGGGTGTACTTCGGCTCGCCCCCGACGCGCGGGGCGCGGTCGAACGGGAGCGCCTCCTGGCGGAACCCCATCCAGCTCACGATCCCGCGGAGGAAGCGGTTCCGCTCGGGGAACGCGTTGAGGCCGTCGACGACGGCGCGGTCCATGAGCCGGAAGTCGCCGGTGTCGAGCGGGATCTTCTGATCCGAGATCACCCGGAGCAGCCGGTAGAAGGTCGCCGACGCGAGGCGCTTCCCCCAGAACTCGCCGTCGCGGCGCCGCCGCATCGCGTAGACGACGTCGACGCCCTCGCGCCAGCGACCGAGCATCGCCTCGATGACCTCGGGCGGGTCCTGGAGGTCGCCGTCCATCACGACGACGGCGTCGCCGCGCGCCTCGTGGAGCCCGGCGGTGAGCGCGGTCTGGTGGCCGTAGTTGCGGGAGAGGCCGATCACCCGGACGCGGTCGTCGCGCCGGTGGAGCGCCTTGAGCGTCTCGAGCGTGTCGTCGGCGCTGCCGTCATCGATGACGACGAGCTCCCAGCGCGGCGCCACCCGTTCGAGGACCGGCGCGACGGCCTCGTAGAAGCGGCCGATGTTGTCGGCGCCCTCGTTGTAGAACGGCGCGATCACCGTGAGGGTGAACGGGTCGGGGCGCGGCGGGCCGTCGGCGGGGCGGTCGGTCATCGCTCGGCCCGGATTGTACTGCAACGGCGGCACGACGACGACTACCGGCAGGCTCGGCAGGGATCGGCGCAGGCGGCGCAGCAGAGATGGCCGGCCTCACAGAGGGCGGGCGCCGGACCGGCCGTGCGCCGGCGGCTCGACGCCTTCGCCTTGCTCGGCGGCGCGGCGAGCAGGATGACCTCGCACGACGCACAGGGCGGACCGATCACCGTCCCGTCGTGGAGGTCGATCGCAGCCTCGACGCGGGCGCCGCCGCGGAGGGCGATCTCGTAGCGGGTCGTCGGACGCTCGACGAGGAGGAGCTGCACCGCCTCGACGACGACGCGGATCGCGCGCCCCTCGAGGAGCTCGGCGATCTTGCGGCGCATCTCCGTCTCGAGCTCCTTCGCCTTGGCGCCGTAGGGATCGCGGCTGCCCCGCTTGAGCTGCTCGAAGCCCGCGCGGTAGAAGGCGTCGACCCGGGCGAGGTCGCGCCGGACGCCCTCGAGGACGGTGCGCTCGAGCGGCGCGACCCGCGCGCGCGCCTCGGCCTCGACCGTCCCGAGGGCCGCCTCCCAGAGCGGCTCGATCGCGTTCCGGGGGAAGCGGCGGCGTGGACGGTCCTCGAACGACGCCAGGCGCTTCAGGGGGAGCCGGTCGCTCACCCGCACCTCGCCTCCGCCGGCGAGCGTCCGGACGCAGACGAGCTCCTGGGGGAGGGCGTGGTCGTCGGGGCCGACCTTGAAGACGAAGAACGCCTCGAGTCGGTGCCCGGCGCTCCGCTCGATCTCCTCCACGTCGGCGTCGGCGAGCCCGAGGGCGCGGAGCACCTTCGGGCGGCTCGCCCGGTGCTTCTTCGGCGCCTCGAGAATCGCGCGGCGCCCGCGCCCGCGGAGGAACCGATCGATCCCGGTGAGGACGAACGACCCCGGACCGACGAGGTCGCATCCGGGCTCGAGGTCGTCCTCGTGGAAGCACAGCTTCAGCGCGCGCGAGCCGCCGAGGTCGCGGGCGAGCTCGTCGCGAACGAAGCCCGCCGTGCGGTGGACGGCCGACGGCGTCGGCGGGGCGATCGGCGGGCCCTCGATGGGGCTCGCCACCTCGGCGTCGTCATCGCCTTCGGCATCGGGGGCGACGTCGGCCGGCTCGTCGTCGCCATCGTCGGCCGGCTCGGCGTCCCCGTCGGCGTCGGGCTCCGCCTCCGAATCGATCTCGGCCTCGGTCTCTGGGTCGGCCTCGGGGTCGGGTTCGGTCTCGGCTTCCTCGTCGACCTGGGCCGGCGCGCCCTCGCCGGGAATCTCGACCTCGAGGACGCCCTTGCGCCTCTTCACCCGGGCGCCGAACTCCTCGAGCACCTCGCGGACGAGCGCGCCGGTGCGCTTGGCCTCCTCGGGCGTGATCTCACGCTCGCGCCGCTCGCCCTTGCCGCTCCCGGGCATCGGCTTCGGCGCCGTCGCGGACGTGGCCTCGCTCGGTCTCTTCTCGCTCACGACTGATCCTCGAAGATCTCGGAGAGCTTCGACTCGCTGTCCTTGATGTCGTCGTACTTCGTCCGCGCCCGCTCGAGCTCGTGGCCGAACTCGTCGAACGCCCGATCGAGCCCGCCGCTCTGCGTCCCCTCGAGCCACGCCTGCCGGAGGATCTGCTCGAAGCTCCGCTCGGAGTGGAGGTTCCCGAGGATCAGATCGACCTCGCCGAGCACGGCCGTGAAGAGCTTGATCTTGTGGGTGAGCAGCTCGAGGACGCGCGCCTCGACCGTCCCCTCGACGCTCAGGTTGAAGACGCTGACCGGGTGCTCCTGGCCGAGGCGGTGAAGCCGGCCGATCCGCTGCTCGACCGACATCGGGTTCCAGGGCAGGTCGTAGTTGATGAGGTTGTGGCAGAACTGAACGTTGAGCCCCTCGCCGCCGGTCCGGGTCGCGATCATCACGCGCGCCTCGCCCGCCCGGAAGCGATCGAGGGTCGCCTTGCGGCCGACGTCGTCGAGCCCGCCGTGATAGACCGTCGTCGTGATCCCTTCGCCTTCGAAGCTCCTCTTCAGGTAGTCGGCCGTGGCGAGGTACTCGACGAAGATCACGAACTGCCCCTCGAACCCGTCGAGGAGCTCGTGGCAGGCCGCCGCCTTGCGGCAGAGCGGCAGCCGGCTCGCCTCGTCGGCGAGCACGCCGAGCTGGCGCGTCACGTTCTCGGGCGACCCCTCGGTCTGGCTCGCGAGCTTGCGGAGCGTCTTCTCGACGGCCGGCGGGCTGCTGCAGGCCTCGCGCTGGAGGGTGATGAGGGCGAGCACCCACGAGTAGCGCCGATCGCCGGCCGTCCGCTGGACGAGGTCGCCCATCATCTGGAGCCGGTGGATCTCCTCGCCGACGAGTCGGGTGAGCTGCTCGTAGAACGCCTGCTCGACCGGGCGCGGCTTCACGTGGTAGACGGCCGCCCGCCGCGGCGGCAGCTCGACGTTCACCTCGGTGCGCCGACGCCGGATCATGACCTCGTCGAGGAGCCGCCGCAGATGCGCGACCCGTCTGGGGCGGCGCGGGTCCTTCGGGTCGACGAACTGCTTGTTGAACGTGCGGCCCGACCCGAGCAGGCCCGGCTTGATGACGTCGATGAGGCTGCGCAGCTCGCCGAGGTTGTTGTGGAACGGGGTCGCCGACAGCAGCAGGACGTACTTCCGCGGGATCCGGTTGATCGCCTGGTGTTGCTGCGTCGCCCGGTTCTTGAGCTTGTGCGCCTCGTCGACGACGAGCAGGTCGAACGAGCGCTCGCGCAGCAGTCGCCCCGGGCCGCCGGCGCTCCGCACCGTCGCGTAGGTCGTGATGATGCGCTCGGCGTTCCGGAGCTGCTTCTCGGTCCGGGCGACGACGAACTCCTCGAGGAACTTCTCGTGGAGCTCCTCGCGCCACTGCTCGGTCAGGGCGGCCGGAACGATCACCAGGACGCTCCGGACCAGGCCACGGACGATCAGCTCCTTCATCACGAGGCCGGCCTCGATCGTCTTGCCGAGGCCGGTCTCGTCGGCGAGGAGCGCCTGGCCGCCCATGTCGCGGAGCGCCCGGATCGCCGCCTCGCGCTGGAACGGGTAGTCCTGGACGACCTCGCGGTTGATGTGGCCGAGCCCGAGCAGCCGGTTGAAGCCGGGGAGGAGCGCCCGCTCGGCGGCGCGGTAGCGGAGATCCGCGATCCGGAACGGCTCGACGCGGGCGGTCAGCAGGTCGCCGGCGCTCTCGACGACGACGCGGGTCGGCGGCGGTCGGAGGTCGCGCTCGGCGAGCGCCTCGAGCGCCTCCGCGGCGAGGTCGAACCGCTTGGCGCAGCGGAAGCACTCCTTCCGGGTGACGGCGTCGAGCCAGCCGCATTGCGGACAGCGCCGCCCGGGGACGGCGCGGGCGCCGGCCTCGGCCGCCTTCTTCCGCCAGCGCGAGCGCTCCTCGCCCGCCGGTGGCGAGTCGGGCGTGCGCGCGTCGAGCCACTCGAGGTGCTCGCCGAGGGCGCGCGCGTCGGCGCGGTCGCCGGGCTTGATCGCGGGCGCGCCGATGGGCTCGGAGCTCTCGTCGCGAGGGGTGCTCATCGGTCGTCGCCCTCGTCGTCGCCTTCGTCGTCGACCGTGGCGCCGGTGGCGGCCGCGATGAGGCCGCGGACGAAGACGCCGTAGTCGCGGGTCGCCTCGGGGACGAGGCGCATCGAGTAGCCCCGGCCGGGGCGGCCGGCCGCGGCGAGCTCCTTGGGCGAGAGGCGCGACCGCTGACTCAGGAGGAACCGCATCCGCCGGTAGAACCCGCCGGTGACGGTCGCCTCGAGGACGACCCCGTCGTCGGCGACGACCCGCTCGAGCGCGCCCGGCGCGATCACCTTCTCGGAGACGACCGTCCCGTCGGCGAGCTCGACGCGCAGCCGCTCGTGCGACTTGCCCCGACGCTTCCGGATCACGAGCGGCGTCCCGAGGAGCGGGCACTCGACGCGCGGCAGGAGGTCGAGCTCGTGCTCGGCCGTCAGGGCGGAGCCGAGGCGCGAGCGGACCGACCCGTCGAGCTCGAGGACGGCGCCCCAGCCGAGGTCGGCCGGCGCCAGCTTCGGCGGGAGCGCCGCGAGCAGTCGATCGAGCATCCCGCGCGGCGCGGCGGGGCAGAGGCGGAAGCGCTCGCCGGCCTCGACGAAGTCGGCGATCGCGTGGCGATCGAACCGGATCGTTCCGTCGGGCGCCAGCTCCGAGAACGTCATCAGGTGTCGGCGGTCGTCGGCGCCCTTGGCCTTCTTCTTGCCCGCCGGAGCGTCGGCGGGCCGGGTCCCGTCGTGGTCGAAGTCGCGCGGCGACAGGTCGAGGACGCGGTCGCATCCGATGGTCCAGCGCTCGCTGTCCGCCCGGACCTCGCACGCGCGCGCGTCGCCGTCGAACGCCGCGCACCAGAGGATGTCGTGGACGAGCGCGTAGGGGATCTGGTCGCCCTTGAGGTGGAGCTCGAGGCGGCTCTTCCACGGGCTCAGGAGGGCCAGCGACGTCCAGGCGTCGCGGAGGGCCGCGTCGTCGAAGAGGTTGCGATGGACGATCCGCCCCTCCTCGTCGAGGAGCTCGGTGAAGGCGCCGAGCCCGCGGAGGCGTTCGAGGGCGCGGGTGAAGTTTCCGCGTGTCGAGAGGACCGGGTAGTCGACCGAGAGCCACCACCCGCGGTCAGCCCAGCGGATCGTCGCGCCCGCCTCGCCGGCGGTCTTGGATGAGGTCATGGGATGGGGTCGGTCGAGCGCCGGCTCAGAGCTGCCACGGGCTCGCGCCGCCCGCGTCATCGGTGGTGCTCGTGATCTCGTCGCCGATCGAGTAGATGAAGATCTCGGCCGTCGTGAGCACCTTCGCGCTCAAGAGGTGCCCAGAGAACGTCCGGAAGTTCTCGTCGCCGATCACGGCGTGGACGTGGAGGAACGGCCGGCTCGCGTCCTCGAAGCTGATGTTGCCGAGGAGCGAGTTGAGGTCGAACTGGCCGGTGAAGAACTGCTTTCGATAGCGCCCCTTCTCGGGGAGGTGGAAGCCGAGCTCGACGTCCTCGAGCGAACCGATCCCGCTGATCCGCGCCCCGCGGATCCTCTCTTCCTTCGCGAGCCCGCGGAGCGACGACACGATCTCTTCGCCCGCCTCGATGCTCACGACGTACGTCTTCCCCGTCTTCCGATACTTCACGTTGGTCCCCCGGCTCGAGGCGCGCCGATCGCCCGCCCCGTTCGTCGTCTCGAACTCGAATCGAATCTCGTGTCAGGTGCTCGCTAGTCGGTCTTCTTCGCCGCTCCGGCCGCGGCCTGCGGCACCGTCCGGCGCAGCAGGTCGACCCGGGCGTTGAGCTCCAGTCCCATCGGGATCCGTCCCTCGATCCGGATCGGCACCTTCGTCTTCTGGTCGACCCAGATCTCGGTGTCGCCGGCCATGCCGAAGAGGCCGCGGAACTTCTTCGAGGTGCGGCCGTCGTCGACCGTCTTGCGCGGCGTGAGGACGATCCGGACCGTCTCGAACGTGCCGGCCGGAACGGTGATCGTCGAGGTCTCCGCGGCCCTCACCGTCACGTCGTACAGGCGGCGACGCGTCGCGATCCGGATCTCCTCGGGCTCCCCGTCCGGCTCGAGGCGCAGGCCGCGCGCCCCGAAGATCGCCGAGAGCGGATCGAAGACGGGCGCCCCCTCGCGCGGGATCTCGACCAGCGGGATCTCGCGCTTGCTCCGGAAGACGTAGTGCGACTCGTCGAGGCAGTCGTCGCCGTCGTCCTCCTCGCAGTGCTCGACGACCTCCTCGGTCCAGAACCATCCGCGCTCGACGCGGATCATGTGTTGACTGTTGCGGCATCCCTCGGTGATGCAGTGCTTCTTCTTGTTGGTCTCGTACGACTCGGGCGCGAAGTCGATCGTCGTCGTTCGGAACTTGAACCCGCGCTGCTCGTAGCGGTAGCCGGTGGAGCCGAGGTCGTCGATCCGGACCTCGCTCCGGATCGAGGAGTCGATCTCGTAGCCGAACGCGCCGCCGACGCCGCGGGCCGAGAACGCGTAGAGGGCGTCGGCGCCGGCGACGGTCAGCGAGGTCTGCAGCGTCGCCTCGCCGGCCTCGACCCCGACGACCTCGAATCCCTTCCAGACGCGGACGCCGTAGACGAGCGTCTCGCCGGGGACGATCAGGGCTCGGGCGCGACCCGGGTCGGGATCGCGCGCGTCCGCCGGCGCGGCGGCGCCGCCGGCGCCGGCATCCCCGGCGCGAGCGTGAGGATTCCACGACGCGGGCGTCGAGACGACGCCCGCGAGCACGACCCCCACCGCGACCCCCCTGATGGCCCACGGCCTGGCGCGCATGTGCGTAAGTTCCTGAACGAAAACGGTGAAGGCCCGAGTATACGGGTGTCCCGTCGAGGGTGTCAACGCGACTCGAACCGAACGATCCGGCAAGTGCATGGCCCGACCGCCGATGCGTCGTCGAGCGGCGCATCGCGTGACGGGGCGGGAGCGGGTCGGTATCCTGGCGCCTCGATGCCCGAAGATCACGAAGAGCCTCGCGCCCGCGAGCGCCCCCCCGCCCCCGACGTCGCCGCCCTGCGCGCGGCGCTCGGGCGGACGTTCGCGACGATCCCCGGTCCGAGCGACGAGCTCCTCGACCGGTGGGCGCGGCACGCGGCCTACGTCCTCGATGAGGGTCGGCGCGTCAACCTGACCGCGATCACCGACCCCGACGAGGTCGCCGTCAAGCACTACCTCGACGCGTGGCGGCTCGTCGAGCTCATCGACATGGCCGACCGCGACGTCCTCGACATCGGAACCGGCGGAGGGTTTCCGGGGATCCCGATCGCCCTCGCGGTGCCGAGCGCGCGGGTGACGCTGGTCGACGGCACGGGGAAGAAGGTCGCCGTCGTCGAGCGATCGATCGACGCCCTCTCGCTCGACAACGCGCGCGCCGCGTGGATCCGAGCGGAGGAGCACCTGCGCCACGAGCGGGTCCACGTGGCGATCGCGCGGGCGGTCGGCCGCCTCTCGGCGTTGCTGCAGACGCTCGAGCCGGTGCGCCGCAACTTCGACCTCCTCGTCTGCATGAAGGGGCCGCGCTTCGCCGACGAGATCGCCGAGGCGGAGGAGGCGGGGCTTCTTCCGAAGGTGTTCGCCGTCGACCGCGTCCACGAGTACGAGCTTCCCGCCGGGGCGGGCGCCCGCTCGCTGGTCGTGCTGAAGTCGGTCGGCGGGCGGGGCGGCGCCAGGAAGGGTCGAGGGCGCCGCGCTCAGCGCGGCGGCTCCGGGAAGCGGCGGCGGCGCTGACGCGCCGGAACCCCCGGCGGCACGGGGGATGCGGAGCTCGAACGGGTGCACACGACGACCCATCTCGCCGCGGAGGTCATGCGCTCGGGGACGGCCGACGCACGCGTGGCCCACTCCGCGCTGTTCGAGCGGGTCCTCGGGCGCATCCATCGGTACTTCCACAAGATGGTCTGGGATCGGAACGAGGCCGAGGAGTGCGTCCAGCGGACGCTCCTCCTGATCGAGGAGAGCCTCGCCGGACGCAAGTACGACCCCGACCGGTCGTTCAACACGTGGCTCTGGCTCAAGGCGCGGACCGTCTACGCCCAGTGGTGCCGCGATCGGTCGAAGGCCGCCCGCCCGCTCGGCGACGCCGACGAGGCGCTACCCGCCGAAGGGGCCGGCGACGACGGGACGAGCCCCGTCCACGAGGAGGCGACCGACCGTCGGCTCGACGCCGAGACGGTGCTCCGCGAGGTCGAGAAGCAGCTCGGCGAGGAGACCTACGAGGCGTTCGTCCTCTACTACGAGGGCGGCCTCAAGATGTCCGAGGTCGCCGAGGCGATCGGCCGGGACCGGAAGACGGTCCGAAAGCGCATCGACGCCGCCCACGAGCTCATCGACAAGCTCCTCGACAAAGCCTAATCACCTCAAGAACTTACGCTCCTAGGGGTCAGGTCCAGTATTTTTACCATTTCCCCATCCGCGTCCACGGCGACTCCCCCCTCGGCATCGCCGGCGCCACCCGTCGCCCCACCACCAGTCGCCTCCACGACCTCGATTTCCGCTCGCTCAACCCACTGATCAGTCGTTGGTTGGGAGGAAATGGTAAAAATACTGGACCTGACCCCTGGATTGGATTCCCCGGGGGGGTGGGTTGGGGCAGAGTCCCGGGCGGCACAGGGACCGATCCGAGATGACCGACCGAACCGATTCTTCCGCTGCTGACGCCGTCGCCGAGGCTCCTCGCCGCCGGGATGTCGAGCAGCTCTTCGTCGACGCTGCCGCGCCGCTCGCCGAGAGCCTCGTCGCCGAGACGCGCGACACCGCTCGCCGCCTCTTCGGCTCGCGCGACGCCGAGGCGGCCCCGTTCGTCGAGGGCGACCACGTCGGCCCGTACCGGATCGGCAGCCTCCTCGGCGCCGGCGGACAGGGCTGGGTCTACGAGGCCGAGCACCGCCAGATCGCCCGCCGCGTCGCCCTCAAGATCCCGCGCAAGGACGTCGCCAGCCGCCTGCTCGACGAGGCGCGGATCGCCGCGAAGATCGATCACCCGCGCATCGTCCGCGTCGAGGACATCCGCGACGACGCCGACGTCCCCTACCTCGTCCTCGAGCTCTGCACCGGCGGCAGCCTCGAGACGCTCCTCGACGACCACCCCGACGGCCTCCCGGTCGAGCGCGTCGCGCAGATCGCGACGGCCGTCCTCGAGGCGCTCGGCGCGATTCACGACAAGGGCGTCGTCCACCGCGACGTGAAGCCCGGCAACGTCCTCTTCATGGGCGACGGCGAGCTCAAGCTCTCGGACCTCGGCATCGGGACGGTCGCGACCTCGGGCGCGACCCTCGAGCACTCGATGGCGAAGAGCATCACCTCGGGTCAGATGATCGCCGGCACGCCGCTCTTCATGGCGCCCGAGCAGGAGAACCCCGATCGCCTCGGCGGCGAGGGGCTCGACGGGCGCGCCGACCTCTTCGCGTTCGGCAAGCTCCTCTTCGTCCTCCTCACCGGCGCCAGCCCGGCGACGATCCGGCCGCCCTCGCGGCTGCGCGAGGGGCTCGACCCGGCGTGGGACGACCTCATCTTCCGCCTCGTCGAGGAGGACCGCTCGCGCCGGTTCGCCGACGCGGCCGAGGTCGCCGCGGCGGTCCGCGCGATCGTCGACGCCGCCGAGGCGAAGAAGAAGCCGGACGGCGACGACGGCGCGCCGCTCGAGCCGGCGCGCCCGCTGAGCAGCCGTCGCGCCGCGGCGATGGCGGCCGCCGCCGAGCGGCGCCGCGCCGGTCCGAGACATGCCGGCGTCAACTCCGCGATCGTCGCCGTTCTCTTCACCCTGCTCGGAGCGGGCTCGCTGTTCTTCGCCACCTTCGCGAGCGGCGCAGATCTCGTCTACCTGATCGCCGCCAGCATCGGCCTCCTCGGGACGGCCGCCATCACCGGCGCCCAGACCGCCGGCTATCTCGGCGGCGGACGCCCGCGGGCGACCGTGTTCAGCGCGCTCGGGTCGGTCCTCGGCGCGATCGTCGTCGGCGGCGCGCTCGCCGTCGGCGCCACCGCCAGCGGCCTCGCCGCCGACGGCGCGGTCTGGGAGCTCCAGGCGCTGCCCGCGATCGGGATGATCCTCGGCCCGATCCTCGCCATCGGCTTCGCCGCGATGAGCTTCGTCGCCGTCCGCGCCCGCGACGCGAGCTCCGAGACCGCCGAGGCGCGAACGCTCCGACTCTGGTCGCGCGCCGCCGCGTTCCTTCTCGCCGGCGCGGGCTACCTCCTCCTCCTTCCGCTCGTCGCCTACGACGTCTCCGACGCCCTCGGCTGGGGCCGCCACCCCGACGGCGCCGTCGCCTTCCCCGTGCTGATCGCCGGGCTCACCACGATCTTTGGCTCGACGATCGCGTGGAACCTGACGGGCGGCGCCTGGGCGCTTCGCCCGAAGATGCCGCGCTTCGCCGCGGTCGGAACGACGGCGCTCTGCCTCGGCCTCGGGCTCGCCCTCGCCGTGGGCCTCACGGCGCCCGGCGCCCGCGAGCTCCAGCTCTACGGTCTGGAGCGGACGCAGCTCCTCGAGGACGCCGGCCGGACGATCCTCCACCCCGACGCCATGGTCGCGATCGGGATCGGCGCCGCGCTCCTGAGCAGCCTCATCCTCGTCGGCCTCTTCCTGCGCTGGCGCCGACTCGCCGACGAGGCGCAGCTCCAGCTCGCCTTCGCCGACGACGGCTCGGCGGTCGCGCCGCTCCCGACGCCGCGTCGCCCGCGGGCCGCCCGCGAGGGCAGCTCGCGCCGCAAGCGCGCCGAGCCGATCGGCGCGTGGGGCGTCGTCGGCCGGATCTTCGCCGTGATCGGCGGGCTGCTGTCGGTCGCGACCGTCACGATCGTCGCCTTCGTCGGCTTCTTCGTCGTCGTCCTCGCGGCGGGCATCCGCGGATGCAGCGAGGGCGGGGACGCCGCCCTCACCGGCGGCGAGGTCGGCGTGATCGTTGCGCTCCTGTCCGCGGTCGTGGCCGTGACGGTCGGCGTCTTCGTCGGCCTGATCAAGCTCTTCCGGGCGCGGAGCAGATGATGGTCGCCGCCACCGAGCCCCCGATCGCCGCGATCCCGGTCGACCCGATCGACGACGCCGAGACCCCGACGCGCCTCCAGCGCCTCGCCGCGTTCGGCGGCCGCTGCCTGCGGCTGCTCGGCGGCATCGTCGTCGGCGTGATCGTCCTCGCGGAGCTGGCCGTGCTCGCCGTGCAGCTCGTCGTGAAGCTCGCCCTGCCGAGCAGCCGCAAGACGGTCCTGCCGCCCCGTCGCTAGCCCGCGTCGATCGGCTCGCTCGACCGCCATCGCTGCAGCCGCGCCACGACCTCGTCACGGATCGCCTCGGGCGCGAGGACGTAGCCGGCGTCGAGGCCGAAGTCGTGGCCGCCCACGTGCGCCGCGCGCTGGTGACGCGAGAGGCCGAGCGGCCAGAACGTGTCGCCGCGGTCGCGCCGGGCGAGGACGATTCCGAGCGAGGTGACGCCCGCGCCGATCTCGACCACGCGCACGTCGGCGATGTTGTCGAACGGCACCTCGCCGACCACGCGATCGGCGCGCTCGACCAGCCGGAGGCGGTCAGGACCGACGATCAGGCGCCGCCGTCTCAGCAGCCGGAGGACTCCGAACGGGACCAGCAGGGTCGTCATTCCCGCGAGCAGTCCGCCGCCGGCGAGGGCCGAGCGCACCCACAGGTTGCCGAGCGGAAGGCGTTGCCCGTAGCGAAACGCCGCGATCCCGAGCGCGCCGAGGAGCGCGGCGACGGCGATCGTCCCGACGACGCGCACCCGCGAGATCGGGACGACGAACGCCTCCCCCTCGCCGCCGGCCCGGCCGCTCACGGCGCCGCGTCGGAGCGCGGGTCGCCCGGGTCGTCGTCGTCGTCGGCCTCGAGCGCCGCGAGCTGATGCGTGATCTGCTCGAGCTGGATCGAGAGGTCGACGGCCGCCAGCCCGACGGTCGGCGGGACGACGATGCGCGTCGGCGCGAAGTTGAGGATCCCGCCCACGCCCGCGCGGACGACGCGGTCGGCGACGTCCTGGGCGACCTCGGCGGGCACCGCGAGGATCGCGATCTCGATCCGCTCGCGCGCGACGGTCGCCTCGATGTCCTCGACGGGGCGCACCGCGACGCCGCCGAACGTGCGCCCGTGGAGCGCCGGGTCGGCGTCGAACAGCGCGGCGATCCGGAAGCCCTGCTCGTCGAAGCCCGGGTAGCCGATCAGGGCGCGCCCGAGATGACCGACGCCGACGATCGCGGCGCGGCGCAGGCGGTGCGTCCCGAGGATCCGGCGGATGCGTGCGATGAGCGGGTCGACCTGGTAGCCGACTCCGGGCAGACCGAACTGACCGAAGAAGGCGAGGTCCTTCCGGACCTGCGCGGCCGACACGTCGAGGCTGCGCGCGAGCTGGCGGCTGCTCACCGTCGCGCAGCCCTCGTCGCGAAGAGCCTGGAGCTGGCGGAGGTAGAGCGAGAGGCGCTGGCTCACCGCGCGCGGGGCGAGCTGGCTGCCCTGGCCGGCGGGGGGCTGGGTCGCCGGGCGAGTCGCCCGTGGCCTGGTCGGGCCGCCGCCATGGTGGGCAGCGTCCGTCGGAAGATCTTCCTCGCGTTGCACTTCGATCGAGATCGTAGCAGCCATGCTTCCCGTTCGCAATCGCGCACCACCAGAACGCGCGAGAGGGACGGGCACCAATGCGGGGTGTATACTCGCCTCTCCATGGACGTCGTCATCCTCGGCTCCGGCACCGCCCTCCACCGCCCGCACCGGACGAGCGCCTCCCTCGCGCTCTGGCCCGCGGGCCTCGAGCACCCCGTGCTCGTCGACCTCGGCTCGGGGTCGCTCCTGCGGATGGCGCAGGCCGGGATCCGGTTCGAGCTCGTCCGCGACGTGTACATCACTCACATTCATCCCGACCACCACGGCGACCTCGTCCCGATGCTCTTCGGGAAGAACATCCCCAACCTCGCGCCGAACGCGCCGCTCACCCTCACCGGCGGCCCGGGCTTCGCCGACCTCGTCGGCGCCCTCTCGGCGATCTACGGGAAGTGGATCGGCGGCGAGGCGTGGGGCCTGCAGATCCGGGAGACGCGCGCCGAGCAGACGATCGAGCACGCGCGCTTCTCCGTCCGCACCGGGCGCGTGAACCACATCCCGAGCTCGCTCGCCTACCGCTTCGAGGACGCCGATGGCCGCAGCCTCGTCGTGAGCGGCGACACCGGCGAGAGCGACGACCTCGCGGAGCTCGCCCGAGGCGTCGACGCCCTCGTCCTCGAGTGCAGCCACGGCGACCACGAGGCGCTCGACAACCACCTCACGCCGAGCCGCTGCGGCCGCATCGCCGCCGCCGCCGGCGCGCGCTCGCTGATCCTGACCCACTTCTACCCCGGCACCGACGCCCTCCCGCTCGCCGACCTCGTCCGCGAGGCCGGCTACGAGGGCCCGGTCATCGTCGGGGGCGACCTCGTCCGCATCGCCGTGACCGACGCCGGGGCGCGCGTGACCGCCCGCCCGCGCGATTCCGACCTCGTCACCGGAGGAGTCCGTTGAGCAGCAACGCCCGCATCAAGAGCTCGGCCCCCGACGGGGCGCCGTTCGACCGCTTCATCGTCGTCGTCGTCGACGGCGGCGGGGTCGGCGCGACGCCCGACGCGAAGAGCTTCGGCGAGATCGACGCGAACGCCAACACGATCGGGCACATCCGCGAGGCGGTCGGCCTGGAGCTGCCCGCCCTCGAGCGGATGGGGCTCGCCCGGATCACGCCCGGCTGGGGGCTGACCGGCGACGGCCTCCGCGCCGACGACGCCTCGGCCGCGTCGGTCGGCGAGCTCGGCGGCGCCTTCGGGCGGATGGCCGAGCTCTCGGTCGGCAAGGACACCCAGACCGGCCACTGGGAGATGGCGGGCTGCCGGATCGACACGCAGTTCCCGACCTACCCCGACGGCTTCCCCGACGAGGTGATCCGCCCGTTCGAGGAGGCGGTCGGCAAGGAGGTCCTCTGGAACAAGCCGGCGAGCGGCACCGAGATCCTCGAGCGCTTCGGCGCCGAGCACCAGCGGACCGGGCGGCCGATCGTCTACACCTCCGGCGACAGCGTCTTCCAGATCGCCGCCCACGAGGAGATCGTCCCCGTCGAGACCCTCTACGACTGGTGCGAGAAGGCGCGCGCGATCCTCGTCCCGCCGCATGAGGTCGGTCGCGTGATCGCCCGCCCGTTCGTCGGCGCGCCGGGCAGCTTCGAGCGCACCCACCGCCGCCACGACTACTCGATCCCGCCCCCGCCGGGGCATCTCCTCGAGCGCCTCGCCGGCGCCGGCTACGACGTCTACGCCGTCGGGAAGATCGAGGACATCTTCGCCGGCCGCGGCGTCGTCGAGGCGATCCACACCGAGAGCAACGCCCACGGGATCGAGCTCACCCTCGACGCGATCGAGAGCCGCCGCGACCGGGCCGGGCTGATCTTCACCAACCTCGTCGACTTCGACAGCAAGTTCGGTCACCGGCGCGACCCGAAGGGCTACCGCGGGGCGCTCGAGGAGCTCGACCGCGAGCTGCCGAAGCTCCTCTCCGCGCTCGGCGAGCGCGATGCGCTCGTGATCACCGCCGACCACGGCAACGACCCGACCGCGCCGGGCACCGACCACACCCGCGAGTACGTCCCGCTCCTCGTCTCGGGGCCGCGGGTCGCGCCGCGCTGCCTCGGCGACCGCTCGAGCTTCGCCGACCTCGGCCAGACCATCGCCGACTGCTTCGGCCTGAAGGTCGATCACGGGGAGTCCTGCCTGCCGCTGCTCGTCGACCGAGCCTCGTAACCCTCGACCGAGCCGCGCTCTGGCGGCGCGCCGGCCCGCTTGCGATCGCGCGCCGGGGCGGCCACGATGCGACAGGCGCCGCGCGGTCGACCGCCCGCCCGCCCGGCGAGCTCGAGGAGGAGGTGCGTGCCCGTGCCCACGGGCGCCGAGGAGCAGCAGACGACCACGTCCGAGCAACGGCTCGGCGAGCAGCTCGTGCAGATCGGTCGGATCACGCGCGAGCAGCTCACCGTCTGTCTCGACCTCCAGCGCCAGCGGGGAGGGCCGGAGCGGGCGCCGCTCGTCGGGATCCTCGCCGACCTCGGTCTGAGCGTCGAAGAGGCCGACGGGACCGCGACCGTCCGGATGGAGTCGGCCCGCCAGCGTCACCCGACGTGGCAGGAGGGCGGCGAGCCCGAGCCGGGGGCGAGCTGGGGGAGCCCGGCCCGCACCGGACACGCGCTCGAGCACGAGCCCGCGACCGATCCCGCCGACGGGCCGCCGAGCGAGACCAACCCCGGCCGGCCGAGCTCGACCCCGCGACGCTCGGGCCGGGTCGCGCCGTCGGCCGCGCGCCCGGCGGACACCCGCCCCGAGGAGGTCGGGGGCGAGAGTCCCTCGTGGCGCCCGGAGCCGACCGAGCGCCTCCAGCGCGAGGACATCCCGGAGCCGACCGAGCGGCTCCTCCGCGACCCGAGGCTGTCGGGACGCAACCTCCTCGCGGCGCGCGAGGCGGAGCAGGCGTCGCAGGACCCGGAGAAACGGATCGGGCGCTACGTCGTCCTCGACCAGCTCGGGCGCGGCGGGATGGGGCTCGTCTACCGCGGTTTCGACATGGAGCTCCAGCGCCAGGTCGCGATCAAGATGATCCGCGACGTCGAGGGCGTCGGCGAGCGGGAGCGGGCGCGCTTCCTCAAGGAGGCGCGGAGCAACGCGCGCGTCCGCCACCCCAACATCGTCGCCGTCCACGAGGTCGGCGAGCACGACGGCAAGCCCTACCTCGTGATGGACTTCATCGACGGCGAGACCCTCGAGGACGCCCTCGTCCGGCGCGACCGGATGTCGCCTCGGCGGATCGCCGAGATCATCCGCGACGTCGCCCTCGCCCTCGCCCACGCCCACGCCCACGACATCATCCATCGCGATGTGAAGCCGCAGAACATCCTCCTCGACGTCGATGGGAAGCCGCATCTCGTCGACTTCGGCCTCGCCCGCGACATGACCGACGCGGCCGTCACCCACACCTCGCACCTCATGGGCACGCCCTACTACGTCTCGCCCGAGCAGGCGCGCGGCGATCAGCGGGCGATGGGGCCGCTCTCCGACGTCTACGGCCTCGGCGGCGTCCTCTACCGCTCGCTCGCGGGCCGCCCGCCGTTCGCCGGCAAGACCGTCGTCGAGGTGATGAACAAGGTCTTCGGCGAGGAGCCGGTGCCGCCGCGCAAGCTCCGCCCGACGATCCACCGCGACCTCGAGACGATCGCGCTCCGGTGCCTCGAGAAGACCCCCGCGCGCCGCTACGCCGGCGCCGAGGCGGTCGCCGCCGAGCTCCGGCGCTTCCTCGATGGCGAGTCGATCGAGGCCCGCCCGCCGGGCCGCCTCGAGCTGATCCGGCGCGGCGCGCGACGCAACCCGCTGTTCGCGGCCGCCGCGACGGCGCTCGTGCTGACCCTCATCGGCGCGGTCGGGGCGATCGCGCTCCTGATCGGCCGCGAGGCGCGCGCGCGCGAGGAGGCCGCCCTCGAGGGGCGGCGCGAGGTCGTCGACTCGGCGCGCACCGACGCCGGGCGCGCCTTCGCCGCGTTCGCCGACGCGCGCGCGAAGGCGCGCGACGCGACCGGCGCGGACGGAGAGCCCGGCGGCGCCGACCGCGACGAGCTCCTCGCCCTCGGCCTCGAGGCGATGCAGGCGGGCGCCACCCTCGTCGCCCTCGCGCCCGAGGACACCTCCGCGACCGCCGACCTCTCCGAGGCGGCCTTCGCCCTCGGCGAGATCGCGATGAGCGCCGAGCTCTGGCCGGTCGCGACGAGCGCCTTCAACCAGGCGCTCGAGCTCGGCGTCGACGAGGCGCTGGCGCGCGCGGCCCTGAACCGGGTCCAGGTGGCGCGCACGCGCGCCGACGAGGAGGCGCGCGCCCGGGTCGAGGCCGTCCTCGAGGAGGCGCGGACCGGCGAGCTCGCCAAGCGCCTCGGGGGCTTCGACGACGCCCTCTTCACCCTCGTGCGCGAGGCGTCGCCCGAGACGGTCCGGATCGTCGCCGCCGCCCTCGACGAGGTGAGCCGCGACATCCGCGACGTCGTCGCGCAGGCGGTCCGCGCGGCCGAGCATCCGACGCCGGAGGAGGCGCAGCGAGGCGAAGGACCGATCGACGGCCTCGCCGAGTCGGTCGCCCGCTACGTCGCGCAGGAGCCGGGCGTGCGGCTCCCGCCGCCCGACCTCGAGCGGCTGCGCCACGCCGCCCGCCGGATCGAGGAGCGAGCGCGGCGGGATGGCGCGCGGGGGCCGCGGGCCCAGGCGATCTTCGCGGCCGCCCAGGAGAACCGC
The DNA here is from genome assembly GCA_029260755.1 of Planctomycetota bacterium. Lineage (GTDB taxonomy): Bacteria > Planctomycetota > J058 > J058 > JAJDCQ01 > JAJDCQ01. Next base: position 94,406 of record JAJDCQ010000236.1, on the reverse strand, counting down.
GTCGGCGCGAACCGGCTGCGCCTGGCGCGCCTCTGCTGCGAGGCGCTCGGCCGGATGGGGACGCGAGCCGAGGCGGTCGACGCGCTCGGGCGCTACCTCTTCGCCGAGGAGAGCCCGACGCGGGCCGTCTTCCCGGCCGTCGCGCTCTGCCTCCTCGGCGGCCCCGTCGGCATCCAGCTCGTCGTCGAGGCGACCGAACGCTTCGGCAACGCCGAGACGTTCTGGCTCCAGCTCGCGCCGTTCATCCCGCGGGTCGGCGTCGAGCTCCCCCTCGAGGAGGAGTCGGCGGCCGGCTACGTCGGACGCGGCGCGACCCGGCGGAGGCTCGGCGACGTCGGCGGCGCGATCGACGACTTCACCGCCGCGATCGATCTCGATGCGCGGCACGGTCCGGCGTGGCGCTGGCGAGGGAGCGTGCACCTCCTCATCGGCAAGCACCGCGAGGCGATCGCGGACCTGACCAAGGCGATCGAGCTCGACCCGGGCGACGCGGAGGCGCGGACCCTCCGCGGCCGCGCACTGACGGGGACCGATCCGGCGGCGGCGATCGCCGACTTCTCCCGGGCGATCGCGATCGCGCCCGACAAGGGCAGCGCCTGGCGCGACCGAGGGGCGGCCTTCTACCGCGCGAAGGACTTCGCCCGCGCGGCGGACGATCTGCGGCACGCGTCCGAGCTCAGCCCGGAGGACCCGGCCGTCTGGCGCATCCTCGGGGCGGTCGAGCTCGACTCCGGCGACACGGTCGGAGCGATCCGCGACTTCACCCGGGCCATCGAGCTCGAGCCGCGCTCGCCGGGGAACTGGTACAACCGCGGCGAGGCGCGCAAGCAGCGTGGCGAGCTCGACCTCGCCCTCCTCGACTTCGGACAGGTCGTGGAGCTCGACCCGCGCAACGCGCGGGCGTGGGGGCAACGAGGCCTCGTCCGCGAGGCGATCGGCGACCTCGAGGGGGCGCAGGCCGACCTCGACAAGGCGATCGGGCTCGACCCGCGGCTCTGGGGGCCCTGGGCCGGGCGCGGCCGGATCCGACTGCGTCGGGGCGAGACCCGCGGCGCGATCAAGGACCTCCAGAGCGCGGTCCGTCTCGAGCCGCGCGACGCCCCGACGTGGACGCGTCTCGGGATGGCCCACATCGTCGCGCAGGAGTGGAGCCACGCGGTCGGCGCGCTCAACCGGGCGATCGAGATCGACAGCGCCGATGCGAGCGCGTTCAACAACCGCGGCATCGCGCGCTGGCGCCTGAAGGACCTCGCCGGCGCGCTGTCCGACTTCAACCGTTCCTGCGACCTCGAGCCGACGGGGCTCACCCAGCGGATGAACCGCGCCGCCTACCTCGAAGACCGAGGGCGGGTGCCCGAGGCGGTCCGCGACTACGAGCTCGTCACGAGGATCGCGCCGAGGACGCCCGAGGGCGTCGAGGCGAAGCGACGCCTCGCGCGGCTCGGTCAGCCGACGCCCGAGGGCGGAGGCTGAGCCGGGCCTACGTTCGGGCGAGGACCAGCTCGACGGGGCGCGCGCCGTCCGGGCGCGCCGGCCCCTCGAAGGTCCAGGTGCCGGTCGTCGCGTCGGCGAGGCGCGTCCACCGGAGCGTCCGCGGCTGCATCCGGGGTCGCTGCACGCTCAGGCCCTCCTCGCCCGGCAGGAGCCGGAAGCGCTCGTAGGGCCCGCCGAGCGCCGCGTCGAGCCGGCCGAGGAGACGGCGCCGGCCGGGGACGAGGTCGAGGCCGAACGCGGTCCGCGCGAGCGTGAACGGGAAGACGCGGAGGACGCCGCCGAACAGCGCCCGGTGCCCGAGCCCGCTCCGACCGACCGGGACGGCGTAGCGGCGGTCGCTCCCGAACGGGATCACGACCAGCCAGCCGTCGAACCAGAGCAGCCCGGCGACCTCGAGGCCGAGCTTGCCGAAGCGGCGGGCGAGGCCGCGGCGCGGGCGGACGACGACGTCGAGGCTCGGCTCCCAGGGGTTGTCGAACGCGTGGACCGAGACGGTCGCCGCGTCGGTGGCGTGCCGCGCGGTGAGCGGATTCTCGCCGCCGGCGATCGTCGGGGCGCCGGCGCTCCCGTCGGTCGAGACAGCCACGACGAACGAGGCGGCCGGGCCGACGCTGCCGCTCACCAGCGCGCCGCCGCACGGGGACGGCACGATCGCGGCGACGGAGCGGGCCTGCTCGGGGAGGGGAAGCTCGGACCAGTCGCCGGGCTCGCCCGACGAGGACGCGGGCCGGCCGAGCCACGCGCGCGGCGTCCCGAGGTCGCGCTCGATGACGACCGTCGCGGCGGCGCCGATCGGCGCGACCGCGTCGGCCGGCCGCCTCGACGGCAGCGGCGGCCAGCGACGGTGGTCGAGCTCGACGCCGCCGACGTCGAGGCGCCGTCTGATCACGGCGCCGTCGCGTTCGACCTCGGCCAGGTGGAGGCCGGCGTCGTCGACGCGATGACCGAAGGGCGGCGCGTCGTCGCCGTCGTCGGTCGGCACGTGGACGAGGTCCCAGCCGCGGCGCTCGCCGATCGGCCCTTCGATCGACCCCTCGATCGGGAGGACGACGATCCGCGGCGCCGTGCGCGTCCGCGGCGGCGTCACACCGAGAGGCGAGTCGAGGAGGCGACGGAGGCGGCGGCCGTCGCCGTCAGCCCGTTCGCGACGTGCGGGTAGTACGGTATGCGCTCATCGGTGACCCGACGGAAGGCCGCCGCGAGCTCCTCGCCGACCAGCCCGCGGATCGGAACGAGGTCGTCGTCGCGGTTGAGGCAGCCCTTGAGGTGCCCGTCGGCGGTCAGGCGGAGCCGCTCGCAGTGACCGCAGAACTCCGCGTTGCCGACCGGGTCGACCACCTCGACGCGCGCGCCGGTCAGGTGGTAGATCCGGCGGTGGTGCATCGGGCGCACCTCGACGCGGTCGCTCCGCTCGGCGAGGAACGCCTTGACCTCGGCGATGTCGACGGTGTGCTCGCGCTCGCCGACGATCTCGGGCATGTACTCGATGAGCTGGAGCGTCAGCCCGTCGTGGCTGCGGACGAGCTCGAGGAGGCCGTCGATCTCGTCGATCGTCTTCTCGAAGACGACCATGTTCAGCTTGACCGGTCGGATTCCCGCGGCGAGGGCCGCGTCGATGCCGGCGATCACCGGACGGATGGGACCGCGCCGCACCTCGCGGAAGACGGCGGCGTCGGTCGAGTCGAGGCTGACGTTGATCCGGGAGAGGCCCGCCGCCGCGAGGGAGGCGGCGCGGCGCTCGAGGAGGCTTCCGTTGGTGACGAGGCTCACCCGCGCGTGAGGCGCGATCGCGGCGATGATCTCCTCGAGGTCGTCGCGGAGGAGCGGCTCGCCGCCCGAGAGCTTCACGGACCCGATGCCGAAGTCGCTCGCGACGCGGACGATCCGCTCGAGCTCGGCCGCCGTCAGCTCCTGGGTCGGCGCGCTGACCGGCTGGACCGGTCCCTGCCCCTCATTGTGACAGTACACACAATGGAAGTTGCAGCGAGCGGTCACCGAGATCCGGAGATCGGTGATGCGGCGGCCGTAACGGTCGACGAGGTTCGGCATGCTCGGGTCCCGATGACGCGATGGGAAGGTGGCAGGATACCAGAAGGCCGCGGATCCGGAAAACCCTTATGGCACCAGAAGGGTCCTCTTTGGCCTTGACGCGCGGTCGCCGAGCGGGTCTCATCGGGCCGACCTCGACCGGCGCCCGGCCCCCGCCCGGCGTCCGATGGGTCGAGACTCGAACGTAACTCGAACAGCCAGGAGGGACGGACACCATGTGGACCGCCGACGACGTCAAGACCAAGGTCGACGCCAACAAGATCATCTGCTTCGCCAAGGGCACCAAGGACCAGCCGATGTGCGGGTTCAGCGCCCGGGCGATCGACGTCCTCCACCAGACCGGGAAGCCGTTCGAGGTCATCAACATCTTCGATGACCCGAGCATCCGCCCCGCCCTCGTCGAGTTCAGCAGCTGGCCGACCACCCCGCAGGTGTTCGTCAACGGCGAGCTCCTCGGCGGCAGCGACATCGTCCTCGAGCTGGCCCAGAACGGCGAGCTCCAGAAGAAGGTCGAGACGGCGTTCCAGACCGCCTAGGTCGAGAATCGACGCTCGCGCGCGACGACGGGACGGCCTCGGCCGTCCCGTTTCGCATTGAGCTCTCTCTCCAATCTCGCGAAGTCGGGTCCGGCGCGCGTCCCGTTTCCGCGTTCCTCTCGAAGGCACTCGAATCGAGAGGAAAACGATGACCGCCAGTGCGAGAATGAGGGCGAGGAGGCAGCCGATGGCGACGAGGCGACCGAGACGGGAGCGCCCCCCCGAGCCGGACGGCGCGAGCGGGGCCGTCGTGCTGGCGATCGTCGCGCTCGTCAGCTTCGGCGCGCTCGTCGTGCTCGGCGTCGGGCTCGCCTTCGTCTGGCTCGTCATCGAGCGGCGCCCCCAGGCGGCGGCAGCCCCCGGGCCCGCGCCGACGTGGCGAGCGACCCCGACCCCGGTCGTCGTCGTGCCCGACCATGCCGAGGGCGAGGCCGGGGACTTCGAGATCGAGCCCGACGACCTCGGCGGGATCGGCGCCGCCGGCCGAGCGCCGATCGTGATCGACCTCGACGAGCCCACGGACGACGCGCGTCACCTCGATGCGCTCGAGCTGGCCGAGCGGATGGTCGCGTCGGCGCACGCGTCGCGCGGCGACGACGCCGCGACGGCGCCCGCGGGGACCCCCGAGGAGCAGCTCGCGGCCTACCGTCGCGACCTTCGCGATCCCGACGCGGCGATCCGCCGCGCCGCCGCGAGCGGCCTCGCCCGCCTCGGCGACCTGGCCGCCCCGGCGGTCTCGGACCTCGCCGCCGCGCTCGGCGACGACGACTTCCAGACGCGCCGGCTGATCGCCTCGGCGCTCGGCGGCCTCGGCCCGCTCGCGGCGCCGGCGATCCCCGAGCTCTCCGAAGCGCTCCACGCCGGGAGCATCGCGAACGAGGCGGCCGCCGCCCTCGCCGCCGTCGGCCCCGGGGGACTGCCGCCGCTCGTCGAGGCGATCGCCGAGGGGCAGCGGCACGTCCGGGAGGCGGCCGCGCAGGCCGTCACATCTCATGACGACCCGACGCCGGCGATCCCGCTTCTGCGCGAACGTTTCGTCGCGCGAATGCCATTGCGGGTCGGCAGCCACGAGGAGCTCGACGATCACGAGATCACGACGACGCTGCTCTCGATCGGCGGACGCGAGGTCATCGTCGCCGAGGTCGTCGCCGCGCTCGGTGACCCCGAGCGCGAGGTCCAGGCCCGGGAGGTCGCGTTCCGTCTCGCCGACGAGCTCGACCTGAAGAGGAGCGCCGAGGTCGTCGACGTCCTCTGCGCGATCCTCGACGGCGAGGGCGATCCGATGCCCGGCGCGAAGGGACGGGCCGTGCAGCCCCTGCGGCAGGGCGGTGACGATCCCGTCGTGCGGAAGGCGCTTCCGAGCCTGATCCGCCACGTGACGACCCACGCGACCTTCGACGGCTACGCGGTCGAGGCGATCGACGACATGGGCGGCCTCGACGAGCTCGCGAAGCTCATCGAGACGAGCGAGGACGCGCGCGTCCGGGGTCGCGCGATCCAGGCGCTCAACTCGCTCCGCGGCCCGAAGGCGCGGCCCTATCTGGCATCGCTCGTGGCGGCGACGAAGGACCCCGACGAGCACGTCCGGAGCTGGGCCTCGAGCCTCGTCATCGGCATCGCCCGCGACGGGCAGTGGGCGAAGTTCACCGACGAGGAGGCCGCGATGATGCTCCCCGTCTTCCAGGAGATGGCGCGGAAGAGCCGCCACAGCCAGGGCCTCGAGGCGATCGGCTTCCTGGGCGAGAAGGCGGCGCCGGCGATCCCGATGCTCGTCGCGTGGCTGGAGAAGCGCGGGAAGGCGCCGGAGAACCAGAGCTCACGCCGCTACTGGGACTACAAGCAGTTCTGGGGCAAGGTGATCCGCGTCGTCGAGCGGATCGGCATCCCGGCCGGCGACGCCATCCCCGTCCTCCGCGAGATCCGCGACGAGGAGGGCTCGCCGCTCGTCGAGGACGCCACGCGAGCGCTCCGGGCGATCCGGCCCGAGCGGACCGAGTAGGAGCGAGCGAGCGCGCGGATGAAGGTCCTCTTCCTCGGGTCGTCGCCCTACCTCCGCGACGAGCACGTTCGGCTCCAGCACGAGCTCGTCGGCGCCCTCGGCGCCGAGGTCCGCGTCCACGTGCCCTCGACGCTCCCCGACGATCCGGGCGCCGCCGACGTCCTCGTCTGCCAGTCGGGCTGCCGGATCGGGGCGGCCGAGGTCGCGGCGCTTCGCCCTGCCCTGGAGCTGGTCGTGACGACCACCTCGGGGCACGACCACATCGACATCGCGGCGGCGACCGCCGCCGGCGTGCGCGTCGCGCGCTGCCCGCTCGGGCGCCGCGACCCGGTCGTCGACACATCGGTGGCGCTCGCGATGGCGCTGCTGCGCCGCCTCCCCGAGCTGAACGACGCCGGCCGCGCCGGGCAGTGGGTGCGCGGCACCCTCGGGCAGCGGCGCCTCGGAATCGTGCGCGGCCTCGCCGTCGGCGTCGTCGGCGCCGCGGGGGTGATCGGCGCCCGGGCCGCGGAGGTGTGGGAGGCGGTCGGCGCGCGCGTCCTGCGCTGCGACCCGCGCCTCGAGGACGGCCTCCCCCTCGACGAGCTCGTCGCGCGCTCGGCCGTGCTGACCCTCCACTGCGCCCTGACCGCCGAGACGCGCGGGATCGTCGGCGCGGAGCGGCTCGCTCGGATGCCCGACGGCGCGATCCTGGTGAACACCGCGCGCGGCGGCCTGGTTGACGTCGACGCCCTCGCGGGCGCCGACCACCTCGGCGGAATCGGCCTCGACGTCTTCCCCGAGGAGCCCTTTCCGGGGATCGCCGCGCTCGCCGCCCGCCCGAACGTGCTCGTCACGCCGCACGCCGCCGGCGTCTGGGACGGCCTCGGCGACTCGGTCGCCCACGAGCTGGCCGATACGCTGCGAGCGTGGTGCGACGATCGGACGCTGCCGCACGAGGTCCGCCCGACGCCCTGAGCGACGGCCCGCGGGCGAATTCCGACTTCGGTTCGACAGGCCCGTCCCGGCCGGCCGTCATCCGCTGGCGACCCCCGCGGGGCGCCCGTAGGATGCGCGGGCGCGTTTCCGCCTTCCGGCGGCCGCGGGCCTCCCAGACCCCCGAGAGGATCCGAAATGCTCGATCTGATCGAGAAACGATTCGCCGCCGTGGCCCCCGATGATTGCTTCTGCTCCCTCCGATGGGTCCGCTCCCGGAGCGAGAAGATCGAGGTGCGCGAGGATGTGCTGCAGCCGGTCGTGAGCGGCGACGACGAGGGTGTCATGCTCACCGTCGTCGACGGCGACGGCCTCGGCTACGCCGCGACGAGCGACCTCACCGAGAAGGGCCTCGCCGCCGCCGTCGCCCGGGCGCGCGACTGGGCGAAGCGCACGGCCGGGCGCAGCGTCGTCGACCACGCGAACGTCCCGCGGGCGAGCGCGACCGGCGAGTTCGACACGGCGGTCGGCAAGCCGTGGAGCTCGATGTCGCTCGCCGACAAGGTCGCGCTCCTCGAGCGGGAGTGCGCGCGCCTCAAGACCGACGACCGGATCGTCGACTGGGCGGCTTCGCTCTGGAACGTCGAGACCGACACGGCGCTCCTGACCAACCGCGGCGGCCGGATCCGCCAGCACCTGAACACGCTCATGCCCGGGCTGCGGGCGACGGCGAACCAGGGCGCCGAGACCCAGGCGCGCACCTTCGGCTCGATGGCGGGCGGGATGCAGGGCGGCCTCGAGCTCCTCGACCGGGTCGGCTTCGGCGACGCGGCGCCGCGGGTCGCCGAGGAGGCGCTCGAGCTGCTCTCCGCGCCCGACTGTCCGTCGGGCACGATGGACCTGCTCCTGGGCGCCGAGCAGATGGTGCTCCAGATCCACGAGTCGATCGGGCACCCGCTCGAGCTCGACCGGATCCTCGGCGACGAGCGCAACTACGCCGGGACGAGCTTCGTCACCCTCGACATGTTCGGCTCGTATCGCTACGGGAGCGATCTCCTCAACATCACGTTCGACCCGACGAAGCCCGGCGAGATGGCGAGCTACGGCTTCGACGACGACGGCACGCCGGCGAAGCGCGAGTTCATCATCGAGAACGGCATCCTGAAGCGCCCGCTCGGCGGCGCGACGAGCCAGGCGCGGGCCGGGATGGACGGCGTCGCGAACGCGCGGGCGTGCAGCTGGAACCGCCCGCCGATCGACCGGATGGCGAACATCAACCTCGAGCCGGGCAGCTCGACCTTCGACGAGATGGTCGCGGCCGTCGAGAACGGCGTCTTCATGGAGACGAACTGCTCCTGGTCGATCGACGACAGCCGCAACAAGTTCCAGTTCGGCTGCGAGTATGCCCGCGTCATCGAGGACGGGAAGCTCGGCGGCGTCGTCAAGAAGCCGAACTACCGCGGCATCTCCGCGACGTTCTGGCGCAACCTCGAGATGGTCGGCGACGGCGCGACCGAGAGGGTCATGGGCACGCCCTACTGCGGCAAGGGCGAGCCGAACCAGAGCATCTTCGTCGGGCACGCCACGCCGGCGTGTCTCTTCGCCGGCGTCGAGGTGTTCGGGGGGGCGAGCTGATGCAGACCTACTTCAACGAGATCGCCGACCACCTCGGCACGCTCCTCCAGGGCGAGGAGGTCTACACGGCCAGCTTCTCCGCCGAGGAGAGCGACTTCGTCCGGATGAACAAGAGCGAGGTCCGCCAGGCCGGCAGCGTCACCGACCGGTCGATCGAGGTCGACCTCATCGACGGCAACCGCCACGCGGCCGGCTCGAGCAGCCTGTCGGGCGACGCCGAGATCGATCGGCTCCGGGTCGCGGCGCTCCTCGGCGACCTCCGCGAGAAGCGGGCGGCCCTGCCCGAGGACCCGCATCTCCTCTACGCGACGGACGTCACCAGCACTGAGCGGGTCGCGGAGAACCGGCTGCCCGCGCCGCACGAGGCGGTCGATCAGGTGCGCGACGCCGGCAAGGGTCGGGACCTGGTCGGGATCTACGCCCAGGGCGGGATCCATCGAGGCTTCGCCAGCTCGCTCGGGCAGCGGAACTGGTTCACCAACCACTCGTTCAACCTCGACTGGAGCTTCTACCACGCGGCCGACAAAGCTGTTAAGGAGGGCTACGCCGGGTTCGAGTGGGACACCGCCGAGCTGCAGCGCAAGGTCGACCTGGCGGCGAAGAAGCTGGACGCCCTCGGTCGGAAGTCGCACACCGTCGAGCCGGGTCGGTACCGGGTCTACCTCGCGCCGGCGGCGCTCTCGGACATCGTCGGGCTGCTCTGCTGGGGCGGCTTCAGCCTCAAGATGCACAAGACGAAGCAGACGCCGCTCCTGAAGATGACCGAGGACGGCGTGACGATGGACGCGCGCGTCACGATCGCCGAGGACACCGTCGGCGGCGTCGCGCCGAACTTCCAGGACGCGGGGTTCCTGCGCCCCGATCGGGTGGAGCTGATCGCGGGCGGCGCCTACAAGGACTGCCTGGTCTCGCCGCGCTCGGCGAAGGAGTACGACGTCGAGAACAACGGCGCCGACGCGTGGGAGACGCCCGAGTCGCTCGAGGTGAACGCCGGCGGCCTGCCGACGGAGAACGCGCTCGCCGAGCTCGGCACCGGCGTCTGGATCGGCAACGTCTGGTACCTCAACTACAGCGACCGGAGCAACTGCCGGACGACCGGGATGACGCGCTTCGCGACGTTCTGGGTCGAGGACGGCGAGATCAAGGCGCCGCTCGACGTGATGCGCTTCGACGAGACCGTCTACCGGATGCTCGGCGAGAACCTGGTCGACCTGACCGCCGAGCGCGACCTCATCCTCGACGCGGCGAGCTACGGCGGCCGGTCGGTCGCGAGCGGGCGGATGCCCGGGGCGCTCGTCGAGGACTTCACCTTCACCCTCTAGACACGCTGTAAGTCAGGCCGCCGAGGGGGTTCGGGGAGACCCGCCCCGAACCCTCCGTGCGGTTCGCGCCGGTTTTCCGTCCAAAACGAGCGGGAGGAGCCCGAATGAGCGTTTCCGAAGCCGACATCCGTTCGCTGATGATGACCAGCCGCGAGAAGAAGTACTACATGATGGGCCTGCTGACGATCGCGGGCGTCGACGAGAAGGTCTCGGGCAAGGAGCTCGGGATCATCAACCGCGCGGCCAAGGTGCTCGGCGCGAAGGTCCGCAAGCGCGACCTGCGCGGCTTCGACATCGAGCGGATCGCGGGCGAGATCCGGCGGACGAAGGTGCGGCGGCTGCTCCTGGCCCAGGTCGCCGAGATCGCGAACGCCGACCGCAAGCTCGAGCCCTCCGAGGTCAAGACGGTCAAGTTCCTGGCGGCCCAGTGGCAGCTCCCGCTGCCGAAGATCCCGGGCGTCGAGTGGGAGAAGGTCGACGAGCCCAAGGGCGAGGAGGTCGAGAAGATCTCCGACGCCAAGCGCGAGAAGCTCGAGAGCGGCGGCGGCGAGAAGGCGCTCGCGAGCGCCGACCACGGCTTCCAGTTCGTGTGGGTGATCGGCGCGGCGGTGATCTACATCGTGGTGGCCGGGTTCCTCACCGTCCTGACCGCGATCATCGAGGCCGGCGCCGGCGCCGGCGCCGACCCGGCGAACGGCCTGCTCCTGAAGGTCGGGATGGGCTTCTTCGCGTGTCTCCTGACCGGCCTGATCGTCGGCAAGCTCTCGACCGGCCGGACGATCCGGGAGCCCGCGATCGGCGTGGTGTTGCCGCAGGTCGCGGTCGTCGGCTGGTTCATCTACTCGGTGCGTGAGGCGAGCGGGCTCTCCGACGAGCAGATGAAGTTCCTGATCATCGGCGGCGTGGTCGCCGGCCTGGCCCAGTACGTGACGACGCTGATCGGCGCCTGGATCGGCGAGGCGCTCGACCGGGACTGACCTCCCCGATCGGCGCCCGAGCGGCTATCATTGGCTTGGGAGGAACGGCCCGCATGGCCACGACGACGCCCGAGCAGGTCAAGATCGAGCGGAAGAGGTTCACCCTCGACGACTACCACCGGATGATCGAGGCCGGCATCCTAGGCAGGGATGACCGCGTCGAGCTGATCGAGGGGGAGATTGTCGAGATGAGCCCGATCGGACCGCGGCATACGGGGACTCTGGATCGACTGAACCGGCTCTTCACGATTCGGCTAGGCGAGCAGGCGATCGTGAGCATCCAAAGCCCCGTCACCCTCCCCGAGGTCTCCTCGGAGCCGGAGCCAGACCTCGCCCTGCGGCGTCCTCGCGAGGACTTCTACGTTGGGGGGCACCCGGGCCCGGCCGACATCCTCCTCGTGATCGAGGTCGGCGACAGCTCGGCCGGCTTCGACCGCCACGTGAAGCTCCCCCTCTACGCCCGCGCCGGGATCGTCGAGGTCTGGCTCGTCGACGTCGGCGCCCGGACGGTGGTCGCCCATCGCGACCCGGGCGAGGGCGCCTACGCGACGAGCGTCGCGCTCGGGCCCGACGCGACGCTCGCCCCGACGGCCTTCCCCGAGCTGGCCCTCGCGCTCGCGGACATCCTCGGCCCGACGTCGGCGGAGTAGGCGTTCGGCCTCTCTCGGTAGACGCATTAGCGCCTAACCTATTCCATGCAGAGACTTAGATCGACCGCTCCGTCTTTTGGAGGGCTCGGTTTGACTCCGGACATCGGCCTGATATACTCGCCGGCCGACGAGTTATCGGTCGTTACGTCGACCGCGGCACGCGACCCTGCGTCGCAAGTCCAGCTCCGGAGAGGGTTTCGTCATCGCCTGGGTCCCGACCGTTCCCGAAGAGGAGGCCACCGGCGTCCTCGCTCGTCAGTACGACGCGGCCAGGCGTCGTGCGGGCGGGGTGATCGCGCAGATCATCCGCGTCCAGAGCCTGGCGCCGGACGCTGTCCGAAGCGGGATCGCCCTTTACGTCGATCTGATGCACAAGCCGGGGTCGCTGTCGCGGGCGACCCGCGAGATGCTCGCGACCGTCGTGTCCCGCCACAACGGGTGCTTCTACTGAACGGAGAGCCATTCCGAGGACCTCCGGGCCGAGGTCCAGAACGACGATCTGGTCGAAACGGTCAAGCGCGACTACCGTTTGGCCGATCTAGACGAGAAGACGCGCGGCCTCATGGACTGGGCGGTCAAGCTGACCCGCCAGCCCTGGGCCATGACTCGCGAGGACGCGGACGGGCTCCGCGGCCTCGGCTGGACCGACCGGGAGATCGTCGACGCTTGCGAGGTCGTGAGTTACTTCAACTACATCAACCGCATCGCGGACGGCCTGGGCGTCGATCTCGAGGCATCCATGCCCGAGAAGCCCGCCGACTTCGGCCCGCCGGACCTGCCGGCGCCGGACGCCTAGGAGACACACCGTCGGATCGCTGGGAAGCGACCCGCGGAGGACGAACGACATCCTAACCCGAAGTGCCCGTGCCCCGTCTCGGCCCCGACGCTCGTCGGGCGCTCCGGACGCGGTTCAGGCGCCGACCAGTGACGCAGAGGAGTCCCCGTTGGCGAAGAAGGCCGTCGCCTACGACGAGAAGGCGATCCAGACTCTCGATCCCCTCGCCCACATCCGGCTGCGAACCGGTATGTACATCGGTCGCATCGGAGATGGGAGCAATCCGAACGATGGGATCTACGTGCTGCTCAAGGAGGTCGTCGACAACGCGATCGACGAGTTCATCATGGGCGAGGGCAAGCGGATCGAGATCAAGCACGAGGCGAACACCGTCTCGGTGCGCGACTACGGCCGCGGGATCCCGCTCGGGAAGGTCGTCGACTGCGTCTCGAAGATGCACACCGGCGGCAAGTACAACGACGACGTCTTCCAGTTCTCGGTCGGGCTGAACGGCGTCGGCACCAAGGCCGTCAACGCCCTCTCCGAGCAGTTCCAGGTCTGCAGCTGGCGCGAGGGGAAGTACAAGCGCGCCGCCTTCAGCCGCGGCGAGAAGGTGCGGGTGAACTCGGGCAGCGACGCGAGCGCGTCGTCCGGCACGTTCATCGAGTTCACGCCCGACCCCGAGATCTTCGGTGAGTACCACTGGGTCAACGAGTTCATCCACAAGCGTCTGCGCTACTACGTCTACCTGAACGCCGGGCTGACCCTCGTCTACAACGGCAAGGTCCATCGGGCGAAGAACGGCCTCGCCGACCTGCTCCACGAGGAGCTCGGCGAGACGACCTCGCTCTACCCGGTCGCGCACCACGCCGACAAGCGGATCGAGATCGCGTTCACCCACACGAACAACTACGGCGAGACCTACTTCAGCTTCGTCAACGGTCAGTACACCAACGACGGCGGCACCCACCAGAGCGCGTTCCGCGAGGGGCTGCTCAAGGGCATCAACGAGTTCGCGAAGAAGAGCTTCCAGCCGCCCGACGTCCGCGACGGGATCGTCGGGGCGATCGCGGTGAAGGTGCAGGACCCCGTCTTCGAGAGCCAGACGAAGAACAAGCTCGGCTCGACCGACGTCCGGCAGTGGGTCGTCCCGGCCGTCAAGCAGGCGACCGTCCTGTGGCTCCACAAGAACCCGCAGGTGGCCGAGAAGCTGATCGCGAAGATCCAGCAGAACGAGAAGCTCCGCAAGGAGCTGAACGCGGTCAAGAAGCAGGCGCGCGAGCGCGCGAAGCGGACGGCGATCCGGATTCCGAAGCTGCTCGACTGCAAGCACCACCTCGGCGACAAGCACAAGCGCGCCGAGGAGAGCACGATGTTCATCGCCGAGGGTGACAGCGCCGGCGGCACGATGGTGCCCGCCCGCGACGTCGACACCCAGGCGATCTTCACGATCCGCGGCAAGCCGCTCAACTGCTACGGCCTCAAGCGCGACGCGATCTACAAGAACGAAGAGCTCTACAACATCATGCGCGCCCTCGGGATCGAGGACGACATCGACGGGCTGCGCTACAACCGGGTCGTGATCGCCACCGACGCCGACGTCGACGGGATGCACATCCGGAACCTGCTCCTCACCTACTTCCTCCGCTACTTCGAGGACCTGATCACCCGCGGCCACGTCTACATCCTCGAGACCCCGCTCTTCCGGGTGCGGAACAAGAAGGAAACGATGTACTGCTACAGCGAGGACGCCCGCGACAAGGCGATCGAGATGCTGAGCGGCAAGACCGAGGTCACCCGCTTCAAGGGCCTCGGCGAGATCGACAGCAAGGAGTTCAAGAAGTTCCTCGCCGACCCGCGGCGCGTCGTGCCGGTGCAGATCCGCGACCTCTCCGAGGCGAGCAAGGCGCTCGACTTCTACATGGGGAAGAACACGCCGGCCCGGAAGGAGTTCATCGTGGAGAACCTCATCACCGACGTCTAGGGAAGGTGATGGCAGCGATGATGAGAGGATGTCACCACGGAGACACGGAGAACACGGAGAGGCCGCTGAGAGAGCGCGGGAGTCTGCTTGCCGAGGAGACCACCGAGCGAGTCATCGGCGCCGCGATCGATGTTCATCGCGAGCTCGGCCCCGGACTGCTCGAGTCCGCGTATCAGGCTTGCCTGTGTCACGAGCTCGAGTTGCGTGCTGTCGACTTCGAGCGAGAGGTGCCCCTCCCGGTCGCCTACAAGGGCGTGAGCCTCGATGCAGGCTACGAGATGGACATCGTCGTCGAGGACACCGTGGTGCTGGAGCTCAAGTCTGTCGACAAGCTACACCCGATACACGAAGCGCAGCTCATGACTTACCTTCGGCTCAGCCGAAAGAGAGTGGGACTTCTTATCAACTTCAACGTTCCCGTCCTCAAGAACGGCATCGTCCGACGGGTTCGTTGACCACAGCAGCGCGAGAACCGCCGATCGCCTCCGTGGCTCCTCCGTGTTCTCCGTGTCTCCGTGGTGACATCCTCATCATCATCCGTAGGAGCCGTCGATGAGTTACGTCGAGCCGCTGATGCGGCAGCACTTCCTCGAGTACGCGAGCTACGTCATCGTCGACCGCGCCATCCCCGACCTGCGGGATGGGTGCAAGCCGGTGCAGCGTCGGATCCTCCACACGCTCCACCGGATGGACGACGGGCGCTTCCACAAGGTCGCGAACGTCATCGGCTCGACGATGCAGCTCCACCCGCACGGTGACGCCTCGATCGGCGACGCGCTCGTCGTCCTGGCGAACAAGGAGTACTTCATCGAGCGGCAGGGGAACTTCGGCAACATCCTCACCGGGCACGCCGCGGCCGCGCCGCGCTACATCGAGTGCCGCCTCACCGAGCTCGCCCGGGACACTCTCTTCAACCCGAAGCTCACCGAGATGCAGGCGAGCTACGACGACCGGAACAAGGAGCCCGTCAGCCTGCCCGCCAAGCTGCCGGTGATCCTGATGCTCGGGACCGAGGGGATCGCCGTCGGCATGTCGACGCGGATCATGCCCCACAACTTCACCGAGCTGCTCGAGGCGCAGGTCGCGATCCTGCGCAAGGAGAAGTTCTCGCTCCTGCCCGACTTCCGCCAGGGCGGGGTGATGGACGCGGCCGAGTACGACGACGGCCGCGGCAAGGTGCGCGTCCGGGCGAAGCTCGAGGTGGCGCCCGACAGCAAGTCGATCATCGTGCGCGACGTGCCGTTCGGCACCACGACCGAAGGCCTGATCACGTCGATCGAGACGGCCGCGCAGAAGAACAAGATCAAGATCGGCTCCATCGAGGACCGGACAGCGGAGAACGTCGAGGTCGTCCTGACGCTCCCGCGCGGCGTCTACGCCGACGAGGTCGTCCCGCAGCTCTGGGCTTACACCAACTGCGAGATGTCGATCAGCAGCAACATCACGGTCATCAACGGCGATCGGCCGGCGGAGATGGCCGTCTCCGAGATGCTCGAGATCCTGACCGAGCGCCTCCGCGATCAGATCCGCCAGGAGCTCGAGCTCGAGCTCGACGAGCTCGGCGACAAGCGCCACTTCATGACCCTCGAGCGGATCTTCATCGAGGAGAAGGTCTACAAGCGTCTCGAGAAGGCCGACACGGCCGACAGCGTCCGGCGCCAGGTCTGGACCGGGATGAAGAAGTTCGCGGACGACTTCGTCCGCGAGATGACCGAGGACGACGTCGATCGGCTCCTGAAGATCCAGATCCGGAGGATCTCCGTCTTCGACATCGAGAAGCACCGCAAGGACCTCGACGACATCCTCGCGTCGATCGCGGCCGCCGAGAAGAAGCTCAAGCAGCTCACCCGGACGACGATCAGCTACCTGACCGGCCTGATCAAGAAGTACGGCAAGACCTACCCGCGGCGGACGAAGGTCGAGAGCTTCGACGTCGTCACCAAGAAGGAGGTCGCCCGCCAGACCCTGAAGGTCTCCTACGATCCGAAGAGCGGCTTCTTCGGCACGACCGTCAAGGGCGAGAAGTTCGAGATGACGGTCAGCGAGTACGACGACCTCCTGATCGTCCGCGCCGACGGCAGCTACCAGATCAGCCGTCCGCCCGAGAAGCTGCTCGTCGAGCCGCGACCGCTCCACATCCAGGTGCTCGACGAGGACGGCTGCATCCTGACCGTCGTCTACCGTGACAAGAAGCGCGTCCCCTGGGCGAAGAAGGTCCACATCAAGGCCTTCATCCGCGACAAGGAGTACGAGCTCATCAAGGATCGCAAGGGGAAGATCGACAAGCTCAAGGTCGGCGAGGACGACCGCCTCGTCCACATCCAGTACGCGCCCGCCCCGCGCCAGCGCGTCCACGAGAGCTGGTTCGACCTGACCGAGCTCGAGTTCTGCGGAACCGCCGCGCGAGGAACGAAGATCGGGGACAAGCCCGCGTCGCACGTGAAGCTCTTCGCCCGCGACGACTAGCCCGCCGTAGCCTCTGGTGTGAATCGAAGGGGTCAGGTCCAGGAATCACACGAGCGAATCTGTCACAGCAGCTCGTGTGACCTGGCTCTGGTGTGACCTGGCCCCTTTGGTGTGGATCCTGGACCTGACCCCTGGAATCACACTAGCGATTCTGTCGTCAGTGCGGTCCGCAGACCAGCTCGAAGCCGAACGAACGGTGCGGCTCGAACAGGGTCAGCGCTCGGCCGTCCTCGACGGGGCCGTCGCTCGGCGTCACGGCGAGGAGCAGCCCGATGCGCTCGCCGATCCGGGCTTCGAGGCCTCGCTTCGCGGGGATGAGCAGCTCGACCGACCAGCCGTCGTCCCCCGTCCGCTGCTCCGCCCGGAGCTCGCCATCCCGGAAGCCCGCCGCGTCGTAGAACGGCCACCTCCCAGGCACGCCCGCGTTGTGGAACGCGACCGAGGCGAGGCGACCACGCGCCGGATGCCAGTGGCCTCCCGCCGGCGCCCGCCCCGACGGTGAGAGGCGCACCTCGATGTTGTCTCCGCCGAGATACCACCCGTCGTCGTCGGCGTCGATCAGGATCCGGCCGTCGCGGGGCGCGCGGTCGGCTCGGAGCCCGATCACCAGTCCGCGGACGTCCCACGCGAGGTGGACGTCGATCGCGACCTTCGCGGCCTCATCCTCGAGGCGCGCCGCCGCGCCCCAGCCGGCGTCGATGCGGCCGTCGATCGTGACGGTCCGACGGGAGACCCGGCGGTCGACCGGATCGACCGGCGCCTCGTCGTCTCCGTCGCGGACTCCGTCGCCGTCGCTGTCGGGGTTCCGCGGGTCCGCCCGATGGGCCTCGGCGGGGCCGGCCCACGCCTGACCCAGGCCGTGCTCGAGGCCGATCGTCGCCATCGCCTCGCCGAGGTCGGGGAGGCCGTCGACGTCGGTGTCTCGTCGCTCGTCGCTGCTCCCGAGGCGCCGCTCGTCGAGCGGCAGCCGCGGATCGTCGTCGGGGACGCCGTCCTCGTCGCGGTCGGCGACGGTCAGCACCTCGCCCCACTGATTGACGAACCAGCGCCACGCGAGCGCCTTCCCGTCGCGCCAGCTCCGCTGGTCGCTCCGGCTCACGTGGCCGCCCCACTCGCGGAGCGAGAACGCGTTGCCGTCCCAGTGCTCGCCGTGCCGGTGCGCCGTTCCGTCCCACGGCTGGAAGTGGTTGAAGAGCAGCTCGGGGTAGCCGCTCGCCGCGTAGAGGGCGTCGATCTGGTGGTGGAACTCGTGGCAGAAGAGCCACCGGTGGTCGTTCGGGGGGCCCGCCTTCCAGCCGCTCTTGCCGATGTTCGCCGGCGGCAGCGGCCCGAGGGTCCCGCCGCCCGAGCCCGGCATCTCCCAGCGCCCGTTCCGGAACCGCCGGTCGCACGAGATCAGGAGGACGCCGTCGTACTCGCTCGCCTTCTCGCCCCGCGCTGCCAGCAGCCCGTCGATCGCGGCCCACTCGCCGCCGGAGTAGCCGACGCCGTAGGGCGTGTCGGGCGGGATCACCCGGTGGGTCGCGTCGTGAACGGTCGTCACGTCGAGCCACACGCGGAGGCCGCTGTTGATGAAGAAGAACCGCGCCGTGTCGGCCAGCTCGCGCTCGATCGCCTCGAACCGGTCGTCCCCGAGCGGCGCGTCCGCTCCCGGCTGATCCGCGTCGGGCGCCTCGACGACGTTGCCGAAGACGACGGCCAGCAGGCGCAGCCGCAGCACGGCGTGGCGGCCGCGCGGCGGCGTCGTGTGGAACGCGAGAGCTCGAGTGCGTCCGCGCTCCCCGACGCCCGGCCGCGCGTGGAGGACGTAGCGCGCGCCGGGCTCGAGCCCGTCGATCGCGACGCGGTGGACGTTGGTCCGGCGCGGGTCCCGGACGAGCCGCTTCGGCGTGCCGGGCGAGGTCTCGATCCCCGAGCCGGGTCCGTCCTCGGGCGCGCGCGGGCCGAGGGGATCGGCCCGGCCGGGGCGCGCCCGCTCGATCACGACGTCGCCCGGTCCGACGCGGTCGGTCCGCCAGGCGAGCACGGCGCCGGTGCGGCCGACCGCGACCACCCGGATCGCGGCGTCGCCCCGCGCGGACCGCCGGATCGCCTTCTCGAGCAGGACGCCCTCGGGGCGCCCGCCCGCGCCGTCGTCGAGGTCGAGGTGGAGCCCCCAGCCGCCGCCGCCCTGACCGATCTTGAGGAGGAGCTCGTTCGCGCCCGCGGCGAGCTCGACGAAGACCGCGTCCTGGGCCGGCGCCGCCGCGCGGTAGACATCACGGGCGAGGACGCGTCGGCCGTTGCACCAGACCGTGAGGGTGTCGTCGCTCCCGAGGAGCAGACGGGCCCGCCGGGGCGCGTCGGTGCGCAGGATGGCCCGGACGTAGGCGACCACGTTCTCGCGCCGCTCGAAGCAGCGTCGGAGGTCGATGAATCCGTTCGCGCCGATCGCGCTGCCCGGGAGCGGACGCCAGCGGACCTCGGCGCCGCCGACGCCCGCGTAGCGCGCGTCGGCTCGGTAGCCGTCCTTCTCGGGCGGATACTCGGCCGCGAAGCCGCCGCGCCCGGCGTTGTCGAACGGCCCGATGACCGCCAGGTCGGGGCCGCGGGCGAGGATGAGCTCCTCCTCGTGGAGCACCTCGGCCGGGCTCGCTCTCCGGGCGACCCGGACGACGACCGCGCCGCGGTCGCCGCCGGGCGCCCCGGGAGCCGGCGGCGCGAGCCGGAGCCGGGTCGGGACGCGGGCGGTCGCGCCCGGCTGGAGGTCGACCCGCCGGCGGAGGACCGCGCTCTCGAGGGGAGCCGCGCCGGCGTCGGGCGCGGGCGCATCGAAGCGCACCTCGAGCGCCTCGGCCTCCTCGCCGTCGTTGCGGACGACGACCGTGGCCTCGAGGACGCCAACGTCGGCGGCTTCGCCGGTGACCGGCGGCGTCTCGACGGTGACGCGGAGGTGCGCGTCGTCATCGACGGGCGCCGCCATCGGGGCAGCCGTGGCGACGCCCGCGAGCGAGGCGAGGCCGGCCGCGCTCGCGACGACCGCGATGAGGATGGGCTTCGACGCTCGTGGCATCATGCACTCCCGGTCTGGCGCTCGGCTGCCCGTGAATGGAACGCGCTCGGAGGGCGATCATCGGCGCACCGTCGAGGGCCAGGCGTTTCCCCGAGGGCGGCCGCGGTCAGCGTCCGCCGTCCTTCTCTTCCTCGTGCGGCTTGGCCGCGGGGACGCTCGGGCGCGGGAGGATGTTCAGCTCATCGAGGCCGCCGAGGTGCTCGAGGAGCCGTTCGAGCTGCCAGTCGCCCTTCGCCGCCGCCTTCCCCTCAACCTCGAGCGCGATCGGGACGAAGTCGGACGCCCCGTCGAAGTAGAGGATGTGACGACCGCCGCGGTGGTTGCGGATCTTCCCGACCGGGGCGCCGGCGCTGCGGTCGGCGGCGATGATCGTCGAGGACCTCGAGTTGTCGTCGGTGCGTGCGTTCTTGGTCCAGCCGTAGGAGAACTCCGAGCTCCTGGTCACGTCGGCCTCGTCGAACGCGAAGCTCTTGTGCGCGCTGGCGCCGTCTTCGAGCGCGGGGGCCTCGTCGGCCGAGCTCGGGCAGACGAACACCTCCGAGCGATCGATCTCACCGGTCCGGACGAGCTGCTGCCAGACGAGGCCGACGTGCGCGGGGCCGTCGGGCTCGTCGAGGCGCCGCGCGTGCGGCATGAATCCCTCCCGTCCGCCCGGTCCGTAGCCCGAGGTGAGGTAGGCGATCGACGCGATCCCGATCTCACGGAGCTGGTTCCGGCACTGCATCCGCTCGGACTCGTCGTCGCCCGCCGCGCCGACGACCGGGAGCAGGAGGGCGGCGACCCCGATGACCGCGCCGATGGCGGCGAGGTCGGAGGCTCGAACGGCGGGGTGGGCTCGGGTCATCGCCGTCCTCGCGATCCGTCCCGCTCGAACGCTCGCCGAGGAGAGCGCGCTAGCGACGGACCTTCCGCTCGGTGATGCGCGCGGTGATCGTCTCCTTGCGGAAGCGATCGTAGGCGGTCTGGGCCGTCTCCTGGGTCACTCGCTTCAGGACGGGGACGACCGGCGAGCGGCACATGTCCCGCGCCTCGTCCTCGGAGACCTTGCAGATGTCCATGATGATCGGGATGGCCTTGTCCTTCCGGCCGCCGAACCCGAGGCCGGAGATCATGAGCCCGTACTCGACCTTCACCACGCCGGAGCCGGCGTTCACGCCCGACTTGCTCTTGACGCCCGAGGACATCCCGCCCGCCGGCTGCGGCTGCTTCGGGGCGGGCGGCGCGCTCGGAGCCGTCCGGATCGAGGAGACGTCGATCATCGGCTCGTCGCCCATCGGGGCGATGTCCGAGCCCATCATCGCGTCCATGCCGATCGGCTTCGGCGGCGCGGTCTTGGTGTGCTTCGGCGGCGGGGGAGCGGTCGTGCCCGGCCCACGCATCGAGAGCTGGCTCTCGAGCAGCTTCAGCGCCTCGAGCGGATCGAGCGCCTCCTCCTCCTCCTCCTCGACGGGCGCGGGCGCCTCCTGGACGCCGCTGCCACCCATCACGCCGCTGCCGGCGTGGACGCCGCTGCCGCCCATGACGCCGCTGCCGCCCATGACGCCGGAGTCCATCCCCGGCGGCAGCTCGAGCTCCGGCTCGGCGGACGCGACGCCGCTGCCCATGCTCGGCGCCGGCTCCTTCTTGTCGGCGATCTCGAGGAGCTTTCCGCCCTCGTCTCGCCGGACGAAGAACGACCCGCTCTCCATGTAGCGGAGCGCGTCCACCGCCGCGTCGCCGGTGCCCGACGGGGGCGCCACGGGAGGCGCGCCGGGGGCCGAGGCGACGAACCCGCTCGGGGCCGGCGCGGGGGGAGCGGGAGCGGGAGCGGGAGGAGCGCCCGTCGCGGCGTCATCGAGCAGCTCGAGCCCCGCGAACATCCCGTCGTCGGCCGTCGCCGCCGGTGCAACCGGCGCCGGCGCCGCCGGGGGGGCGGCCGGAGCCGAGACCTCGAGGATGAGCTCCTCGCCCGCCTCGTCCTGATCGGCGGCCGGCTGGGTCAGCGTCGGAACGTCGGCCTTCAGGAGCTGGGTCGCCGTCCCGGGCAAGAGCTCCGCCTGGGGATCACGCGGCGGCGTCGGCTCGGACTGGGCCGCGGGCGCCCGCGAGGCGGGCATGAACGCGATCTGGCCCATCTGCTTCGCCGCTTCGAGCGCCTGGGTGAGCCCGGCGACGAGCTGGTCGCCGGTCTGCGGTCGCGCGGCCGGGTTGCGCTGGAGGCAGGTGAGGATCTGCGTTCGGAGCGGCTCGACGGCCGGGATGAGATCGGCCTTCGGCTGGCGCGGCGAGCTCGCCGTGATGAGGCGATAGAGCGTCGCCCCGAGGCCGTACATGTCGGCCGCCGCCGCCATGAGGTCCCAGCGTCCGGCGACCTCCTCGGGCGAGGTGTAGTCGAGCGTGCGGAGCGAGATCTTGCGACCGATCAGCGAGCGCGTCGACAGGATCTGGAGCTTCTCGTGCGGTGGCCCCGGCGTGCACGTCGCGATGTTCCAGAGCCCGCCGTCGCAGAGCTTGAGCCTGGGCGGCGCCCCCGGCTCGCCGAGGCCGCCCGACCCTGCCTGCAAGATCACGTTGCTCGGACGGATGTTCCGATGCAGGACGCCCGCCGCGTGCGCGTCGCGGATCGCCTCGGCGAGCGCCAGACCCACGGCGGCGACGTCGACCGGCGCCATCGGCCCGCGCTCGCGGACGAGCTCGGCGAGGTCGATCCCGTCGACGTACTCGTAGACGATGAACGGGCGCCGGTTCTCGTAGTTGCCGAAATCGAAGATCTGGAGGAGGTTCTCGCTGTCCTGCTGCGCGAGGGTGGAGACGTCGCGGAGCGCGTGCGCGACCTGGCTCTGGTCGGGCCCCGTCGCGCCGTCGTCGCCGGGGTCGCCGACCCAGAGCGACTTCACCGCCACCCTGCGGCCGTCGCCGGCGATGCACTCGAACGTGATGCCCGTCAGGCCGGCGCCCAGGATCCGCTGCGGCTTGAAGATCGCGGTGTCGAAGAGCCGGTAGCGCTCGGGCGCCTCCTCCTCGGCCTGGCGGAGACGCTCGAACGCGCCGTCGAGGTCGGCGCTCTCGAGTCGAACCTTGAAGAGGTTCCAGCGCGCGATCGCGCTGTCGCCGCCGACGCCGAGCGACTCGCGGAAGTAGCGCTCGGCCGCGCGCGGCCCGACCGCCGCGTAGAGCGCCGCGCCGATCAGGTTGGTGATCTCGCCGTAGCGGTCGCTCGTCCACCGCGCCCGCCGGAAGTCCTGGCGTACGTTCCGGAGCAGGCTCCGGAGCTCGTTGCTCGGGCTGACGAGCTGGTCGCGGCTCCCGATGACCGCATCGACGCCCACCGCCTCGAGGGCCGGCTCGAGCGCCTCGGCCACGATCCCGATCAGGTTGTCGGTGGGGACGACGGAGCCGACGAGCGCGCTCTGCGCCTCCTCCTCCTCCTCCTCGAGCCGATCGGCGATGTCGAAGAGCCACTCGCCGTCGAGGGCGACCTCGCCCATGTCGTCGACGTAGCGCTCGATCTGGTGGTGGACCGCCTCGAGGATCGTGATCCGCCCGCGCTCGTCCTCGGCCTCCTGCTGCAGATCCGCGCTGAGGCGCCCGCTCTGGAGGTCGGTCTCGAGGTGACGCTTCCGCGCCTCGAGGGTGCGCTTCTCGATGTAGGCGAGGGTGCCGGCGACGCGCGGGTCGGTCCGGATCAGGTCGTGGACGTAGAAGAGCAGGCCCCGCAGGAGCAGGTTCTTGAACGTCGCGAACCGGTTGATCGGATGCTCTTCCTCGAGCCCGCTCGCGTCGCGGAGCGAGCCCTTGAGGAAGTCGGCGGCGTCGGCCTCGAGGCGGACGAGCTCCTCGGTGTCCGTCATCGCGAAGATCGAGGTGAGCGCCTCGTCGATCGCCTCGTCGCCGAGCTGACCCAGCCCGAGGATCGCGTTCGCGTTCTTCGATGTGTACTGGAGGTCGAGGAAGAACGCCTCGATGAAGTCGAGGAGCGGCCGCCCCGAGAGGTCGTCCTGGGCGCAGAACGGCGTGAGCACCTGGTCGCCGAACTGCTCGCAGAAGTCGTGGCCGCCCGTCTCGGCGAGGAGCCACGGCCGCTTGAGGCCGACCGAGAGCGACTTCAGGCTCCGCTCGAACGCGACCTCCAGGACGCGGCGGAGATACGCCGTCCCGTGGAAGGACTTGCGGATCTTCTCGCGGAGCGCCTCGCGGTTCGTCGGCCCCTGGCTTCCGAGGGTGTAGCAGAGACCGCCGGCGACCGAGAGCGTCGAGTACCGGAAGAGGTCGAGGGCGGTGCCCGTGCCCGTGCTCGTCGCTAGCTGGCTCACGCCGGCTGCTCCCAAGCGTCGTCGGCCTCTGCTCGATCGAGCGAGTGAGGCCCGGCGATCCAAGACGACGCGAGCCCGCCCCGACGCCGCCCATCGAGGCGCGTGGAAGCCGTGGGCTCGCGGGTTGGGGGCGAGGAATCCTCGACACCACCCGACGCCGCCCGAGAGCCTCGAGCGCCGTAGGATGCGACCCCAACCCAAACCAAAGGATGAGTATACCGCCGCCCGAAGCGCGATTGCAAACCGGCCCGACCGGTTCCGAGCCCGCCAAGGCCCGGGTCTCCGGGTGGCGCCGCGACGGATCGGGGGGATATAAGACGAGGGTATGTCCGAGCATCGGCCCCCCTCGCTCGTCGGACGACGCATCGGCCCGTACGTGATCCGAGCCGAGCTCGGTCACGGCGGAATGGGGGCGGTCTATCGGGTGCGCCACGCCGAGACCCGCGCCCAGTACGCCCTGAAGGTCTTCTTCCGCCGACCGACCCGTGGCGACCCGATCCAGGCCACGCTCGAGGCGAGGTTTCGGCGCGAGGCGCAGATCCTCGCCCGGATCGACGGGCACCCCAACATCATCCGTGTCTTCTCGTTCGGCGCCGAGCGCGACCTCCTGTTCTGCGTGATGGAGCTCGTCGTCGGGAGCGACCTCGCGGGTCACCTCGAGAAGGGGCCGATGGCGCCGAAGCGGGCCGCCCGGATCGTCGCGGCCTGCGCCCGCGCCACCCATCACGTGCATCGGTTCGGCGTCTATCACCGCGACATCAAGCCCTCGAACATCCTGATGGATGATGCGGGCAATCCCCGGATCCTCGACTTCGGGCTCGCCCTCGACGACCAGGCCGCGCGCCTCACCGCGAGCGACCTCACCGTCGGCACGCCGGTCTTCATGGCTCCCGAGCAGATCAACCCGAAGCTCGCCGGCGCCGAGATCGGTCCCTACACCGACGTCTATGGCCTCGGCGGAACGCTCTACACCTGCCTCGCCGCGCGCCTGCCGTTCGAGGGTGCCGACTCGCGGACGACGATGACGCGGGTGCTGAGCACGCCTCCGATCCCCCCCTCGCGCCACGTCCCGAACGTGCCTCCGGCGCTCGAGGCGATCTGCCTCCGGGCGATGGAGAAGCGGCCATCGGATCGCCCGCCGACGGCCGAGGCGCTCGCCGAGGAGCTGGAGCGCTGGCTCCGCGGCGACGAGGTGGTGTCGCGCCGCCCCGGACGGATGACGCGGGCCGCGCGCGTCGTCGGGACGACCTCGCGCCGCGCGCGGGTGGCGTTCGCGATCCTGATGCTCTCGCTGGCGCTCGCCGCCCTCGCCGGCGTCCCGATGGTCGCCGCCTGGTTCGGCGGCCGCGGCGCGCTCACCGGGCTCGATCGGGTCGAGGCGGCCCTCGACCGGGGCGAGCGGCCGTCCCCGGCCGACGTCGCCGCCATCGCGCCGCTCCTCGATCTCGCGCCCGACGCCGACGCCGATGCGAGGGCGCTCACCGAGCGGGCCCACCGCGTCGTCGTCCTCGCCGGCGCCGGGACCGATCTGCGGTCGTCCCGGCGGGGCTCGGCCGCGCACCGCCTCCAGACCCTCGTCGCCCTCCTCGAGTCGGGAGGGGGCGACCTCTCCGTCGCCTCGGAGCTCGGCGTGATCGCCGACGTGCTCGCCGACGATCGCGAGCGTCACCGGCGCGCCCTCGTCCTCGAGAGGGTCGCGCGGGTCGAGCTCGAGGCGGACGGACAGTGGAGCGAGGAGGACGTCCACCGCATCGCCGATCTCGTGCGCCCCGACGGCCAGATCGACGCGCCCCTCGCCGTCGCCGCGCAGGCGCTCCTCCACGGGCGCGGGAGCCTCGGCGCGCTCAACGGGCTCTGCCACGCGCGAAACCCGATCGTGACGTGCGACCGCCGGTTCGCGGGGGACCTCGCCCGGGCGATCGCGTACGGCGAGGGCGACCCCCGGCTCGCGGCGCCGGTCGACAGCGCGGCGTTCGGCGCGCTCGCGCAGGCCGACGGCCTCGACGACGCGACCCGCGGCCGGCTGCTCCTCCGCCACGGCGCGGCCGCCCTCGACCGCGGCGTCGACGCCCACCGCAAGGTCCTCGCCGCCTACCTCATCGCCTTCGACGAGCGCGGCCTGATCGCCGGACCCGAGGGATGGCCGCCCGCGCTCCACGGGAGCGCGCTGCGGCGCCTCCTCGACGAGGCGCGCCAATCGCCGGCCTCGGCCCGCGACCTCTGCGACCTCCTCGCGCGCGCCCCCGGGCGCCCCGACGTCCTCGAGGGATCGCTGATCGCCGACCTCCAGAACGTCCTGATGGGCGAGACCGCCGGGTTCTCGATCGACCGCCCGCTCTCCCCCGGGGAGGCGGTCGAGCTCCTCCCGCTCGCCGCGACCCTCGAGCGCTATGGCCTCCTCCCGACGCAGCTCAACCGCGGCCGTCCGTTCGTCGCCGCCCTCGGCCTCGACCGCATCGTGGAGCTCGGCGAGGACGAGATGGAGCGGCGGTCCGAGGCGCGGAACCCCGCCGTGCTCCTCTTCCTCGCGCGGGCTTACCTCGGCTCGGTGAAGCGGGTCAAGGGAAAGTGGCCCGAGAAGGTCGCCAGGATCCTCGACGGGAAGCTCGAGCGCTGGCTCGACGCCGTCATCGACGCGGGCCTCGAGGAGGCGTGGGTGCAGCTCCAGCTCGGGCTCTATCGCTGGTCGCTCGGGCAGCCGGAGGCGAGCGGGGAGCGCCTGGAGCGGGCGCTCGAGCTCGACCGCGCCCTCGACGACGTCCAGCGCTGGCCGGTCATCCCGATGCAGCTCGCCCTCGTCCGCCTCGACCCGCGACGGAGCAGGGCGGGCGGGGTCTACGACGCGCACCAGGGGGCGGTCGCCGCCCTCGAGGGCGTGCGCCTGCAGAACGCGACCCTGCCGCTCCTCCAGGAGGTGCGGGACGCGAGCGGCATCCCGCCCTATCCGATCGCCCAGTGGCTCAACGCGATCTTCCGGATCCACCAGGCCGCGAACCACCTCGTCTACCTCGACGGCGCCGGCGACCTCGACGTGGGCGCCGACCCCCGACCGACCGAGGAGTCGGCGGCCGACCCGTCCGAGCTCGTCTGCTGCGGACGGGTGCGCGGCGTCCCCGGCGTCGAGGAGCTCGTCGCGGCGGGCTTCCACCTCTTCGACCACCCGATGGTGAAGCACACGGTGACCCTCGGCGCCGAGGAGAACTGGTTCTGCATCGCGATCCTCCACGAGGCGAGGGGACGCCATCACCTGCGTCACGACCGGATCGAGGAGGCGCTCGACGCGTTCGACACGGCCCGCCGCGCGGTCGAGGCGACCTCGCCGCGCGCGCCGCGGAGCAAGAAGGGGCGCGCCGCCGAGCTGGCCGGGATCGAGCGCTTCCGCGCGCTCATCCTCGAGGAGCTCGGGCGCGCCGACGAGGCGCGCGAGGCGGCGGCGGCCGCGAAGAAGCACGCGAGTCAGGCGAAGTGAGCGACGGGCCACCGGCCGGACGCCGCATCGGACCGTTCACCGTGATCGCCGAGCTCGGGCGCGGCGGGATGGGCGCGGTCTACCGCGCGCGCCACGACGAGACCGGCGCCGAGTACGCCCTCAAGGTGATCCTCCCCGTCGCCGGCTTCGATGACGCCGAGGACGCGCTCGCGCGCTTCCAGCGCGAGGCCGAGCTCCACGCGCGCCTCGAGCCGCACGCGAACCTCGTCCGCGTGCTCTCGGTCGGCGGCGCCGGCCACGCCCGCTACTGCGCGATGGAGCTCGTCGACGGCGAGTCGCTCGAGGATCGGGCGCGCCGGGAGACGGTGCCGCTGCGGGAGGCGGCCCGCCTCATCGCCGAGGTGAGCCGCGGCGTCGCCCACGCCCATCGGCGCGCCGTCCTCCACCGCGACATCAAGCCGGCGAACGTGGTCATCGACGAGCGCGGGACGCCGCGACTGATCGACTTCGGCCTCGCCCTCGACGCGGCCCTGACGCGGCTGACCGAGACCGGCATCTCGGTCGGCACCCCCGCGTTCATGGCGCCCGAGCAGGTCGACCCGGTCCTCGCCGGCGCCCCGGTCGGGCCGGCGAGCGATGTCTACGGCCTCGGCGCGACGCTCTACATGCTCCTCACCGGGCGGCCACCCTTCGGCGACGGCCGCGACGCGCGGTCGACGCTCACCGACGTCGTCGGAGGCGAGATCGAGCCGCCGTCGCGGCATCGGGCGGGACTGCCGCCGGACCTCGAAGCGGTCTGCCTGAAGGCGCTCGCGCGCCATCCCGACGACCGCTACGCGAGCGCCGACGCGCTCGCCGACGACCTGCAACGCTGGCGCGCCGGGACGCCGGTCGAAGCGGCCGTCGCCTCACCGCTCGTCCGCGGGCTTCGTCGGGTCGCCCCGAGCTCGCGCTGGCAGCGGTTCGTGATCGTCGCGGGAACGGTGCTCCTCGTCAGCGCGGCGGCGCTTGGCGGCCAGCAGCTCCTCGCACGCGTTCTCGCCGTCCCGCTGCCGAAGCGGGTGAGCCGGCTCGAGAGCCGGGTCGACCTTCGCGGCTTCGACGAGGCCGCGATGAACGAGCTCGCCGCGCTCCGGTCCGGGACGCTGCCCCCCGAGGTCGAGGAGCGGGTCGAGCTGCTCGAGCGGCTCGAACGCCTGGTCGCGGGGAGCGAGCGCGACGGAGCCGGCGACGACGCCGCCGCCCTCGCTCGTCTCGTCCGGCCGGGCGGCGAGATCGCCCCCCGTCGGCTCGACCTCTGTTGCGCGCGGCTCATCGCCGCCGAGCACGCCGTCGGACTGGACGCGATCCACCACGGGGAGTCGCCGGTCCGACCGGCGAAGCCATCGGCCGCACGGATCATCGCCCGGGCGCTCGCCGACGGCGAGGCCGGGCTGAGCCCACCGCCCGACGCCGGCGCGTTCGACGGTCTGCTCCGCGCGGCGCCGGACCGGGCCGGCCGACTCTGGAACGCTCGGGCCCGCGAGCGCTCGAGCGGCGAGGCCGGACCGATCGATCTCGACGCGGCTCTCGAGGCGCACACCGAGGCGGCCCTCCTCGGCCATCCTGCGAACGCCGCCTGGTCGACCGAGCTCCACGTCCACGCCGTCGAGCGGATCGCCGAGGCGTTCGAGGAGCTCATCGGAGCGACCGGCGGCGAGCCATCGACATCGGGGTCGTCGTCCAGACGCCAGGCGCCCGATGCGTCTCGCGAGCGGATCCATCGGATCGGCGACCTCCTCTGCCGCGCCCCGGGCCAGCCGCGCCTGTCCTCTCTTCTCACCCTCCGTCTCCAGACGCTCCTCCCGTACGACGTGATCGCGCAGCGCTCTCGCGGACGCGCCGCGGTGCTCGATCACCTCCTCCTCGCCTCGCTCCTCGACCGGTACGGCGCGTGGCCGGCGGCCTCGGAGCCAACTCACGCGCGACACGTCCTCGTCGAAGGGCAGACTCTGAGCAAGTCGATCGAGCTCGAGCTGATCGAGCTCGAGCTGAAGCGCCCGCCTGAGCGCCGAAATCCGTTCCGCCTCATCTTCCTCGCGATCGCCTCCCCGCGAGATCGCGACCCCACGATCCTGAGGGCGATTGAGGCGGCCGAGGCCATCGGAAGCGAGACGACGGCGTTTCACACGCACATGGGCTTCCTCCACATCCGGACGCTGGCCAAGCGCGGGTGGCCGGACGCCGACGCCACGGCCCGGTCGAAGGTCGCACTTCGAGCGCACCGGAAGCGCGCGATCGAGCTCAACGCGGAGACACGGTGGCCGCGACCTCCCCTCGATCTGTTCGAGACCGGTCTCGACCCTGGCCTCGGGCCTCGGCCTTCGATCGAGGAGCTCGCGGCCCTGGTGGAGTCGGCTCGCGAGAAGCAATGGGAGTCGCTCGAGCCCGCCGTCGAGATCTCGAACATCGGAGGGCTCCCGTCCAGCAGCTCGATCCAGTTCGGGCGAGTGATCGGCGCCCTCGGCACGCTCGCGACTCTGCGATCGAACGAGGGCCCCGAGCTCGGCCGGTGCGACGCGGAACGCGGCGGCGTCGACGACCTCGTCCGGCAGGCGCTCGAGCTCGAGCGCGACGACCGAGTGCAGTCGTTCCTCCAAATCAGCCGCGAGGTCGCGTGGTACAGCGGATCGAGCATCCGACTCGCGGCCGCCGCGCACCACCAACGGCACGGACGCCTGGACGAGGCGTTCGCCGCGGCGCTCGGCGCGGTCCACAAGGTCGAGGCGACGCCGGCCCTCTTCGAATCGGCGAAGTACCGCCGTCAGATCGACCTGTTCGAGGCGTGCATGGCTACGGCCGAGCTCGCCCGACGATACGAAGGCCCCGAGCACTTCTGGTCGTGTCTCTGCCGAGCTGCCGCGGCTCTCTGCGACCCGATCGTGGCTGCCCACGGGACCGAGTCGTCCCACATCGAAATGGTCGTCGCCGTCCTCCCGAAGTACTTCCACGAGCTCGCCCGTCGCCGCTCCGGCCTGACCTGGCTCGACCGGTAGCGTCCCGCCCGAACCCGCGATACGATCGCCCGCTCGCGTTCTCCCGCCCGGTCCGGAGGTGGATTCCGGTGCAGCTCGGCTTCGTCATCGACCACACCCGCTGCATCGGCTGCCACGCCTGCACCGTGGCGTGCAAGTCCGAGAACGACGTCCCCGTCGGCAGCTTCCGCACCTGGGTGAAGTACACCGAGGAGGGGAGCTACCCCTCCGACGCGGGCAGCTTCCCGTCGGTGAAGCGCTCCTTCGCCGTCCTCCGATGCAACCAGTGCAGCGACGCGCCCTGCGTCACGATCTGCCCCGTCTCGGCCCTCGAGAAGCGGACCAAGGACGGGATCGTCGACATCGACCCGTCGATCTGCATCGGCTGCAAGGCGTGCATGCACGCCTGCCCCTACGACGCCCTCTACATCAACGACGACACCGGCACGGCCGAGAAGTGTCACTTCTGCGCCCACCGGACCGAGGTCGGCCTCGCCCCCGCCTGCGCCGTCGTCTGCCCGACCGAGGCGATCATCCCGGGCGACTTCCACGACCCGAACAGCATGGTCAGCCTGCTCCGGAAGGAGCACGACCTCGTCGCGCGCAAGCCCGAGGCGGGCACCTCGCCGAACGTCCTCTACCGCGAGGTCGGCCCCGCCGGCGTCGACCCGACGGCGACGAGCTCGGCCGGCGGCTTCCTCTGGGCCGACGTCCCGGACGGGCCGCAGCGCGAGGCGGGCACCATCCTGTCCGCGGACGGCGGCGACCTCGCCCCGAAGGCGCGGACCGTCTACGACGTCGGCCACGCGACCCTCTGGGGCGCCAAGATCGTCGCCTACCTGGTGCTGAAGGCGCTCGCCGCCGGGCTGCTCCTCGCCGGCGCGACGATGCTGCCGCCGCTCGCCCGCCCCGAGCTCTGCCCGCCGATCGTCGCGATCGGGCTGCCAGCGCTCGCGCTGGCGTTCCTCGTCGCGACCTCCATCGCGCTCGTGGCCGACCTCAAGCGCCCCGACCGCTTCTACCTGATCCTGATCCGCCCCAACATGAAGAGCTGGCTCGCCCGCGGGACGTTCGTCCTGATCGGCTACGGCGCGCTCCTCTCGGTCTGGCTCGCCCTCGGGATCACGGGAATCCACCTCACGCGCGGGCCGCTCGGGTTCACCCTGCTGGGCGCGACCCTCGTCCTCGCCTGGCTCTCCGCCGCCTACACCGGCTTCCTCTTCAGCCAGGCGCGCGGGCGGATCCTCTGGGTCCGCGAGGGGCTCTGGGTGCAGCTCACCGTCAAGGCGGCCCTCGCGGGCGCCGGCGCGCTCCTGATCGCGCATCGCCTGCTCGAGCTGCCCGAGGAGACGGCCGGCCCCGTCCGGACGATCCTGCTCGGCGCCCTCGCGATCCACGCGTGGCTGATCGTGTTCGAGCGGACGCTCGCGCCGAAGGGGCGCGAGCGCGAGTTCAAGCAGGCGATGAAGGTCGCCCACCACGGGGCCGACGGGATCCGCCGCTGGGTCGTCTCGATCGGCCTCTGCACGGTCGGCGCGCTCGGCTGCCTGGCGGTCCCCGGCACCGCCGAGGTCGCGGGCACCTTCTGGGCGATGGGCGGGGCGCTCGCGCTCCTCGGCCTCGTCGTCGAGGAGGAGCACCTCATCCGCGCCGGCCAGGCGACCCCGCTGAGCTGATCGGCCGCCGCCCCGAGAGAGGCCCGACCCGTGTCCGAAGCGCCCGAAGCCGACGCCGCCGCCCCCTCGGGGCCCGTCCTCCCGCCGAAGCGAACCTCCCCGTGGAGCTTCGAGGTCGGCCCGCCGCCCGAGCGGTGGGACGACTGGACCGAGCTCGACCCGGCGGCGTGGCCCGAGCGGCGTGAGAAGAGCTACCGCTGCGTTCCGACGATCTGCTTCAACTGCGAGGCGGCGTGCGGCCTGCTCGCCTTCGTCGACAAGGCGTCGGGCAAGGTCGAGAAGTTCGAGGGCAACCCGGTCCACCCGGGCAGCCGCGGACGGACGTGCGCCAAGGGGCCGGCGACGATCAACCAGGTCGAGGACCCCGAGCGGATCCTCAAGCCGCTCAAGCGGACCGGGCCGCGCGGCTCGGGTCAGTTCGCCGAGGCGACCTGGGAGGAGGCGCTCACCGACATCGGCAGCCGGATCGCGAAGGCGTTCGACGAGGACCGCCACGACGAGGTGATCTACCACGTCGGGCGCCCGGGCGACGATCACTTCGTCATGCGGATGCTGACGGCGTGGGGGATCGACGGCCACAACAGCCACACCAACGTGTGCAGCTCGGGGACGCGGGCGGGCTTCGCGTTCTGGTGCGGCGCCGACCGGCCGAGCCCCGACTACAGCGAGAGCAAGTTCGTCCTGCTCCTGTCGGCGCACCTCGAGACGGGCCACTACTTCAACCCGCACGCGCAGCGGATCATCGCCGCGAAGGAGCGCGGGGCGAAGCTCGGCGTCGTCGACACGAGGCTCTCGAACACGGCCAGCCACGCCGACCTCTGGATCTCGCCGTGGCCGGGCACCGAGGCGGCGCTCCTCCTCGCGGTCGCGCGCGAGCTGATCGCGTCGGACCGGATCGACCGCGCCTTCGTGCGGCGGTGGGTGAACTGGGAGGCGTTCCTCGAGGCGAAGGACGGCGCCGACGGCGAGCGCACGTTCGACCGCTTCATCGAGCTGCTGGCCGAGACCTACGCCGAGTTCACCCCCGAGTACGCGGCAGAGCAATGCCGGATCCCGGCGGCGACGGTCGCTCGCCTCGCCGACGCGATCGCCGAGGCCGACGGCAAGTGGACGAGCCACATCTGGCGCAACGCCGCGAGCGGGCATCTCGGCGGCTGGCAGATCGCGCGGTCGCTCGTCTTTCTGCATGTCCTGACGGGCAGCCTCGGGACGCCGGGCGGGCTGAACCCGAACTCGTGGGACAAGTTCAAGGCGGGGCCGAGCCAGAGCCCGCCGCCGATCGAGCGCTGGAACGAGCTCAACTGGCCGAAGGAGTGGCCGCTCGCCCACTACGAGATGAGCTTCCTCCTGCCGCATCTGCAGCGCGAGCAGAAGCGGAAGATCGACGTCTACGTGAGCCGCGTCTACAACCCCGTCTGGACGAACCCCGACGGCGGCGCCTGGATCGAGATGCTCGAGGACGAGAGCCGCGTCGGCTGCCACGTCGCCCTCACCCCGATCTGGTGCGAGACGGCTCAATGGGCCGACTGGGTCCTGCCGATGGGGCTCGCCTCCGAGCGGCACGATCTCATGAGCCAGGAGACCCACGCGGGGACGTGGCTCGGGTTCCGGCAGCCGGTGCTCGCCGAGCACGCGCGGCGCGAGGGCAAGGACGTCGCCGACACGCGTGAGGTGAACCCGGGCGAGGTGTGGGAAGAGGCCGAGTTCTGGATCGCGCTCACCTGGAAGATCGACCCCGACGGCGAGCGCGGGATCCGGAAGTGGTACGAGAGCAGCCAGCGCGACGGGGAGCCCGTCTCGCTCGACGAGTACTACGCCGACATCTTCGAGAACAGCGTCCCCGGCCTGCCCGAGGCGGCCGAGAAGGCGGGCATGAAGCCGCTCGAGTACATGCGGCGGTTCGGAGCGTTCGACGTGCCCTACGCGGGGCAGAAGCGCTACGAGACCGACGTCGAGGAGGGCGGCGTGGAGCTCGAGGGCGGCGACCGCAAGGCCGGCTTCAAGACGCCGTCGGGCAAGCTCGAGCTCTACAGCCCGACCCTCGCCGAGTGGGGATTCCCGGACCAGGCGATCCCGGGCTACATCAAGAGCCAGGTCCACTGGGGAGAGATCGACGAGAAGAACGGCGAGCGAGTGCTGCTGCCGACGTTCCGGCTGCCGACGCTGATCCACACGCGAAGCGGAAACGCCAAGTGGCTCCAGGAGATCTCCCACAAGAACCCGCTCTGGGTGCACCCCGAGGACGCCAAGGCGCTCGGGCTGACGAACGAAGGCCTCGCCCGCGTGGCGACGAGCATCGGCTGGTTCGTCATCCGCGTCTGGGTGACCGAGGGGATCAAGCCCGGCATCGTCGCGGCGAGCCACCACGTCGGAAGGTGGCGGCTCCACCGCGAGGTCGGCGGCGAGAAGCTTTGCAGCGCGCTCGTCGACATCACCCGCGGCGACGGGACGATCCTCCTGCGCCAGAAGCAGGGCATCGAGCCGTACCAGAGCACCGACCCCGACACCGGCCGCGTCTGGTGGAAGGAGTCCGGCGTCAACCAGAACCTGACGTTCCCGGTGCAGCCCGACCCCGTGAGCGGCATGCACTGCTGGCACCAGAAGGTGACCGTCGGGCGAGCCGAAGACCAGGACCGCTACGGCGACGTCTTCGTCGACCTCAACAAGAGCCGCCAGGTCTACGAGGAGTGGCTCACCAAGACCAAGCCCGCGCCCGGCCCGGGAGGGCTCCGGCGCCCGCTCTGGCTGAACCGCCCGCTCCACCCGGTCGCGAAGGCCTACGAGATGCCGGGGACGTAGCTCCGCGGCCTCGGGGTCCGAGCCTCGCCGTTCCTCATCAGGAGAGCGCCCACCGGGCGAGCTCGGCGGCGACCGCATCCCACACCGCATCCCCCATCGCGTCCTGCGCCGCGACCAACACGTCGCACGCCAGCGACACCTGATCCCATCGATCGCCATCGACGTCTCGAAGGAGACGAGCGGCCCGGAAAGCGCCGTCGCACGCGTCGGAGCAGACGGGCTCGAGCGCATCGATCGCCACCTCAGCCTCGGGCTGAGGCCTCGGCGGATAGGGAGACCACTCGCCCGGTCGCTCGGATCGGGTCCCCGCGAGCCAGTCCCGGGCGAACCGGATCCAGCCGGGGACTTCATCCACGTCGGGAAACTCCGCGACGAAGTGCGGGAGCACCGCCTCCGCGGCGATCACCGCGGCGCGGGTCCAGACCTCGCGCCCCCACGGCTCGAGCCCGTAGACGCGAAGCTGCAGGAGCTCCGGCCGACCGGGCGCCGGGTCACCCTTCGACGCGAGCGCGGCGGCCGGGTGACCGCAGTAGGCCGCGAGCGCGAGGCGGCGCTCGTCGAGCTCGCCGGCTCGGACGCGCTCGAGGTGGTAGGCCGCCTCGTCCTCGGCGGCTCCGGTCTCGTTCCAGCGTCGCTGCAGGCTGCGCAGCCGATCGTCGAGGCTCGCCATCGGGCCTACCGGCGCGGCACCTCGATCACCCACCGGTGCACCTGGCGCATCTCGTCGCGGTGCTCGTCGCGGACCCACGGGGTCGGGTCCCAGACCTCGGCGGTGAACGCGTAGCGGTGCCCGGGCTCGAGGTCGCTCGGCTTCACCTTGATGAAGTGGACGAAGCGGTCGCCGGGGAACACCTCGAGCTTGCCGCTGATGTCGATCGCGTTCTCGTCCTTCTTCGGGTCGACGCGCGTGCCGTCGCCCTGCGGTTCGTCTCCGCCGGGGTCGACGAAGTCGTCGTGGCGGCGCCAGTGGACCATGATCGGGTGCTTCTTCGGCTTCAGCACGAGGACGCGGAGGGTGATCACCTCGCGCGTCGCGGTGATGACGTCCTCCTTCGGCCACACCTCGTCGATCGGGTCGACGAAGGTGTAGAGCCGCCGGACCATCACCTCCATGCAGACCGCGCAGAACGGGCCGCCGACATCCTTCATGACGCAGTTGCGCTGCGGCCGCCAGTAGCCCTTCTTCTGGCGGTTCGCCCCCTCGAAGGCGTCGATCGGCCGGCCGGTCCAGTTGTTCTGGCCAGTCGGGTCGAGCCAGGCCTTCCACGGGACGATCTTCAGGACGTCGGCCTTGTCGACGCCGGCGGCGATGTTCTTGCCGGCTGCGCGGGCCGGGCCGGTGTAGGGCGTCGGCGGTCCGGGGTTCGCTCCGGGCTCGGTGTCGTACTCGTCGCCGAGCCCTCCGAACGCGTGGCCGATCTCGTGGGGGGTCGCGGCGAGCATCGTCTTGCAGACGGCGACGGTGCCGCCGCCGCCCGTCGCGACCGTCGCGAAGTCGTTGCCGAGGCAGACGGCGAGCCGGTCGTGCTCGTCGGGGAACTCGCGGTCGAGGATGCCGAAGACCTTCTGGCGGTCGGTCACCTCGTGGCGCCCGCCGTTCACCTCGGTGCCGAGCGCCGTGTCCTTCTGGTTGCCGTCGCGGGTGAGCCCCTCCTCCTTGCTCTCGAGGTTCACCGCCCAGTAGTTGATGAACTGGTCGTACTCCTTGAAGAAGTCCTGCCCGCGGCAGATGTCGACGGCCGAGTTCGCGTAGCGGTCGAACGGCACCTGCTCCTTGTCGCCGAAGAGGAACCCGTCGCCCAGGATGTAGATGTCGAGCCGGTTGGCGCTCGGCCCGTTCTGGATCCCCTTCTGCTGGCTCAGGCGCACATCCCGCCGCCGCAGGAGCGGCCCCGCGGCCCGCCGCTTCGCGACGGGGCCGACGCCGTCGACGTCCGCGTGCTTCTCGGCGATCTTGCTCAGCGCCGCCCGGCCCGCCTCGTAGTAGCCCTCGTCCATGAGGCCGAGGACCCGCTGCAGCAGCACGAGCAGCTTCTTGCGGTCGTTCTCCGCCCGGAGCTGACTCGCCAGCTCCTTGCCCGCGGCCCGCGCCTCGCGGCGGGCCGCGATCACCCGATCCTTCTCGGACGGCGCGACGAGCCGACCCTCGAAGTAGATCAGGCCTCCCTCGGGGAGGTCCGCCCCGGTCGCGAGCGAGTAGAACGAGTAGACCCGCGTCTTGTAGCGCCGCTTGCCGATCCACAGGCGGAGCGCCGCGACCGCCTCGTCGTCGAGGCCGGTCCGGAACGCGTGGAACGCGCGGGCGATCGTCGCCCGGAAGTCGTCCTCGCCGACGCCGCGCAGGAGCTGGTGGATCTGGAACGGGGTCACTCGCGTCCACGGCCACTGGAGCTCGCCGCTGCCCTGCTCCATCACCGGCGAGAGGGTGACGGTCTCGTGGTCCGCCCCGACGAGGGCGGCGACGAGGCCACCCTCGAGCTCCATCCTCGGGCGCTCGTCCGCCGGCCCCTGCGCCTTCGCGACCATGAGGTCGAACAGCCGCTCGAGGCCGACGAGCTGCTCGCGGATCCAGTGGGCGCGGAGACGGTCCTCGTCGTCGAGGGAGAGGGCGAGGAGCTCGTCCGACTTCGCCCACGCCTTCGGGAAGTCGAACCGCAGCGCCGCGTTCACCATGTCGGTCTCGACGGTGAACGCCTCCTCGCTCCGCTCGATCTCGCTCCGGAACGAGCGGGCGAGCTCCTTGCCCGCCTCCTCCTCGAGCTTCGCGACGAACGCGTCGATCTCGGCGTCGCGGCCGAGCCCGCGCAGCGCCGGCGCCTCGTCGAGCACCTTCACGAGCGCCTGGACCTTGCCGAGCCGCGCGGCCAGCGCGGTCGCCTCGGCCTCGAGGGCGTTCCAGCGGGTCGCCGCGACGGTCGGCAGCTCGGCGCGGCGCGCCGCGGCCCGGGACGCGAGGGCGGAGCCCGAGAAGAGCGCCTCGACGAGGCGCAGCGTCCGGGCCGCCCGCGCCGGGCTCGCCTCGGCGAGGCGCTCGGCCTCGTTCAGGAGCGACTGCGCGACCGAACGGGAGCGCTGATCGTCGGCCCGCCCGGCCGCCTCGGCCAGGAGCGAGGCGTAGAACAGCGCGTCGCCGCTCCGCGGATCGTCGGGGAACTCGGAGGCGAAGCGGACGAGCAGCTCGCGCGTCGTCTCCGAGGTCTCCATCGAGTGGAGCCCCTCCCAGGCGGCGTCGGCGGCGCCGGTGCGCACGCCTCCCGCGCCCGCCGTCGGGTCGACGCCGACGACGTCGGCGCCGCCCGCCGGGCCGCCCGGACCGCGGACCGTCCGCACGACGAACATCGCGACGAAGAAGGCGGCGATCGCCACGACGAGGCCGCCGACCGCCATGATGATCCGGTCGCGCTTCCGCTTCTTGAGGAGGTCTTCGGTCTCCGGCCGGACGGCGCGGCTGCTCGCCCCGCGGCGCCGGCCGCTCGCGCGCCTGGCCCGCTCGTCGGAGTCGAGGTCCGCGTCGGCGAGCGCGTCGCCGTCGTCGTCCGTATCGCGGTCGGCCTCGTCGTCCGCCTCGGCCTCCGCGGTGATGTGGCGCGCGCGCTCCTCCCCATCCCGGCGCTCGCGGTCGTCGCGATCTCGCCGCTCGTCGCGGTCGCGCTGCTCGCGCTCCGCCCGCTCGCGCTCCTGGTCTCGGTCGCGTTCCTTGTCCCGGTCGCGGTCGCGGTCGCGCTTGCGATCCCGCTCGCGACCCTTCTTGCGCCGACGTCCGGACGCCCGCTTCTTCCGATCCCGAGGCTCGTCGTCGTCCTCCTCGTCCGAGTCCCCCCGTGCGTCGGAGTCGCCGCGAACGCCCGAGTCACCTCGAACGCCCGAGTCACCGCGAACGCCCGAGTCACCGCGCACACCCGAGTCGCCACGCACGCCCGAGTCGGCGCCGTACTTCTCGATGAGGCGGGCCGGATCGT
Organism: Planctomycetota bacterium; assembly: GCA_029260755.1. Lineage (GTDB taxonomy): Bacteria > Planctomycetota > J058 > J058 > JAJDCQ01 > JAJDCQ01. The sequence continues at coordinate 55,382 of JAJDCQ010000236.1, read as the reverse complement.
CCGAGGAGGCCCCGGCGCTCTCGTCGCCGGGCTCGTCCTCCTCGTCCTCGGCCCCGGCATCGTCGCGATCGTCGTCGTCCTGATCCGACGCGGCGAACCGGGCGAGCTCGGCCATCGTGTCCTTGCCGGGCGCCTCCTTCCGCTCGGGCTCCTCCCGCCCGCCGCGCTCGAGCGCGAGGTGAGCCCGCGCGTGGCCCAGGTCACCGCCGTCGGGCGGCGTCGGCGACCGCGCCGCCGCCTTCTCGGCCCGGACGATCAGGATGACGTCGCCGATGGTGATCTCGTCGCCGCTCTCGAGCTGGAACGGACCGTTGATCTTGTGGTCGTTGACGCCGGTCCCGGCGGCCGTGCTCGAGCGGTTCTCGACGATGAGATCGTCGCCCTCGAGCCGCAGCTCGCAGTGCGTCCTCGAGACGCCCGAGCCGGTCACGACGACGTCGCACGTCTTCGTCCGCCCGACGCTCATCGGCCGCCCGGCCGCGACGACGACGCGCCGCGGCTCCGAGCCGCCCTCGAGGATCTCGATCGCCCAGGTCGTCACTCGAGATACCACTCGCGACCGCTCCAGACCCAGCGCGGCTCCTCGCGCCAGGTCTCGACGGTGCGCCCCCCCTGGGTCCGCTCGAGCTCGATCCCGACCGTCCCGTCGTCGGCGACCTCGACCGCGCTCCAGCGCGAGACGTCCTTGATGAGCCAGACATCGGCGTGCGGCAGGATCAGCGCGGTCAGGATCTCGTGCTCCATCCCGTGGCGCCGGGCGACCACCTCGATCGGCTTCTCCTCGCCCGCGAGCGTCCGCGAGTTCAGATGCGCCGCGAGCGCCTCGGCGAACGCCGTGATGCTCGGCACCTGCTCGAGCAGCTTCGCCCGCCCCTCGGGCGACCGGAACTCCCAGACGAGCTTCTCGAACCAGCGCATGTTCACGCCGAACGAGCACCCCCGCCGCCCGCACCGCGCCTTGCCGGCGTTCTCCCCGTCGATCGGGTCGGCGCGCCGATCGGGCACGCTCGGCCCCTTGCCGTCGGCGTTGCAGCGCATGCACTTCTTGGTGTGGTTCCAGTTGATCTTGCGAACGTTGTTGTAGTAGACCTCGTTCCAGCCGTCGCCGCCGCACTTCGGACACGGGATGATCGAGGTGCCGTCGCACCCGTCGCACAGCGCCTTCCGCCGGAGCTCGAGCCAGTCCTTCACCCGGTCGGGCAGGAGCGCCAGGTCGCCGGCCGCCGGTCCGGGTGGCTCGTCGGCGCCGGGCGGCTCGTCGACCGCGGCGACGGGCTCGTCGTCGAACGGCTGCTCCTCGCCGGGCGGCGGCGCGTCGTCGGGCTCGCCCTCCCGCAGCGCGCGGAGCGCGATCTTCTGCATCGTCCGCTCGGTCACCGCGAGCTCGTCGCGATGCCGCGGCCGCCCGACGGCCCGCGCCCGCGCGAGCGCCTCGTGGGCCGCATCGAAGTCGCCGGCGCTCGCGTGCGCGAGGCAGTCGCGACAGAGCGCCGCGACGCGGTCATCGAGCCCGGTCTCGAGCTCCTTCAGCGCGAGGAGGACCGGCCCGAGGAGCCCCTTCGGGAGCTGCTCGCGGAGCGAGTCGAGGATCGCGAACGCGTCGCCGAGCGCGCCGCGACTCGCGAGGGTTCGCGCCTCGACGATGAGCTCGTCGCGCCGCTTCGCGATCGCGCCGGCCGGGCCGGCCACGTCGATCGACGTCGACGGCCGCTCCAGGCCCGAGGTGCCCCCCGTCGCGTTCGTTCCGGTCCCCGCGACCGGCGGCCTCGTCGTCGTCGTCGCGCCGCCCGCGCCCGCGCCGGTCCGGTCGGTCGCGACCACGTCGGCGACCGTCCTCGGCCCGCCCCCGGTCGCCGGCACCGTCGGCGCGCCGCCCGCGGGCGTCGTCGAGGTCGGGGCGCGAGGCCCGCCGCGAGCGCGGCGATCGACGCGGTCCCGCGCCGTCGTCCCGTCGCCCGACCCCAGCTCGGCGAGAACGCCGAGCCCGATCGCGATCGCGACGAGGGCGATGCCGGCGGGGGCGAGCGACCGCCCCCCGCGCGGACGCGAGGCGCGCGGCGACCGCACGGCCGCCACGGACCCGCCGCTCTGGCGGGTCGGCCGCGCCGACGCGGGGCGCCGCGGCGTCGCCGCATCGCGGGCCGCCTTCATCCGACGGCTCGAGCCGGCCCCGCTTCGCCGGCGCGAGTCGCGCCGGCGGCGCCCGCTCTCCTCGTCATCGTCATCGTCCCGATCGCGCAGCCGCCGCAGCGTCCGCTCGATTCGATCGGCGACCTCGCCCGCGGACGGTCGCCGTCGCGGGCTCTTCTCGAGCATGTCCGCGACGAGCTCCTCGGTCGCGGTCGCGGCGCGGACGCCGAGGTCGGCGAGGCTGGGCGGCTCGTCCCGGAGATGCGCGAGCATCACGTCGCGCGTCTCCCCCTCGAACGGCGCCTCGCCGGCGAGCAGCTCGAAGAGCATCACCCCGAGGCCGTAGACGTCGCTCCGCGGGCCGATGTCCTGCCGCCCCTCCGCCTGCTCGGGCGACATGTAGGTCGGCGTCCCGACGCTGAAGCCCGCCCGGGTCACCGACCCGTCGGCGTCGGTGTCGGTCGCGCGCGCCACGCCGAGGTCGAGCAGCTTCACCAGCCCGCGGACGCCGTCGCGCATCACGTTCTCGGGCTTGATGTCGCGGTGGATCAGGCCGGCGTCGTGGAGCGCGTCGAGGGCGCTCGCCACCTGACGGACCGCGTCGAGCGCCCGCTCCTCGGAGAACGGGCCCTTGCGGTCGAGCTCCTCGGCGAGCGTTCCGCCGCGGAGGATCTCCATCGCGATGAAGTGGACGTCGTCGTCGACGCCCGCATCGTAGACGGCGACCAGGTTCGGATGGGCGACGGCCGCGGTCGCGACCGCCTCGCGCGCGAGCCGCTCGATCAGGACCGGGTTGCCGAGCGAGAGCTCCGAGCTGACGATCTTGATCGCGACCTGACGGTCGAGCGAGCACTGGGTCGCCTCGTAGACGTCGCCCATGCCGCCGCGGCCGATCCGTGGACCGAGATCGAACCCCCCGACGTGGTCGCCGGTGAGCGGTCCCGACTCCGACGGGGTGGCGACCTCGTCGTCTCTCTTCTTGCGGCGGGAGTCCTTCTTCCGGCGTCCGGACTCGCCGCGCTCCTTCGCGTCGGCCACTCTCGGCGCGCGCCTTTCGCGCGATCCCGGTCCGCCGCCCAGGGCGGGCCGGGTCTTTCCTCACACCCGCGGGCGCCCCGGAGGGTGCCCCCAATGCAGATGCATCATCATAGACGACCGGCGCGGCGTGTCACGCCCTTGCATCGGGTCTCACAAACCGCTGCCAGGAAAGGGAAAGCGCGATCAGACGCGGGGAGAGAGGGTCACAGCGGCTCGATCCGCCACGAGATCGGACGGGCGCCCGCCCGCTCGAGCGTCACCTGACCGATCGCGGCGGTCTCGGGGAGCGGCCGGCCGGCGGCGTCGCGGAGACGCCAGGCGTTGGGGACATCGTGACTGAGGATCAGCTCGATGCGATCGCCGGGAGCGAGGTCGACCGCACCGGCGGGGCGGCACCCCTCGACGAAGCCGCGGTGAACGAGGAGGTCCGCGAGCGGCGCCGCGAAGCGATCGTCGACGACGAGGCGCGCCCCGCCGAGATCGATCGCGGAGGCGCCCCGGTTGCTCAGGACGAGTCGGTGGGCGACGGCTCCGCCGAGGGCGTCGGGGCGGACGACGACGTCGAGGGCGAGGTCGGCGGCGCGGCCGGACGGGTCGAGCGCGACGACGCGCGTCGGGATCGGCGGAACGGCCGCGGCGATCGCGCCGACGACGGCGGCGCCGGCGACCGGGACGGCGACGATGGCGACCGCGAGGGCGCCCGCGCGGAGGGCACGTCGCGCGAGGCGGGGACGGACCGGACGCGGATGCGGCGACGAGCGCGAGACGTTCACGGATCGATCTCCTCGGGGCGATCGGCGTCGCCGGCGGCTCGGGGGGGCGCGCGGAGGTAGTCGAACCGGGCGGTCACCTCCTTGCCATCCCACTCGAAGCGGATGTCCTCGCGGACGAGCGGCACGAGGCCGGTCTCCTCGGCCTGGCGCGGAAAGTTCTCCTCGGTCCGGCGCGTCGCGCTCACGACGACGACGAGGCCGCCGGGTCGGACGTGCGCGATCGCCGTCTCGCAGAGCGGGATCTGGTCCTTCTCCTCGTAGATCGTGTCGCCGGCGACGACGACGTCGAAGCGGCGCGGAAGCCACGTCTCGCGGCGCGACCAGTCGAGCACCCACAGCTCGATCTCGCCGGGCGGCGGCCCGCCCGGAAGCGGACCCGCGTGCGCGCGGACGCCGTTGCGGGCGGCGTTGTCGCGCGCGATCGCCAGGGCCGGGAGGCTCGCGTCGGTCGCCGTCGCGGCGACGTTCCGGAGGCGGGCGGCGACGATCGAGGGCAACGCGCCGCACCCGCAGCCGAGCTCGAGGAGGGTCTGGCCGTCCTCGACGATCCGCGGCTCGCGGTCGAGGTCGATGAGCGCGCGGGAGAGCGCGTCCGACGCGCTCCAGACATCGGCGGAGTAGGCCGCCTGGAAGACGTCCTCGACGCCGCAGTCCGTCAGCTCGCCGCGGCTCGCCTCGAGGAGGTCGTCGGGCGCGGCGAGCTGCTCGAGGGTGAAGTCAATGCCGCCCATGGGGAGCGTCCGGGAGCGGCGCGCGCGGTCGCCGAAGGGTCGATCCGGAAAGACGAGCCGCGCGGGCGGTCGGTCGCCGGGCGGCGGGCGCGTCACCGGGACGGACGCTCGACCGCGGGGCGCGGGCCGCCGAGGAGCGGCGTCACCACCGCGTCGTGGAGCGCCTGAAGGGCGGGCGTCGCCCGGTCGCGCGCGACGACGACGGCGAGCGCCTCGCCGTCCACCACCTGTCCGATCGCGATCGCCCGGACCGACGCCCGGTCGAGGCAGGCGAGGACGGCCGCGCGTCGGTCGGGGTCATCGAAGGCGCCGAAGATCGAGACGAGGGCGAGCTCATCGGCGGGGCGCGCCGTCGGCGCCCCGGGGCTACGGCCGGCGCGCCCGGCGAGCACCGAGCGCGGGCCGAGCTCGAGCCCGGCGCCCGCGATCGACGGGAGCGTCTCGAGCCGGGCGAGCGGATCACGACGGACGCGCCAGGCGCCGCTCGTCACGTCGGTGCCGTCGTCGGCGACGAGCTCGACGTCGCGCGCGCAGGCGAGCGCGGGGGAGCGGAGGCGCACCTCCGGGATGCGGTCGAGGGCGTCCGAGGCCGGCTCGATGACGGTCTCCGCGACGTTCCCGCCGTCGGCGCCCGCGGTCGCGGGCTCGAACGCCCGCACCCGGATCGAGATCCCGTGACGGGCCGCCTCGAGGACCGCCTTCTCGAAGACGACCTGGGCGCCGAGCCGGCCGAGGAGGAGCGCGTCGGCGTAGTCGAGCCGCTCCACGACCGGCGCCCCCGGCACCGCCGCCGGGTCGGCGGTGCAGACGCCGGGCGTGTCCTTCAGCAGAATCGCCGGCCGGCCGAAGACGCCGGCGATGAACGCCGCGGTGTAGTCGGAGCCGCCGCGCCCGAGCGTCGCCAGCCCGGCGCCGTCGCGGCGATCGGCGACGAACCCGGCCACCAGGTGAACGCCCGAGGCGCTCAGACGCTCCCGGACGCGCGGCGCGGACGCATCGAGGAGGGTGGCGTCGCCGGCCCGGTCGTCACACTCGAGGCCGGCGGCCGCGCCGACGAGCGCGCGGGCCGGGATCCCGTGGAGGCCGCGGAGCAGCGCCGCGCCGACCAGGATGCTCGCCCGCTCGCCGGCGGCGAGGACGGCGTCGCGGAGGAGCGCCTCGCCGCCGCGGCCCGAGGCGGCCCGCTCGAGGTGGTGGGCGAGGTCGCCGAGGAGCGCGCCGAGCTCGCACGACGCGGCGGCCCGCGCCGGGTCCGGCAGGCAGCCGAGGGCGGCGAGGTGCGGCCCCGCGACGGCGGCGACGTCGACGACCCCGTCGCGCCGGGCGCGGGTCCAGGCGACGTCGAGCGCGGCGGTGATCCCCGAGAGGGCGGAGAGGACGAGGACGACCGGGCGGCCGGGTCGATCGTCGAGCTCGGCCCGGGCGATCTCGGCGACCCGGTCGAAGGCGCGGGTCGAACGGAGGCAGCTCCCGCCGATCTTGAAGACGGCGCGCGGAGACGACGGGCGGCGCTCGGACGGGGCAGTCACGAAGGTACCTATCGGATATGTACCCATTGGCGCTGAGCCGGACGCCGGGAGTCGGTCGCGGATCGTTGATAGAATGCGCGGGTGACCACCGGGAAGACGACGCTCCTCGCCGCCGCCCTCCTCGCCGCCCTCCTCCCCGCGCTCGCGGCCGGAGCGAGCCCGGTGACCGCCGACGATGACGACGGCGCGCCCCGGCTCCGGTTCGAGGCGGGCGGGTCCGAGATCTGGACGCTCCGGACGACGACGCAGAGCCGCACCCGGCTGCTCGACGACGCCCAGATCGAGGAGAGCCGCGTCACCTGGATCCTGGGGGTCGAGGCGACCGACGTCGACGACGACGGCGTCGCGACGCTCCGGCTGCGGTTCCTCGGCGTCGAGATCCACCGGGAGGGGCCGCTCGTCGGAAAGCTCCACTGGGAGGGACGCCTCGACGCGAAGGGCGTGGCGCCCGCGCCCGGCGCGGGCGAACGAGACGCGACGCCCCGCGACCGGCCGGGCCAGGGCGTCGAGACCGAGACCGCGAGGATCTTCTCCGCCCTCCTCGGCCGCTCGTTCGAGGCGCGGATCGGACCGCGCGGCCGGGTCTCGTCGGTGTCGGGGTTCGTCGCGATCGCCGACGCGCTCGCCCGCGGCGACGGCGACCGCCCCCGCGCGCAGGCGGACGTGATCGCCGAGATGATCCGGCCGACCTACGGCGACGAGCCGATGCGCCGCCTGCTCGAGGCGCTCCTCGGCGCCGTCGGGGTCGAGGGCGGCGAGGCGGAGAGCCGCGAGATGACGCGTCAGTTCGACCTCCGAGCGGTGCTCTTCGGCGAGGTCGAGGCGCAGGTCGGCTCCGAGGCGACCCGGGCGTCCGATGGAGCCTGGACGATCGGGTGGCGAAGCACGCGGTACGAGGCGGCCGGCGACGCGACCGACGACGGGTCGGACCGACCGGAGCGGGCGCCCGGCGGGCTCGTCGCGACCCTCGAATCGGGCGAGGCCGACGGCGAGACCACCGTCGACGCGACCGGTCGACTCGTCCGGAGCCGGGTGACGCACGACCTCCACGGCCGGCTCGGGAGCCCGGGTCGGAGCGCCTCGGACGACGCGCCCGGCGGGGTCGCCGTGAGGCTCCGACACGTGATCGAACTCTCGTCGGAGCGTTAGGGCCGCGCGAACCTCCCCCTTAACTCGCCGTAACCCTCGACACCACATAGACCTGACGAATCCCCCAACTCACCCGAATATCCGCCTTGACATTCGGTCCTTGTTCGCATATTATCCGGGAGTCGTTCGGAGCGACCCGACGGCGCCTCGATTGGAACCGCGCCAACCACCGCGAACGAAGGTACATCGCCATGAACTTGACCGCCAAGCAGCTCGAGATCGTTCGGTTCATCTGGAAGTACCGGAAGACGCGCGGCATCTCGCCGACGCTTTCGGAGATCGCGTCGGTGCTCGGCGTGTCGAAGATCACCGTGCACGAGCACGTGTCCATCCTCGAGCGGAAGAAGGCGTTGACGAAGGAGAAGTACCAGTCACGCTCCCTCAACCTGACGCCCGAGGTCATCGAGCTCCTCGAGGAGACCGAGCGGCAGCAGAAGCAGGAGCAGGGCGAGTACAGCCTCCCCCTCCTGGGCTACATCGCCGCCGGACAGCCGATCGAGGCGCTCGAGCAGGCGGAGGAGGTCGACCTCTCCGACATGGTCAACATCGCCCGCAGCTCCTACGTGCTGCGCGTCAAGGGCGAGTCGATGATCGACGAGGGGATCCGCGACGGCGACTACGTGATCGTCGAGCGCCGGGCGACCGCCCGCAACGGCGAGATGGTCGTGGCGATCGTCGACGGAGGCGACGCCACCCTCAAGAAGTTCTACCGCGAGGGCGACCGGATCCGCCTCCAGCCCGCGAACGAGGCGATGGAGCCGATCTGGGTCGCGAGCTGCGAGGTCCGAGGCGTCGTCGTCGGAGTGATGCGCCGCTACACCTAGCCACCGCCTCTCCGCCCCGACACCCCGCGCCCCCGCGCCCCGCGGCCCCGCACCCCTCCCCGCCTCGGACCCTACGCCCGTAGCCCGAGGCGGTTTTGTTGACAGCCCGAGACACCCTCCACTATCATCTGCCCAGAACGAGGGCGCCCCGCGCCCCCCGTTCGCTCCCATTCGGGGTGTGGCTCAGCCTGGTTAGAGCGCTTGCTTCGGGAGCAAGAGGTCGGTGGTTCAAATCCACTCACCCCGATCACGAGATAAGGCGCCGAATCCGAAAGGGTTCGGCGCCTTCGTCGTGAATGGGCGATTCGTCGATGCGGGCGAGCTCGATTGCGCGCGGACACGCGGAGGCTAGACTGAACCCATGTCCCCGACTGATCGACTGATCCAGGACGCGCTGAGCCTCCCCGACGGCGAGCGCGCCCGACTCGCGAAGGAGCTCCTCGCGAGCCTCGAGCCTCCCGGACCCGAGCCCGACCGGACCGACGAGGAGTGGATCGCCGAGATCGAGCGCCGCGCGCGCGACGCTCTCTCGGGTGCCTCGCCGGGCCGGCCGTGGGCAGACGTCCGTCGTCGCATCGAGGAGCGCCTCGCGGGTCGATGAAACCCGTCACGCTCGCCCCCGAAGCGGAGGACGAGCTCCTCGAAGCGGCTCTCTGGTACGACGATCGCGAGCCGGGTCTCGGAACCGACCTGCTCGACGAGGTCGAGCGCATGGTGCCGATGCTCGGCACGCTTCCGGAGTCGTTTCCACGCCTGCTCGATCCCGACCCGACTCTCGGGATCCGCCGCGCGCTGCTTCCGCGCTTCCCCTACGCGCTGGTGTATCGAGAGCTCGAAGACCACGTTCGCGTTCTGGCCGTCGCACACGCCAAACGTCGGCCCGGATACTGGCTCGACCGGATCGAGGAGGCTCCCCCGCCGCCCGAGCCGAGCTGACGATCAGGACGCCGTGCGCGGCCGAATCGGCTGTCGTCACGAAGAGGCGTTGGCACGAGAACGACGCCTATCGCTCGACCGGAGGGGCTTCGAGTTGCCACAAGCGAATCGTCCCGTCGTGACTTCCCGAAGCGAGGAGTCCGTGCCGGGTCGGTGAGAACGCGACCGCCCAGACGTCCCTCCGATGTCCTCGAAGCGCACGAAGCCACACCTGGCCATCGCCGGACCAGACCTGGATCTCACCTTCGTACGTTCCTCCTCCTGCGCCGGCGATGAGCGCACCGTCGTGCGAATACGCGACGGACCGGACGGCGAAGTGTCTCCCCTCGAGGTTTCCCGCGAGCTCGGCTCGCTCGACCGACCACATCCGCTGGACCTCGTCGTAGCTGCCGACGGCGACGAGCGTCCGCCCGTCGGGAGCGAAGGCGACGTCGTTGACGTTCGAGCTTCCGATCAGTCGCGCCTGGACTTCGAGATCGGCCGTCGCCAGTACGGTGACCTCGTCCGTGTTGCCCGCCACGGCGACGAGTCGCCCGTCTGGGGAGAACCGAGCGACGTTCAGAAAGTGCCCGCCCCCTTCCCTGCTCGACCACGAGTGAAGCAGCTCGAGACCTGGCAACGACCACAGTTGGACGCTTCCGCCCAGCTGCGCGCCAAGCCGCGCCGTCGCCAGATGCCGGCCGTCGGGAGAGAAGTCGACACTGGTGATCCAGCTGTCGACCTCGACCGCCATGAGGATCTCGGCTCGTTCCAGCGACCAAAGTCGGAGCTGACCGCGTGATCCGCCGGAGGCGACGAGCCGGCCGTCGGGCGAGAAGGCGACCGCCATTGGGCAGCCTCGATGGCCCCTCAGCTCCTTCACGGGACTGCCGTCGGCGACCCGGAAGACGCGGATGACGCGATCTCTGCAGGCAGCCGCGATGAACGTTCCCTCGGGTGAGAACGCAACCGAGTAGATCGGACCGCCCCCGGCGTCAATCGTCCGCAGGAGCTCTCGTGATGGAGACGCTACGCAGCCGAGCGACGCCAGAAGCAGGAGCCCCGCCAGAATCCAGATCGCGCGGATCGAGCGGTTCCCGTTCGGGCGCGTTGAACGCGAGGAACCGGAGAGCGCGTTGGAGCCCGCGAGAGGTCCGGTCATGCGATCACTCAGCGAATCTCGCTTCTGCGTGCGCCGTCAGGACAGGATGGGATCATCCCGCGATCGCGTCAAGGTCATCGACGGGGAAGCCCGGGGGAAGACCGATGCAGAACTCGTTGCGGTACCGTTCGATCCAGCGTTCAATACAAGTCTGCTCGCCCCGATTCACACGATGAGGCGCCGAGTCCGAGAGGGCTCGGCGCCTCGTTCTTGTACCATCGGCAGCTGACACACGTTCAGCTTCGTCGTCACGAGGTGCCCGATGGCGCTCGAACCAGATCAGCTGGCGGCCCTCGCCGCCGTCGACGGCGCGCGCGAGCTTCTCGCGGCGGGATGTCCGGACACAGCGACTCTCGAGGCCGTCGCCAAGAGCCAGGGTTGGGGCCCACCCGACCCGAACGACGTCAGTCCGGTCAACACGTTCTGGCCGCCCCTTGCAGCGCCCATGACCGAGTTTGGAGGCACGCCCTGGGGTGTCGAGGTCATCTTGGAGAACGAGCGACCCGTCATCTCCCTGCACTTCTGGGCCTGGTCTGAAGGAGACGATGAGATCCCGGGTCTCGAAGAGAAGCTCCGAAAGGCCGCCCTCGAGGACTCCTACGAGCGGATCCTCGACGCGCTCCGGATGCACCTCGGACCTCCCGCAGCCGAAGCGGCGGAGGAGGGCGAATCGATCGGAGACGAGCTCGAGGATGACATCGTGCTGCGACGCGCCGGCTGGCTCGTCGCCGGAGGCCGGGTCGTTCTCTGGCAGGGGCAGCAGTATCCCGCTTACACGCCCAAGGTCGAGACGATCGTGTTCCTCGCGCCGGGCCCGTTCGACTCGCTTCTGGATGTACCCTGGTGACCTCGTGCGACGAGGAGCTCGAGTGCTCCGCGTCGATTCCCGCGACCTCGGTCTCCAGCCCAACCAGCTCCGGGACGCCACAGTCCATGCCGCTTACCCCACGCGCCGAACGACACGAGAAGCTCCTCGCCGCAGGGGTCCCGGCCGCCTTCCTCGCCTTGCTCTCACGTCTCGAAGAGCGTGATGACGACCTCGACACTCTCTTGCGAGACGAGGACGACGCGTACTACTACCTCGGAGGCTTCGACTGGGACGCCCCCCCCGCCGACCTGCGAAACCGCGAGGTAACGCCGGTCTACTCGGGTGGCAACGGAGACACCTACATTCTCCTCACGTCCTCCGCCGAGGGCGACGCGCGCTTCATCTACTACGGCCTCGAAGAAGGGACGATGTGTGACTACGGGGCGAGCTTCCAGCGGGTCATTGCCGCCCTCGTGGTCACGCTCTTCGAGTGGAGAGACGACTGGCCCATCGAGCGAGTCGCCCACGTCGCCGACGAGCTGGGGCTCGCTCGACCCCTTCGGTTGCTGCAGTCTCTGGAGGAATCGCCTCGTCAGACGTGGAAGGAGCGACGCGACTGGGAGGAGCGCGTGCTGCCAAAGCTCATCGACCATGGAGCGGACGACGGTCGTGGGGCCGAGGATGCCTCATGATCCGGGACACCGGGCCGCCCGATCCACGAATGCGGCGTCGTGCACTCGTGCAATCGTGAACCCGGTCTCCGGCCGAACGTCGTATGCGATGGGCTGATCCTCGCCCGGGACTCGTGACATTCCGGTGGTCGAGGTGGAGGATCGTTGGCGAGAGCCCGCTCGCTGGAGGTGACGATGCGACTCTTCCGGATGCTCGCCCTGGTCGTCCCGCTCGGCTGCACGACCTTCTTCGGCTGCTCGACGGCGACACAGACGTCCGCACCGGCACGCGCGGCGCCGGGTGATCGAGACGACGACCGAGAGGACGCTACGCCCGAGCCACTCTCGCCGTCGTCGGAGGCGGAGCTGGCCGCCGGGGAGATCCTCGACCACCTCGAGGAGGGGCTCGACGCCACCTGGAAGCCGGAGGATGACGAGCGTCGCCGCGACGCGTCCTGGGCGCTCGCCCGGGCCGTCGAGCTGTTCCAGGTCCGCCACGGCGCGCGCCTCACCGAGACGAAACGGTGGCCGGAGATCGAGAAGGCGGCTCGCGACCTCGCGGTCCGCCTGGGGGTTCTCCGCGGACAGGGCTCGCCCCTTCTCGATGGTTGGGCCTGGCGAGACGGCTACTGCACCGTCCTCGCCCTCGCCGGCCGAGCCGACGATGCGATGGAGCTCCTCGACCAGGACGAGGGACCGACGGCGGGCTGCGGTAGCTTCCGCGCGAGCTTCACCTACGCGATCGCCGCCCGCGAGTCCGCGATTCACGAGTGGAAGGGAGACGACGCCGCCGCCCTCGTCGCGATCGAGGACGCGCTGGAACAGGCGAGCTACGCGCTCGGCGGATCGGTTCCCGGAGAGGCGCTCCTCCACGCGCGCCACGGCGCCATTCTTCTCCGTCTCGAACGAGCGCGCGGTGGGAGACAGGCGCTCCTGCGCGTCGTCGATCTCTACCACGAGGACGACGAGGCGAGGGCGCTCGCCCGACAGCTTCTCGAGGCGACGGGCGGGGTCCGTGAGCCGACGATCGATGACCTCGTCCGCGACTACGGGAGGGAGTGCCCGAGGGTCGACGCCGCCATCGCTCGGCAGGAGCTCCCGGGTGCCTTCGAGCACCTTCGCGATCGCCTGGCTTCCGGCCCCCGTCTCACGTGGTCGGTGACCCGAGCGCTGGCGACCCTCGACGACCGGCGCGCGATCGAGCCGCTGCGCGCGTTCCTCCGGTCGTCCCCGCGCCACGCGGCCCGCACGCACGCGCTCGTCGCGCTCGTCGATCTCGGAGATGCCGCGGTTGCGCTGCCGATCTATCTCGACACCATCGAGGAGGATACGGACGGCGCCGCGGGCTACTTCTCCCGGCGCGAGCTCGAGTGGAGCCATGAGGTGTTGACGCGCGCGTACGGCGGAGGCCCTTCGACGGCCTCGACGGACCGTGCGCGCTTCGTGGAGGAGTGGCGCCGCTGGCTCCGGCGAGCTTCGGCTCCCGCGACGGGTGGGCCGTCCGGGGCCGCCTCTTCCCCGCGTCGCTCGCGGTGAGCCTGTTCGCGTGCAGGAACAGGGCGTCCGCGCTCGCGTGACATCGTCGCCAGCGACGGAAGGCTCGACGCGGCCCTCTCGGACGGTCCGAGGGCGACCTCCTCAGGGACCTGGTCTGGAGGGTGCCCCACGCTAGAATGGCGGCCATGTCCACCCCGGCCCGGCCATGGGCCGAAATGGGGCGTCGCATCGAACGGAGTCTCGCGGACGAGCACTCGGCCTCGCTCTCTCCCGAAGCGGAAGACGAGATGAGCGAAGCTGCGCTCGACGAGGAGTCGAACATGATCAAGAAGATTGCTTTCGTGCGGCATCGCTCCAACGACATCGACGCCGACACGAAGTTCTGGGGCGAGCTGCTCGGGCTCGAGCTGGCCCAGAACCATCACGGCAAGTGGCTCGAGTTCGAGGGGCCCGATGGAAAGACCATCGCCGTGGAGCAGATGTCCCCCGAAGGGACGCCGCCCTCGCTGGCCCTGGAGACCGACGACATCGACGCCGAGGTCGCGCGCCTCAAGGCGGCGGGCGTGACCTTCCAGCAGCCCGACATCATGGACAGCGGCGTCTGCAAGATGGCGTTCGTCACCGACCCAAGCGGCAACGCCCTGATCATCCACCAGATGAACCCGGATCGAGTCTCCGACTAGCTCCGCTCGACCTCCACCGCCTCCGAGGTGACCCGTCCGCGCTGACGCGCCGCGCGCTCCGGGCACGCACGGTCCGAGGTCACTCGAAGAGAACGAGGCCACCGATGCGCCACTGGATCCGCCGCTCGACTCTCGCCGCGTTTCTCGTCGTCCTGGCGATCGTGGGGACGGCTCGAGCCGGGAACGATGACGGGCCTCTCCCCCGCTTCGTCGTGCGATGGACGAAGAAGCTCGACGCGGGGAAGATCGAGTTCGAGGTCCGCTCGAAGGGCGGGCGCGGGATCGAGGCGGCCTGGAAGCTCCCCGGAGCCGTCCTCGACCCGAAGGGCGTTCACGACACCTCGAAGGACGCCGCGCGCGCGGTGACCGGCGAGCTCGAGCCGAAGCTCGCCGAGGCCCTGGCCGCGGAGCTCACCGCGAAGGACCTCCTCGTTCCGGTCGAGGGCGGTGATCCCGACGGCGCCGCCGTCGAGTTCGATCTCGACATCGACGGGCGGACGCTTCGCGGCACAGGCGATCGCTTTCCGACCGTGCGCCGCCTGCTCAACGCCTGCGCCCAGGTCGCGTTCGAGATCGCGCCGCCGCCCCCGTTCACGACGATCGCCGTCGCCTCGCGACGGATCCACCCGGGCGAGGAGGGGAAGCTGCCCGGGACGCGCGGCGGAATCCCCGTCGATGCCGGCGTCCACATCCACGCCCACGGGTCGCCGTGGGGCCCGAAGGCGGCCGACGGCCCATGGGTGGTCCGACGCACCGAAAACGACCGCCAGGTCGCCGAGTGGAACGCGACCGCGGAGCAGCGCGCCCTGATCGAGAAGCTCTACGACGCTGCGCGGCTGCCCGTCGGAGGCGGCGGCGAGCAGCCCGCCGTGGGCGAGGACATCTACATCCTGCTGGTGACGGTCAGCCCGGAGGGGATGGCTCGCAACGCGTTTCGCTCGCGCCGGGTCGGTCGGCCAACGGACTCCGACCTCGTCGTCGGCCTGCTCTCGCTCCGACCCCCTGAGGACGGCGACTGAACAACGCTGCTCGCGCGCGATCGAGTCTCGCCGCCGAGCGGAGCGGTCGCGGAGCCCGCGACGAGCGCCACGACGTTGGCTCCGTCGCGAAAGCCGGACCGCACGGCCGGCGCCGCGTTGTCCCGCGGAACCGAGGCCGCTACATCGAGGGTATGTCGATCAAGGTCCGACTCGCCCTCCTCGGGCTCGGCATCGTGTCGTTCTTCGTGATCCTCATCGGCGGGCTGACCGGGTGGATCCCGATGCGTCCGATCGGCGCGAGCGAGCGCTCTCGGGGGACGAGCTCGCTCGAGCTCGAGCGGATCGTACGGGAGGCCGAACGGCGGGGCGAGGCGCTGGCGGCGGCGCGGCAGGCCGCCGGCCAGGTGCGGCTCCCGGGGCAGGCGCCGCGCGCGCCGGCGCTCTTCTCCGACGCGAAGGACCTCGTGTCCGAGGGCGGCCCGCTCGACCGGTCGCTTCCGGGCGAGCTCGGGCGCCTCGTCGTCCGGCTCCACTCCGGCGGCGCGCGGCCGACCCTCTCGGTCGAGCGGGTCGACGCGTCGCCGGACGCGCCGGATGAGCTCGCCCGCGGCGCGCTCGGCCCGGGCGAGTCCCTTCGCTTCGACGTCGGTGGTCTCCCGCATGCGGTGACGCTCGTCCGGGCCGAGGAGGGCCGGGCGTGGGTCCGGGTCGGACGCGACGGGGATCGATGAGCCACCCCACGCCGCCACCATCGACGACCGTGTGAAGCGTCTGGGACCCTACGAGATCGTCTCCGAGCTCGGCCGCGGCGGCATGGGCGCGGTCTACCGCGCCCGGCACGTCGAGACCGGCGCCGAGCATGCGGTCAAGGTGATCCTCGAGGGGGGCTTCGGCTCGGACGCCGAGGAGCTCGCCCGCTTCGGGCGCGAGGCCGAGCTGCTCGCGCGGATCGAGGGCCATCCGGGCATCGTGCGCGTCCACGGCGCGGGCCTCGAGGGGCGGACCCGCTACATCGCCATGGAGCTCGTCGCGGGCCGTGACCTCGACGCCCTCGCCGGCGGCCAGCCGCTTCCGCCCGAGGAGGCGGCGCGCGTGATCGCCGAGGTCGCCGACGCGATCGCCCACATCCACCGCCACGGCGTCCTCCACCGCGACCTCAAGCCCGAGAACGTCATCATCGACGCGTCCGGACGCGCCCGGGTGCTCGACTTCGGCCTCGCCCTCGACGGCGCCGCCACGCGGATCACCGAGACGGGGACATCGGTCGGCACGCCCGCCTTCATGGCCCCCGAGCAGGTCGCCCCCGGCGCGGGCGATCACCTCGGTCCGGCGACCGACGTCTACGCCCTCGGCGCGGTGCTCTACGTCCTGCTGACCGGTCAGCGCCCGTTCGCCGGCGACAGCCCCCAGGACGTCCTCTACCAGATCCTCGAGACGGAGCCGATCCCGCCCGCGCGCGTCCGCCCCGAGGTGCCCGCCGCGCTCGCCTCGGTCTGCCAGCGCGCGATGGCGAAGCGCATCGACGAGCGCTACCCCTCGGCGGACGAGCTCGCGGGCGACCTCCGGCGGTGGCAGCGAGGCGACCCGGTCCTCGCCGCCCGCGCCGCCTCGCTCGTCCCGCGGCCGCGGCTCCCGCGCGCCCCCGCCGCCCGCGCCGCGATGATCGCCGCGGCCCTCCTCGTCGCGTGCCTCGTCGCCTCGGCCCTCGTCACCGTCGTGGTCGGCTGGCGGGCGGGCTCGCCGGCGGACCGCCTCGCCGCGATCGAACGCGCCCTGCGCCGCGGGGCCGCGGCGCCCGACGAGGCGGCCGACGAGGCGGCCGCGCGCCTCGCGTCGCTCGCCGGCGCCCTCGAAGCCGCCGACGACCCGGCCCTCGCCCGCCGCTTCGAGCAGCTTCGCGCGCTCCTCGCCGCCCTCGAGGCGCCCGCCGTCCCCGACCCACGGGTCGCCGAGCTCGCCCGTCTCCTCCGTCCCGATGGCGCGGTCGACTCCGCGGCCCTCGGGCACGCCCGCGCCGTCCTCCACCAGGCGGGGCGGCTCGACGCGCTCGACTTCGTCCTCCACGGCGTCGAGCCGGTGGCCCCGTGCGGGGTGGACGAGGCGGCCGACCTCGCCCGCGCGATGATCGCCCCCGGGTCGAGGATCCTGCCTCCACCCCCGGGACCGGCCCTGGAGGCCCTCTACCGGGCGCCGCTCGCCGACGAGGAGAAGGGCCGGCTCCTGGTGCGGTCGGGCGAGCGCTTCCTCGAGACGGCGGACGGCCGCGCGCCGACAGCCGGCGACCTCGCGGCGGCCTTCGCGGTGTATCTCCGAGCGTTCCGCAGCCACGGCACGGTCGGGCGAACCTGGCCCGACGCGCTCCACGCCCACGGGATCGCCGAGCTCGCCCGCCTCGTCCGCGAGGAGGGCGCCTCCCCGGCCACCCGCTCGGTCGGCGACCTGCTCTGCGGCGCGCCCGGCCAGCCGCTCCTCCCGGGCGAGCAGGCCGTGTCCCTCCAGGCGCTCGCCCCCGGCGCGATCGGGTTCGATCACGAGATCTCCACGCCCGGGAACGCCGAGCTGCGGGTGCTCGTGATCGCCGTGCTCTCGCGCCACGGCCTGATCCCGTTCACATCGAACTTCGGCCGCGACGTTCTCGCCGACCTCGGCGTCGAGCGCGTCGCCGCCATCGGCGCCGCCGAGGTGGCGCGGACGAGCGGGCCGCCGAACCTCGGCCGGATCCTCGTCGTGTGCGAGGTGCTCGCGTTCGCCCCCGAGATGCAGCTGGGCGAGCCGGACGCCGTCAGGGCGCACCAGCTCCCCCTGGTCGAGGCCGTCGAGGCGGCAGCCGCCCGCGGCGGGGAAGCCGAGCAGGCGTGGCTGCACCTGCAGATCGGCCTGTGGTGGCGCCGCCTCGGGCGCGTCGAGTCGGCCCGGCGACACCTCGAGCGCGCCCTCGAGCTCGACCGGCTCCGCCCCGACGCGGCGCGCTGGCCGCGGATCGCCGCCGAGCTGGTCGCGATCCTGGTCGGGAAGTTCCCCGAGGAGGAGGGCGCCATCGCGCGGGCGACCGATCTCATCGACGAGGCCGCGCGCGTCCAGGTGGCCGTCGCGCCGCGGCTCCGCGACCTGCTGGCGCGGGGCGGGGCGCCCAGCATCGAGCTCGCCGGCTGGGCTCCGCTCCTCGCCCGCATCGCCCGCCTCGTCGAGCTCCACACCGAGGCGGGCACGTGCTGCGGTCCCGACGAGCCGGTCCGCCGGCTCCTCGACCTCGCCCTCCGACGGGTCGAGCGGGGCGGGGCCATCGATGCGATCATCCAGCTCGGCTGCGAGCAGGACTGGTTCACGATCGGCGAGGTCTACGCGGCGCGGGCCGGCCACCGCGAACGGCACGGCGACCTCGAGGGCGCCCTCGCCGACCTCGACACGGCCGTCGCCGAGTGCCTCGCGATCGACCCGCTCCTCCCCCGGAGCCGGCGCCGGCGCCTCGAGGAGGAGATCGCGCTGCGCGGCCGGCGCCGCGCGATCTTCTCGTCGCTCGAGCGCGCAGACGAGGCGGCGGAGGAGGCCGCGCGGGTCGAGCGGGCGCGCCGCGCCCTCGACGCCCTCGAGCCGTCCGCGACCCCGCGCGACGCGCCGAGGTGATGCAGCGCACCCAGAGGCGCCACCGCGGAGCCCGAGACCCCCGCCGCGGAGCTGTGACGCTGGCGAGCGCCGCCTGACTTCGATTCAATGGGGCTTCCCCTCGCGGAGGCGTGGCAGGCTTTTCATCGATTGACTGGAGAGGAGAGACCATGCGGCTGATCATCACTGGACGACGCTGCTCGGGCGCTGGCTTGGCGACGCTGCTCTTGGCGCTCGCGATGGCGGTGTCCCCTGCGCGGGCGGACGAGCCGACGATCGACGAGCTCATCGAGCGGGTGAAGACCGGCGACACCTGGCGGGTCGCCGTTCCGGCGATGAGGGAGCTCGCTCTCCGGGGCGAGGAGGGGAAGAGGGCCGCTCCCGCGATCGCGGCGAAGCTGACCGACGAGGAGGTCGGCGTTCGGCAGGTGGCGACCTACGTTCTGGGTGCGCTCGGCGACGCGAGCCACGAGGCCGCCCTCGCGACGTGCCTGGCCGACTCGGAGCGTTCGGTTCGCTTCCATGCGGCGGTCAGTCTCGCGCGGATCGGCCTCTCGTCCGGGGCGCTGGAGGGACTGGCCGACGGCGACGACCCGGTCCTCTCGGTCGTCGCGGCCCACGCGCTCGGGCGGGGTCCGACGCGGATCGACGCCCTCCGGGAGGCGCTCGCGGACCGGAAGCTCCGCTACCACGCCATCATCGAGCTCGAACGCGAGGGCGCCGACGGCGTCGAGCCGCTCGCCGAGGCGCTCATGATGAAGGAGGAGCGGACCCCGAGCCACGCCCTCGGCGCGCTCGCACGGATCGGCGAGCCCGCGGCGCGGGAGATCATCGGCGCCCTCCAGCACTGGGATCCGAAGATCCGGGGGATTGCGGCGCGTCACGTCGCCGAGATGACCGACCCGCCCGCCGAGGCGGTCGACACGCTCGTCGAGAGCCTCGCCGGGCAGAGCGCGGTCCAAGAGGCGGCGAAGAAGGCTCTCGTGGCGATCGGGAAGCCCGCCATCGACCCCCTGGTCGCCGCCCTCGGCGATGCGGCGCGCTACAGCTTCGCGAGGAAGGCGCTCATCGAGATCGGCAAGCCGGCCGTCCGTGCTCTGAAGCGCGCCGCGAAGAGCAAGGACAGACAGTTGTCGGTCTTCGCCCAGACGACGTTGCTCCAGATCGAGCAGAACGAGGCAGAGGCGAAGAAGCGCCGGTAGGCTGACGGACTGCCGGTTGCGGACGCGATCGACATCGCGGACGGATCAGGGTCGGAAGACCGTCCCGTAGCACTCGATGATGGAGTTGCTGAGCCTCACCTCGCGGTCGGTCTCGATGCCCCGCACCCAGAGGCGCCACCCGTCGTCCTCGGCGGGGACCGGGCGGTGCAGCGAGAACCCGTCGAAGGCGACGATCGACCCCGCCGGCTGGTGCCCGGCGCGCGGGTCGCGGGCGGCGACCGCGTCGTGGAGCACGTCGAAGCTCGGGATCAGCTCGGGGAGCGTCACCGTCACTGGCTCGGTCGCGAAGAGCGTCGCGCAGTGGGTCGACGACTGGTACGAGAGGTAGTGAGGCGTCCGCTCCGGCGCCTCGTGGCGCGCCCGCAGGTCGTGCAGGATCGGGTGCCCGAGCGCCCGGACGCGCTCGTCGCGGGCGGCGATCGAGCCGTCGACGTGCCAGAGCTGGCTGTCGACGGCGAGGTCGCCCTTCGCGAAGTACTGGATCTTCGCGTCGACGTAGGTGTACCGCTTGTCGCCGTGAAGGTGCGGTCGCATCGCCTCGAGGACGCGCTTCACGAGCGGGCCGGCCTCGCGCAGGGCGAGCTCGAACGGGCACCAGCAGAAGGTGACGCCGTCGTCGCGGATCTCGTCCTGGTCCGGCTCGCCGAGCTCGGCCTTCAGGTCGTACAGGTTCGGAAAGGTCGCCTCGAACGACGCGATCGTCCGCCGGCCGCTCGCCGCGTAGGCCTCGAGGGTCCGGGGGCGCATCTCCTCGACCGGCGGCGGGCCCTCGGCGGCGCGCGACGCGGACGACGCGGCGGGCTCGCCCCTCCGCTTCGTCGCTCCGTGGTAGGCGCCCTCGCCGGTGAAGGGCAAGAGCCGCTGGGTCTCGACCGAGCGTGGCTCGCGAAGGTAGGTCTCCATCAGCAGAAGTCGAACATCGTCTGGAAGTACTGCAGCTTGGCGTTCGGGTCCTCCGACAGGGCGATCACCTCCGGCAGGCGCTCGAGCAGATGCTCGTCCGACGCGACGGTGGGCCGCGGGCCCTGGTAGCGCTCGGGCAGCCCGAACGAGCGGTTGTACTCGAGGTTCCCGATCTTGCGGTCTCCGTCGAAGACCGCCGGCAGCGGCGCCCACGGCTTCTCGATGAAGAAGCTCTCGGCCCCCCACCGCAGATAGAACCCGAGCCGCTCCATCCGCGTCAGCCAGGGCGGGTCGCCGATCTGCCAGAACCCCCGCCCGCAGAGCAGGTGCTGGCCGTGCTCGATCGGCCGCTCGTTCGCGTCGAGGTGGTCCTTCGCGTAGCGCTCTATGATCCCCTCGAGCAGCCGCCGCGAGAGGCGCTCGCCGCGGTGCCCCTTGGCGACGACGAAATTCGCGATGTGGTGGTATCCCCACGGCTTGAACCGCTCGATCTCGGGGAAGGCGAACAGGTCGAACCACCTCTGGTCGGGGTCGTCGCCGGCGGGCTGGTCGAAGTCGACCTCCTCCTCGACGGTGGAGTGGCGCAGGTTGTTGTAGCGACCGGTCAGGAAGAAGATCGTCTGCCGGCTCTGGCCGACGAGGATCGTCGCGAGGATCTCGCTCCGCCCGCCGCCGCCCGACCGCGACAGGACGAAGCGATGCCCGGTCTGCCCCCAGAGGTTGGCCACGCCCCAGGGCGAGATGATCTCGAGCTGCACCCGCTCGACGACCGCCGACGGGAGGTGCCCGCCGTTCTCGTTCTTCGCGTCCTCGAGCGAGCAGGTGAGCATCGAGGAGATCGCCCGGGCGATCGCGGGGACGTCGCTGTGCACGATCCCGAGCTCGAGCCCGTCGTCGAGGGTCACGAACGGCGGCGCGGACGGGTTCAGGCTCTCCTCGTACCGCACGTACGCGTCGCGCAGGATGTCCGTCGCCACGAACCGGTCCCGCCAGTTCAGGTTGATCGCCTTGCCGTCGTCGGGGGCCAGTCGGATTCGAGTCATGGGTTCGCCCTCACCTGCTGCTGCGGGTCGGTCGGTGCCTGGCCGACGACACGCAAAGATGGGCGCGCGGCGTGAGGTCCCGACGCGCCGGGGACGGATCGGCGCCCGGACGGGGCATCGCGCCACGCCTCCGGCGCGATCGGCCACGCGGATGAACGCCGCCGGGCTCAGAAGAGGCGGGCGATGTCGAGGATCGGGCGGGCCGAGCCGCGCACCCGCGCGAGGATGAGGGCGCCCTCCATCGTCGCGAGGAGGAGCTGGGCCCGCGACCGCGCCTCCCGCCGGCGCGAGCCCGAGGCGGTGAAGACGCCCGCGATGATCTCGATCCAGGCGTCGAGCACGCCGGCTCCGACCGCCGTCATCGCCGCCGAGCCCGGCACCGTCTCCAGGATCGTGGTGGCGATCGGGCATCCCGACCGGAAGCCCGACTCCTTCATCCAGCCGGCCATCACCTTGCAGTAGCCCGCGACGAAGGCCTTCGGGTGGTCGGGGTGCTTCTCGGCGAGACCGCGCAGCATCTCGCCGATCAGCTCCCCGGCGAGCGTGACGGCGGCCTCGCCCAGCGCCTCCTTGCCGCCGGGAAAGTAGTGGTAGAGCGAGCCCTTGGGCGCGCCGCTCTCGGCCAGGATCTGCTGCAGCCCGGTCGACGCGTAGCCCTGCCTTCGAAACAGGCGCATGGCGGTGCGGACCAGGCTCTCCTTGTGCTGCTGGGCATTCGGCATGGCGCGCCTCGGCCTCCGTGTCTTGCATTATAACGATCGGTCTATATCATGGAAATTATAGTGATCGGTCTAGTTCGAGAACGGAGGAGCCCGACCATGCGAACCGAGCTGCACATCGAGGCCGACGTGGCCCGCATCACGATCGACGACGGCAAGGTGAACGCCATGTCCGCCGAGATGCTCGAGGAGATCTGCGGTCGCCTCGAGGAGGCCGGGGCCGGCGCCCGCGTGACGATCCTCCGCGGCCGCCCCGGGATCTTCTCGGCCGGCTTCGACATGCCGACGTTCAGCGCGGGCCTCGAGCCCTGCGTCCGCATGCTGGGCGCCGGGATGAAGGCCATCCTGAGCATGCTCGAGCACCCGCACCCGATCGTCGTGGCCTGCGCCGGACACGCCTACCCGATGGGTGCGTTCCTGATGATGGCTGCCGACGAGCGATACGCCGCTCGAGGGGACTTCAGGATCGGCATGAACGAGGCGGCGATCGGCCTGACCGTGCCGCGCTTCGCCCTGGCGCTCGCGAAGCACCGGTTGAGCCCCCCGGCGTTCGCCCACATCGCGACCGGCAGACTCTTCGACCCGGAGGACGCGATCGCCGCCGGATACGTCGACCGCGCGGTCGCGGCCGACGACCTGGACGCCGTGACCGAGGCCGCCGCCTCGCGACTCCTCACCATCAACCTCGGCGCCTACGCGGCGACCAAGCGGCGCATCAACCACGACCTCTCGGAGAGGATCCGGTCCCTCTCCGAGCCCGAGACGCTCACCGCCGAGCTGGTCGAGCTCGCGAACCCGTAGCGCGCCTCAATCCACCTCGACCCCGGACGAAGGCCGGCCCCGCGAGCTCACGGCGACGCATCCTCGATGAGGATCCGGAAGCCGATGCAGTAGTCCGAGTCGCGACCTCGGGGAATCTTGGCGCGGTTCGCGACCCGCGCGACGCTCGCGTCGTAGACATGTAGTCGATCGTGCCGAGCATCTGCCCGGTCACCGTCAGCTGCCGGGCCGCCCCTCGCCCGAGATCCTTGGCGAGCCCGAAGTCGAGCAGGACGGGCTCGCCCGTCTCCCGCGCGATGAGGACGTTCGCCGGCTTGATGTCGCGATGGAGTACGCCGTTGTCGTGCGCGACGGCCAGCGCCCGGGCGAGCTTCAGCGCGACGTCCGCCGCGTCCGTCGGCGCCAGCGGTCCGCCGCCCTTCAATCTCGCCGCGAGCGACTCGCCCTCGACCAGATCCATCACGATGTAGGGCTCGCCGCCCTCGGCCACGCCCGCGTCGTGCACCGACACGATCCCCGGGTGACGAAGCCGCGCCACCGCGCGAGCCTCGCGACCGAAGCGCTCGACCCGCTCGGGGTCGCTCGCGGCGTCGCCGAGGAGCACCTTGAGCACGACGAGCCGGTCGAGGTCGGGGTGGCGAGCCACGTAGACCACGCCCATGCCGCCCCGCCCGAGCTCGCGAACGATCTCGAAGCGCCCCAGGCGACGCCTGATCGGCTGACTCGGACCTCGTCCGGTCATCCCGCGCCCCTCTCCGATTCCTCCGGACACTCGGTCGCCTGGTCCGCGGCCATCAGGGACGGCCTCAGCCGATGATCCGTACGGTCAGCACGGCGATGAGGCGGCGGCTCGACTCGTGCTCGCGGGTGTGGCCCCAGCCCGACGTCGAGCGCGACTCCGACTGCTCGAACCCGCCGATCACCATCGAGGCGCCAGACGGAAGGCGGACCCGCGTCGCGCCGCGGAGCTGCTCGCCGCGCCGGGACGTCGGGCTCACATACGGCGCCAGCTCGACCTCGATCGTCCCGTCGGCGCGGATCCCCAGAACGCCGACCTGGATCCCCGCCCAGGGCCCACAGAGGCTGCGCGCATCGTCGGTCAGGCTGATCGAGCCCCACGAGCCCGCCTGGACGACGACGAAGGTCGAGCTCGAGGTTCGCGCCCGGGACCGGTTCGAGCCCGCGCGTACGCTTCCGCCGAGGGCCACGACGCCGTGGACGAACGAGCCGCTCACCGAGACGCCGACGTCGAGGCGACGCGCCTGGGTCTGATCGACGACGGCGAGCTCGACCATCACGTTCGGCCGATCCGGGTCGCCCGACCGCAGCATCGCGTCCATCGACCAGCGGTCCTCGCCACCCGGCGCGTCGTTCGCCCGCGCCCGTCCGGAGAGGAGCGGATCCTCTTGTTCGGGGTGGATCTCGTGGGGCCGCGGGCGGCGAGGGGGCCGTCGCTCGGCCGGGCCGCTCTCGCAGCCGAGGCCGGCGACGGACGCGGCGACGAAGACCGACGAGAAGACCAGCGCGCGTCCGTTCACCTTGTCGCTCCTCCAGGCTCCGACTCATCGTGTCGGGCGAAGGACGCCAGCGCCAGCCACCGAGTGAAGCTCCGTCTTCGAGGCTCGCTAGCCTCCGTATCCGCCCGCCGCTCGCCTCGGGCTCGCGTCCCGCTCGACGTAGACCTTGGCGACGATCCGCCATCGGTCGCCGACCTTGAGGAGCGTCAACAGGTCCACGTAGCGCGATCCATTCCAGGTCAGCTCGAGCTCGACCGTGGCGATCCGGCCGGCGAGGACGTCGACCTCGGTGATCCGCGCGGTCGTTCCCGCGGTGCGCTTCGCGGTCCACAGGGCGAAGGCGTCGGTGATCGGCTTCGCGCTGACCGACTCCGCGCCGGCTTCGTCTGGACCGATCCGCTTGATGTCGGCCGCCTCCACATCCCAGGCCTGGCGGAGCAACGCCTCGTCGCTCTCGACGATGCCGCGAACGTGGAGATCGACGACGCCGCGCACGAGCGCGTCGTCATCGGGGTCCCCGGCGTGAAGCACGCCGGCTCCGGCGACGAGCGACGCCGTGGCGATGCCGAGGACGGCGGTGAGGGTGAGCGCTCTCTTGGTGATCATGTCGTGACCTCTTTCGGTTGGATTCCCTTCGTCGAGATCGACCTCGCAAAGGACGCGCCGACCGGGCGAGGCCCCGTCTTCGGGCGGCTGGGCGCGGTCGTCGGTCGCGCTCGTATCGGATCCGATACGGAAGCGGATCCGATCGTGCACGTCGCCTGGGGAGTCGCGCGGGGGCTCGAAGCGGCTAGACTGTGCTTGCGGATCGCCGCGGCCCCGATCGCTCCTCCGATTCCGCATCGACCCACCCGCGAAGGGACGCCCCGTGTCCGCGCTGACCCTCGAGCTCGACAACAGCTTCATCCGGGAGCTGCCCGGTGACGACGACGACCGGAACGTCCCCCGCCACGTGCGCGGCGCGTGCTGGTCGAACGTCTCCCCGACGCCCGTGGCCGGCCCCGAGCTCGTCGCCCACGCCGCCGAGGTGGCCGCGCTGATCGGGCTGACCGACGAGGATTGCCTCTCCGCCGAGTTCGCGGCGGTCTTCGCGGGCAACGACCTCGCGCCCGGCATGGTGCCGACGGCGGCCTGCTACGGCGGGCATCAGTTCGGCCACTGGGCGGGGCAGCTCGGCGACGGCCGCGCGATCTCGCTCGGCGAGGTCGTCAACGCCACCGGAGAGCGCTGGGAGCTCCAGCTCAAGGGCGCGGGCCGGACGCCCTACTCGCGGATGGGTGACGGGCGGGCCGTCCTCCGCTCGAGCATCCGCGAGTTCCTCTGCAGCGAGGCGATGCACCACCTCGGCGTGCCGACGACCCGCGCCCTCTCCCTCGTCACGACCGGGGACGAGGTGATCCGCGACATGCTCTACGACGGCAACCCGCGGCCCGAGCCGGGCGCGATCGTCTGCCGCGTGTCGCCCTCGTTCCTGCGCTTCGGCAGCTACGAGATCTTCGCCGCGCGCGACGAGCACGGCCTGCTCCGGTCGCTCGCCGACTACACCCTGCGGACCCACTTCCCGCACCTGCTCGATGGCCGAGACGGCGCGCCCGGCGCGGACACCTACGTCGCCTGGCTCCGCGAGGTGGCCCGGACAACGGCCGAGATGATCGTCCACTGGATGCGGGTCGGCTTCGTCCACGGCGTCATGAACACCGACAACATGTCGATCCTCGGCCTCACGATCGACTACGGCCCCTACGGCTGGCTCGACGACTTCGACCCCGGCTGGACGCCCAACACGACCGACGCCGAGGGCCGCCGCTACGCCTACGGCAAGCAGCCGGGGATCGCGCTGTGGAACCTGGTCCGGTTCGCGCAGGCGATCGTCCCCCTCATCGGCGACCCGAGCCCGCTCGAGGACGCCCTGGGGGTGTACGGCGCGACGTTCGAGGCGGGGCACCGCCGGATGATGAACGACAAGCTCGGCCTGGCGGAGCCCCGCGACGACGATGACGAGCTCGTCGACGAGCTCATGAGGCTCCTCGTCCGCGCCGAGACCGACATGACGATCTTCTACCGGCGCCTCGCCGAGGTCCCGACCGCCGAGGGTGTCGCCGGCGCGGAGCGGATCGCCCCGCTCCTCGACGCCTACTACGCGGCGGGGCCGACCGAGGAGGTGCGGGCCGCCCTCGTCGCGTGGGTCGACCGCTGGGCGGCCCGCGCCCGGTCCGAGGGGCGCCCCGACGCGGCCCGCCGCGCGGCGATGAACGCGGTCAACCCGAAGTTCGTCCTCCGGAACTGCCTCGCCCAGCTCGCCATCGACGACGCCGAGAACGGCGACCCGACCCGCGTCCGCAAGCTCCTCGACATCATGCGGCGCCCGTACGACGAGCAGCCCGAGGAGGAGGCGGTCTACGCGGCCAAGCGCCCCGACTGGGCCCGCAACCGGCCCGGCTGCTCCATGCTCTCGTGCAGCTCCTAGCGATGGCTGGAGTTGGTGTTCCGCGTCGTCGTCCGTTACGTTGATGTTCTCGGGAAGTCCGCTCTCGTCGTTCCTCGATCGACGCGGCGGTCCTCCAGGCCAGCAGCGGGAGAAGAAACATGGGTAAGGGAAACAAGGACAAGAAGCGGGAGCCGCAGAAGAAGCCCAAACTGAACCCCAAGGAGAAGCGCAAGCAGAAGAAGGAGAAGAAGAAGAACAAGGGCTCCTGAGAGGCGAACGCCCGCCCACCGCCGTCTACTCGGCCGCCAGCGGCGGCACGCCGAGCTCCGCGCGGACCTCCTCGAGGGGTCGCTCGAGCGACGGCCACGGGTCCCAGGTCAGCAGGTTCGTGTTCATCGCCCTTCCGCGCGCGTATGCCTCGCGGAACGAGTCGACGTCGAGCATCCCCTTCTCCGCCTTCACCCGGCGGGCGCGGGCGAGCTCCTCGATCCCGAGCTGGAACAGGGACGCGATCATCAGGAACATCGCCAGGCCGTCCTCGTCCATGTAGCCCGCCTGGAAGCCGGCCACCTTCAGCTCGCCCGCGGGCGAGGTGTCGTAGCCGGCGAGGACGTGACCGGCATCGTGGAACAGGATCGAGTCGGCTCCGCCGAAGCGTTGCCCCGGGTAGGCGAACCCGTTGTCGACGAACTGATGGAAGAGGGCGTAGCCGAACGTGTCGCCGGGCAACGCGCCGAGCGCCTCGAACCGCGCGGCCAGCTCGGGGTCGGGCACGCCGAGCATCGGCTTGGCGAGCTCCCACAACCCCGTGAGCCCGCGCTCGCTCCAGATCGATCTCAGCTTCGTCGGCAGGAACGACCGGCGGCCCAGATCGAACGCCATCCGGAAGACGTGACCCTCCACGAGCTGACGTAGGTTGTGGACGGCGCGCTCGTCGACGCCGAGCGCGTCGCCGAAGCGCTCGAGGAGGTCCACTTCCGCCTCGCTCACCTCGGCGTCGAGGGTCGAGAGGATCACGAGACGCTGCATGAGCGACACACGCGCCTCGAGGTCGGTCAGGCCCTCGGCGAGGGCGACCGGCTCGATCGGCTCGAGGCTCTCGATGCCTTCGCAGAACCCCATCGCGTCCGCCGCGATCTCGAGGAGGCGCCGCTCCTGCGGATGGAGCTCGCCGTCGGCGAGCGCCAGGGTCTTGAGGGCGCGGAGGGCGAACACCCGTTGGCTCGGCGGCGGGAGGGCGTGCTTCACGCCAGCCATCATAGCCGCGGCGGCCCCGTTCCCACGAGCCGTCGGCCGCTCCGGGCCCGACCGGCCTCTGGACGTCCGGCCGATCTTCGCGCACGCTGGGAGGGCACTCGGTAGGCCTGTCCGCCCCACGAGGAGAGATTTCCATGCGCGCTCCGCGTTCGCTTCCCGCCCTCGCCGTCGCCGTCATCCTGGGTCTCGGCATCACCGCCGGCGCACGCGCGGACGAGGGCGACTGGGCCCAATGGCTCGGCCCGTCCCGCGATGGCAACGTCCCCGGCGAGGTCTTCGCCAAGTGGCCCAAGGTCAAGCTGAAGCCTCGCTGGTCGAAGGGCGTCGGCAACGGCTACGCGACGGCCGTCGCGACCGACGACCGCGTCTACACGATGGGCTACAACAAGGGTAACGACATCGTCGTCTGCTTCGATGCCAAGAAGGGCAAGGCCATCTGGCAGTACGGCTACCCGTGCAAGATCTACGACAACATGAACGCCGGCGGCCCCTCGGGCACGCCGAGCCTCGCCGACGGCCGGCTCTTCACCATCAGCCGCGAGGCGCAGCTCCACGCCTTCGACGCGAAGAAGGGTAAGGTTCTCTGGAACGCCGACCTCGGTAGCCAGCTCGGCGCGCGCGTTCCCCAGTGGGGCTTCTCCGGCTCGCCGCTCGTCCTGGGCAACGCCGTCATCGTCGATGTCGGCGTCATCGCGGCGTTCGACGTCAAGACCGGCAAGGCGATCTGGAAGACGACCAACTACGGCGCCGGCTACTCGTCGCCGGTCGCGTTCGAGCGCGATGGCAAGAAGTTCATCGCCGTCTTCCCCGCGCGCGGCCTCATCATCCTGAACCCGAGCGACGGGAACCAGGTCGCGAGCTTCAACTGGAAGACCGACTACGACGTCAACGCCGCCACGCCGCTCGTCTCCGAGGATGGCTCCGAGATCTTCATCTCGTCGGGCTACAACACCGGCTGCGCTCTCGTGAAGTTCGACGGGAAGACGCTGACCGAGGCCTGGCGCAACAAGAACATGCGCAACCACATGGCGACGTGCGTCCGGGTGGGCGATTACATCTACGGCATCGACGACGCCGTGCTCCGCTGCCTCCGGGTGAGCGACGGCAAGACGATGTGGTCGGAGCGGGCGAGCGGCAAGGGCGCCCTGATCCGGGCCGGCGACAAGCTCATCGTCCTCTCCGACGGCGGCGACCTCATGATGGCCCCCGCGAGCGAGAAGGGCTTCAAGCCCGTCCTGAAGAAGAAGGTCCTCCGCGCCCGCGGCTGCTGGTCGGCGCCCGTGATGGCGCACGGCCGCCTCTTCTGCCGGAGCCCCCAGGGCGAGCTCGTCTGCATCGAGATCGAGTGACCGCCCCCACCCTCGCCGAGGGCCGCGAGACGTCTCCGACGGTCGGCGCCAAGGCGCAGAGCG
This sequence comes from Planctomycetota bacterium, assembly GCA_029260755.1. GTDB lineage: Bacteria > Planctomycetota > J058 > J058 > JAJDCQ01 > JAJDCQ01. The sequence continues at coordinate 25,607 of JAJDCQ010000236.1, read as the reverse complement.
AGACGCCACCGCGCGCCGGACGGTTCAGGCTCCTGTGGTGGCTCGTCGCTGACGCGCTCTGGAGTCGGCGCGGCTCGGTGCTCGCCTCCCTCGTCGCAGCGCCGGTAGCCGTCGTCGCACAAGGAGCCGCCTTCAGCCTCGTCGTCGTCTACGCCCGTGCCCTCGAAGCGAGCGGCCCCATCGTGATTGCCGGGCAGACGCTGCCGGCGGACGGGCGTCTGGCCGCGGCGATCGCGATCGCCGCGGCCCTCCTCCTGCTGACATCGGGCGTCCTCTCCTACGTCGCGAGCACGATCTCCATCGGTCTCCGACGTCAGTACGGCGAGACGTGCCGCAGCCGCGCCCTCTCACTCATCAGTCGCCTGCCCCACCCGGCCAGCCCGCAGGCCAGCCTCGCCCTGCTCACTCGCCCGGGTCGACGCGACTTCAGGACGGAGGCGCGACTCTGCGGTCGGCTTCTCGTGGTGACCCTTGCCGCAGTGGAGCCGACCCTTCTCGTCATCTTCTACGGCGTCGCCCTCGCCGTGATCAGCCCGACCCTCGCGCTCGCCATCGCTCCGCTGGCCGCGGCCCTGTTCCTCGTCCATCTCCAGATCACGCATCGGACCGCGGCCGCGACGCGCGAGTTCGACGAGGAGACGTCACGAGCCGGACGAGAGCTTCGAGCCCTCTCCGGGCTCGCCCGAACCAGCGCGGCGCCGATGCCCGCCGAGCGACTCGGACACCCGCCCGGCGGCGCCGCCGAGCGTCGCGACGGGGCCTTCTTCGCCCGGATCCTGGCTCGGAGCACGAGCCGCCTCGCTTCGAGCGTTCTCGCCGCGATCACGATCCCGATCGTGGTCGTGCTCCTCAGCGGGCCGTCGCGCGAGATCATCCTTGGCGAAGTCTGGACGGCCAGCGCGCTCCTCGTCGGGACGTGGCTCCTCCTTCAGAACTTCAGACGCCTCGGAGCGGCCGCGGCGACGGCCGCCCGGCTGTCCCCGGCTCTGGCTGACTACCACCGCTTCGTCATGGACGCGGAGCGCGCGCCAGCATCGATCGCTCCCGAGACGTCCGACCCGGCCGATCATCCGATTCGGGTCCGCGCCGACGAGCTCCCGAGTGGGATGGACGAGACCGGCCTGGCGACCGGATCGATCCTCCTCCTCCTTCACCATGAGCCCGACCGAACCGCCGCCGCGGTTCTCTTCGCCGCTGCTCGCGAAGCCGAGTCCGACGCCACGATCTTCGTCGTCCCTTCGCCGATTCCGGGCGTCTCGCTCCGCGCCGCGTTCGGCCTCGGGGGCCTGGCTGATGACGAGCTCCAGCGAGAGCTCGCGACGCTCGGCTTCAGTGCGGCTCCGGCGGTCTCGCTCGACGCGCTCGGACAGGACGTTCGACGCCCCATGTGGTATCGAGTCGGCCTCGTCGCGGCCGTCCGCTCCCGGCGTCCCGTCATTCTCTTCCCAACGCAAGGCCACCGAATCGTCGCTGCAGCGCTCGACGGCGGACAGCTCCGCGACCGAGTCCTCGTAATCGTCGCGAAGCCCAACCGGGTCGGCTGGCCGCCGAGACGGTTGATTGACCTCGTCCTCGCGAGCGACGGCGCGCGCCTCATCGGGTGGTGCTCGGGCGAACGATTCCGAGAGGATCCCGACGCCCGAAAGGCGATCATGTCGGCGGCCAGGTCGGAACGCTCCTTGGCCGACGACGAGGACGGGGAGGACGACGACGAGGATGCCCGAGGGCTCGACGGCGACGACGAGCTCGACGACGAGGACTGAGCGTTCAGCTCGGCCAGGTGTGGACGACCCGCGGTCGAAGCCAGGTCAGCCGCCTGAAGATCCAGCCGAACGGCCACGACCAGTTCCGGGCCGGACGTTCGCGGTTCCACGACGCCATCCGCACCCAGCACCAGAATCGGAATCGCTCGAGGAGGCCGCGAACGATCCCCGGATGCAGCGCAATATAGCGCCTCGCCGAGTCGGGGAAGCCTGCCCGGAGGTGCTGCCAGGTCTCCCGCTTGGCGAGCTCCGTGATCCACGACCCGATCAACGCGCTGTACCGCGGCCCCGCTCGAGCCCGGACCTCGTCACCATCGATCACGACGGCTCGCACCGGTGGGGGCGCGCCTCGCTTGCGCCAAAACGAGATCTCCGCGGCTCCGTGATCCCAGAACGCCAGCACCTCGGCGCCGAGATAGACCTTCGTGCCGAGGAGAACCTGCGCCCAGAGGTAGTGATCCTCGCCGTAGATCCCCTTCGGCTCGTAGAAGCCGGTCGTCTTCTCGAGGACGAACGACCGGCGCAGCATCGTGTTGCGAGCGCCGAAACGCGTCATCAGCCGAAACATCGTCACGACGTCGATGTCCGGTTCGAGTCGGTACGCCCCCTCGGGAACGCCGGCGTCTCGATAGCGCCGCCGAACCTGCTCGCGATCAGTCGGGTTGGTGTACCAGTAGCAGACGATCGCATCGCAATCGGGCGCCTCGTCCGCCCAGCCGAGCATCGTCGCCATCCACTCGGGATCGAAGGAGTCGTCGGCGTCGAGCGGCGCGATCCACTCGCCGTACGCCTCCCGGATCGCACGGTTCCGGGCTGCGCCGGGACCCGCGTTCTCCTGGCGAATGAGTCGGATTCGGGGGTCGCCGTATCTCTCGACCGTGGCCGGGCCGTCGTCGATCGACCCATCGTCGACGACGACGATCTCCCAATCCGAGACGGTCTGCGCGAGGACCGAGTCGATCGTCCGCCGGACGAAGTCGCCCTTGTTGTAGAGCGGGACGATGACACTCACTCTCGGCATCGGTCCGGTCCCGCTAGCCGACGACCGGGACGCCGATCGCCTCGTGGACGGCCCTTTCGAGGGCGTCGAGATCGCCGGCCGGCGGCATCCGGCGCTTCTCCTTGACCCGGTCTCGGACGTTTCGAGGACGCGACGCCAGGCGTCGGAATCGGACGCCTTCCCAGCTCGACGGAGGCGACCCCGTGACGAAGCGGGCCAGCCGGTCGAAGCCCTCGGGCGAATTGAGCTCGGCGAGGTCGAGGGTCAGGGTGTCGCCTCCGCGCTCCGCGATGAGCTCTTCGTACTCGGCTTGCCGCCGCGCGATCTCGAGGGTGTACCAGTAGCAGAGCTGATAGTCGTGAAACGTCTCCCAGGCGGGCAGGGGGAGGACGCCCGGATCGTCGGGCCGGAGATACCAGCGATCGCCCCGGACGGTGCGCCCAGGGATCGTCGCAAGCTCGTAGAGGCTGCTGGCAATCGAGCGGTTGGCCCGTCGCAGCAGAATCAGCGACGGCGTGAACCCGAGACCGAGGAGTGGCTCGAGGAACCCCTTGCAGTAGACGTGGTTCGTCTCGAGGTAGACCGGCTTCTTACGCGCCGCGATCCGCGGGAGCTTGAGCTCGATCCACCACCTCCGGGCGAGGTCGGGATCGCCCATGTGCATCCAGCGGAAGACATCGACGGGACTCGGATTCGGCTCGTGCAGGGAGACCACGTCCGGGAGCACGCGCGCGACCGACGCGAGGAAGTCGGTGCCGCTGCGACCGGTGGTCACCGTGAAGATGAGTCGCTTGCCCGCGACGCTCTTGCGCACATCGGGCGATAGCCTCCGGATGTGATCGCTCGAGCCATCGGGGCCGACCGACGGAAACGTCGTCGCCGCGGCGCTGAGGGCGTCGGACGGGCCCGGGCGCTCCGATTCCGAGCCTCCGTACCCCCAGCGCATGCTCCGCCCGAGCAGGCGCTCGAGGCGAGCGTTGTGGGGCGCGAATATCTCGCGGAGACGGTCGCGGGTCGCCAGCGAGAGAGGCGCGTCGTAGCGGCCGCGATTTCGCTTCGGGAACTTCGTTAGCTCGTGCGGGGGCAGGCCGAGCCAGTCGAGCACGTCGGCGTAGACCGGCGCTGCGTCGGAGAACATGTCCTCGCTGCGCAGCACGAGGATCTGCTCCCGCGGGAAGAGCGCGAACCAGCGCTCGAGCTGCTCGGCGTAGAGCCCGCGAGCGAGGTAGCGGAGGTAGCGAGACGCGTCGGCGTGATCGCGGCGAGGATGAATGGGCTCCTCGCCGTCGGTCGCGGCGTGACGCAGCTCCGCGTCGATCGCCTCCTCGAACGTGCGATCCTCCTGACCGAATCGCGACTCGTGATGGAAGTGCGAGTACGCTCTCGTGACGGGATCCCGCAACATCACGATCAAGCGCACATCGGGTAGCAGCGCGTGCACGCGTCCCGGCGTGTCCGGGCAGAAGAGGTAGTAGGGGCTGGCCTCGCCGCGGTGCGTCGCGCCTCCGCCCGGCCCGGGGAAGTGCTCCAGGTACCAGTCGACTCCCCGTTCGTGGTTGTCGTCGAAGAAGTGAACCTCCTTCGGCATCGAGACGGCGACCCCCGGGTGCATCTCGAGGTAGCGGAACAGCGAGGTGGTTCCGCCCTTCATCGTTCCGATGATCAGGAAGTCGGGTCGAAGGCCGGGGCTCCTCTTCCGGCGACGGCGCCCGAGCGTTCGCATGGCGTGCTTGAGAATGTTGGCGGGAGATCTCATCATCAGCTCGACCAGACCCGGATCACGCGCGGCCGGATCCACGGCATCCATCGGTACACCCAGCGGTGAGGCCACGACCACCGTGGCCCGGGCCGATCGCGGTTGGCGGATGCCATCCTCATCCAGAAGGAGAACCTGAACCGGTCGAGGGTCCCGCCGATCACGCCGGGGAAGAGCTCGATGCAGCGGCGCGCGGCATCGGGCTTACCCGCCTCGAGCTGAAGCCACGCCTCCTTGCGGGCGAGGGCGGTGAGCCAGCGACCGACGAGGTCGCGGTAGGGAGGCGGCGTCCGCGTCCGGATCACCTCGGCGTCGACGACGAGCGGTCGGGGGGGCGGGCGAACCCCGCGCCGCTTCGGTCCCGCGGAGAGCTCCGACGCGTCGAGATCCTGAAACGCGAGCACGTCGTCTCCGTAGTAGACGCGCGCCCCGAGGAGGATCTGCACCCAGAGGAAGTGATCCTCGCCGTGCTCGCTGCCCTCGTGGAAGCCGCTCGTCTCCTCGAGAACGAACGAGCGACGCATCATCGTGTTTCGACTGCCGAATCGCGTCATCAGTCGGGACAGATGAAGAACCTCGACGTTCGGCTCGAGGCGGTACGACCCCTCGGGCAGTCCCTTGCCTCGGTATCGACGTCGCACGTTCTCGGGGTCGTCCGGATCGGTGTGCCAGAGGCACACGACGGCGTCGCAGGTCGGCGCGTCGTTCGCCCAGTCGAGCATCCTCTCCATCCAGGTGGCCGCGAAGGTGTCGTCGGCATCGAGCGGCGCGATCCACTCGCCCCGCGCCTCCCGAATCCCACGGTTCCGAGCCGCTCCGGGACCGGCGTTCTCCTGATGGAAGACCCGGATCCGGCGATCACGGTAGCTCTCGACGATCGCTGGGCCGCCGTCGGTCGATCCGTCGTCGACCACGACCATCTCCCAGTCCGAGACGGTCTGCGCGAGGACCGAGTCGATCGTCCGGCGGACGTGACTCTCTTTGTCGAAGAGCGGAACGACGACGCTGATCGTCGGCATCGGAGGTGCCGCGTGCTCAGCCGCCGACCGGAAACCCGGTCGCGTCGTGGACCGCCCGCTCGAGGGCATCGAGGTCCCCGATCGGAGGCATTGCCCGGAGCTCCTTCGCCCGACGCCTGACGTTCCTCGGGCGCGCCGCCAGTCGCCGGAACCGTACGCGGCTCCACCACGACGGAGCGGCGCCCGTGACGAACCGCGCGAGACGCGCGAACCCCTCGGGACGATTCAGCTCGGCGAGGTCCACGGAGAGGGTCTCGCCGCCGCGCGCCGTGATGAGCTCCTCGTAGACCTTCTGTCGGCGGGAGATCTCGAGGGTGTACCAGTAGCAGAGCTGGTAGTCGTGAAGCGACTCCCAGCCGGGCAGCGGCAGGATTCCCGGGTCGTCGGGTCGATAGTACCAACGGTCGCCACGGAGGCTCCGGCCCGGAATCGCCGCGAGCTCGTACATGCTCCGCGCGATCTCTCGATTCGGTCGGCGAAGAAGAATGAGCGCCGGCGAGAACCCGAGGTCGAGCAACGGCTCGAGGAAACCCTTGCAGAAGACGTGACTCGATTCGAGATAGACGCGCTTCTGCACGCGCGCGAGGCGGGGCAGCTTCACCTCGACCAACCACCGACGTGCCAGGTCATCATCGCCCTCGGCGAGCATCCAGCGGAAGACGTCGGCGAAGTTCGGATCCGGCTCGTGGAAGGCCGCGACCTCGGGAAGCAGACCGGCGAGGGCGGCGAGGAACGTCGTCCCGCTCCGTCCGGCCGTGGCGGTGAAGAGGAGCCGTTTCGACTCGAGCGTGCGGCGGACCTCCGGCGCGAGCCGACGGAGGTGGGCGCTCGAGCTCTCGGGCCCGGCCGGCGCGAGCACGGTCGCGGCCGGACGAGAACCCGGCATCGTAGCCGACGAGATGGTCACCTGGGCCCGTCCTTGATCCCGCGCGGCTACCGGCTCGCCGGGGCGGCTTTGACGCACTCTCACGGGGAAATCCCGAGGAGTGTTCGGGTCGACGGGTGCAAGGCTAGCGCGCGTGAGTACCCCCATCAACTCGATAACGGGAAATCCGCTCGCTCGGCCACGAGCGATCAGCGCGCTGGCGCGCCGCCTCTCCCGGACCCGTGATTGCCGTTGACAGCGAGACGCGCACCCTGGTATCACACCGCTCAATAATGAACGTTCGTTCGTTCACTAACTGCACTCGAGAGGGGACCCCCCATGCCTCGCCACACCATCTCCCGGGCCGGCCTCGTCGCGACGGCCGCGTTCCTGACGGCCCTCGCGGCCTGCGACACCGGCTCTCGCCACGACGGCCCGGCGTCGGCGTCGACCCCGCCCTCGCCCGGGTCCGTCAACGTCCTGAAGACGCCACCGAGCGGGACCGGCTCGATTCCCGCAGCGATCTCGCCAGGCGGGTCGCCATCGGCGGCGACACCCTCGACGGGACCGACCTCCCCGCCGGGACCCACTCCGGGCTCCGCGGGCACCGCGACCGCTCCGGGCGCCGGCGCCGCGTCCGCTCCGGGCGCCGGCGCGCCGCCTGCGACCGCCGCCGCTCCCTCCCCCGCCGCACCGCCATCGGGACCCCAGCTCTTCGGCACGATCCCCCACGACCCCGAGACCGGCTTCGATGGTTCGCTCTACTTCGTCGGCGAGCGGCTCGTCCCGGGCTCGATCATCTCGGTCGCGGTGAACGGGATTCCGACCAAGGTGCTGCCGGCGACCTTCGTGAGCTCGGAGCTGCTGAGCACCTACGTCTACCTGACCGTCCCGGCGACCTACACGTTCACCGCGCTCGCTCCCGACGGTAGCGCGAGCACGCCGATCGACGTCGTCGTTCCCGACGGCGGCGCGGCGGCCCTCTTCGGCCTCGAGGACCCGGAGATCCAGCTCGTGTTCCCGCCGAGCCTCGACACCTCGTTCGCCGGGACGGTCTGGCTGATCGGCGACCACTTCATGCCGGGGAGCGCCGTGACGGTCAGCGTCGCGGGCGTGCCGGTGCTCGTCGAGCCGCTCGTCTTCGTGAACGATCGCACCGTCGGGTGGGTCACCGCGACTCCGTTCGCCGGCGACGTGACGATCCAGGTGACCAACCCGACCCTCCGGAGCTCGGGCGAGCTCACCCTGACCGTCGGCCCGGCGACCCCGCCGGTGGGAGCGAGCGGACCGACGCCGCAAGTGACGGGCCCCTCCTCGGTCGCCAGCCCGTTCCTCGGCGCCGTCCACCTGATCGGCGCCGGGATCGTCCCCGGCGCGGTCGCCGAGCTGCGCCCGCGCGGCGGCGGCGCCGCCGTCGCAACCTCTCCCCTCGTCTGGCTCTCGACGAGCGAGGCCCACTGGATGCTCGTCTACCCGCAGCCGGGCGCGTTCGAGATGCGCGTCGTGAACCCGGGCGGCGCCGCCTCGCCGTGGCGGCCCTTCGAGGTGCGCTGACCCGGCGGCGTGACCCTCCCGCTGTCGAGACGGCCTCCCGGACGATACGATGCGACCGCCGCCGCCGCGCGGGGGCGGCGCGTCGAGGCTCTCGAACCGGACGAGGCTCGCGATGACCGGTGGTCGCTCGCCGTCGGATGCCGCTTCCATCGACGCCGCCTGGCGTGGCGGCGAGCTCCTCACCCGGAGCGAGTGGCCGCAGCGACTCGATCCCGACGAGCTCCGCGAGCTCGCCGAGCCGATCGACCTCACCGTCGAGGGCTCGCCGCTCGGCGCCCGCCTCGCGCGGATCCAGCACGAGCTCGAGCACGGCCCGGGCGCGTTCCTGATCAAGGGTCTCCCGGTCGAGGACCGCGACGAGGCGAGCTGCCGCCGGATGTTCGAGGCGATCGTCTCCGCCGTCGGCACGCCGATCAGCCAGAGCGCCGCCGGTGAGCGAATCTTCAGCGTTCGCGACGAGGGCCTCGTCGTCGGGCAGCCGCGCGCGCGCGGGCCGAACACGAGCAAGCGCCTCAGCTTTCACACCGACCGCTGCGACGTGATCGCGTTTCTCTGCCTCCGCCAGGCGCGGAGCGGCGGCGAGAACCAGATCGCCAGCTCGGTCGCCGTCTACCGGACGATGCTCGAGCGCCGGCCCGACCTCGTCGAGGTGCTCCGCGAGCCGTTCTACCTCGCTCGCCACAACGTCGACCTCGGCAACGCGAAGCCGTGGTGTCGTCAGCCGATCTTCTCGTTCTGCGAGGGCCGCTTCGCGTGCAGCTTCCTGCGCGTCCTGATCGATCGCGCCTACGCTCTCGAGGACCTTCCCGACCTGACCGACCGCCAGCGCGAGGCGCTCGACCTGATCGAGGCGATCGCCGCCGAGGACGGGATGCACCTCACCTTCCGCCAGGAGCCGGGCGACCTCCTCCTCCTGAACAACTGGGTGATCCTCCATCGCCGCGAGGCGTTCACCGACCACGACGACCCCGCTCGCCGGCGCCACATCCTCCGCGCCTGGCTCTCGGTCCCGAACAGCCGCCCGATCGACCCGCTCTTCGCCGACAACTTCGGCGCGACGGCGGCCGGCGCCATCCGCGGCGGCATGCGACAGGCGGCCCCGTGAGCTCGACGCGCCCTCCCGAGGTCGTGATCATCGGCGCCGGCATGTCCGGCCTCTGCATGGGGATCGAGCTCCAGCAGGCCGGGATCCCGTTCGTGATCCTCGAGAAGTCGCCGCGCCTCGGCGGCACCTGGTGGGAGAACACCTACCCCGGCTGCGCCTGCGACGTCCCCAGCCATCTCTACGCCTTCTCGTTCGCGCCGAAGCCCGACTGGAGCCGCGTCTACCCGAACCAGCCCGAGATCCTCCGCTACCTCGAGCAGCTCACCGACGACCGCGGCCTCCTCGAGCACATCCGCTTCGGCGTCGAGGTTCGGAGCGCCCGCTACCGGGAGGACGACTGCCGCTGGGACGTCGAGCTCGACGACGGCGAGGTCATCGACGCGGCGACGCTCGTCTCGGCCGTCGGGGCGCTCCACCGGCCGAAGCTCCCCGACCTCGCCGGGCTCGGCGCGTTCGAAGGCGACTCGTTCCACTCCGCGAAGTGGGACCACGACGTCGACCTCCGCGGCAAGCGGATCGGCGTGATCGGCAACGCGGCCAGCGCGGTCCAGTTCGTGCCCGAGATCGCGGCGGACGCGAAGGAGCTCTACGTCTTCCAGCGCTCCGCCCACTGGATCCTGCCCCGCTTCGACGGCGAGTACCCCGGCTGGGCGAAGCGGCTCTTCCGCTCGGCGACCTGGCAACGCCTCTACCGGACGCTCATCTACGTCTGGATGGAGACGATGTTCTTCCTCGTCTTCCGCAAGGGCGCCCTCATGGGCCGCCTCTTCCAGTGGGGGCTGACGCGCCGCCTCGAGACCGAGATCACCGATCCGACCACCCGCGCGGCCGTCCTGCCCGACTACACGCTGGGCTGCAAGCGCGTCCTCCTGTCGAACGACTACTACCCGGCGCTCAATCGCGAGAACGTCCGGGTCGTCACCGACCCCCTGATCGAGGAGACGCCGCGCGGCCTGCTGACCGACCGCGAGGACATCGAGCTCGACGCGATCATCTACGCGACCGGCTTCGATCCGATGGGGATCGGCGCCCTGAAGGTCCACGGCCGCGGCGGCCAGGAGCTGAGCGAGCGATGGGCTCGCTCCCCGCGCGCGCATCTGGGCGTGACGGTTCCCGGCTTCCCGAACCTCTACGTCCTGCTCGGCCCCAACACCGGCCTCGGCCACAACTCGGTGATGTGGATGGTCGAGTGTCAGGTCGACTACGTGATGCGCTGCATGCGAGCGCAGCGCCGGCACGGTCTCCGCAGCCTCGAGGTCAAGGAGACGGCCCTGGCGAGCTACTACGACCAGCTCGGCCGTCGCCTCGAGAACAAGGTGTGGTCCGACTGCCAGAGCTGGTATCTGCGCCACGACGGGCTGAACTTCGCCCTCTGGCCGAGCTCGACGGTGCGCTACTGGTGGGAGACGCGAAGCCCGCGCATCTCCGACTTCCACGCGGTGCGCTGACCGGCAGGGGGACTCGGGGTGACGCCGCCCCGGCTCAGCGCCCGGCCCCGGCCCCCGCCGGGAGCGCGGCCCGCTCGCGGAGCTGCTCGCGAAGGCGCGCCTCGATCGCTGCCGGCAGCTTCCAGCCCGGCAGCTCGCGCTCGAGGCTCTCGGCGTCGAGGTGCCCGCCGATCCACGCGTTGAGGCGCGTCGCGGCCGGATCGGCGACGAACGCCTCCGCCGTGTCGTGGACGGCGTCGAAGTGCTCGGCCAGCCAGCTCCGCTGCTGGAGGTAGTACTTCTGATGGTAGCGCTCCGCCAGCCAGAAGCGGGTCGCCGGCTCGATCGCCGTCTGGATCGCGCGGGTCACCACGAGCGCCCCGCGCGTCCGCTCGGCGACCCGTCGCTGCTCCTCGTCGTGGACGAAGATGGCCGACCGGTACTGCCGGCTGAACGCCGCGCCGCAGGGATCGTGCCCCTTCCAGAAGTGGCCGAGCAGCTCCTCGTAGGAGATCTTCTTCGGGTCGAAGTCGATCTCGATCGCCTCGCTGTGATCGCCGAGGTCGCGGTAGGTGGGCGCGTCCTTCTTGCCCCCCGCGTAGCCGACCCGCGTCCGGATCACCCCGTCCAGACCCCCGAACCGGGAGTCGGGTCCCCAGAATCAGCCGAGGGCGAACGTCGCCGTCTCGAGCTCGGGCATCTCGGGCTCCTCCGCGCGCGGCGCCCCCGACGTCGCCAGGAGGCTCGCGGTCGCGATCAGCGCGACGGTCGCCGCGGGCGCGGCCCGCCGCGATCGGACCGGTCGGGTGACGGGATGACTCATGCAGGACAGACTACTCATCGAGAGGGCTCGCGCCAGGGCCGACGCCCACCGGCGAGCCCGGGAGACCTCCACGATGAGCCCGACCGGAGTGGTGCAGGTGCCCGACGTCCAGGTCCCCGCGACGATCGCGAACGGCCTCCTCCGGGCGCTCGGCGCGTGCGTCCGGCACACCGGGCGCCCGTGGGGCCCGGCCCTCCTCGCCGGGATCTGCGGCCACGGCTTCGAGTCGACCTGGGGGATCGGCGGCGTCGAGGTCTGGAGCTACGGTGACCTCGAGTGGTACCACCACGGACGCGGCCTCGCCCGCCTCGGCCTCGACGTGGATGGCGTCGAGCTGATCGCCAACAACCCGTCGGTCCGGCCGATCCCGAGCGCCGCCGAGCGACGCGCCGCGCTCGCCGCGGCGTTCGACGCCGTCGCCGCGTCGGTCGCCCGCGGCGTCCCCGCGCTCGTCGTCAACCCCAAGACGCCCGCGCAGCGCGACGCGGGCATCGGCTGGATGAACTGGGGCCCGGTCTCGGGCGTCGACCACGACCGCCTCGAGTACCTCGTGCCCGACCCGAGCGGATCGGGGAGCTACCGCGTTCCCCGGGACGAGCTCGGTCGAGCCGATCCGGTCCAGTGGCTCTCGGTCGTCACGTTCCGCGACCCCGCCACCCCGACCGACGACGCGGAGATCGCCCGCTCGGCGATCGCGGACGCCGTCGCCCTCCTCTCGGGAGAGCGTGCCGGATCGAGCATGCCCGCCGCGGAGAACGAGCTCCGTCACGGGACCGAGGGCCTGGCCGTCTGGGCCGACGAGGTGGCCGCCGCCGGCGATGCCGACGGCGCGCTCCGCGGCGCCGCCGCGCGATGGGCGTCGGCGCGCGAGGCCGCGGCGACGTTTTGCGACTGGGCGGCGGGCGTCGTCCCCGACCAGAGCCGCGCGACCATCGAGGCGGGGCGCGACGCGCTGCGGGCTCAGGCGAGCGCGTTCGCCCGGATCGCCGGCGCCGCCGGAGACGATCCCGCGCTCGCTCGCGAGGCCGCCTCCCTCCAGCGAGCCGCCCTCGAAGCGCTCCGACGCGCCGTCGCCTGACCGACCGAGGCGACCGAGCGACCGACGGTCAGTCGTCTCCGTCCGTCGTCGTCTTCCGACGGAGCTTCGCCCAGCCGCCCTGCGCCTCGATCGCCTCGTCCATCACGCCGGCCAGGACGTCGGCCCCGAGGTTGGTGAAGTGGATCGAGTCGGCGAAGAGCTGCTCCTCGCGATCACGCTCGAGCGGCATCTCGCGCTGCGCGTCGATCAGCAGGACGCCCTCTTCCCGGGCGAGCTCGCGGACGAGCTCGGCGTAGAGGCGAAGCCCGTCCTGCATCTGCTGCGCATCGAAGTGGGGATGATAGTAGCTCTGGAAGTCGGAGCTCGCCGGCGTCTCGAGCTGAGACTCGCGGCTCGCGAACGTCGAGAGGGCGACGGTGACACCGTTCGCCCGACAGAGGGCGACGATGCTCCGCAGGTTCCTCTCGAACGCACGCGGCGCCGCCTCGGGCATCTCCACCCGCTCCGCCGCGACCGAGTCGCGAAGCTCCCGACGGCTGCGCGCCCGCCGGACGTTCCTCTCGAGCTTGCGGACGATCAGGCTCGAGGAGAGGAGACGCCGAAACGGTCCCGGGTCGCGCCGGTGGTAGATCTGCCGCCAGTGCGAGTAGTCGCTCTCGAACCCCGGGTGCTGGGCGCACTTCAGGTCGTTCCAGGAGTGGTAGACGACGACGAGGTCCGGCTCGAGATCGAGGACGCGGAAGGCGAGGTTGTTCAGGCTGTCCGCGGTCGTGTAGTTCGGGCAGCCGCCGTTCACCCAGTCGACGTCGAGTCCGCGGGCTCCGGCCCGCGCCGCCAGCCGGGCGGTCCAGGTCGCGTCGCCGTGGGTCACCTTCGTGTTGAACGTCGTCGACCCACCGAGCGTCGCGATCCGGACGCGGCCCGGCGGCTTCGGCAGCTCGACCTCGGGACCGCGAAACCCGAGCGCGTTCGACTCGATGACGACGCCGTCCTGCTCGTGGAGGATGCCCGGGGCGACCTGATACCCGACGTAGGGATGCGGCTGATAGAGCGCGACGTCCCAGTCTTGGTACTTGTCCGGGATCTCCCAGGAGCCGGTCTTCATCCGGTAGTAGGTCCGGGTCGCCAGCTCCGCTCCGCCGATCACCACGACGAGGACGACGAGGGAGAAGGCGATTCGCTTGCGCGTCGAGAGGGGCGGCGGCGCTGCGTTGGCGGCGCCCGGGGGCGCGGCCTGGCGGACGGGCCCCGTGGAGACTTGGTCACTGATCACGCGGGCACTCTACCGCCCACGGGCGAGCACGTCGAACCCTGGACTACGAACGCAATCCGAACATCCGCCCGCCGGAGGCAGCACGAGGGTGGACGAGCCCGTCCTAGCGAGGCACCTGCATCGAGATGCAATGGATCGCACCGCCGTACTGGATCAGCAGCTCGCAGTCGACGCCGCGCGCCTCGAACCCGAGCCGCCGGTACACCTCGAGGGCGTTCCGATCGCGGCTCGCGTGCCCGTACTGCGGCACGAGAGCGACGCCGTTCGCCAGGACCGAGTTGGCGTACGTCGCGTACTCGTCGTGCTCGAACTCCGCGCGGATCCGGGAGACGGTGTAGCCGAGGGCGCGCATCTTCGCCGCGGCCGCGTCGACGACGCGCTTCTGCCGGTGGCCGGTCGGGTAGCTCGAGACGACGGCCCGGCCGGGGGCGACGACCTTGTTGAACATGTCGATGTGGGTCGTCGCCTCATCGACGAGCGGCTCGAAGAACTCGACCCGCTCGACGCCGAGCTTGCGGATCTCACGCTCGACGCCGGCCCGACCGAGGCGCGCCTCGTTCTCCCAGAGGACGCCGTTCGAGCTGAAGCCGGTGCCGCGCTCGTCGCTCATGAAGTTTCCGCCCTCGTAGCCGATCCCGACCGCGACGCGCGGCCAGCCGCGGAACGACGCGTAGATGCGCGGGAACTCGTCGTCGTTGGGGCGGTCCCAGTAGTACTCGGCGTCGCCGACGGCGCGCTGGCCGTTCGCGTCGCGCAGGATCATCGGCCCGTAGTCGCGGAGCCAGACCGAGTCGACGGCCACCACGAAGATCTCGACGTCGTCGAGCGGGACGCCGCGCGAGGTCATCTCGTAGCGGAGCTGCGACGCGACCACCTCGGAGTCGACGTTCACATCCGAGAGCACGCGCGGACGACGCCCGTCGAGGGCGCGGAAGGCGTCGGCGTAGGTGTCGACGACCATGTAGGTGTCGTTGCACCCCCACAGGATCGCCTCGACCTCCTCCCACTCGGGCGGCGCGGCCGCCCGGCGCGGCGTCGAGGTCGTCGGGCTCGGCGTTGCGTTGGCGGAGGGGAAGCTCGCCCCGCCGACCCGGGCCGCGACCAGGTTGAAGGTCCGCGTCCGCCCCGAGAGGCGCACCGCGTAGCGGATGACGCCGACGCCCTTCGCGAACCAGACCTGGCGAACGCCGCCGTCGCCCGCCGTCCCGACCCGGTCGATCCGGGTCACCCCGCGGAACACGCCGGCCGGCGTGGTGATCCGGGTGTTCCGCCGCGCGATCACGAACGTGGCCGTGTTCGCGTCGTCGATCTCGGTCGCGACGCGGTCGCCGAGCGTCCCGTCGAGGTCGCCGAGCGGCTCCCCGTACCCCGTGTCGGGGTTCCAGAGCCAGGCCCAGTCGCTCGAGGGCTCGGTGTAGACCCACCTCGAGCCGAGGCCGGCGAAGTCACTCCAGAGGCGCCAGCCGTCGCCCTCGGAGAGCTCGATCCGGGCGGTGACCTCGCGGTCGCCGTCGGAGTAGCGGAACCAGTCGGACCTCGAGCTGCTCAGGTAGTCGTTGGCGACCGCCGGAGTCGAGGTGAGACCGAGCTGGAGAACGAGCGAAACGAGGAGAGAGCACGCGAGTGCCAGCCGAGTCATGAGACCTCCAGCCAGCCTTCCCTTCTCGCGAGCCGAAGAATGTAGCCGGAAATGACCGCCCGCGTCACGGGAATTCTCGTGGAATGGGCCCGAGCGCTGGCTCGTCTTGACAGGGGACCGCGTCGCGCCCCATCGTCATCATCATCATCTCCTCCCGGCGGCGAGCGGGGAGATCGGCGTCGACCGACGACCGGAGAGCCCTCATGAGAGGCCCCGAGCTCCAGCTCGTCGCGCGCTTCCGGGACGAGCTCCCCTACCCGGTCGCCAGCCCCTACGCGATCGTCGGGCAGGCGGACGAGCCGGCCGAGACGCGGCGCTGGGCCCTGTGCTTCACCGCCTACCAGCTCCTCCGGACCGTCTGCCTGCCGCTCGTCGCGCAGTACCTCGGCCACGATCCCGCGGCGGCGACGGAGGTGAGCCGGAGCTCCGCCCGGTCGCTCAACACGGCGATCGCGGCGATCCGGACGCCGTTCTTCAGCGACTGGATCGCCCTCCTGTTCGCCCTGAAGCGGCACTTGCCCAAGCTCGGGATCGAGCCCGCCTTCCCGGCGCTGGCCGCCTCGGTCGAGGCGGTGCGGCGCCCCGAGGAGCGACCGGTCTCGCTGCGGGGACGTACCCGTCTCGACCCGCTCCACGCGATCCTCGCCCTGCGGAACGAGACCGCCCACGGCGGGATCGTCGACCGGGCCGAGGCGGCCCGCCATCTCGAGCACTACCTTCCCGTGCTCCACGAGGCGCTCGGCGCGTTCGACTGGCTGGCCGATCACCGGCTCGAGGTGCTGACCGACGACCCGACGCTCCTGTCGACGGGCGAGGCCGAGGTGCGAACTCTCCGGGGCGCGACCCTGACGCCGCCCGCGATGGTCGAGCTCGACGACGCGCGGATCGACGCCTTCGAACGGTCGAGCGCGATCATCACATCGCCCGACGGCGAGCGCGCCGTCCCGCTCCACCCCCTCCTCCGCTCGATCGACGACCAGGAGGCGATCTACCTCTACGACGGACACTCCGGACGACGGGCCACTCGCTCCGACGGCGACGACGAGCGCGCGATCGTCATCTACCTCGGCGTCCGCCATACGCGGCGCGACGCGTCGGCCTCCGACGACCTCCGCGCCCTCCTCGAGGCGCACGAGATCGACTTCTTCCTCGACCGGTCGGCCACCGCGCCGTGGACGATCGCCGAGAGCGCCCAGGACGCGTCGCGACGGACGCTCCAGTTCGTCGCGTCGAAGTACCGCCCCGAGTGCTACGTGCCCTTCGAGTCGCTCGAGGCGACGGTCGGCCGGTTCCTCGACGACATCCCCGACCGCGAGCGCTGGCCTAAGACGCCGATCGGGCCGCTCTTCGTGAACGGGATGATCCTCGCGGGCGAGGCCGGCTCGGGGAAGACGGCGTTCCTCGCCCGCCTCGTCGACCGCCTCCTCGAACCGCCCGAGGACGCCCCCGGGGAGGAGAGCAGCAACCTCGTCCTCTTCCTCCGGGGCGACGGAATCCAGCCTCGACCCGACGGCGTGTCGCTCTTCCTCGACGTGGCCGAGCGGCTCGGTATCGCCACGAGCGGCGCCGGCCTGAAGGCGGGCAAGAGCGGCGGTCGCGGATCGGCGAGCGGCTTCTCGAGCTTCCGCGAGCTGATCGACCACCTCCACGCGCGGGCCGGCGCCGACCAGGTCGCCGGGCGCCGGATGATCATCGTCCTCGACGCGCTGAACGAGGCGCCGTTTCCCGAGCTGTGTCTCCGCGAGGCGGTCGAGATGGTGTGCGCCGCGGCGTCGGTCCCGTGGCTCAAGATCATCCTCTCGGTCCGACAGGAGTGGCTCGATGTCTGGTCGAGCAAGCTCGCGGCCTCGGAGCAGAGCATCCTCGAGCGGGCGCGCCCCTACGTCGACGCCGAGACGGCCGCGGGCGTCCGCGATGCGGCGCCGGCCGGCCTGCCGGTGCGGCGGCTCGAGCGGTTCGGCGCCGGGCACGCCGAGGCCGTCTACGGGAAGTACCAGTTCGCGGCCTCGTCCGAGGTCACCCCGCCGATCCGGGCGTGCACGACCCCGTGGGCGCAGCTCGACGAGCCGACCCGGACGCTGCTGACGAACCCGCTCCATCTCTACCTCTTCATGCAGGCCTTCGACGCCCGCCCCGCGAGCGGCGTCGTCGGCGCGCCGGACCTGTTCCGCTCCTACGTCGAGGCGACGATCCGGGAGCGGCCGGGCATCGAGGGCGCGATCGACGCGGTGATCGACCACCTCCTCGAGGACGTCGCCCGCCCGACCGCCGACCTCGACGACGACGACGTGAACCGGATCCGACGCCGCTTCGAGGAGGGCCACACGGCGGGCCAGGTCCGGCTGCTCCTCAGCCCGCTCGAGGCGCTCGCCTGCGAGGGCTGGATCAGCAAGCGCACCAGCGACGACGGCGGCGGCTACCGCTTCACCTACCAGCGCGTCGCCGAGTTCCTCGTCTACCGGCGCCTCGCGCGCGCCGTCGGCGGGCTCGAAGGCGCGGCGACGCTCGACGCCTGGAAGGCGCGGACCGAGCAGGTGACCGTCTTCCCCGAGTACGCCGGCGCCTTCGGCTTCCTCCTGCGAGACTGGGCGGACCAGGCCCGGCTCGAGTGGGTCGGCCCGCTCGTCGAGCACGCGCCGGCCTGGCTCACCACGGTCGCCGCCCAGTTCCTCGTCGATCGCGCCGCCGGCGACTACGTCCCCGGTCAGGGGAGCCGCTCGGCAGACGCGATGGCGTCCTCGTTCGAGGCGGCCGGCCGCCGCAGCTCCGCGAAGGCGCTCCTCTCGGCCGCCCAGTTCATCACCTCGACCCGCCTGGCCCTCGCCGCCCTGCCCTACCTGCGGAGCGCGACCGCGATCATCGACCGCGAGCGGGCCGAGGCCGCTGGCGGCGACGACTCCGAGCTCGAGACCCAGCGAACGTGGGCGCTCCTCTCGATCGCCGGGATCGAGGACGCCCGCGGCCGGCACGCCGCCGCGCGGGATGCGTACCGCGAGATCGTCGAGACCGCCTCGGACGCGATCGCGCGAGTGAGCGCCCTCTGCGGGCTCGGCGGGATCCTCGCCCGCCTCGGCGACACCTCCGGCGCTCGCGGCGCGTTCGAGGAGGCGCGCGACCTCGCCGCCGAGGTGCGCGCCGCGAGACCAGACGACCCCGCGACCAATCAGCAGAACGCGCGCGTCCTCAACGCGCTCGGCTTCCTCCACAACCAGCTCGGCGAAGCCGCCGAAGCGGCCACCTCCTTCGAGCACGCGATCGAGTCGACCTCCGCATTCGCCGACGACGCGCGGCCCGAGGCGACCGATGTCCGGGTCCAGATCGCCGACGCGCACCTCGGCCACGCCTACGCTCTCAAGGCTCAGGGACGATTCGAGGACGCCGACGGCGCCTTCGCGCGCTCCTACGACGCCTTCGCCGAGGTTCATCGAGAGCATCCGAGCAACCTCGGCTTCCTCCACGCCGCCTGCGTCGTCCTCCAGGCGCGCGCCGAGGCGCAGGTGTCCGCCGGGCGGTACGACCTGGCCGACGGCTGGTTCGCCGAGACGCTCCGGCTCCGCCGCGAGATGAGCCGCCTGAACCCGGAGAGCGCCGTCTACCGCGACAGCCTCGCCGACCTGCTCGAGAGCATCGCCGGCCGCCACGAGCTCGAGGGCGACGAGCCGGCCGCCGAGGAGGCCTATCGCGAAGCCTTCGAGCTCGTCGAGGCGGCCCATCTGGCCACGCCCGAGGACGCGACCTCGGCGGTTCGCCTCTGCGGTCTCCTCGTGAGCCTCGGTCACCTTCGCTCGGGCCAGGGCGACGGGGAGGGCGCGCTCGCTCTCTTCGACCGGGCGCGGTCGATCGCCGCCGCGACCCTCGACCGCGACCCCGACCGGGAGGACGCCCTCCTCCAGCACGCGTCCGCGTCGATCAGCTTCGGCCAGCAGCTCATGGATGACGGACGGCCGGCCGACGCCGAGGAGCTCGTCGCGGGCTCGGTCGCCCGGCTGCGCTCGCGATGGGTCGAGGCGGGCTCGAGCGTCGGCTTCGAGAACGTCCTCGCCGCCGCCCTCGAGGTGCTCGGCCTGATCCATCGAGCCCTCGGACGGTTCGACGAGGCGGAGCGGGACCTCGGCGACTGCGAGCGGTTCCGCAAGGAGCTCGCCGAGCGCGACCGGTTCGACCTCGGCCTCTGGCTCGGCTGGGCCCGGGCGACCTCGAACCTCGGCCTCGTCTGGTGGGAGCTCGGTCGTTACGCCGACATGGAGCGCGCCCTCGACGCCTCCGCGACCCAGTCCCGCCACGTCTGGAGCAGCTTCGGCGAGAAGGTCGAGGCCGGCCTCCTCCTCGCCCAGACGCTCACCCAGCAGGCCTACTCGTTCTCCGACATAGGCCGCCTCGACGATGCGCTCGACGCGGCCGTCGAGGCCGTCGAGCTCGCGACGAGGCTCCACGACGACGACCTCGGGAACGTGTGGGTCTCGACCGTGCTGGTGCGGGCGGAGGCCACCCTGGCGCGCTGCCATCTCCGGCTCGGGCAGCCTCAGGACGCGGCCGGGCCGGCCGAGCGAGCCGTCGCCCTGAGCGAGCGCCTGAGCGCCGAGCGGGGGAAGGCCCTGCAGCTCCGCGACGGACAGGGCCTCGGCCTGGTCGCGCTCGGAGCGGTCCACGCCGCGCTCGGCCGGCCGGCCGACGCCATCGCCCGCTGGCGCCAGGCGTCGGACACCCTCGGCGCCCACTGGTCCGAGCACCCCGGCAACGTCGACTTCGGACCCGCCCTCGGCGACGCCCGCCTCCGGCTCGGCGAGGCGCTCATGGCCGCCGGCGACCTCGACGGCGCGCGCGAGGCGCTCCGCCTCGCGTATCACGTCCTGAGCGAGCTCGCCGACCGGAACGGCCGGAGCCCCGAGGTCGGCTGCCGCCTCGCGACGATCACCGCCCTCCGCGCCCGGCTCGGCCGCCTCGAGGGGGACGACGAGCTCGCCGCGGACGCCTCCGCCCTCGCGATCACGTTCGGCAAGCGCCTCACCGAGGAGTCCGAGGACTCCGCCGCCGTCATCGTCGCGCTCGCCCAGACCCTCCTCACCCGGGCCGAGATCATCGCGCCGAGCGACCTCGACCGAGCCCGGCCGCTCTGCGGCGTGGCGACGTCCGCCCTCGACCAGGCCGTCGCGAAGTACCCGAAGGTGCTCGCCGCGCGCCTCGCGTTCGCGCGCGCCCTCGACCTCTCGGCCGCGATCGCCCGAGCCCGCGGCGAGACCGACGCGGCGAGCGCCTCGTCGGACCAGGCGAGCCGCCTCTGGGACGAGCTCGAGGCGACCCACCCCGGCCACGCCATCATCGTCGCCGCCCGGGCGGCGAGCGGGCTGGCCGCCGATCGACTCCGGACCGCCGCCGGTTGAAGTGACGTTCCCCGCCGAGCACGATGCCACCGGGGAGACACGGACCTTGGCCGACTCGACGCGGGCGGTGGGGCTGACCGACGACCTCCGCCGCGCCCTCGCCGACCCGACCCGGCGCGTCGGACGCTACGCCCTCGGCGCCGAGCTCGGCCGCGGGGGCATGGGCGTCGTGCTCCGCGCCTTCGACACGGCGCTCCGACGGGCCGTGGCGATCAAGATGCTGACGGCGAGCGCGCTGACGAGCGAGCGCGCCCGAGCCCGGTTCGTGACCGAGGCCCGCGTGGTGGCGAGCCTCCATCACCCGGGTATCGTCGCGATCCACGAGGTCGGCGAGCACCAGGGGCAGCCCTTCCTCGTGATGGACCTCGTCGAGGGTCAGTCCCTCGCCGAGCTCCTCGCCCGCGAGCGGCTGACGCCCCGGCGGGCCGCCGCCATCGCCCGGGAGGTCGCCACCGCCCTCGATCACGCCCACGGCCACGGCCTGATCCACCGGGACGTCAAGCCGCAGAACGTGATGATCGACGCGGACGGCCGGGCCCACCTGATGGACTTCGGGCTCGCCCGCGACGTCGACCACCGCGGACCGACGCTCAGCGGCGAGATCGTCGGGACGCCGGCCTACATGGCCCCCGAGCAGGTCCGCGGCGAGACGGGCTCGCTCGGGCGAACGACGGATGTCTGGGCGCTCGGCGTCCTCCTCTACGAGGCGCTCACCGGCAGCCCGCCGTTCGAGGCGGACGAGTCGTGGGCGCTGCTCCGGATGGTCGTCTCCGTCGAGCCCGCGTCGCCGCGGCTGACCGCTCCGTCGATCCACCCCGACCTGGAGACGATCACCCTCCGCTGCATGGAGAAGGAGCCCGAGCGGCGATACGAGAGCGCCGCCGAGGTCGCCGAGGAGCTCCGCCGCTGGCTCGACGGCGAGGCCATCCTCGCCCGCCCGCTCGGACCGCGCGCGCGCGCCTGGCGCTGGGTCCGCCGCAATCGACTCGTCGCCAGCCTCGTCCTCGCGCTCGCCGTGGGTGGCCTCGCCGCGCCGGGCGTCCTGATCGCGCAGGCCCGTCGCGCGGCGCAGGCGGAGCGACGCGCCCTCGCCGCCGCCGCCCGGGAGCGCGCGCGCGATGCCTGGGCGCGCTTCCTCGAGTCGACCGGAGGCGAGGCTGGCCATGCCCGCGACGCCGCCCGTGACGGGGCGATGCTCGCCGCCGGCTTCGAGGCCGTCGAGGCCGGCGGCCGGTGGATCGCGCTCGCCCCGGACGACGTCGAGGCGCGAACCGAGACCGCCCGCGCGGCGCTCGAGCTGGCCCAGGCCGCCCGCGCATCGGAGCAGTGGGCCGTCGCCGCGGCGGCCCTTCGTCGCGCGGAGGAGACGGCCACCGACCCGCAGGAGGTCGAGCACGCCCGCCGGACGCGCCAGGAGCTCGAGGCAGACCGGAGCGAGACGCTCGAGCGTCACCGCGCGGCCATCGAGCGCGTCCTCGATCCGGCGCGGGCCCACGAGCTCGAGAACGACGAGCGCTGGCGCGAGGCCCTTCTCCTCCTCGTCCGGCGGGCGAGCCGCCAGACGGCCCGTCGCGTCGGCGACCGGCTCGCCGCGCTGTCCGTCGAGCTCCGCGACGCCGCGGCCGAAGCGCTCCTCCTCGCCGCCGCGCCCGATCGCGACGAGACCCGCGCGGGCGCCGCCCCGATCGACGGCCTCGCGGAGGCGGTCGAGCGATGGCGTCGCCTCCGTCCCGGTGATCGGCTCCCCGAGCTCGCCGCGATGGCGATCGCGCGCGCGGAAGAGCGCCTGACCCTCCGGGCTCGGCGCGAGCGCCCGGACAGCCTCGCGACGACGACGCCGAGCGCCGCGCACATCCTCGCGGCGGCCCAGGCTCGCGCGCTCGGCCCGGGCAAGCTCCGGCTCGCGAAGCTCTGCGCCGAGTCGCTCGGCCACATGGGCGTCGATGAGGGAGCGCTCGCGCCGCTTCGGCTCCATCTCGCGAGCGAGCAGGACGAGGTTCGCGCGCAGAGCTCGGCGATCGCGCTGGCCCGCCTCGGCGAGGACCGAGAAGCGATCGTCGCGCTTCTCGACGGTCGCTTCGCGCTCGACGGACCGCTCCGGCGCGACCTCGACCGATCCTTCGGCGTCACGGCCCGGGCGATCTCCCCGGCGGACGCCCCGGGCGCTCGGGGCGATCCCGGCCTCCCGACGGCCGAGGCGTATCGGGAGCGCGGCATCGAGCGGCGGCGGGGTCGCGACCTCGCGGGAGCGATCGCGGACCTCGGCCGCGCGATCGAGCTCGACTCCCGGGACGCGCTGGCCTGGAACGAGCGCGGCCGCGCGCGCGCCGACGGCGGCGACCACGCCGCGGCCATCGCCGACTTCGAGCGCGCGCTCGAGATCGACCCCTCGTTCGCCGAGGTGTGGAACAACCTCGGCACGGCCCAGCTCGCCCGGGGCGATCTCGGCGCCGCCCTCGCGAGCCTCGACCGGGCCGTCGAGCTCGATCCGATCTACGCCGAGGCTCGGATCAACCGGGGCAGCGTCCGATACGCCCGGGGCGACCCGGACGGAGCGATCGCCGACTTCGACCGCGCGATCGAGCTCGACCCGCGGATGACGCCGGCGTGGGCCAACCGGGGCAACGCGCGGATGGCCAAGCGCGACCTCGACGGCGCCATCCGCGACTACGACCGTGCGATCGAGCTCGGCCCCGACATCGCGAAGAGCTGGTCCGCCCGGGGGTTCGCCCGCGGGGCGCGGGGCGACACCGACGGGGCGATCGCGGACCTCGACCGGGCGATCGAGCTCGCCCCGGGCTTCGCCGAGGCGTGGAGCTACCGCGGCTACGCTCGTCAGACGCGCGGCGACCTCGACGGGGCGATCGCCGACTTCGACGCGGCGATCGCGGCCGACCCGCGCTACATCCACGCCTGGAACAACCGGGCGCGCGCCCGCCGGGCGAAGGGCGATCTCGACGGCGCGATCGCCGACCACGGACGCGCGATCGAGCTCGCCCCGCGCCATCTCGATGCCTGGGTCGCCCGCGGAAACGCGCGCCACGCGAAGGGCGACGTCGAGGGCGCGATCGCCGACTGGAGCCGCGCCCTCGAGATCGCGCCCACGCATCCGAGCGCCCGCGCCCTCCGGGCCGGGATCGCCCGGGCGCGACGCCGTCCGCGACGAGGGCGCTGAGCGAGCGCCCCCGTCACTCGTCTACGTGTCCCTCTGCGCTTGCCGACGAACGACCGAGGAGCGAACGACATGACCAGACGAAAGAGCGCGACGACGGACACCACGACGCGGGTGACGATCGATCTGCGCGCCGATCGCGACCTCCTCGAAGAGCACCTCGCCGAGCGCGTCGCCGACTACCCGGTCTACGTGAACGAGGGTCCGGGGAAGGACGCCGATCCGGTCGCCCTCATCACGTTCGGCTACCAGCTCGATCAGGCGGGCTGGGCGGCGCTCGTGCTCGACACGCGCCGGGATGCGAGCTCCGACGGGTCGTGGCAGTCTCACATCGAGCCGAACGCGGTCGCGCTCCGCCACTGGGCGCGGGCCTTCCGCGCCGCGACCTCGGGCAAGCCGGTCGCCGTCATCCGACCGGGCGGGCGCCGCAAGACAGTCCGCGATGGGGAGAGCCTCGTCGCCTGCGTCGGCGAGATGCTGCGCGACCTCCTCGTGGCGGCCGAAGCGGACGGCGTCTTCGCCGCGCTTCCGCGAATGGCCGAGGTCGCCCTGGCCGTCGAGGACCACGACGGCGCCTGGGGCTGGCCCGAGGCCGACGACGCCCACCACGACGACGCGGAGCTCGAGGAGCTCGACCGGAAGGCGCGACGCCTCTCGAAGCGAAAGCAGCTCGCCCTCTGGATCGCGGAGCTCGAGGCGATCGCATCGAACGCGTCGCGCTGGGCCTGGCCGTCCCTGGTCCTCGAGAAGCTCTTGGCCCGTGTTCTGGCGCTCGGGACCCCCGGCGCCGTCGCGCTCCTCGAGATCGTCCTGCGCTGGGCGAAGGTGAACGAGTTCGTCCCCGATCCCGAGGGTCCGCGGGGCGCCCTGATCGACGCCCCGCATCAGGGGGTCGTGATCGACTCGATCTGGGCGGTCCGAGATCACGGTCCGGCCACGCCCGAGATCGAGCGGCTCCTCCAGCGCTCCATCCGCGCGGCGTGTCGAGCGAGCGTCGACGAGCGCCGCGAGCCCTGGGGAAGCACTCCCTACCAGGCGGCCGACTGCCTCCACCGGCTCTTCCCGGGCTACCCCGAGCCCGAGCGCGACGACGAGACCAACGCGCTCCGCGAGTGGGCGAGCTTCACGAGGCGGCCCCGGTGAAGCACGATCTCGACGCCCAGGCTGCGATCGTCCAGGCCCGCGGTCGCGCTCGGGTCGCCGGCGTCATCGGCGTCGGGGTCGGGATCGCGGCGATGCTCGTCGGAACGCTGACCGACCCGCAGCAGGCCGCCCTCGCCGTCGGCGGATTCGCGCTTGCAATCACGGCCGTGATCGTGGCTCTCCTGCTCCGGCACCGCGCCCGACCCGCGTGCAGCGCATGCGCCGAGCCGATGCGCCGCGACCTCATCGGGGTGCCCCGGGAGGAGAGGACCCCCGACGACCAGGCCATCGCCGACCGCAGCCCGAGCGACCGGACCGACGACGAGGAGCTTTACTACTGGGGAGCCGGCGGGATCCAGCGGCGGAACAGCCCTTCGCGCGTCCAGGTCCTCCGGCGGATCGCCCGCGAGCTCTTCGTCTGCGACGGCTGCCGCCGGTTCTGCCGAGGAGCCGACCGGGTCCACGCCCAGATCGAGGGTGAGTCGCGGCTGGACCCGCGGACCGAGTTCTAGCCCGGATAGGGCATATCAACTTCGCTCAGGTCGATGAAGAGATGGAACCACGGAGGCACGGAGGCACGGAGCAGCTTCGGATGATGCCCCGTCGCGGACCGATCCCGGCGCTCCTTCTCTTGGCTCCCGTCGCCTC
>JAJDCQ010000235.1 GCA_029260755.1 Planctomycetota bacterium | reverse complement strand
ATGAGATGAGAAGCGCGCGGGGCGACCCTCGGGGGTCGGGCCCGGCGCGGCGGCGCTCGTCGGACGAGCGTCTCTCCACGGAGACGGTGAAGGTGGCTACTTCATCATCTTCCGCATGATGTCGATGAACTGCCGGTTCTGCTCCATCCACGGCATCCGGCTGACCCGATCCATCACGATCAGCTGGGCGTTCGGGTAGTGCTTCTCGATCTTCTGGCAGTCCTGGATGTTGGTGAAGTCGCTGTTCTTGCCGCAGAAGATCACCACCGGGGCGGGCGTCTTCTGCTCCTTGAAGACGTCGAACTGCGGCACGACCGCGCTGCCGACCTCGCGCCGGACGACGCCGCCCGCGCCGGGGTCCTTCGTCGTGTCGATGCCGCCGAAGAAGACCATCGTCAGCTCGCTGTCGCGGTAGTCGTAGAAGTAGAGGCTCCACCGCTTCAGGCTGCCGACGGCGAGCTGCTCCTCGCGGGCCTTGGTCTCGAGCGGATACTTGTGGTTGCCCGCCTGATCGATGATCTGCAGGCTCTGCGCGTAGTGCTCGAGCTCGAGGTCCTTGTTCTTGTTGCCGATCCCCTCCATCCGGGTGAGGGCGGCGCCGTAGGCCTGGTTGCCCGACCACGGGGCGACGAGGACCATGCCGGCGAGGTTCCTCGGATACTTGCTGGCGTAGCGCATCGCGATCCAGCAGCTGATCGCGTGGCCCATGATCACGATCTTGTCCTTCGCGACCTTGCCCGCCTCCTTCGCCTCCTTGAACTGCGCCTCGCGGAGCGCCTCGAACGCCTCGACGAGCTGGTCGACGGGGTAGATCGGCGAGCCGCCGGGACCCGCCTGGACGCCCTGGACCTTGTCCGGCGCCGGGAGGTCGATGTAGAAGATCCGCGCGTACTCCTCGAGCGGTCGGAGGTAGGTCTCGAGGTAGCTCCGGTTGTAGCCGTACTCGGGGAGGACGAAGAGGGGCGGGCCGTTGCCGCGGGTGCGGTAGTTCAGCTCGACGCCGCGCTCCTTGGTCACGTACTCCTTCGCCTTGAAGCCCTTCTCCTCGGCGAGCTTCTCCGCTTCCTCGTCACGACGACCGGGGACGAAGTCGTCCTTCGCGCCGATCCAGTAGTTCTCCCAGTCGACCGGGTCCGGCCCGAGGAACTGGTTCGTGATCCGCTCGAGCGACTCCTGGACGCGCAGCTCGACCTGGAGGCTCCACTTCTTCGACTTCTTCTCGCGGAGCTTCTTCTCGGCCTTCCACGCCTCGATGAGCGAGCCGACCGACTCGCGGTCGGGCAGGCTGCCGAGGGCGTAGGCGGCGCTGCGGCGGACCTGCCAGGGCAGCTTCGTGTTCGCCACCGCCTCGCGGATCACGGGGAGGTGACGCTTGTCGCCCTTCTTGCCGAACGCGAGGATGAAGCCGTCGGCGACCATGGCGTTCTTGCTCTTGGCCTTGGAGATCGTCTTCTCCATGTCCTTGATGAGCTTCTCATCGAAGACGCCGGCGAGCACCTCGATCGCGGCCGCCCGAACGTGCCACTGCTCCGCGTTCAGGACGGACTCGAGGGCCTCGAACTCCTTCTTCTCGTTCGGGTCGAGCACCCGGATCGCGTTGACGCGCTCCCAGGAGTTCGGGCTCGTGATGAACCGCTTGAACTCCTTGTAGGAGGCGTCGTCCGCGACGGCCGGGTCGGCCGGGGCGATCAGCGCGCCGGTCAGGACGATGGCGAGAGCCAGCGCCGCGACCGCGAGTCCGCGAGGGGGGTGGTTGGTCATCGGGAGCACTCCCTTCCCTGCCCGCTCCGTCAGCGATCTTCGTCGCTCTCGGAGGTTCGAGGGGTGTCCGGGTCTTCGTCGTGCGTTCGTTTGGTGACGCCGGCGCGTTCGCGTCGGTACCACTTGCAGCCTAGCCCGCGCAGCCGGTCCGAGTCCAGGCGAAGGAGGTCGGAAAGAGTTCGGGCCGGCCGGCCGACACCGGGAATCGGACGGTCGACCCCCGCCTCTCGTTCACCCTCGCCCGGCTCCGATGTTCCCGAAGGCCGCGGAAAGAGCCGCGCCGCCTCGTCGAGCACCTCGGCGAAGACGTCGAGGAACGCCCGCGCTCGCGGGTCGACGCGTGCGGCGGCCGGGTCGAGCTGCGCGCCGCGGGTGAGGGCGAGCAGCCCCGCGACGGCGCCCCAAGGATCGCCGTCCTCGGCGCCCATCTGCGCCCACAGGGCGGCGCGGGCGACCGCCGCCTGGTCCTCGGGCGTCGGCTCGGCGTCGGCGAGCTGCGCCGAGAGGACGGCGGTGACCGCGGCGCGCACCTCCTCGAACCGCGCGTAGGTCGAGACGAAACGCTCGAGGCGCTGGGTCGGGCCGAGGCGCCGCTCGTCGAGCTCGGCGACGAGCGGACCGAGCGAGCGCCAGCGGAAGAGGTGCCCGGCGCGGCCGAGCGCATCGACGAGGGAGACCTCGGGCGCGACGCCCGGCGCGGTCAGCACGTCGAGCAGCCGCTCGGGGCTGCGCTCGAGCTCCTCGGCCGTCGCGCGGATGCGGTCGAGCCGCGGGAAGAAGCTCGCCCGGCCGACGGCGGCGATCGCGCTCCGATCGATGATGACGCGTCGACGCTCGGCGGAGGCGTCGATGAAGGCCGGACGGAAGATCGACGGCGCGTCGCCGGGACCCGCCGCCGCCGCCGCCCGCTCGTGGAGGAAGTCGCCGATCTCGATCCCGTCGAGGTGGACGACGTCGTAGCGGAGCGTGTCGCCGTCGACGTCGAGGGTCCGGTCGAGCTCGCGCCACGCGACGTGGCCGACCGCGAGCGAGCCGAGCGATCGCCGCGCGCCCGGGCCGTCGCCGGTGTAGAAGACGATCCAGTCGTGCGGCGCGAGGACGCGCTCGACGGGGGCGAGCAGCTCGACGAGGCCCGACTCCTCGGTCGTCGCTCCCCCCTGCTCGATCACCTCGAGCTCGACGAGGGCGTCGCGGAGCTCGGCGTTCGCGAGGGTGGCGCGCCGGCGGGCCGCGTCGAGGGAGGCGATCTGGGAGCCCGCGGCGGACGCCGCCGCATCGCTCTCATCGCCGAGGCGTTCGACGAGGCGGAGGACGTCGCGGGAGGCGGAGAGGGCGCGCCGGAAGGCTTCGAGGGTGCCGCGGGCGTCGTCGGCGGTGATGCGGGTTCCGGTTCGGGCGGGGGGGCGGGAGCTCTCGCCGTCGCGGGGTTGGGCGGGGGTGCAGCCCGCGGAGAAGGCCACCAGGAGGGCGAACGCGCTCGGCAGGACCGATCGAGCGGCCCGGTGCATTCCGCGTAATCCGCGCAATCCGCGGTTCCCGTCGTTCGTCGCTCGAGCGAGTGGGAACCGCGGACTACGCGGATTGCGCGGATTGATCTTGCCGGTCCGTTGGTTCACGGCGATGCGAGCCCATCGATTCCGAGTGGATCCGAACGACTAGAACGCCGAGAAGACCGCCCCGACGAACGCATTCACCGGAGCCTGCTCCCGAGCGTCCTCCACCGACTCGCGCAGCTCGATCACCAGCCGCCGCACCTGGGTGATCGTCTCGCGGAGCTGGCCGGCGACCTCCTCGTCCGACAGGAGCACGCCCGCGACGCCTTCGCCGTTCGCCATCCCGGTGGTCACCGCGTCGAGGTTCGCCAGCGTGTTGCGCACGTTCTGCGCCGCCGTCGGATCGGACAGCAGAACGCCGAGGGCCGAGTCGCCCGAGTTCAGCCGCCCGGTGAGCTCGGCGACGTTGCTGACCGTCGTCGCGACGTCCTGGCCCATCTTCTCGTCGTGGATCAGCCGCGGGACGAGCCCCTGCGCCTCGGGGTCGTTGATCGTCGTCGCGATCTCCTTCACCTGGGCCATCGTCTCGCGGGCGTCCTTGATGAGGCCCTTCACGTTCTCCTCGGTGTCGGGGTCGTTCAGCATCGCGCCGACCGCGCCCTGGCCGGCGTTGAGCCGCGTCATCGTCGTCTCGAGCTCGCGCATCACGTTGCGCGCGTAGGTGACCGTCTCGCGGAGCTCGTCGAAGACCTGCTGGTCGTTGAGGAACCCGCCGAGCGCCCCCTCGTCGCTCGTGAGCTTGTTCAGGTTGCTCGCCGCGCCCTTGAGCTCGACCATGAGCTCGTTGGCGTTGTCGTAGAGCTGCGGGTCGTTGATGAAGAGGCCGGCGGTTCCGTCGGTGGTCGTGAGCGAGCGGGTGACCTCCTCGAGGTTGGCGATCGTGTCGGTGATGTTCTGGCGGTTCTCGTCGACCAGCGTCGAGAGGCCCTCGGAGATGCCGGCGACGTTGCGGCCGGCGAAGACCCCGGCCGGGCCCAGGTCGCCGGTCGGCTTCTCGGCCTCGAGCGGGTTGCCCGGGTCGATCGCGACGAACCGGCCGCCCAGGGCGCTGAAGTTCTGGACCGAGAACTCCGCCTCCTCGAACAGCTTGATGCTCTCGCTGATCGACACCTTCGCCACGACGCCCTTCTTCGGCAGCTTCGGGTCGCTCGTGAACGCCGGGTACTTGTCCTCGTTCGGCAGCGGCGTCAGGTCGATGACCTTGCCGACGTCGACGCCGCGGACGCGGACGACGTTGCCGACCTGGAGGCCCGAGACCGCGTCGAAGTGAACCTGGACGTCCTTCGTCGCGAGGTGAACTCCGGAGAGCGCGATCGAGTAGATCCCGAGCACCGTCATCACGATGATGAAGAAGAGCCCGACGATGATTTCCCTGCGCGCACCGACCGCCATGGTCACCTCCTCCTGAGTCGCCTCGAAGCGAGGCGCTCGTCTACTTCTTTCGGCCGTCCGCCGATCCGTGTCCGTTCGGCCGGCTCGGCTCGTCGCTCTCGAGGAGCTCGTCGCTGTCGAGCTCCTCGGCCGAGTCGGATGCGTCGTATCCTTCGCTGCTCTCGAGCGCGGCGAGGTTCTCGCCGGAGCCGAAGCTTCCGGACGCGACCGCGTCGTCGCTCCAGGAGTCGGGCGCGATCGACTCGCCCGAGCTGAGGTCGCCGACGGCGAGCTCGTCCGACTTCCCGAGCTTCCTCGTCGCGGCCGCCCGCTCCGCCTCGCGCGCGGCGGGGAGGAACTCGGGGCTCTCGATCGGCGGACGCTCGTCCTCGCTGTCCTCGCCGAGGCCGTCCTCGCTGTGCATCGCCAGCGGCTCGCTCGCGCTCGCCGATGCGCCGGAGGCCGAGGCGTCGGGCGCGAGGGCGTCGCTCGTCTCGCTCTCCTCGCCCGCCTCCGAGATCGGCAGGGCGCCGTCGCTCGTGGTCGGGAGGTCGTCGTGGGTCTCGCTCTCGCTGCCAGGATCGGAGGCGGCGCCCGCGATGCGCTCGTCCGCCGAGACCGCGCCCGAGCTGACGTCGAACGACTCGCTCGAGCTGACGTCGAGGGCGTCGCCCATCGCGCTCGACGTGTCGGACTCCAGGGCGTCGGGCGGCCCGGCGACGCCGCGTCGGCGGGGCGGCGGCGCGTTGCGCGGCACCACCGTCATCCGCTCGGTCTTCATCTCGGAGAGGTCGAGGTCGGGCTCGCTCTCCGAGCCGACCGAGAAGTCGGCCGACTGGGACGGCATGGGCGCCGACTCCGAGGCGACCGCGGGCGCGCTCTCGTCCTCGAGCTGCGAGTCCGAGACCGGCCTGATCGCGCTCCACGACTCCGACGCCGCCTTCTCGAGCTGCTCCCTCGAGGCGGAGACGAGCTCCGCGCTCGAGATCGCCTGACTCTCGAAGGCGTCGCTCGCCGCGCGCTCGTGCTCGATCGCCCGGAGGTCACCGCCGAGGCCGGCCGGCCCCGTCACGATCGGGCCGCCCACCCGCCCCTCGATGAACTGGCGGACGATCGGGTTCGTCGTCGCCTTGGTCTCGTCGGGCGTCCCGTTGTGGATCACCTGCCCCTGATAGAGCATCGTGATCCGGTCGGCGATCTCGTAGGCGCTCACCATGTCGTGGGTGACGCAGATCGACGCGACGCCGTAGCGCTGCTGGGTCTCGACGATCATCTCGTTGACCATCGCCGCGACGACCGGGTCGAGGCCGGACGTCGGCTCGTCGTAGAGGATGACGTCGGGCTCCATCACGAGCGCCCGGGCGAGGCCGACGCGCTTGCGCATGCCGCCCGAGATCGACGACGGGAACTGGTTCGCGGCGTGGATCAGTCCGAGGGCGGAGAGCTTGTCCTCGACCCGCTCGCGGATCCGGTTCTCGGGCTCCTTGGTGAGCTCCCGGAGCGGCAGGGCGACGTTCTCGAAGACGCTCAGCCAGTTCAGGAGCGCTGCCCCCTGGAAGAGGACGCCGAGGTTCTGCCGGATCTTGGCGAGCGTCTGCGGCCGATCGGGGCGGACCTCCTCGCCGAAGACGAGCACCTTGCCCTTGTCGGCCACCATCAGCCCCATGATGTGCTTCAGGCTGACGCTCTTGCCGGTTCCCGAGCCGCCGATCACGACCATCGTCTCGCCGGGCATCACCCTGAGGTTCACGCCACGGAGGATCGGGCGGCCGCCGAGCTCTTTCCAGAGGTCGATCAGCTCGATCGCGGGGATGCTCGGGTCTCGGTCCTTCTTGCCCATGCTCGCCTAGCCGAAGAAGAGCTTCGTGCCGTAGAAGCCGGTGATGATGATCAACAGGAAGCTCACGATCACGCTCGCCCGCACCGCCTGGCCGACGCCGGTGGCGCCGTTGCGGGCCTGCAGCCCCTGAGCGCACGCGACGACCGCGATGATCGCGCCGAAGATCACGGCCTTGATGAGGCCGGTGTAGATCTCCTTCAGGTCCAGGACGTCGATCGCCTCCTTGTAGTAGATCGTCCAGGAGACGTTGAGCTGGGTCGCCCCGATGATGCCGCCGCCGATGATCCCGACGCAGTCGGCGAGGACCGTCAGGAGCGGACAGGCGATCGTCATCGCGATCACGCGCGGGAACACGAGGTAGCGGGTCGGGTCGATCGACATCACCTCGAGCGCGTCGATCTCCTCGGACACCTTCATCGTGCCGAGCTCGGCGGCCATCGCGCTGCCGACGTTCGCCGCGCAGATCAGCCCGGTCATGAACGGGGCGAACTCGCGGCACATGACGACGGCGACGAGGCTGCCGACGACCTGGGCCTGGCCGTACTTCTGGAGCTCGAGACCGCTCGACAGGGCGAGGATGAAGCCGCTGAAGACGGCCACGACCAGGGTGACGGGCAGGCTCTCGATCGCGCAGACGAACGCCTGCCGCACGATCTCCCGGAACTTCCGGATGAAGTCGACGGGGAAGTGACGGATGCTCATCCCGAGGAGTCGGATCGCGTACCCGCTCCCGACGGTGATCGCGATCAGGAGACCGCCGATTCGTTCGAAGCCGCCGGTCATCGATCCGTCCCCGTCGCGAGTCCCGCTGGAGGCGGGCGATCGTCACCGACGTCGCCGATCTCGGTCACCGAGAGGTTCGCCGCGCGTCGCGGCTCCCAGAACACCGTCTCGGGCGCGTCGTCGACGACGGCCCACCGGGTCGCGACGGCGAGCCCCGATGGTCCGCCCCGGGTGCGAAGCGCAGCGATGTGATCGGCGCGCGGGCGCGACGGCCCCCGCGGCCCGAGGAGGCCCGCCCGCTCGGGAGCGTCGAGCGCCGGCGCCGCGCGCGAGACCGGGTCCGGCTCGCCTTCGGGCGTCGTCGTCTCGACCTCGGGCGACTCGTCGTCGTCGGCCGCGGACGACTCCTCGACGTCGTCGACGTCGCCCCAGCTGATCTCGGGCAGCCAGGCGAAGCGGATGCCGCGCTCGCCGCCGGTGCGCCGATACTGGAAGAGCCCGAAGAGGTAGCTGTGCCGCTCCTGCTCGGGGATGTCGAGCTCCGGCTGGGCCGGCGTGTGGTGGCCGCCGTAGGCGCCGAAGAGCAGCCGCAGGGTCGTCGCCCCCTCGGTCGCGCCGCCCTGGGGCGCCGCCCGATGGAAGTGGAACAGCCGGAAGAACGGGTAGTAGATCCGCTCGCCGCCGTCGCCCTGATCGATCTCGTCCTCCCACCAGAACGGGCTGAGGGCGTGGATGTCGGTCGACCCGTCGCTGTAGTCACGGTTGTGGAAGAACGGCCAGAGCTTGAACTTGCTCCACTCGGGCTCGTCCTTCAGGTCGCCGAGCCCCTCGCCATCCTCGCGGAGCCAGCGCGCGCTGCTCGAGATGAACGGGAGCGCGAAGAACCGGCTGCTCCGGCCCTCCTCGTCCTCCTCCCACTCGCGCCGCACGAACGGCCACAGGGCGAACCAGCGCTCGGTCTCGCGGCTGGCCTCGCGGTAGATCCGGGTCTTGTAGCCGAAGAGCGGCCAGATGTCGGTCCGGCTCTCGGTCATCCCCTGCGGGAGGGCCCAGTCGGTCGAGCCCCGCGAGATCATGATGAACGGGAACGGCGCGCGAAGCTCCCACGACGCCGGGTCGCGGACCGTCCGGTACTTGAAGAACGGGAAGAGCACCGTCGTCTCGGTGAACTCCTCCGAGCTGATCCGGCCGAAGAGCGGCGTGAGGAAGAAGACGTCGACGGGGTTGGTGTCGATGTTGTTCGTCTGCCAGGTGATGAACGGCCACATGATCCAGTTGCGGACGTAGCTGAGGCGGCCGTCCTTGGTGTCGCGCTCGTAGTGGGCGAAGAACGGGAAGAAGCGCCCGCCCCGGTGGCCGTCGCCCTCCACCCGGTTCACGAACGGGAACATGATGTGGCGGCTCTCGAAGCCGCGGTCCTTCATCCAGATGTAGAGCGGGAACGGCCAGCCGATGAAGACCGCCTCGTCCTTGCCCCAGAGGCCCTTCATCGTGCCGCCGAACGGGGCCACCGTCAGGTAGCCGCCCTCCGAGGTGTCGTTACCGGCGAGGATGAACGGGAGGAAGCCCGCGTCCCAGTCGTCGTCGCCGGTCTCCTCGTCCTCGCGGTTGCTGTAGTAGATGACCGCCGGCAGCGCCCGGCTCGCATCGTCGCCGCCCTGGAAGAGCCCCTGATCGATCTGGGGGATGAAGGGCATCAGGCGGAAGTCGGCGTCGCCGCCCTCGGCCTGCCAGGAGCCGAACGGGTGGACGATGTGCATGTCACGCCGGCCGCGCGGATCCTCGTAGGGCTCGCCGGTGCCGTCGCCGTCGTGCTCGAGCTCGCGGACGCGGCCCGACCAGCTGAAGCCGGCGATCGGGACGGTGACGTGGAGGCCATCGCCGTCGCCATCGCGGTCGGCGTCGAAGTCCTCGTGGTACTCGAAGAAGGGGAAGGCCTCGAGCCCGCCGCGGCCGGGGCCGGCGCAGCCCGTCGCGAGGACGGACGCGAACAGGACGCCGGCGAGGAGGGCCGCCCGGGCGATCGTGTCCATCATCATCCGTAGCAATGATGGGGCGGAACGCGGGCGCGGGGAGCCCCCGCACCGCGGCGCGCGACCGCGGGGCATTCTCGGTGACACGGCGATGGCTGGCCTCCGGTGGGCTCGCTTCCTTCGGGACTCGCCGGAGTCGGCTCGTCCATCGCCCCCGTCGAACCCGCAATCCTAAACGCGATCGGCGCGAACGCAAGACCGGCCCCCGCCGCGACCGGTCGGCCCCACGACCGCCCGCGCGAGGGGTCCGCGCTCGACGCGAACCGGCCCGGCGGCCCGGTTTGCTTGACACCCCTCTCCGGCGGGGTGTATATTGCCGTGTCCCTTCGAGGCCGCTAAGCCTGTGATCGACGAGGAGTTCCTGGCTTTGCTCGCCTGTCCGGCGTGTCACGCTGGCCTCCGAGGGGAGCCCGGGCACATCCGGTGCTCGGGGTGCGACAGGCGGTTCCCCATACGCGACGGAATTCCTCACCTCCTCGTCGACGAGGCGGAGGGGGGGCCGGCATCCGCCGAGGCGGCGAATGCGTCGCCGGGGGCCGAGGGAAGCGAGCGAACGCCCGCCGACAACGACGGTTAGCCGTCACGGGCAGTATCGGGGTCCACGCACTTGATCGCGATCGTCTCGGACATCCACAGCAACATCGAAGCGCTGACCGCGGTGATGGCGGACTGCGAGGCGAACGATGTCGATGACA
Organism: Planctomycetota bacterium; assembly: GCA_029260755.1. Classification (GTDB taxonomy): domain Bacteria; phylum Planctomycetota; class J058; order J058; family JAJDCQ01; genus JAJDCQ01. The sequence goes on along the minus strand of JAJDCQ010000235.1, from coordinate 46,864 downwards.
TCGTCTGCCTCGGCGACGTCATCGGCTACGGTCCTCGGCCCCTCGACTGCCTCGACATGGCGCGGACGAAGTTCAAGTTCGCCCTGCTCGGCAACCACGAGGAGGCGGTCCTCTACGGCGCCGTCGGCTTCAACCCCAAGGCGAAGGCCGCGATCGACTGGACCCGCGACCAGTTCATGGCCGACGGCGAGGAGGAGGAGCTGCGCAACGCGCGGTGGCAGTTCCTCGGGGAGCTCCCCGAGAGCGTCGACGAGGACGACGGCGTCAGCTTCGTCCACGGCAGCCCGCGCGACCCGACCCGCGAGTACGTCTTCCCGAACGACGTCCTCAACCCCGAGAAGGTCAAGGAGATCATGGAGGGGATCGGGCGGGTCTGCTTCAACGGCCACACCCACACCCCGGGGATCCTGACCGAGGGCGGGCAGTTTCTGATCCCGCAGGACACCGACACCGTCTACGAGCTCCAGGACGAGAAGGTGCTCGTCAACGTCGGGAGTGTCGGGCAGCCGCGCGATGGAGACAACCGCAGCTGTTACGTCCTCTTCGACGGCAACCGCCTGATCTATCGGCGCGTCGTCTACGATTTCGAGACGACGATGGAGCAGATCTCGAAGATCGAACGCCTCCCCGAGTACCTCGCGCTCCGGCTCCGCGAAGGTCGCTGAGCGCGACGGAGCCCTCTTGAACTCGGCCGGGGCATGACCCCGGCCCGTCCGCCGCGTCGAATCTCATCCGAGCCGACTCGCATTCGCCGTCCCTCGAGCCCCCCTCGGCCCCCAGAGGGCCCGATCGAACCGTGCAGCAGCAGCAGCAGCAGTCATCAGGGATCAGCCGCCCGACGTTCATCGGCTACATCCTCATCTTCCTCCTGACGATGTCCTGGCTCACGTGGGTCTACGGACCCTACGTCGAGCAGAAGCGCCGCGCCCAGGTCGCGGGCTTCATGGAGGACAACAAGATCTGGGCGGGCGACCAGATCCGGGGCGGCCTCGCGGCCGCCGCGTGGTACGGCCGTCACAAATCGGTCCCGCTCGCCGAGGCGGAGGGGGGAGCTCCGCACGCCGGCGGCCCCGAGAACGGTGGCGGCACGGTCGCCCCCGCCGGCGGGGGCGGAGCCGATGACGGCGGCGAGCCGCCCGAGGAGGACGACGCGGCCCGCGCCCGTCGTCTCTTCCGCGAGGCGGCCGAGGCCGCCGCTGCCGCCGCCGGCCCGATCGACGTGTCGACCAATCACGTCGCCACGCGGTGGTCGGCGAACGGCGGCAAGCTCCGCGCGATCACCATGGGCGAGGACCGCGAGGGCGTCGCGATCCTCGATCGGACCCAGACCAAGCCCTTCGTCCTGTTGCCGGACGGCCTGACCGCCGAGCTCGGCGGCTTCGAGCTGCGGCGGGTGACGTCCTCTTCGGCGTCGCGCCCCGACAAGCGCGGCAGCCGCGGCGAGCGGACCCTCGGACGCGAGGCGTGGAAGGCGACGGCCGTCGCCGGCAACGGGACCCAGTTCGACTACCTCGTCGATGAAGACCTCTGGGTGAGCAAGGTCTTCCGCCTGACCGAGGGCGAGGAGAACGCCTTCTCGGCCTACCTCGATGTCGTGATCGAGAACCGCGGCGCCAAGACGCAGACCTTCGGCTACGAGCTCTCGGTCGCGCCGGGCCTCGTCGAGGAGAGCGTCGAGCGCGGCGGCGGCGTCCTGGGGATCGTCTGCCAGCGCTTCTCCGGCGGCATCATCCAGTCGATGCAGACCCGCTATGCCGACACCGACCCCCTGATCGCCACCCGCGTCGCCGCCGGCGACCAGCCCGAAGAGGTCGCCTTCTTCGGCGTCGCGGCCAAGTACTTCGCCACGATCGTCGTCCCCCTCGATGTCGCGGAGATGGACGCGCTCCCCGCGCCGGGCAGCGCCGAGGGCCTCCCGTTCGTCGCGACGCCGCCCGCGCGGAGCCAGCTCGCCTACGGCCGCGGCTTCCTCGACAGCGCCCGCGCCGTGAACGCCCCCGACCCGTTGAAGCGCGAGGCGCTGATCGAGAAGGGGACGCCCGAGAAGGAGGCCAAGGAGGACACCGAGCGGGCGAACGTCGCCGCGTTCGGGCAGGTCAACGAGATCGAGATCCCCGCCGGGCGACGCGTCGTCCACCGGTATCTCGTCTACGTCGGCCCGAAGGACGACCGCGTCCTCGACACCTACACCGGCCTCGGCCTCGAGCAGATCCTCGACCTCGGCTGGTTCGGGACGCTGTCGCGGATCTTCGTCTCGCTCCTGCGCGGGATCTACTCGATCCTCGGCTCCTACGGGATCGGGATCATCATCCTGACGATCGGCGTCCGGGCGATGATCCACCCGCTGTCGCGGATGACGCAGCGGTCGCAGAAGAAGATGCAGAAGCTCGCGCCGCAGATGGCGGAGATCAAGGAGAAGTACAAGGGCAAGACCGGCCGCGAGTCGATGACGAAGATGCAGGCCGAGATGACCGGGCTCTACGCCCAGCACGGGATGACGCCGCTCTCGGGCTGCCTCCCGTTCCTGACGATCTTCTTCCAGCTCCCGGTCTTCCTCGGCCTCTACAACGGCCTGAACTACGCGTTCGAGCTCCGGCAGAAGAGCTTCCTCTACATCGACGACCTCTCGGCGCCCGACGCCCTGTTCGACCTCGGGTTCGAGCTGCCGTTCCTCGGGAGCGACACGTTCAACCTGCTGCCGATCCTGATGCTCGTCGTCATGCTCGTGCAGCAGAAGCTGACGCCGAAGCCGACCGACCCGCAGCAGCAGCAGGTGATGAAGATGATGAGCTTCTTCCTGCTCTTCCTCGTCTTCATCTTCTACACCGTCCCGAGCGGTCTGGTCCTCTACTTCCTCACGAGCAGCCTGATCGGAATCGGCGAGTCGCAGTACATTCGCCGGAAGATGGCGGCCGAGGAAGATGCCGAGGGCGGCGCGCCGACGCCGCCGGCCCCCCAAAGAAGTAGCAGCAAGAAGTAGCGGCCACCCCGCTGGCGGTGAGCGATGCCCGCCGACGTCCCCATCGATGACGTGATCGTCGCCCCGGCGACGGCCGACGCCCCCGCGGAGCGCGCCGTCGTCCGGGTGAGCGGGGCGGGCGGCGTCGCGCTCGTCGCCGCGCGCTTCTCGCGTCCGCTCGATGCGGCGGGCCGGCTCGCGGGGATGCTCCGCCTCGAGGGCGTGGGCGCCGTCCCCGCCGCGGCCTGGGTGTTCCGGGCGCCGCGCTCCTACACCGGCGAGGACGTCGTCGAGCTCCACCTCGACGGCGCCCCGGCGCTGCTCGCCGCCGTCGTGGCCGACCTCCTCGCCGATGGCGCGCGCCTCGCGACGCCGGGCGAGCTCACCCGCCGCGCGCTCCTGGCCGGGCGGATCGACCTCACCCAGGCCGAGGCGGTCGCCGCGCTCATCGGAGCCTCGGACGCGAGCGAGGCGCGCCGCGCGCTCCGTCAGGTCGACGGCGGCCTCCGCCGTCCGGTCGAGGCGCTCATCGACGCGCTCGTCGAGGTCGCCGCGCACCTCGAGGCGGGCATCGACTTCTCCGAGGAGGACTGCCCGCTCCTGACGCCGGAGCAGCTCGACGGGCGCCTCGCCGACGCGCTCGATCGGGCGGGCGCCATCCGCGGCGATGCGGCACCGCTCGTGACCGGCGGCGAAGGCTTCCCGCGGGTCGTCCTGCGCGGCCGCGCGAACGCGGGCAAGTCGAGCCTCTTCAACCGCCTCGCGGGCGACGAGCGATCGATCGTGAGCCCGCAGGCGGGCACGACCCGCGACGAGGTGGTCGTCCGGGTCGAGGCCGACGGCCGCGCCTTCCATCTGGTCGACCCGGCCGGCGAGAAGGCGCCATCCGACGCGATCGAGGCGGCCGCCCTCGCCCGGAGCCGCGACGCGGTCGCCGCGGCGGATGTGGTCGTCACGGTGATCGACGCCGCCGATCCGGTCGGCGACCCGCCCGGCGAGTCGCCGGGGGGCGACCGGCCGACGATCAACTGCTGGAACAAGATCGACCTCGCGCCCGCCCCGGCCCTCGCGCCCGAGGGCACGACGGTGGCGACGTCGGCGACGACCGGCGCCGGCATCGACCGGCTCCGTGCCGCCATCGCCGCCGCCCTCGACGCTCGCGCCGGAGCCGACGCGGCCAGCCCGGACCACGCCCTCAACGCCCGCCACGCCGCGGCCCTCGACGAGGCGATCGCGGGCATGGAGGACGCCCGCGCCGCGATCGCCACGGCCGAGGGCGACCTCTGGGAGCTCGCCGCGGTGGATGTCCGCCGGGCGCTCGACCGGCTGGGGGAGATCACCGGGGCGGTGCGGATCGATGATGTGCTGGATGAGGTGTTCTCGAGGTTCTGCGTCGGCAAGTGACCCGGCTCGCGGAGCGCGCGCGGGCGATTGCCGAAACGGTGACGATCCACAGATTACACAGATTACACAGATTGCCGCGGGCGGCTCCGAACCCCTTGCCGGTGCCGGCGCCACAAGCCCTCCGCGCCGCGCCGAGGGATGATCGCCTTCGGCAGCTCGTAATCTGTGTAATCTGTGTAATCTGTGGATCGTCGTCCGTTCGCCGCTCGCGACGGGCGACTCAGTCGCCCCCGCGGATCTGCTCGAGCACCTCCACCACGTGCCGACCCACCTCGCTGTCCGGGTCGAGCGCCCGCGCCTTCTCGAGCGTCGCGATCGCGGCGTCCTTCTCCCGCAGCCGGTACTGGGCGTGCGCCTTCAGGAAGAGCGCCTGCTGCTGCACGTCGGTCGCCCCCTCGAGCTTCGGCATGACCTCGTCGATCTTTGCGATCCCGGCGCTCAGCTTGTCGGCGCGGATCAGCGTCTCGATCTCGGCGAGGGCGAGCTGGGCGGCCCGGACCGTCTTCCAGTGCTTCCACTTCGATGCGAGGCCCGCCTCGTCGCCGGCGTCGGCCGCGATGATCTCGTCGATCTTCGCGTCGTAGCCGATCAGCAGCCGCGCGTCATCGAGCGCCTGCAGAGCGGTGTCGAGCAGCTTCGCCCGGGCGACGCCCTCGCTCGCCTCGGCCTTCTCGAAGACGGCGTCGCGGGCGATGCGCTTGTCGCGCAGCTCGGCGAGGTGACCGAGGTAGACCTCGGCGCCTCCCTCGCGGTAGCCCGTCCTCGCGTAGGGCCGGCCGGTCGCGTCGGTCAGGATGATCGTCGGGAAGCCCTCGACCGCGAACCGCCCGGAGAGGTCGTTGTTCTGCTTGCGGGTCTTCTCGGGCAGCTTCTTGCCCTGGGGGAAGTCGAGGGTGACGAGGACGAAGCTCTCGGGGGCCTTCTTCTGGAAGCTCTCCTTCGAGAAGACCTCCTCGTCCAGCTTCAGGCACCAGACGCACCAGTCCGAGCCGGTGAAGTCGAGGAGGAGGTCCTTGCCCTCGGCGGCGGCCTTCTCGAGGGCCGCGGCGTGGTCGTCGGTCCAGCCAGCGTGAGAGGGCGCGGGCTCGGGCGCGGGCTCGGGCGCCGCCGCCTCATCATCGTCGGCGATCGGTTCGACGGGGGCCGCCCCGTCGCTCGTCGGCGCGGCGTCCTCGTCGCGCGGCTCCGCCTTCGAGGATCCCGCGAGCGCGCAGCCGGCGGCGATGAGGCCGATCAGGGTCACGGTCGCGAACGTGCGCGTCTTCATCTCTGTCTCTCCGAATCCAGGGGCCGTCCGTCGGGTGTCTCGGGCGATTCCGTGATCGCCGTCCGCCCTCTCGGACGGGACGCGAGGCCTTGTCATTCAAGGGGATGGAGCATCGAGCGTCGCTCGAATAGTTCACCTTTCTTTGTGCTCGCTACCCGGCGCGGATCCCGCCCGGGACGGGCGCCTCGGCCGTCGAGCGGAAGAGCCGCCGCCAGCGCCGGGACGCGCTCGGGAGCGGCAGGCCGGCCGCGTGCACCGGGCTCGCCCCGCCGGTCAGGCGCTCGAGATCGACGGCGAACGCCTCGGCCGTCTCGTAGCGATCCTCGGGCCGCTTCGCGAGCGCGCGCAGCAGCACCGCGTCGACGCCCGCGTCGAGCCCGGGCACGAGCGAGCTCGGCGGCGGGAGCGGGTCCTGCAGGATCTGGGGGATGATCTGGTAGATCGTGTGCCCGATGAACGGTCGCCGCCCGGTGATGAGCTCGAAGAACGTCGCCCCGAGCCCCCAGATGTCGCCTCGCCCGTCGACGACGGCGCGGTGGTTGAACGCCTCGGGCGGGAGGTAGGGGACGGTGCCGACGACCGTCCCCTCGACGGTGATGTCGGCGTCGGCGTCGGCCTTCGAGATCCCGAAGTCGACGAGGAACGGCTCATCGTTGGCATCGAGGATCACGTTCGCCGGCTTCACGTCGCGGTGCACGACGCCGAGGCGGTGGGCGTGGGCGAGCGCGCGCGCGACCGTCGCGGCGATCGCGGCCGCCGCGACGACCGGCTTTCGCCCGGCCGCGACGTGCTCCTCGAGCGAGCGACCCCGGATCAGGTCCATCACGATCACGAAGCCGGCCTTCGGATGCCGCCCGCTCGCCCGGAGGACGACGACGCCGGGCACCTCGACGAGCCGGCGCAGGGCGTGGACCTCGCGCTGGAAGCGGGTCTCGGCCTTGTCGGTCCGGGCCTCGATGATCTTCACGGCGTAGCGGCGTCCGTCGCGCGTCCGCCCCTCGAACACGCTCCCGCTCCCGCCGCGGCCGAGCCGGTCGCCGATCTCGAGCTCGTTGAGGTCGACCTCGTTCGACTCGTTCGACCCGCCCCCGACCGGCGTCGCCGCCGCGGCGGGCGCCGGGGCCTGGACTCTCGGAACGATCAGGCGCTCGAGCTTCGTCGCGTCGCGGTCGGTGCTGGTCAGCTCGCCCGCGTCGATCGGCATCGCCGCGAGATGCGACCGCTGGATCTGCTCGGCGATCGTCCGCGCCATCCGCGGCTCGTTCCGAAGCGACCGCGGCAGGACGACCTCGTTCGCGCCGGCGAGGCGCACGTGGCGGAGCGACCGCTCGAGCGGCGCCCCCTCGTGCATCGCGTGGCCGTCCCGGTTGACGATCGAGCAGGGGCCGGCGTCGATGCCCGCGCGCGCCTCGAGGCCGGGCAGCCGCCGCTCCGCCGCGAACCGGGCGACGGTGGCGACGAGCTCGGCCGCCGCGCGGACCGCGTCGGTCGCGTCGGCGAACGTGACGATCACGTCCTCGCGCCGCACCGTCGAGACCGCGCCGCGCCGACGCCGCACGACGTGGCGGATCCGCAGATGGACGTCGCGCACCGCGAGGGCGGCCTCGTCGTCGTCGAGCCCGGCGAGGCCCGCCTGGAACCCGAGCCGGAGCGAGACCACGCCGACCTGCTCCACCCGCACCCGCGCCGCCCGCGGCGGCGCCTGATGGGGGAACAGGTCGCGGAACTCCTGGAACGCCATCGCCCGGCCGACGCTGACCGCATCGTCGAACCAGTCGGCCCGCTCGAGGAGGACCACCCGCTCGACCGACTCGCGGTTGACGATCTCGATGCTCGCCCCGTCGCTCCGCAGGGTCGCCTCGGGCGGGCCGAGGGTGCCCTTGCGGAGGACCGCCTCGAGGCCGCCCTGCGCGGGAGGCTTCCGGTTCGCGTCGTCGGTCGTGGTGATCAGGAGGTGGTTCGCGACGCCGAGGGCGCGGAGCCGGTAGGTGCCGGGGTCGAGCTGGATCGCGACGACCGACCGCTCCCCCGCCGGGACCCGGCGTTGCACGACCACGTGGGGCGTGTTTCCCGGGCCGCCGATGCAGTAGTCGTGGACCTCGATCGGCCGCACCGCGGGGGTGACCGAGAAGACGAGCTCGACGGCCCGCTCGACGTCGGTGTCGACGCGGATGTCGCACGCCTCGCAGTGGGCGACGGCGCGGAGCGAGCCGAGGTCCTCGAGCCGCACCTTCGCCTTGCGGCAGTGCGGGCAGAGGACGTCCCAGTGCATCTGGAGGAGGCGTCGCCGCGTCGCGCGCAGGAGCAGCCGGAGGACGTCGGTCCGATCCTCGCCCCAGCGGTCGGCGATCTCGAACGGCCGGAGCCGGGCGAGGGTGCGGTCGTCGTCGACGACGATGGACTCGGTGAGCCGTCGGACGAGCGCCTCGGGGAAGCCGTCGCCGATCGCGAGGTAGGGCACGAGCGCGTCGAGCCACGCCCGCACCTCGTGACCGATCCGCGGCGGCTTGAGCTGGAACGGCTGCTTCTCCTCGCCGGCGAGGTAGGCGTCGATCCGGCGGTAGACCGCGTTCAGGTTCCGCTTGGTCTTGCGGCCGAGCTCGTAGCGGGCGACCAGGCTCCACATCGCGCCGCGCGGCTCGTAGGCGACGCTGTGCTTCAGCAGCGTCCCGTCTCCGCTCGCCTCGAGTCGGACGGTGCTCCGGAGCAGCGAGAGCGGACCGTTCTTGTAGTGGCGCTCGACGCCGAGCTCGGAGCCGGCCACCCACTCGAACGGCTTCTCCTCCCACCGGATCGGCATGCCGGCGAAGCGCATCTCGCCGGTCCGGCCGACGTTGCCGCCGTCGTTGCGGAACTCGGTGAACTGCCACGGGGCGAGGCCGAGCGCCTGGTTGAGGCGCTGGGTGTCGGAGACGTACGGCCACAGCGCGCGCGGGCTCGCGCGGAGATTCCACTCGAAGTGGTAGACGCTCTCCAAGCCTTCTCGCCCCTCCCGGCGTGACCGTCCGACCGCACGATGATGCCCGCGAGCGAGGGCGAAGGCAAGCAGCGACGGGGGCTTAGGCTCGGGTCTACTTCTTCGGCAGGGTGTAGGTCGCCTTGCCGTCGGCGTCGTAGAACCGCTGGAATGGCGTGCCGTCCTTCGCCGAGACGGCCAGGAGGATCCGGTTCTTCTTCTGGTCGTCGCGCAGCAGAATCATCGGCATACCGTCCTTGGCGACGGCCATACTCACCCGGGTGCGGCCCTCGGCGTCGGCCATGATCATCCCGGGCGCGTCCACGCCGACGGTCAGGCTGAAGCGCTTGTCGCCGTCCTTGTCGGCGAACGAGAGGGCCGAGGCGCCGCCCTCCGACATCCCGAACTGGACGCGTGAGGTCTTCCACTGGTCGAGCATCGTGAGGGAGGGCGCCCCGCTCTTGCCCAGCGCGATCGCGAGGCGGGTGCTCCCGTCGGCGTCGGTGAAGTTGACCAGCGGGACGCCCGACTTGCTGACGGCGAAGACGAGCCGGCCCTTGCCGGCGTCGTCGTAGAGGGCGAGGCGCGGACTGCCATCGCGGCTCTTGAGCTCGGCCCGGACCTTGGTCCCGTCCTCCGAGGCGAGGACGAAGCGCTTCGCCTGGACGACGTCGTTGGGGGCGCGCATCCCCAGCGCGAGCATGCCGCCCGCGAGGACGACGGCGCCGAGCGCGATCGCCCGCACCCGCCGGAGACGGCGGCCGAGCCCGGCGCGCTCCTCCTCGAGGCGGCGGAGCCGCTCCCGCTGATCGGCGAGCTCGTCGACGAGACGGGCGATGGTCGGGTCGGTCGGGACGGGGGCGGACATGGCGGGCGTTCTCCTGCGAGGCGGGCGGGCGGCGACGGGCAACCCGGGGCGGCGCCCAGGCGTCGATCGTTCGTCGGACGGGCGGAGGGGCCGCCGATTCAGCGGCCCGACCGAACGGCCACCGTAACAGCCCCGTCGGGCCCCGCAACATCTCCGACCGCCGTGACAGCCGCCGAGGCGGCGCCGCGTCATCTCGGACGTGCGCCGCGACTCCTTGCGGCCACGGGGGGAAGGGCCATGTCCGAGAACGCCGAAGGGGCGAGCGAGTCCGCCAGATCCGCTCTGCTCGATCCGCCGTTACGCCGCGTCGCCCGCTCCGCGGGCGGGGCCGATCGGGGCGCCGGGCGCGCCGCGCTCCGGGCCGAGGTCGGCGCGACCGTCCGCCTCGCCGGGCCGGTCGTGCTCTCCAGCCTCTCCATGATGACGATGGGGTTCGTCGACACCCTGGTGGTCGGCCGGCTCGGGCCAGTCGCGCTCGCCGGGGTCTCGCTCGCGAACGCCGTCTTCTTCACCGTCCTGGTGTTCTTCGCCGGGATCCTCAAGGCCGTGGAGCCGACGGTCGCCCAGGCAGTCGGCGCCGGCAGCCGCGAGCGGGCGTGCGAGGCGGTCTGGAGCGGGCTCTGGCTCGCCGCGCTCGTGAGCGTGCCGCTGGTGCTGATGTTCCGGGACGCCGAGTGGCTCCTCTCGGGGCTCGGGGCGGAGCCGGAGGTGGCGCGCCTCGCGGCCGTCTACCTCGCGCCGCGGTCGCTCGCGGTGCCGGCGTTCCTGGCGTTCGTCTCGATCCAGGGCCTGCTCCACGGGCTCGGGCGGCCGCGGCCGGTCCTGGCGGTGGCGCTCCTGGCGAACCTCGTCAACGGCGCGGCCGACCTGCTCCTGGTGCACGGGTCGTTCGGCCTCCCGGCGCTCGGCGTGGCCGGGGCGGGCTGGGCGACGGCGGCGAGCCGCTGGTTCATGCTCGTCGCGCTCGCGGCCTTCCTGCTCCGGCGGGGCGTCGGGCCGGGCTTCGGGAGCATCTCGTTCGCGCCGCGCCGCCCGCGGCTCCGGTCGCTCCGGCGGCTCGTCGGGGCGGGGCTGCCGATCGCGGGCTCCATCCTCGCGGAGGTGAGCTTCTTCTGCGGGGCGAGCGTCGCCGTCGCCTGGATGGGGGCGCTCGCGCAGGCCGGCCACCAGATCGCCATGAACCTGGCGAGCTTCACCTTCATGGTGCCGCTCGGCCTGGGCACGGCGGCCGGCGTCCGCGTCGGGCAGGCGGTCGGCCGCGGCGATCGGGATGCCGCGGCCCGAGCGGGGCGCGTGGCCCTTGGTCTCGGGACGGGGTTCATGGCGTTCGCCGGGGTCGGCTTCCTCGCGGCGCCGTGGTGGCTCGCGCGGATGTTCACCGACGACGCGGCCCTGATCGAGTCGGCGGTGCCGCTGATCCGCCTCGCCGGCGCCTTCGCCGTCTTCGACGGAGCGCAGGCGGTCGCGGCCGGCTGCCTCCGAGGGGCGGGCGAGCTGCGCAGCCCGTTCGTGATCGGGCTGCTCGCCTACTGGGCGGTCGGCCTGCCGCTCGGCCTCGGCCTCGCCTTCGGGGCCGGCCTCGGCGCCGCCGGTCTCTGGATCGCGTTCGTCGTCGCGCTGGGGCTCGCGGCCGTGATCCTCGTCGGCCGGTTCCTCTCGGGGAGCTGGCGAGAGGCCGCCTCGCTCGTCGACTGACGTGACGGGGCGCCGGGGAGCTCGATCCCCGGCGCCCCTCACGTCGCCTCTCCCGGTGGAAACGGCTCGATCGCGCTCCTAGAGGCCCGGCCGGAAACGTCACGATCGGGCGATCTCGTCGCAAGCTCCTCGAACGCCCGATCGTTCGCGGGCCCTCGCCGGATCTCGCCGGAGATGGCTTCGTTGCTCGCCTCCAACGACTCCCCCGGGTCGCTTCCGGCTCGCGCCGCGCCCGCGCCGACGATCTCTCGACGAGGCCCTCGCGCCCTTCCGGCCGGACCTCTAGGATCATCATCCGGAGGTACAGGATGGCCGGGCAGGAGATCCGACTCGAGACGCGCGACGTCGGCGATGCGACCGTCGTCGAGATCGTGGCCGACCGCGAGACCGATGAGGGGGACGATGAGCGGATCGCCGCGGGGATGGCCGATCTGCTCGCTCGAGCGCGGCTGCGGCTCGTCCTCGACGGCCGGAGGATCGCGCATCCGCTCGGAGTCGCCGGCTGGACGTCCTTCTTCGAGGATCTCCAGCGCGTCCGTCGTGCGGGCGGCGACATCATCCTCGCCGCGCCGAGCGACGCGGCGTGCTCGGACGTGGAGCCCATGGGTCTCACCGAGCGCGTTCGTGTCGCGCCCGATGTCGACACCGCGGTCGCCTGGCTGAGCGAGGAGCCGGGCGTGCCGGATCCCGCTCGGCTGGGTCCGAAGCTCGTCGTCGCCTCGAGCACGGAAGGCGGCGTGTCGGTCCTCGCCTTCGAGGGCTGCCTCGACGGGGCCGAGCCCGAGACGATCGCGAAGGACGCGCTTCGCCACGTCTCGACGGGGCTGCTCGCGATCGACTGCGCTCGCCTCATGTGGGCGGAGCCGGCGTCGTTCGAGGAGTTCCTCGAGCTGGCTCGCGGTCGGGCGGACGTCGTTCTCGTCGAGCCCTGGGGCATGGTCGAGATGGCCGCGATGTTGGTCGCGGGACCGGTGGCTCGGTTCGAGAGCCTCCCGGACGCCCTCGCTGCCCTGAGCGAGCCCGAAGGCTGCGAGATCGTCCGGCCGGAGGGCGATGTCGGCGACGCGGTCGCCGCCCTGACCGAGCGCATCGGCGCCGTCACCGCGTCGACTCCTCCTCCAGACCAGGTGATCGTCGATCTGCGCGCCATCGACGGAGGCGACGGCGCGATCCTCGATCTCCTCCGTGGTCTCGCTCCGTTCCTCGCCGGCACCGGGGCGCGCCTCGCCGTCGTCGGGGCGGGCGCGCGGGTCGAGGCGGGGCTCGACGCCCTGACCGACGGCGTGGTGCGCGGCGCGTCGATCGCCGACGTGCTCGACCAGCTCGGCAGTTAGCCGCGGAGGTTCCGAATCTCCAAGCGCGTGTCGTTGCTCGCCGATAGAATCCGACCGGCTCCCGGAGCGGGAGCGTGGCCCGCCCGGAGACTGCGCCGCCATGAGCCTGTCCGACCCCCTCGCCGGCTTTCACCCCGCCGTCCGCGCCTGGTTCGAGGGGCGCTTCGAGCGGGCCACCGACGCGCAGGTCGGGGGCTGGCCCGAGATCCTCGCCGGGCGCGATACCCTGATCACCGCGCCGACCGGGTCGGGCAAGACGCTCGCCGCGTTTCTCGTCGCGATCTCGCGCCTCATGGAGGAGGCGGACGCGGGGACGCTCGAGGATGAGACCAGCGTCCTGTACATCTCGCCGCTCAAGGCGCTCGGCGCCGACATCGAGCGCAACCTCGAGGAGCCTCTCCGCGAGATCGGGCTGTCCACCGACACGAGGATCCGCACGGCGGTTCGCTCCGGCGACACGACCCAGGGCGAGCGGCAGAAGATCATCCGCAAGCCGCCCCACATCCTGATCACGACGCCCGAGTCGCTCTACCTGATGCTGACCGCGGCGCGCAGCCGCGAGATCCTCCGGACGGTCCGCACCGTCATCGTCGACGAGATCCATGCGCTGCTCCGCGACAAGCGCGGCAGCCACATGGCGCTCTCGCTCGCCCGGCTCGACCACGTCGCGAACACCCGCCCAGCCCGGATCGGGCTCTCCGCGACGATCAAGCCGATGGATGCGGCGGCGCGCTTCCTCGTCGGCGCTCGACCGACCGACGCCGCCGCCGCGCCCGACGTCCGCATCGTCGACGCCGGCCACCGCCGCCCCCTCGACCTCGGGATCCGTGTCCCCGAGACCGACCTCGAGGCGGTCGCCAGCCACGAGCAGTGGGGCGAGCTCCACGACCGCATTGCCGACCTCGTCGGCCAGCACCAGACGACGCTCATCTTCGTCAACACGCGCCGGGTCGCCGAGCGGACCGCCCAGCACCTCGCCGAGCGCCTCGGCGAGGAGGCGGTCGCGGCGCACCACGGCAGCCTCTCCAAGGACAAGCGCCAGGCGCTCGAGCGGCGTCTGAAGGCCGGCGAGTGCCGGGCGCTCGTCGCGACCGCGTCCCTCGAGCTCGGCATTGACGTCGGCTCGGTCGACCTCGTGTGTCAGCTCGAGTCGCCGCGGAGCGTGTCGACGTTCCTCCAGCGGGTCGGCCGGAGCGGCCACTCGCTCGGCAAGACGCCCAAGGGGCGGCTCTTCCCGATGTCGCGCGACGACCTCGTCGAGTGCGCCGCGCTCATCGCTGCCATCCGCGCCGGGCGGCTCGACCGGGTCGACCCGCCGGTGGCGCCGCTCGACATCCTCGCCCAGCAGATCGTCGCCGAGGTCGCGTGCGAGCCGTGGCGTGAGGACGAGCTCTTCGCGCTGTTCCGGCGGGCGGCGCCCTACGCGGAGCTCGACCGGAAGAGCTTCGACGACGTGATCGAGATGCTGTCCGAGGGCCTCTCCGAGAAGCAGGGCGCCTCGCGGGCGCTGCTCCACCGCGACCGGATCAACGGCGTCCTCCATCCGCGACGGAGCGCGCGGCGGGTGGCGATCGAGAACGGCGGGGCGATCGCGGACCTCGCCGACTACCGGGTGCTCAAGGAGCCCGAGGACACGTTCGTCGGCACGCTGGACGAGGACTTCGCCGTCGAGGCGATGCGCGGCGACATCTTTCTGCTCGGGTCGACCTCGTGGCGGATCCTCCGGGTCGAGCGTGGCGGCGTCGTCCGGGTCGAGGACGCGCGCGGCGCGCCGCCGACGATCCCGTTCTGGCGGGGCGAGGCGCCGGCCCGGACGGCCGAGCTCTCGGCCGAGGTCGCGACCCTGCGCCGCCGCCTCGCCGAGGATCTCGCGAAGGACGATGCCGATCTCTCCTGGCTCGAGGACGAGGCGGGCCTCGACCGGGCGAGCGGCGAGCAGCTCTGCCGCTACGTCCGCGCGCAGCACGTCGCGACGGGCGTGATCCCGACCCAGACCGACATCGTCTGGGAGCGCTTCTTCGACGAGAGCGGCGGCATGCAGCTCGTCATCCACTCGCCCTACGGCGGGCGGATCAACCGAGCGTTCGGCCTCGGGCTGCGGAAGAAGTTCTGCCGGACGTTCGACTTCGAGCTCCAGGCGGCGGCGAGCGACGACGCCGTCCTGCTGTCGCTCGGCGAGCAGCACAGCTTCCCGATCGAGCGCGCGTTCGCGTTTCTCTCGGCGGGCATCATCGAAGAGACGGTGCGCCAGACGCTGCTCGCCGCGCCGATCTTCGGCGCGCGCTGGCGCTGGAACGCGCAGCGCTCGCTCGCCCTCCGGCGGCAGGACAAGGGGCGGCGCGTGCCGCCGCCGATCCAGCGGATGCGGGCGGACGACCTCCTCGCCCTCGTCTTCCCCGACGCGGCCGGCTGCCAGGACAACCGGGTCGGCCCGGTGGAGCTGCCGGATCATCCGCTCGTGCGGCAGACCGTCCACGACTGCCTCCACGAGGCGATGGATGTCGACGGCCTGGTCGCGCTGTTCGAGCGGGTGGAGCGGGGCGAGGTGCGCTTCCACGCCCGCGAGACGACCGAGCCCTCGCCGTTCGCCCACGAGATCCTGAACAGCAAGCCCTACACCTATCTCGACGACGCGCCGCTCGAGGAGCGGCGGGCGCGGGCCGTGTCGCTCCGGCGGACGTTGCCCGAGAGCGAGCGCGACCTCGGCGCGCTCGACGTCGCCGCGATCGAGCGGGTCGTTGCCGAGGCCTGGCCGGACCCGCGCGATCCCGAGGAGGTCCACGACCTGCTCCTCGGCGTCGTCACGCTCGCCGAGGACGGCGCGCGCGGCGAGACGCTCGGCAGCCTCGTCCCGACCCTCGAGACGCTCGCCGCGTTCGGGCGAGCGGCGCGCGTGCGCGCGGGCGAGCGCGTCCTCTGGTTCGCCGCCGAGAGCTTGCGCACGGTGGAGGCGCTGCACTCCGACGGCGCGATCGAGCCGGCGATCACCCTTCCGCCCGCGCTGGACGGCCCTCCGCCCTCGCCGTCCGACGCCGCCTACGCGGTCGTCCGCGGCCACGTCGAGCTGGCCGGTCCGACGACCGTCGTCGAGCTCGCCCTCCGGGTCGCGCTCCCCGAGCCGACCGTCGAGGCTGCCCTCGCGCGCCTGGAGACCGAGGGCGCGGTGCTCCGCGGCCGCTTCCGGGCGCCCGGCGACGAGGTCGTCGAGTTCTGTGATCGGCGCCTCCTCGCCCGGATCCACCGGCTCACCCTCGACCGGCTTCGCGCCGAGATCGAGCCGGTCAGCAAGCGCGACTTCATCAGGTTCGTCCTGAGGTGGCAGCACCTCGCGCCGAAGACGCGGCGCGACGGCAAGCGCGGCGTCCGCGAGGTCGTCACGAGGCTCCAGGGCTTCGAGGCGCCGGCCGTCGCGTGGGAGCGGGACCTCCTCGCCGCGCGGGTCGAAGGCTTCCAGCCGGGCTGGCTCGACGAACTCTCCCTCGCCGGCGAGATCGCCTGGGGCCGGCTCGGCTTCGGCGTCGCCGGATCCGAGGCGGACGCGGCCGAGAGCGAGACCGACGCGACCGAGCGGGCCGAGACGGCGGAGGATGACGCACTCGATCACGCGACCGCCGCGGAGCCCGCGCCGCGCCGCCGGACCGCGCCGGCGACCCGGGCGACGCCGCTCTCGCTCGTCACCCGAGACGACCTGGCGTGGATCATCGCGGGCGTGCGGGCGGGCGAGCGTCCCGCCGTCCCGCCGCCCGGCGTGGCGGCCGACGTCCTCGAGGCGCTCCGCCGCCGCGGCGCCCTCTTCGTCAACGACATCGCCCGCGAGGCCGGGCGCCTCCCGGCCGAGGTCGATCAGGGCCTCCGCGAGCTGGTCGCCCGCGGCCTCGTCCACGCCGACGGCTACGGAGCGCTGAGGCGCCTCATGGACCCGGCGCGGCGGCGTCGCGAGGCGGCCGTCCGCCGCCGGTGGCGTCGGGCCGGCGTCCCCGGCGGAGGGCTCCCCTCGGGACGCTGGAGCGAGCTCGCCGCCGAGTCGCCCGTCGACGCGGACGAGGCCCGGAGCGGCTGGCGCCGCTTCGACGAGGAGCTCGTCGAGCTCTGGGCGGAGCAGCTCCTCACCCGCTGGGGCGTCGTGTTCCGCGACCTCCTCGTCCGCGAGAGCGTGGCGATCCCCTGGCGCGACCTCGCCCGGGTCTATCGCCGGATGGAGGCGCGCGGCGGCATCCGCGGCGGCCGCTTCGTCGCCGGCGTCTACGGCGAGCAGTTCGCGCGGCCGGGCGCCGTCGAGGCGCTCCGCCGCATCCGCCGCGAGGAGCCGCGCGGGGAGATCATCCGGGTGAGCGCCGCCGACCCGGCGAACCTCGTCGGCATCCTGACGGGCGGCCCCCGCGTCGCCTCGAGCCACCGCAGCTTCGTCGTCTACCGCGACGGCGTCCCGATCGACCCCTCCGAGCTGCCGGCCGAGCCGCGCCCCGGATCGATCCCCGGACGGTGGCGCCCCGCGGGGCGGCGGTGACCCCTCGGTGACCCCTCAGCTCGGCGAGTCTGCTAGGATGCCTCTCGCGCGAGAGCTGGAATGCGGAGACGAACGATGAGCTTCAAGGTCGCGATGTTCGGGATGTGCGTTGCCGGCCTGGTCGCCCTCTCGGGATGCGCCGGCGGCGGGCAATACCCAGGCTCCTACTCGGGGCCGACGATGGCGCCGTCGCACGCGCGAGGCGCGAGCTACCGGACCGCGGGCTCGTCGACGGGGAGCTCCTCCTACTACTCCGGCAGGAGCTCGTCGTACCGCGGGTCGAGCTCCTCCTCCTCGTACGGGTTCGGCGGCTCCGCCTCGTTCTCGGGCAGCAGCGGCAGCAGCTCCTTCCGCGGGACGACCGGGTCATCGGGCAGCTACGGCTCCGGGTTCCGCGGCTCCTACAGCTCGAGCAGCTCCGGCTTCAGCGGGAGCCTCGGCGGGTTCCGCTCGAGCAGCTCCCGCTCGAGCAGCCGGGGCTTCTAGGAACGACGAACCTCACGCAAAGGCGCAAAGACGCAAAGGAGCTCGGTCGGGTCGAGATCTCGGCCCAGGGCAACGACCCTTTGCGCCTTTGCGCCTTTGCGTGAGATTTCGTCCACTCTCCCGCCGGCGTCCGCCTCACCCTTCCGTCCATCCCCCATCCCGGGTTCAATGACCCCATGACCCTGGGGATCGACGACGCCACCCGCGCCGCCGTGCGCGACCTCGTCCGCGCCAAGAACTCGCCGTTCCGGGCTCCCGAGACCGATCGGTTCGTCGAGCACTTCCGCGGGATCTTCGGCCGCTCGCTCCGGGCCGTGATCTTCTACGGCTCGTGCATCTCGTCGGTCACGCGCAGCACCTCCTCGATGTTCGACTTCTTCCTCGTCTGCGATCGCTACGAGAGCTTCTACGGGAACGCGGGCGGGCGCTGGCGGAAGAAGAAGCGCTGGGTCCATGCGGCGCTGAACCGCTTTCTGGCGCCGAACATCTACGAGGTCGAGGTGCCGGCGGGCGCGGCGCTCGGCGGCGGGGTCCTCCGCTGCAAGTTCTGCGTCGTCTCCGAGCGCCACCTGCGACGCGAGACGTCCTGGGAGGGTCACGACCTCTACCACATGGGTCGCTTCAGCAAGCGGATGGGGCTCGCGTGGACGGCCAGCCCCGCGGTCCACGAGCGGGTCATCGAGCGGTTCGTCGACGCGGCGGTGACCGTCGCGGGCCTCGCCCTCGGGCGCCTCGCCGAGCGCCCCGATCCGCGGGCGCCGTTCACCCCCGCCGAGTTCGCCCGGGCCGTCCTCGCCCTGTCGTACGAGGGAGAGGTGCGGGTGGAGGCGTCCGACAAGGTCGACAAGATCTTCCGGTCGGAGGCGGACCACTACGAGGAGATCTACGGCCGGCGGATCCTGTCGGCGCTCCGGGACGGATCCGGCCGGCGGGCCGTCGAGCCGGCGGGGGAGGACGGGAGCATGAGGATCGCCCTGCCGGCCAGCGAGACGGCGCTCCTCGCCCGGACGGTGCAGCGATGGCTCGCCCGCAGCCGCCGCCGAGGCAAGCAGCGCTGGCCGAAGTACATGTTCCTCTACGAGAACTGGATCGACTACGTCATCGACAAGATCGAGCGGACCAAGGGCATCCGCCTCGAGCCGAGCGAGCGCGACAAGAGGTGGTGGCCGATCTTCGGCTGGAAGTACTTCTTCGAGCTCCGTCGCGCCGGCCTGATCAAGTCCCGCTGACCCGCCCCCGAGCCCCCGTCCCTCCGGTTGCCGAGCCGCGGCCGACGGCGTAGCCTCATCGCCTTCCATTTCGGACCGCCCCGACCCGAGGAGACGCCCATGGCCGAGCTCGCCGCCAAGCTCCACGCGATCCCGATCTTCGCCGATGTCAGCCCCGCCGACCTGCAGCAGCTCGCCTCGAAGGCGGCGACGCGCGACTTCGCCGCGGGCGAGCAGGTCATCGTCCAGGGGACCGAGGGCGATGAGTTCTTCGTCACCGAGTCGGGCGAGTACGAGGTCTTCCTCTCGGAGCCGACCGTCGGGATCGAGCGCGAGCTCCGCCGCCTCGGGGCGGGCGCCCACTTCGGCGAGATCTCGGTGATCTCCGGACGTCCCCGGAGCAGCTCGATCCGGGCGGTGACCTCGGGCCGCTGCCAGGTCTTCCACCAGAGCCACGTCCGCGAGCTCATCGGCTCCTCGAAGGACTTCGCCCTGGCGATGTGCCGCGGGATGGCCGTCTACATCGAGGACGCCAGCCGGCGCGAGGCGTCGGTCTATCGCTTCGTCGACCTCGACGAGCTGAGCGGGCTCGAGGAGACCGTCCCCCTCCTCGCCCCGAACCTCTGCGACACCTTCAGCGCGCTCGTGATCGGCCGCGACGGCGACGCCCTGACCGTGGCGATGGTCGACCCCTACCAGAAGGACGTCCGCGACTTCATCGGGAGCGTCCTCGGCGGCTACCGGATCGAGTTCGTCGCGATGAGCCCCGACGACTTCTCGCGGTTCCGGTCGCTCCACGGGAGCGCCGCGCCGGCCGAGACGTTCGACGACGCCGCCCTGACGGTGATTGACAGCAAGGGCGAGGCGGCCACCCTCGACGACTCCGACGCGTCCGACCTCCTCCGTCGCGCCCTCCTCTCCGCGGTCCACGGACGCGGGAGCGACGTCCACCTCGAGCCGTCGGGCGGCCCCGACGGGGGCGGCCGCGTCCGCATACGGATCGACGGCCGGGTCGTCGACGCGAAGCTCGGCGACGACGTCGCGGTCACGGCCGAACGGATCTCGAAGACGGTCAACCGCCTCAAGGTCATCGGCGAGCTCGACATCACCGAGAAGCGCCTGCCCCAGGACGGCCGGTTCTCGGCCAACCTCGGCGACCGTCGGATCGACCTGCGCCTCTCGGTCCTGCCGTGTCAGGGCGGCGAGAAGGCGGTCCTCCGAATCGCCGACCCCGACCGCCGGATCGCCGACCTCGACCAGCTCATCCCGTCGAAGCCGATCTCGATGCTCGTGAACGACATCTTCTCGAGCCCGAGCGGCCTCGTCCTCGTCACCGGACCGACCGGGTCGGGCAAGACCTCGACCCTCTACGCCGGCCTCGAGGGGATCTGGGCCCGGAGCAACGCGATCAACGTGGTCACGATCGAGGACCCGATCGAGCACGACCTCGCCTTCGCGACCCAGACCCAGGTCAACCGCGCCGCCGGCCTCGAGTTCGCCCAGATCCTCCGATCGGTGCTCCGGCAGGACCCCGACGTCATCCTGGTCGGAGAGATCCGCGACGCCGAGTCGGCCGAGATCGCGACCGAGGCCGGCTCGACCGGCCACCTCGTCCTCTCGAGCCTCCACACCCACTCCGCGATCGAGAGCGTGACGCGACTGCGTCAGCTCGGCGTGCCCGCCTATCAGATCGGGAGCGCGCTGCGGGGTGTCCTGAGCCAGCGGCTCGTCGCGCGGAACTGCCGGTCGTGCGTGGCGCCGCTGCAGGGGGCGGCGGCGACGAGCCTGACCGAGCGCCTCCGCGACCGCGGCGTCCTCGAGGCGGGCGCCTCGCTCGAGCTCCGGGCGGGCGCCGGGTGCGATCAGTGCGGCGGCACCGGCGCCTTCGGCCGGGTCGCCCTCTTCGAGGTGCTCGCCGTCGGGGAAGCGCTCGCCGAGCTGATCGACCGCGACGCCGGGGCCGGCGAGCTCCGGGCCGCGCTGGGCTCGGGCACGTTCGTCTCGATGGGCAGCTACGCCCGCTTCCTCCTCGAGCAGGGCGTCGTGAACCCCGAGGCGCTCTGCCGGGCGCTCCCGCAGAAGCTCGCCTTCACCTAGCCCGGACGTCCGTCCGGCCGGTCCAGTGGAACCTCGCGCCCCGCTCACGGGTGTGGTGAGGGGAACGGGACCACCGATCATGCCGACCGACCGGCCGCGGCGCCGCGGCGGAGCTCTCCTCTGCGCCGCGGCGGCTCTCTCCATCATCGTCGCCGTCTTCGCGCTCACCTCGACGAGCGGGCGCGTCGGGCTCGCCCGACTCGCCGTGCGGCGCGGCCCGGCGTCGGCTCGGGCGTGGGGCATCGAGCACCTCGCGGCGTCCGGGAGCGCGGGCGTTCCGGGTCTGCTCGACGCGCTCGAGACGGCCGAGCCCGACGCCGAGGGGGAACGGGAACGGATCGAACGCGCCCTCTTCGAGGTCGAGATCGGCGAGGAGGGGGCGGTCGCCTCGTTCGTGGCGGGGCTCGGGCCCGGCCGGTCGCGGATCGTCGGCGAGGTCGCCCTCCGGTACCTGACCGGCCCCTTCATCGACGCGGAAGACGAGATCGTCCGCGCCCGGGACGTCGCCCTCGTCGCCGACGCTCTCGTCGAGCTCGCGCCCCGGGGCGACGGCAGGCTCCTCGAGGACGAGACCGACCGCGAGTCCTTCGGCGACGCCCTCGGCGACCTCGGTCCGCTCGGCGCCCGCGGCCTGATCGCCCTCGTCGACC
The DNA here is from genome assembly GCA_029260755.1 of Planctomycetota bacterium. Taxonomy (GTDB): domain Bacteria; phylum Planctomycetota; class J058; order J058; family JAJDCQ01; genus JAJDCQ01. The sequence continues at coordinate 25,433 of JAJDCQ010000235.1, read as the reverse complement.
ATCCCCGCGCGGAGATCCGCGAGGCGGCGATCGCCGGCATCGAGCGGGCGTTCGCGATCGCCGACGAGCTCGACGCGGACGCCTGGGCGGCCGAGGCGTTGACCGAGGCGGCGGCGCGGCGTGGCCTCATCACCTCCGAGGACCGGGCCGCCGCCTGGCCGGGCGGCGCCGCCGCCCGGCGGCTCATCGTGGACGAGGGCATCCCGGTCCTGGTCGCGCGGGCCGCCGGCGACGAGGCGGCCGGAGTCCGGCGCGCGGCCGTCGACGCCCGCGGGCCCATCGCGTAGGCGACGCGGCGCGTCGATGCCGCCACGGCGCTCGTCGACGCGCTCGGCGACGACGACACCGAGGTGCGCGAGGTCGCCTCCAGCTGGCTCTATCCTCCCCGCGAGGTCCCGCGCACGCTCCGGCGGACCGTCCGGGCGCGGCTCGTCGAGGCGCTCGCCGGCGCGCCCACGGGGTCGGGCGGCCGGCTCCGCCTCGCCCGCGGACGGCGCGAGGCCGCCGACCTCCTCGCCGACCACGACCTTCCGCCCGAGGCGGTCCCGCGCGTCCTCGCGGCGCTCGGGGCAGAGCCGGACCTGGACGTGCGCCTCGCGACCGGGCTCGCCCTCGCCCGGGCCGGCGGCCCGGCCGCCCTCGACGCCGCCGCCGCCGTCCTGACGGCCGAGCTCGCCGCGCGCGAGCGCGACGGGCCCGCCCCCGACCCCGGTGACGATGCCGGCGACGACGCCGGCGCGGACGAGCACATCCCCTGGTGGCGCGCCGGCACGCGGCTTCAGCTCGCCGCCGCCCTCGCGGCGAGCGACCATCCGATCGCGGCCGCCGCCTTCGCCGAGCTCCTCCGCGAGACACGGGATCCGGCCGCGCTCCAGCGCAGCCTCGCCGCGGAGCTCGCCGGCGAGATCGCCCGCGTTCCCGACGCCGCCGCCGGCGACCTCATCGAGTCGGTCGCCAGCCGGGCGGAGCTCGCTCCGCCGCTCCGGGCCCGGCTCGCCGAGGCGGTGATCCGCATCCCGGCCGCGCGGGCGGCCGCGCTCGGGCCGCTCGTCGCTTCCCTCGGGGACGCGGCGACCCCGAGGCACGCCCGCCGCGATGGCCGCGCGGCGCGGCTCATCGCGGCCCTCGCTGTGGCCCTCGACCGCCTCGAGCTCGCCGAGCGTTTCCTCGACGCGCCGCCCGCCGTCGCGGCGCCGATGGCGGTGGCGCTCCTCCGCCACGGCGAGGCGCCGTCGCGCCGGCGGGCCGCCCGGCGCCTCGTCGCGATGCTCGACCGGTCGACCCGCCTCGATGTCGGCGAGCTCGGCCTGGAGACGCTCGTCGCTCTCGGCCCCGACGCCGCCGCAGCGCGGGCCGACCTCGAAGCGCTCCTCGGCAGCCGCGAGGCCGGGCTCCGCGGCCGGGCGGCGATCGCGCTCACCGCGATCGCGCCCGGCGCCGTCGACGACCGGGTCATCGCCGGACTCGAGCTCTGGTCGCTCGCGGTGCCGACCGGCTGCCTGTGGGACGACTACGAGAGCAACGTCGCCGCGGTCCGGGCGCTCGGGCGGCTCGGCGCCCGGGCGCGGCCGGCCGCCCCGCGTCTCGAAGAGGCGACCGCGCTCGGCGCGCCGTTCCGGCGGCTCCGGCGCGAGGCGCTCGCCGCCCTCGTCCTCGTCGACCCCGAGCGGGCGGCGAGGGCGTTTGATCGCGATCGACGCGAGCTCACCGCGATCCTCGTCGGCGCCGTGGTGGGCGTCGCCGACGCGGGCGATGCCGCCCGTTGGGTGAGGCTGCTCGGGCGTTTCGCGCCCGAGGCGGTCGGCGAGCTCGGCGAGCCGGAGCTGTACCTGGATGAGGAGGTGCGGGAGGCGGTCCGGGACGCGCGCGCGGCGGCCGCGGCGGCTCGGGATCAGGAGTAGGAGGCGATCGCCTCGTCCGCGGTCTTGAAGACCTTGATGATCTGGCTGAAGCCGAGCAGGTTGATGATGTTGTCGATCTTGCTCGAGAGCGCGGACAGGCGGATGTCGCCGTCCTTCGCCCGGAACTCCTTGACCATCTTCTTCAGGACGCCGAGCCCGGCGCTGCTGATGTACTGGAGCTTCTCGAAGTCCATGACCAGGTTGGTGTCGCCGGCCTTGTAGTGGGCTTCGAGCTCGGTCTGCAGGCGCGGGAAGGTGTGGGCGTCGAGCGCTCCGCTCACCCGGACGACCGTCACGGCGGCGCTTCCAGCCTTCTCGTTGCGCGACGAGATCGAGAAGTCGCTCATCGGGTTCCGTCTCCGCTCGGCGGCTTCGGCTCCATCTCCCCGTCCTGACGGGGTTTGAGTCGGATGTTCGGGCCGGCCGAGCGGTCAAGTGTAACGAAAGGCGGGGGCGGGCTTCAAGGCTTCCGGCGTGGTACATGAAACGACGCCGGGCTCGGAGCCCGGCGTCGTTCGATGAGACGTGTCTCGGTTCGGTCGTTATCCCTCGTCCTCGGTCGGCCGGGCGCCGAGCCGGAGGTCGACGTCCTTGACCCAGCCGTCCCGGAAGATCCGGACGCGGACCTTGTCGCCGGCGCGACGCTTGGAGATCAGCTCGGCGAGGTCCTCGAACGTCTTCACCTCGTCCTTGCCGATCGAGAGAATCACGTCGCCTTGCTTCAGGCCGGCCTTCGCGGCCGCGCTGCCCTCGATCGCCTCCACGATCAGGACGCCGTGCTCGACCTCGTCCTGGTACTGCTCGTCGAGCTCGTCGAGGCTTCCGACGCTGACGCCGAGGAACGCGGCGCCGCCCTCGCGCTCGCCACCGTCACGCTCGCCGCGCTCGCGCTCGCGCTCCGGCTCGGCGTCGCGGCGCGGACGGTCGGGGCGCTCGCGGTCCTCGCCCCCCTCACGGCGGGGACGATCGGGGCGCCCGCGGCCCTCGCCACCTTCGCGGCGCGCGCGGAGCCCGTCGCGGAGCGCGTTCTCGAACGCCTCGATCCCGGCCTTCCAGTCGCGGCCGTCGGCGGCGCGCCGGTAGGCCTCGAGCGCCCGCTCCCAGGTGTCGGTGCCCTCGAGGGCGCCGCGGATCCGCTCGAACTGCTGGCTGAGCGACGGGCCGCTCCAGCGGTCGCGCTCCTGGAGGCTGTGCTCGAAGGCGCGGAGCGCCTTCATCCAGTCGCCCGAGTCCTCGAACGCGCGCCGGTAGGCGCCGAGCGCCTCGCGCCAGGCGTCGGTCCCGCCGAGCTCCTCCTCGAGCCGCTAGAGCTGCCCGCGGAAGCCGCCGCGAGGGCGGTCGGGGCGGGCGTCGGGGCGGGCGTCGCGCTCGCCGCCGGGGCGTGCCCGGAAGCCGGGAGTGCCGGGAGCGCCGGGAGCGCCGGGCCGACCGAACTCGCCGCCGCGGCCACCGGGGCCACCACGTCCGCCGCCGAGGTGGCGCTGGAGCTCCTCGTGGAGGCGGCGGTCGCGCTGCTCCATGAGCTCGCCGACGCCTTCGAGGATCCGGCGCTCGAGGCGCTGGCCGAACCGCTCGAGGCGCTCGTCCATCTCGCGCAGGATCTCCCGCTTGAGCTCGTCATCATCGGCCCGCGCCGGCGCCGCGCCGACCAGTCCGAAAGCCAGCGTCGACGCGCCGAGCGTCAACGCCAGGGCTCCCCCCTTGAGGAAACTCATCCGTCACTCCTTGCGCCGCGCGCGCACGCGCCGCTCCCCCCTGGGGCGACGCGCCGGCGCGGACCTTCTCTCCGTGGACCTTCTCGCGGCGCCGGATCGCCGGCGCCGCGTCGTCTCTGCGTTCTCGGTGGGCGGGCTCGCCCGGATGGATCAGTCGCGCTTGCCGAGCTTCACGTGGAGCTCCTTCTGCCAGCCCTCGCGGAAGATCCGGATCGTCACCCGATCGCCCGGGGCGTGGGCGGCGATCGTGTCGACGAAGCTCTGGATGTCGGTGACCTTCTCGTCGTCGATCGCGACGACCACGTCACCCTCCTTCAGGCCCGCCCGGTCGGCGGCCGTCCCGTCGAGGACGTCGACGATCAGCAGCCCGTGGGCGAGCTCGGCCCGCCACTCGGGGTCGGACTCGTCGATGCTGCCGAGGCTGATCCCCAGGAAGCCTCCGCGGCTCGGCGCGGGGCTCGGCAGGGCCGGCGGAGTCGCCTCGGCCTTCGGGGGCGTGGGATACGCGGGCGTCGCGGGCTTCGAGGGCGCGCTCGCCATCGGCTCCTCGGCCCGCGCCGGCTTGCGGGACGGCGTCACCGCGTCGCCGGGCTTCCACTCGTAGCCGAGCAGCAGACTCCGCTCGAACACCTCGAAGAAGGTGCGCATGGCGGTGATCGCGGCGCTCCGCTCCTTCGCGTAGCTCGACTGCGAGTAGTTCTTGACGTAGTAGTCCATCTTCGAGAGGACCGCGCGCCAGGAGTCGTCTTCGAAGCCGGCCCAGGTCCCGTCCGCGAGGGTCAGCCAGGTCGACTCGCTCGGGCGGTTCGCGGCGCGGCTCTGGAGGAGCGACCGCTCGTAGGTGAGGAGCGTCCGCTCGAAGCCCGCGAGCGCCTCGCGGCCGCGATCGACGGTGTTGCCCGAGTCCTGGAACGACTGGAGCATCGCCTGCAACGTGCCGAGGTGGCTCCGCCAACCCTTGTCGAAGTCGCTCCAGCCGTCGGCGAACCAGAGGCGGAACTCGAGGGTCGCGTCGGGCAGCCGGGGCGTCGGGGCGGCCTCGGCGGCGCGCTCGCGTCGATCGAGATACTCCTCGATCGCGCCCATGACGTCGTTTTTGAGGCCGTCCTCGAGCCGATCGAGCCGCGCGTCGAGCTCGGCCATGATCTCGCGCTTGAGCGATTCGCGGCGCTCGGCGTCGTCGTCGTCGTCGCTCTCGACCACCTTCTCCGGGGTGTCGAACCGCTTCGGGCCATCGCCGGCCTTCTTCTCGTCATCGGCGAGGATCGCGGTCGGCGTCGCGACGATCGTCGCGAGGGCGAGGAGGGCTCCGGTCATCATCGTGGGTCTACGCATCATCAAGTCTCCGTCGAGGCCAGCATTCCGTCCGGTCTGAACGCCCGGATCGTCGTTTCCTTCACTCCGCCGCGCTCACTCGAGGCGCCCCTGGGCCACCGCCCGGCCGCCCTTCTCCGAGACCAGCTCGATCCGGAACGGACCCCGTCCCGCCACGAGGAAGACGACCTCGATCTCGGAGCGGCCGGGGATGTGCCCGACGTCGACCTCCCAGGGCCGCGGCGCGTCGACGACCATCTCGTTCGAGAGGCCGAACGGCGGCCGCGCGACCGCGCGGGCGAGGACCCGCACGCCGAGGCCGGTCAGCCGGACGAGGTCGCCGGTGGCGACCTGGATCCGGCGGGCCATCCCGCTCGTGGTCGGCATCGTCCCGTCGTTGCGGCATCGGATCGTGACCCGTCGCACGCCCGGGGCGTCGGGGACGTCGCGGATCGTCGGCTCGCCGAGGGCCACCTTCGGCATCGCGTCGGCGTGGTAGAGGCTGAACATGCAGTTCCGGTAGCAGACGTCCTCGAGCTGCCACGCCGGCGGGATCCGCCGCGACCACTTCCGCCAGCCGCCGAGCTCGATCGGGCCGAGGGTGGGGTGGTCGAACGGCTTCCACGGGACGAAGCCGCGCCCCTGGAGCATCTCGTCGTTCCAGCGGAGCTGCTCCTTCTCGTCGACGCGCCCGTCGCCGTCGTAGTCGCGCGGCATCTGCCACAGCTCGTTCGTGAACGTGAAGATCCCGAGGCCCATGTAGGTCCACTCGAGGAACCCGCCGTGGACGCGGTAGAGATCCTCGAACGTCTGCATGTAGCGGTAGCCCGGCAGCATCCGCTCGCCGCGCCGCCCCATCGCGTCGTAGACGCCGATGTCCTCGCGGGGGACGCCCTGGTCGCCCTGGCTGGCGGGCGGGCGGAGGATCATCCCGCCGACGTTGTGGTAGCTCTGGACGGCGGCGATGTTCGGCCGCCCGAGGATGAAGAGGGCCGTCGCGCGCGTCTCGGGCTCGCTCAGCGGGTACTCGCCGGCGCCGCCCTGGATGTGCCGCGGCTTCCAGTTCGAGGGGAAGTTGCGGTTGAGGTCGACGCCGCCCGGCGGGTCCTCGTTGACGCGCCCGTCGCCGTCGTTGTCGATCCCCTCGCTGCCGAGGCGCTCCCACTCGCCCGCCTCGTCGCGCTCGCGCCGGCGCATGATCCGCGGCTCGTCGCCGGTGCGGTAGGCGCCGAGCGGGTTGCGACGGCGCATCGACAGCACCTCGCCGTCGCCGTCGAGGTCCTCGTAGCCGTCCTCCTCGACGAGGCCGTCGCCGTCGTTGTCGTAGGGGCGGCGGTTGCTGCGGCTGCTGTGGGCCGTGTTCGGATCGCGGAAGAAGCTCACCCGGCCGTCGGGGTTCACGCTCGGCGCGACGTAGAAGACGCGCTCGTCGACGAGCCGCTTCACGAACGGGTCCTCGGGGTAGCGACTGAGAAGGTACTGAAGGGTGAACAGGCAGACCTCGGTCCCCTGCACCTCGTTGCCGTGGGTGTTGCCGTCGATGTAGATCGCGGCCTTGCCGTCGGCCGGGCCCGTCTCGGGGTTGCTGATCTCCATCACCCACAGCGGCCGCCCCTCGTAGGAGTGGCCCATGACGCGCAGGCTGGCGAGCTTCGGGTAGGTCTTCTCGAGGGCGCGGAGCGCCGCCTCCATCCGCTCGAAGCTGTAGTAGCCGTGGAAGTCGAGGGGGAGGCGGACGTCGTCGGCGCCGGTCGTGCCGAGCGGCTCGGGCGGCTTCGCGGCGCGGCGCTCGTCGAGCGGCCCCCGCCCGGCGGCGGGGACGGGGCCCGGACCGTCCTGCGCCCGGACCGGACCGAGGTCGACGGTGGACACGAAGAGCGCGCCGAGAAGCGCGGCGGCGGCCGCGAACGGGGCGGCGATCGGTAGGCGAGCGATCATCGGCTAGAACTCCTTCCCGACCCAGACTTCCTTGGCGTCGACCCCGCCGCGCGGGCTCGAGAGGAGCAGCCGCAGCGGCGCCTTCCCCCCGCGCTCGGCGCGCATGATGAAGCTGATCTCGCGCTTGCCGCCGCCGGCATCGAGCGACCCGACGACGTGCCGCTCCTTGCCGAGGACGATCCGGTCGCCGCCGCCGGGCGCCGCCTGGAGGACGGTCGGCAGCCCGCGACGGGTCCGCCGCGCCATCTCGGTCGGGATGGGCAGGGCGCCGGCGTTCTCGATGACGATCTCGACGCGGTAGAGATCGCCCTCGAGCGGGTCGATCTCCACCTCGGCGATGCGCACCCGGGGGAGCGAGTCGGCGAGGGCGCGAACGAACACGATCTGCTTTCCGGCGATCTCCTCGCCGATCGCCGGCGGCGGATTCCGGCCGGCGAGCGGCATCCAGCCGCCGACCTCGGCGCCCTCGTAGCGCGGGTGCCGGATCGCCGACCACTCGCGGAAGCCGGCGCCGCCCTGGACGGCGTCGTCCCACGCGAGCCACCGGCGGCCGATCGGGGCCTTGGCGACGTCCTTCTTCTTCTTCGCCTCGTCCTCGCCGCCCTCGCTCTCGTCGTCTCCCTCGTCGGGGGCGGGCAGCGCCGGCGGCTGGTCGAACACCCGGATCGACCACGAGAAGATCCCGAGCCCGCCGTAGAGCCAGTCCTGGAACGAGCCCCACGCCTTCTCGTCGTCCGCCTTGCCGGCGTGAAACGGGTTCGGCGCGGCCTCGCCCTCGGTGAGCTCGGTGTAGCGCTTCTTCCAGTGCTCGTAGAGCTTCGCATCGTCGCCCTCGGGCTTGATCTGCCCGCTCGCGACCGGCTGGACGCCCGCCTTGGGGCCGACGGCCGACCAGCACAGGGCGACCGCGACGTTCCGATGGGCGAGGACGAAGTCGGCCAGGGCGCGCGCCTCGGGCGCCTGGAGCGAGAACTGACCCGCGTGCGGGGTCTGGTGGGCGGGCCGCCACTCGATCGGGAAGCTCCGGTCGAGGTCGATCCCCCACTCGCCGTCCTCGTTGTCGCGCCGATCGGCGTCGTCGTCGCGGCCCTCGGGGATCAGCTTGAACTCGCCCGCCTCGCCGAGCGATCGGTCGACCGGGCGGATCAGCCGCCGGTCGTTCTCGGCGTCGCCGTCGGTCTCGACCCGCCAGTCGGCCTCGCGGTCGCCCGGGATGCGGATCTGGAGAACGACGCCGTCCTCGTCGAGGTCGTCGGGCGGGTCCTCGTCGCGCCGGTGGTCGCGGTCGTCGTCGCGACCGGGCGAGAGGACGAGCGGCTCGGCCCGGGCCGGTCGGCCGAACAGGAGCTCGGTCGCGTCGGGGTTCGGCCGGGGTACGATGTAGAACGTCGTCTCGCCGAGGAGGCGGCGCACGTCGACATCGCCCGAGGTCGCTCCGCCGACGAGGCTCCGGGCGAGGGCGAAGGCGACCTCGCCGCCGACCACCTCATCGCCGTGGAGGTTTCCGACGGCCAGGACGGCCGGTCGGAACTCGGGGCTCGGCTTCGCCTGTCGGTCGGTGACGACGATCGCGACGAGCTCGCGGCCGAGCGAGCTGCGGCCGATGCTCTGGACGCTCGCCCATCGCGCGCCATCGCCGCGGGCGAGCGATCGGCACGCCTCGAGGAACGCGGCGTAGTCGCGGTAGGCGAAGCCGGGGTCGGCGAAGCTGGCCGCGCCGGCGCCGCCGGCCCCACCGGCGGGGTCGGTCTCGGCGCCCGGCGGCGCGGCGGGCGTGTCCTCGTCGCCGTCGACCCGGTCGGGTCGAGCGAGCGCGAGGGCGACGCTCGCGACGAGCATCGTCGCCACGATCCTGAGACCTCTCGTTGCCGCCATCGCTCGGGCCATTCTTCGCTCTCGTTCGTTCTCGACCGTTCGTCGAGAGGCGCTCAATAGATGCGCTTCCGCGTCGGCGGCTTCTGGGTCGGTCGCTCCGGCCGGATCTCCGGTCGGGCGTTCGGGCTCGTCAGCTCGGCGACGCGCGCGTTGCCGACGCCGCCCTCGGCCATGATGCGCTCGATCTCGTCGGGGTCGCGGGGGCATCCCTCGCTCAGATTGACGAACCCGTCGCGCGTCACGATCACGTCGTCCTCGATCCGGACGCCGATGTTCTCCTCGGGGATGTAGATCCCGGGCTCGACGCTCAGGATCATGCCGGGCTCGAAGCGTCGGCTGTAGTCGCCGACGTCGTGCACCTCGAGGCCGATCCAGTGCGAGGTCCCGTGGGGGAAGCGGCCGCCGTGGCCGGCCTCGCGGATCACCCGCTGCGCGACCGAGTGGACGCTCCGGATCGTGGCGCCGGGGCGGACCGCCTTCATCGCCTCGTTCTGGGCGCGGAGGACGATCTCGTAGATCTCGCGCTGGCGCGGGCTCCACTTCCCCGAGACGGGGAACGTGCGCGTGATGTCGGCGGTGTAGCGGCGGTACTCGGCGCCGACGTCGCAGACGACCAGCTCGTTCGCCTTCATCCGCCGGGTGCTCGCGTTGTAGTGGAGGACGCAGCTGTTCGGCCCCGACCCGACGATCGACGGGAAGCCGAACCGCTCGGCGCCGAAGCGGCGGAACATGTACTCGATCACCGCCTCGAGCTCCCACTCGCCCTGCTTGGGCGCGGCGCTCTTCATCGCCTCGACGAGGGCGGCGCCGGTGATCTCGACGGCGCGGGTGAAGATCGCCACCTCCGCCTCGCTCTTGATCTGCCGGAGGGCGTGGACGCGGCTGCGGGCGCTCTTGCGCTCGACGTCGGGCAGGGCGCGGTCGAGGACGTCGGCGACCGTCCGGCCGTCGGTGCCGGCGACCCAGAGGCTCTTGCCCTCGCCCGCGAGCCACTCGGTCAGGGTCGCGCCGAGGCGGCTCTTGGGGGCGGTCGCGGCGAACCCGGTCTGGCGCTGCGCGCTCGCGCCAGGGTAGAGGCGCGGTCCGTCCCACTGCTCCTGCATCCGGTTGCGGGCCGGGAGGAAGAGCACCTCCTCGTAGGCGCCGTCGGGCCCGATCCGGAGGGCGGCGGCGCCGCCGCCCTCGGTGATGCCGGTCAGGTAGTAGAAGTCGGGGCTCTGGAAGAACTCCTCGAGGTCGTCGGCCGGCTTGCCGATGAGGCAGACGACGGCGCCCCGGCCGCACGCCTCGACGAGGCGACGGCGCCGCGAGGCGAGCTCGTCCGTCCCGATCCCCGGCCCGGTCTGGTCGGGCTCGGGCGGGCGGACCTCGTCGCCGCCGTCGCGCGGGGCGGCGTGGGACGGGCGGGCGGCGCCGACGGCGGCCGTCGCGACGAGGGCGGCCATGCCGGCGGCGACGGCCGGTCGGAGGAGGGTGCGGAGCAGGGGCAGTCGGGGGCGTGCAGCGATCACTTCTTCGTCACCTCGGAGATCCAGTCGAGATACGGAACGCTCCCGCCATCGATCGGCATCGAGATCACCTCGCAGACCTCGTACGGGTGGTGCTCCCGGACGAGCGCGGTGAGCTGCTCGACGAGCGGACGGCGTGTCTTGATGATGAGGAGGGATTCGCCATCGTCATTGACGGCGCCCTTCCACATGTAGATGGACCGGATCGTGGGGATGATGTTCACGCACGCGGCCAATCCGGCCTCGACGCACGATCGGCCGATCTTGGCGCCCGTCTCGGCGTTCGGGGCGGTCACGAGGACGACGCGGTACTCGGTCATGAAGAGCGATCTCGAGGTTCGAACGCGGCGGGCAAGGGCGGCGGATTCTACCAGAGGCGCCGCCGACCGTCGCGACCGCGCGGGCGCGGGCGGCGTTCATTTGACGCGATGCGTCCCGCCCGGGGTCCGTCGTGTCTGACGACGGGCCGACGGTCGACACGGGACTTACGGCGCCGCCGCGTCGGCCGCGCCCGGTGGTCGCCGCGATCGTCCGCGGGGTCGGGGCGGGGGTGATCTGGGCGTTCGTCCTGGGGCTCATCGCGCTCCGCGGCGGCCCGTTCGCGGCCGGCCCCGGCGTCGCCGGGTTCGCGGCGCTCGGTCTCCTCGCGGGCACGATCGTGGCGCCCGCCCATCTCCTCGAGCGATGGGCGCGCCGCGATCCGACCCTTCTCCGTCGGACGAGCGCGGGCGCCGCCGTCCTGACGCTCACCCTCGGCGTGCTCATCGTCGCCTGGGCGAACGTGATCTACCTCGATCGCTTCCTCGCGACGGGATCGGTCGGGCAGGCGCTCGGCGAGGCGAACGCGTCCGCCGCCGCGTTCGTCGGGGCGCCCGGCCAGGCGGTCGGGGCGTTCGCGCCGATCGCGACGGCGGTGACCGCGACGATCCTGCTCCGGGTCGCGGGCGTCGGCGTGATCGCGCAGACGGTCCTCGCGGCGATGCTCACGGCGGTCGTGTGGATCTTCTTCGGCGCGCTCGCGCGCCCGGACCTCGCGTCGGTCCGGGTGGCCCTGACGGCCTGCACGCCGCTCTCGCTCACGCTCCCGATCCTGCTTCACCAGGGCGACCTCCTCCTCGGCCCCGCCGCGGTCACGGAGGGGGACGACGCCAAAACCGAGGCCGACGCCGAAGCCGCATGACAGGCTCCTCGCTCTCTGATCGGCTCCGACGCTCGACGTCACACCGGCGGACCGCGGAGGTCTTGGCCATGCCCAGCTCCCGCCGTCCGCAAACCAGCAACGACGCGCGCCGAAACGGCGCCGTCGATCGGGAGGGGAACGACCCGCCGTGGCCCCGACATCGTGGCGGCGGTCTTGCTCCGCCACCGGGCTCGCCTTAGCATCCGACCCGTGAGCACCGCGACCACCGCGCCGACGTCTGCCGGCGCCCCGACCCAGGTCAAGCCGACCGCGACCGGCCCGAGCCGCCGGCTGCTCTGGGCGATCCTCGGGTTCGCGGCGCTCGTCCGGGTCGTCGTCGCCGGCTTCACCAACCTCGTCAGCGCGAACGGCGCCGTGTTCTTTCTCCCGCCGGCCCGGGCGCTGATGGCGGGCGACCTCGACGCCGGCATCTCGCCGGTGGTCCCGCCGCTCTACTACGTCCTCGTGGCGGCGGTCGGCTCCCTCGTCCGCGACGTCGATCTGGCCGCGCAGATGGTGAGCATCCTCGCCGGCACCGCGGCGGTCGCCGTCGCCTGGAGCCTGGCCCGCGCGATCGTCGGCGACGATGAGCCCCGGGCTCCCGTCCTCGCCGCGCTCTTCGCGGCGGTGGCGCCGTTCCTCGTGCGGTACAGCGCCGAGACCCAGGAGGACATGCTCTACGGCCTGTGCCTCGGATTGGCGGCGCTGGCTGGCTGGCGACTGCTGCGCGCTCCGAGCGCGGCGCGCGCGGCGGCCGCCGGCGCGCTCGTCGCGCTCGGCTACCTCACTCGCCCCGAGGCGATGGGCCTCGGTGGCCTCATCGGGCTGGCGCTCCTCCTCGGCCGCGGCGGACCCGACCCGGCCGATGCGAAGGGCGACGGCGAGAGCGCGGCCGGCAAGAGCGACGGCAAGAGCGACACGCCGGCCGGGGCGAAGGAGGGGGAGACCGGCGGCCCCGACGCGGCCCCGCCCGCGCCCTACCCCGGCTTCCCGCGCCGGGTCGCCCTGGGGCTCGTCGTCGCCGCGAGCTTCCTCGTCGTGGCGTCGCCGAACATCCTCATCGCGCGCTGGAAGCTCGGCGTCTGGACCCTCTCGGGCAAGGCCGGCGCGATCCTCGCCTACGGCCACGCCGGCACCGACGACGATCCGTTCAACCGCATCGGCACGGGCGGCGAGACCAGCTTCGAGGAGGCCTACGGTCGCGGCGCGTCGAGCGGCACCGCGTCCGAGGCGGCGTCGGGCGAGGGCTACATGGGGTTCGACCTCGTCTCGGTCGTCGGCCGCGACCCGCTCGGGTTCGCCGCCCGCTGGGTGAGCTACGTCGGCGAGCTGTTCGAGTCGCTCCCCGCGGCGTCCGGCGCGCTCCTGCTTCCGCTCGTCGTCGGGCTGCTCATCGTCGGCTGGCGCGGCGCCGACGAGCGCCGGCGCACGGCCGCGCGGATGGCGGTCGTCACCCTCGTCTTCTACGCGGCGGCGTTGAGCTTCTTCTACACCTCGCGCCGCTACTGGGCCCACTTCCTCCCCATGCTCGCTCCGATCGCCGCGATCGGCGCCCTGGCGATCGCCGACTGGGTCGGGCTGCGATGGCTCCGGCTCGGGCGGCAGCGCGCCCTCGTCATCCTGACCGCGCTCCTCGTGGCCGGCGCGTTCGTCCACTCGCTCCGTCCGATCGCCAAGTACGGCTGGCTCTGGCGACGAGGGCCCGAGCGCGAGGCCGGCGAGTTCATCGGCCGCCCCGAGATCCGCGAGTCCTTCGAGCGCGACGGGAAGCGCCTCGGCGTGCTGGGCGTGCGAGGTCCGGTCGCCTACTACGCCGACGCGACCCACGTGATGGTGCCCAACCCGCCGCGCCGGACGGAGCACGCGCCGGCGGTGGGCGGGATCGCGGGGGCAGGGGCCAGCCGGCGCTTCAGCGAGCGCTACTACCTGAGCGTCATCGACTACGCCCGCTCCCGGAACGTCGGGTTCTTCGTCGTGAGCGAGAAGGACTGGTGGGGGAAGGCGCGCCCGTTCGCTCCGTGGCTGCGCGACGAGCACTTCCAGGAGCTGCCGTGGTCGACCCACGACTGGAGCGAGCTCGAGCGCGATCGCCAGATCCGTGTCTACGGTCTTCGCCCGAAGGGTCGCCGGGGCCGATGACGGCCGACCCCGCGGCGGGCGCCGCGCCGACCTCGCCTCCGCTCTCGCCGAGGTCGCTGATCGACCTGGTCGAGGCGCGGACCATCCTCACCGCCGCGAGCGGCTACCTCTGCGACTTCGACTGGTCGCTCCAGCCCTACTCGGGCTGCCAGTTCCACTGCGCCTACTGCTACGTCCAGGCGATGAGGATCCAGAGGGCGAACCGCTACGGTCGCCCGTGGGGGAGCTGGCTCGCGGCGAAGACGAACGCCGCGGCGCTCCTCGCCCGCGACGTCGCCCGGGGCCGCGTCCGCGGGCGGAAGATCTTCATGTCGAGCGTCACCGACCCCTACGTGCCCGCCGAGCGGCGCCTCCGGATCACCCGCGCGGTCCTCGAGGTGCTGCTCGAGGCGGCCCGCTCCGGCGACGGTCCGGGCCACCTCGTCCTCCAGACGCGCAGCCCCGATGTCCTCCGCGACCTCGACCTCCTCGTCGGCCTCGGCCGATCGGTCGTCCTCCACATGACGATCACGACCGATCGCGACGAGGTCCGCCGCGCGTTCGAGCCCGACAGCCCGAGCATCACGCGCCGGGTGGAGGCGCTCGCGGCGGCCCGGGCGGCCGGCGTGCCGACGCGGGCGACGATCAGCCCGCTCCTGCCGTGCGACCCCGAGCGCCTCGCCGCGCTCCTCGACCCCGTCTGCGACGAGATCATCGTCGACGACCTCTTCGAGGGCGACGGCGCCCGCGGCGCGCGGAGTCGACCCTCGTTCGCGATCCACCGGGCGCACGGCTGGGACGCCTGGTGCGAGCCCGGCTACCACGAGGATGCGCTTGCGACCCTACGCCGGATCCTCGGCGCCGACCGCGTCCTCTGGAACGCCGAGGGCTTCGCGGCGCCCGTGCCCGGCTGAGCCGCGTCTCGGCGGCTCCGCCGGTCCCGTCACCGTCCGGCGGTCGTCACTGGCCTCCCGCCGGTTCGAGGGCGCGCGCCTCGTGTCGGTCGCGCCGGGCGTCGGCCGGTCGCCCGAGCTCGACGAGGAGCTCGGCGCGCTCGGCGAGCAGCGCTCCGAGCCAGGTCGCGTCTCGTCCCGACCCTCGCAGTCGGTCGATCGCCTCGTCGAGCGCGGCGAGGGCATCCTCGCGGCGTTCGTGGGCGCGGTCGTGGCGCGCGCTCGCCCGGACCCGGCCCCAGGCGATCGAGCGGTCGGCGTCCGGCGCGAGCTCGGACGCGCGGTCGAGGAGCCGCCCGACGCTCCGGTCTCCCTCGGCGCAGCATCGGGGCGGCCCGACCCGGATGAGCGCGTCGGCCGCGAGCTGGAGGCCGCCCGCCGCGTCGGTCCTCGATGCGTGGACCGATCGCCCGAAGCGGCCGCCGGCCGGCACGAACGCGCCGACTCGGTCGACCTCGTCCTCGACCAGATCGGCCGTCGCGAGGGCGACCGCGATGAGGCGGCTCACGCGCTCGGGCGAATCGTCGGCGGCGAGCTGCGTGTGCACGGCGCGGGCGAGACCCACCCCGATCGCCGACCAGCGCTCCTCGGGAGGGCGGACCGCGTCGAGCTCCCACGCCCGCGCCCAGTGGGCGGGCGCCCTCTCTCTTCCGAAGCGCTTCGCGAGCCAGAAGTGGAGCCATCGGGCGTCGATCCCGGCCTCCTCGGCCGCCAACAGCCACGCCCGCGGCGGCCGCGCTCCGTTCGAGTCGCGCCGGAGGAACTGCACGATCAGGTGGAGGACGAGGAGGAGGGCCGGGTCGCGGCGATCCGGCGCGCGGGCGAGCTCGACCTCGGCGCGCTCGAAGGGGCCGTGCGGCGGACCGTAGACGCCGCCGATGAAGGATTGGATGTGCCCGACGGCGTGGTAGCCGTGCCGCTGGAGGTACTGGAGGCCGGCGGTGAGCCAGCGGACGAATCGTGCCCGACCGGCCTCGGGACCCATGAGGGCGGAGGCGATGCTGGCGTAGAGCGACTCCTGGACGCGCGCGGCGTCCTCGGGCGCGAGGAGGTCCTCCCCGGCCGCGACGCGGACGAGGAGCTCCTCGAGCGGGGCGGCGCGCGGGTCGATCTCGCCGAACCGCTCGCGGAGCCGCGCGCCGGCCCACGCCACGAAGGGAGCCGGCCAGCCGCCGCGCGCCGAGATCACGTCGAGGTCGCGGTGGGCGCGCTCGAAGAGGGCGAGCGCCTCGGGCCACGCTGCCGGCCCACGGCCGGCCAGAACCTCGCCGCGACGGACCCGGAGGCGGGCGGCGACGAGGTCACTCCCGGCGCCGCGCACCAGGGCGCCGAACGCGCCCGGCCCGTCGGGGACGTCGCCCTCGCCGTCGGCGATCCGACGGGCGACCTCGGCCGCGAGCCGCGGCGAGAGGCGCTGAGCCGGAGCCGTGGCGAGGAACACGTGGACGAGGGCGTCCCAGCGCTCGGCGTCGTGGAGGACCCGTTCGGCGAGGCGGAGGCGCGGGCCGTCGACGCTCCCGGCGGGTCGGACGAGTCGGGCGAGCTCGTCGGCGGCCGCCGGGTCGCCGTCGCGCGCCCGGACGAGCGCGTCGAGGGTCGCGAGCCGATCGGCCGACTCGGGATCGAGGGCGGCGCCGTCTCCGAGGAGCGCCGCGAGCTCGTCGCGCTGTCGCGAGTCGAGGTCCCCGACCTCGCGGAGCGCGGCCTCGAGCCGCCGGGCCCGTTCGACGGCGTTCGCGCCGCCGAGGGAGAGAAGGCCGGTCAGCAGGACGAGGACGACCACGCCGATGATCCCCGCGATGGAGATCGCCCCGCGGCGCGAGACGATGAGGCGACCCACGCGACTCGGCGCGGATCGGACCGCGCTCGGGATCTCGCCGCGAAGCCAGCGGTCGAGGTCGTCTCCGAGGGCGGCGGCGCTCGGGTAGCGTCTCGCGGGGTCGCGCGCGAGGGCGCGGAGGGCGACGGCGTCGAGGTCGCGAGGGATGCCGGCCGCGAGCGTGCTCGGCGGCGGCGGGTCGTCCTCGAGGATGGCGCGGACGACGGCGATCGGGGCGCCATCCCCGTGCGGCGGGCGGCCGGTCAGGCAGGCGAACAGGAGGGCGCCGAGCCCGTAGACGTCGGCGGTCGGACCGACGGCCGCCGCGCCGGATCGGCGGGCGACCTGCTCGGGGGCCATGAACGACGGCGTGCCGAGCAGCTCCCCGGTGCGCGTCAGCCGGTCGGCGAAGACGTCGAAGGCGAGGCCGAAGTCGACGACGCGCGGTCGGTCGTGCTCGTCGAGGAGGACGTTCTCGGGCTTGAGGTCGCGGTGGACCACGCCGCGGCGGTGGGCGTGCTCGACGGCGTCGGCCGTCGCGGAGACGAGGCGGGCGGCATCGGGCGGTTCGAGCGGACCGCCGCGGAGCCGCTCGGCGACCGACCGACCGGCGACGAGGTCCATCGCGACCCAGACGAACCCGTCGCCGGCGCCGCACGCGTGGACGCGCACGAGCGCCGGGTGGTCCTCGATCCGGGCGAGCACCTCGACCTCGCGGCGGAAGCGGGCGAGGGCGCGTGAGGCCAGCTCGGGGTCGTCGCCGCCGACCCGAACGAGCTTGAGGGCGTGGACGACGCCGGTCTCCAGATGGCGGGCGCGGTACACCGCGCCCATGCCGCCTCGACCGATCTCGGCGACGAGCGCGTAGGGTCCGACACGGCGATCGGGGCGCGCGGCGTTCACGACCGCTAGCGATCGATCGCGCGGGCGGAGCGGCGATCGGCCTCGGCCTCCGCGTCGCGGCCCATCCTCTCGAGGAGTCGGGCGCGCTCCTCCAGCAGTCGGCGGAGCGCGCTCGAGCGGTCGTTCGCCGCCTGGAGCGGCTCGATCGCAGCCGTGAGGACGCCGAGCGCCTCCTCGTGTCGGCCGTGGGCGCGGTGATGCTCGGACCGGACCCGGGCGTCCTTGGCGACCGTTCCGCGGTCTCCGGCGAGGTCGCGGGCGCGGGCGAGGAGCGCCTCGACGTTGGTCGGCCCGTCGGCGCAGCAGCGCGGCGGACGGCCGAGGCAGATCGTGCTCGCGGCCACCTGGAGCCGGTAGGCGACCGACGCGCGCGAGGCGAGGACGCGCGGCCCGTCGAGGCCGCCGGCCGCCTCGAAGCGTCCGGTTACCTCCGCCTGCGCCTCGGTCAGATCGGCGAGCTCGAGCGCGATCGCCGCGAGTCGGTCGTGGAGCTCGGGGCTCTTGCGTTGCTCGCGGGTGATGTCGGTCGTGAGGCCGTGGATGAGCTGGACGCCGATCTGGGTCCAGCGCTCCTCCGCCGGTCGCTCGGCGTCGAGCTCGGCGGCGCGCTCCCAGTGGCGCAACCCGGCCTTGCCGCGTGAGGCCGTGGCGATCTGGAAGTGGAACCAGCGCTCGTCGAGGCCGCTCTCGTCGGCGGCGTCGATCCACGCCGTGGGTGGCTCCTCGCCGTCGGCGAACTTGGCGAGGAAGTGGGCGAGCTCGTAGAGCATCAGCAGGCGGGCTGGGTCGCGCCGATCGGGGTCGCGCGCGAGCTCCTCGGCGGCCGAGGTGAACGGGTCGCGGGGCGGGGCGTAGATCTGCTCGATCATGGTCGCGGCGATGTGCTTTAGGGCCGCGTAGCCGTGTCGCTCGAGGTGCTGAAAGCCTGCGGTGAGCCAGCGGGCGAACGTCGCCATCTCCGCGTCGCCCCTCGCCAGGACGAGGGCCGGCCCGAGCTGCCCGAAGAGGCGGATCTGGAACGCCGCGGCGGGCTCCGGCGGGAGCGGGTCGCGCCCGGCGGCCACCCGGATCAGGAGCTCCTCGAGGGGGGCGGCGTCGTCGCGAACCTCGGTGAAGCGTTCGCGGAGGCGATCGCCCGCCCAGGCGACGAACGCGTCCGGCCAGGCGCCGCGGGCGGAGACCGCGTCGGCGTCGCGATGGGCCCGCTCGAACAGGGCGAGGGCGGCCGGCCAGCTCGACTCGCCACGCTCGAGGAGCGCGGCGCCACGCCGGACGCGGAGGCGCGCGACGACCTCGTCGTCCCGGGCGCCGCGCAGGAGCGAGGCGAAGGCGGCGTCGCCGTCGGGGACCGGGCCGTCATCGGCGAGCACGCGGGCGAGCTCGGCGGCGACCAGCGGTGATGGATCCGCGAGCGGCGGTCGCGAGAACAGGAGGGTCGCGATCGCGTCGGCGCGCCGCGCCTCGTGGAGGACGCGCTCGGACAGCCGGAGCCTCGGCTCGTCGAGCTCGCCGCCGGGGCGAACGAGCTCGGCCAGCTCGGCGGCCGCGCCGTCGACCCCGTCGCGCGCCCGGACGAGCGCGTCGAGAGCGGCGACCCGCCGGCGGGCCTCGTCGTCGAGCCGCGCCCCGAGGGCGTGGAGCGCCGCGAGCCCGCGGCGCTGGTCGGCGTCGAGGTCGCCGGTGGTCGAGAGGGTGCGCTCGAGGATCTCGGCGGCGCGCTCCGGGCTGGTCCCGGCGCTCGGGACGACGAGGAGGGCGGCGGCGATCGCGATGGCGAGCACGACGACCAGCCCGACCGCTCGCCGACCGCCGGCGAGCAGACGCAGCAGCCCACCCACCTCCGAGGTGCTCGCGCTCGGCGTCTCGCCGCGGAGCCAGCGGTCGAGGTCATCGGCGAGCGCCGCCGCGCTCGGGAAGCGCTCGGCGGGGTCGCGCCGGAGCGCCCGAAGGCAGATCGCGTCGAGCCCGGCGGGGACGTCGTCGACGAACGAGCTCGGTCGCGGCGGATCCTCGTTCACGATCGCGCGGACCATCTCGAGGGGCGAGGCCGCCTGGTGCGGCGGGCGACCGGTGAGGCACGCGTAGAGGAGGGCGCCGAGGCCGTAGGTGTCGGTGCGAGGGCCGATCGCCTCGGGGTCGGACGAGCGGGCGACCTGCTCGGGCGCCATGTAGGCCGGCGTCCCCAGGAGCTCGCCGGTCAGGGTGAGGCGATCGGCGAAGACGTCGAAGGCGAGGCCGAAGTCGACGACGCGGGGCTGGCCCCGCTCGTCGACGAGGACGTTCTCGGGTTTGATGTCGCGGTGGACGACGCCGAGCGCATGAGCGTGCTCGATCCCGCGGGCCGCCGCCGAGACGAGGCGCGCCGCCTCGCGCGGGGCGAGCGGGCCGGCGCGGAGCCGGTCGACGATCGACCGCCCGGCGACGAGGTCCATCGCCACCCAGGCCGCCCCGGCGGCGGCGCCGCAGGCGTGGATGCGCACGAGCGACGGGTGGTCCTCGATGCGGGCGAGCACCTCCGCCTCCCGCCGGAAGCGCGCGAGGGCGCGGGCGGTCAGCTCCGGGTCGTCGCGGCCGAGGCTCACGACCTTGAGGGCGTGGACGACGCCGGTCTCGACGTGGCGGGCGCGGTAGACCGCGCCCATGCCGCCGCGACCGAGCTCGGAGACGAGCTCGTAGGGTCCGACTCGACGGATCGCGCGCGGGGTGTCCACGTCGCCGATGGTGGCCGCCCGGCGGCCGACGCGCCAGGGCGCCGGGCGGGGTTACGGAGGCGATTCGTTCGAGCGAATCAATCAGGTTTAAGCCCTAAGGGCGACCCGGGAGGGGATGTAGTAAGGTGAGAACCTGATGCATCGACATCGACTCGCCGCGGAGTCTCCCGGAGCCCCGAGCTGGGCACATTGGAAATGCCTTGCCATGCAAGGACTTGCGACAAAGTTCTTGAACCGCCCATCCGGGCCCTGTATACCGGGTAATGACCGGTGGGTCGGACGTCTCGCGAGCCTCTTTCGGGCTCGTCGCGGCGGCCCGGGGCGCCGGTGACGGAGGGCTGAAGAGGTTCTCCGGCGTCGACACGCTTCGCGTCCACGTCGGTCTAGTCCTTTCCGGAACAGCCGCCTGGGCCGCACGCCCGACGCCCCCAGACATCCGTGGGGTGACACCGTCGGCGGCCTTCCGCGTGTGCCGTGCTTCTTGCGGTCGCCGCGGCCGGATCGGGGTCGGACCGTCGGCGCGCGCCCGTCCCCCGTGGTCGGACGCCCGAGACGCGCTCTCGCGACGCGCCGGGTCTGGACATTACGAGCTTTCTGGGAAACGCCTCCGGCTCACACCGGAGGCGTTTTCTTTGGTCCCCCGATCCTCCGATTCCCTGCCGTTCCAGGAACGACGGGTATTCTTGCACGAACGGGAAACGATCCACAGATCTCACAGATCCCACAGATTCTGAGCTGCCGAAGGCGGTCATCCCTCACCGAAGGCGGCGGCCCGCTCTTCTCGGCATCGGCAACGACTCGGACCCGCCCGCGGCAATCTGTGTAATCTGTGAAATCTGTGGATCGTTTCCCCGCGCCGGCAATCACATGCGCGCGTTCCAGGAACACGACTCCTCGCCCGCCTCACGCGCCCGTTTGCGCGGCGCGCGCAACCCTCGATACGATGTGGGCTCCAGCCGAATCACGGGCCGAGTCACGGGCCGAATCACGGGGTGGGATGCTCGACCGACCGTTCACTGACCTGGCCTCCGAATCGGACCCGTCGTGGCTCCTGCCGCGGGCGATGCGGGCGCTCCACGTCGGTCGGGATCTGCGCCAGATCGGATCGCTGTTCGGCCGCCGCCTCGGGCTGAAGCGAGCCGCCGCGGCCGGCGGCCGCGACGACCTGGCGGCGTCGCCCGCGCCCACCGCGCCGCGGAGCGCGACGCCGCGGCGTCGCGGGGGGCCGACCGTCCTCCAGTACCTCGACCTCCCCGACAAGAGGATCGACCTCGCCCGCGGGGCCATCCTCATCGCCCGCGAGGACGACCCGTCCATCGACGAGGACGCCGTCCTCGACCGCCTCGACCAGCTCGCCGACTCGATCCGGACCAAGATCCGGCAGGCGGCCCCCGGCCACGAGCGGATCGCCGTCCTGAACCGCTTCATCTTCGACGACCTCGGGATCCAGGCCGACCGAAATCCGCCGCGCCTCGCCCGGCGGCTCGAGTCGCTCCACCTCCATCTCGTCCTCGATCACCGCCGCGGCCACTGCCTCGGTCTCTCGCTGCTCTACCTCTCGCTCGGCCATCGCCTCGATCTCCCGCTCTTCGGCGTGGCCCTGCCGCGTCACTTCTTCGTTCGCTGGGAGGACGAGGACCGCGTCGTGAACATCGAGACGACGAGCCGCGGCGAGGAGATCGGGGACCACCAGTACGCGACCCGCTACGGCCTCTCGCGCGAGCACGTCGACGGCGGGATCTACCTCGGCAACCTCGCCCGGCGCGAGGTGCTCGTCGAGGTGCTCAACAACCGCGGCAACTTCTACTGGGACCGCGGCCAGATCGACCGGAGCCTCCGCGATCTCGACCGGGCGACCCGCGCCGGCCAGAACTTCGCCCGCGGCTTCACCGGGCGCGGCTTCATCCATCTGCGCCGGTGGGACATCCCCCGCGCGATCGCCGAGCTCCGCAAGGCGCTCGAGCTCGACCCCGACTACGCCCCGGCGTATCTCCACCTCGGCGAGGCCTACCTCCGGGCGGGGCTGCTCGACCGGGCGGCGACCGCGTTCCGCCGGGCGATCGAGACGAGCGGTCGCCTCGCGCTCGCCCGGACGAATCTCGGCCGGGTGAAGTCGAAGATGGGCGACGTCGAGGGAGCGCTCCGCGAGCATCAGGTCGCGATCGAGCTCGACCGCCAGTGCGTCCACGCCTGGAACAACGCCGGCGTGGCGTTCGGAAACCTCGGCCGGCGCGACGAGGCCCTCGCCCACTTCCGGCAGGCGCTCGCGATGGCGCCTGACTTCATCCCCGCTCGCGAGAACCTGGCCCATCTCCTCCGGGTCAGCGGCCGGCCGACCCGCGCCGCCATCGCCCGGCGAGCCGTCGTGAAGAGCTACCGGAAGAAGGTCGCCAGGAGCCCACGCCGGGCGAGCCCGCTCTTCGCGCTCGCGCGCTTCCTCCTCGAGTACGGCCGCGAGGCCGACCTCCGCGAGGCCGCCGGCGCGGCCGAGCGCGCGGCCGCGCTCCGCCCCGACGATGCCGACGGCCTCGCCACCCTCGCCGAGATCCACTACCGCCTCGGCAATCTCCCCCGGGCGCTCCGCGTCGCCGAGAGGATCTGCGCCCTCGGAAGCGAACGCCTCCTCGGCAACGAGAAGCACTACCGGGCCGTCCACACCCGCTACCGCGAGGCGGTCGAGACCGTCCTCGGCCGCGGCGCCGGGCCGTCCGGCTCGGCGCGCCGCCGTCCGGCGGGAGGCTGACGCTCCCATGCCGCCCCACACCCTTCCGCAGGTCGGCGACCGGATCGCGAGTTGGGTCGTCCTGGCCGAGCTCGGCCGCGGCGGCATGGGCGCGGTCTACCGCGCCCGCCACGTCGAGACCGGCGCGATCCACGCCCTCAAGGTGATCCTCCCGCACGCCCAGGTCGACGCGACCGACCTCGCCCGGTTCGAACGCGAGGCGGCGCTCCTCGCCGAGGTCGACCACCCGAGCGTCGTCCGGGTCCACGCTCTCGGGCGAGAGCGCGGCGTCGTCTGCTGCGCGATGGAGCTGATCGAGGGCAGCTCGCTCCAGAACCAGCTCGGCCGGGAGGGCGCGCTCGAGCAGACCGTGGCCGCCCGGCTCATCATCGACCTCGCCCCCGGCCTCGACCACGTCCACGGCCTCGGGATCGTCCATCGCGACCTCAAGCCGGACAACATCCTCGTGGACGGCGCGGGCCGGCCCCGCCTGATCGACTTCGGGCTCGCTCGCTCGACGGCGTCCGCCCAGCTCACCGCGACCGGCGAGGTGCTCGGGACGCCCTGCTTCATGGCGCCCGAGCAGGTGATCGGCGGCGCGATCTCTCCGGCCACCGACGTCTACGGGCTCGGCGCGACCCTCTACGGCTTGCTCACCGGGCGACCCCCGTTCGCGGGGTCCGGCCTCCAGGCGACCCTCACCCGGGTGGCGACCGACGACCCGACCCCCCCGAGCCACTACGCGGAGGGGCTGCCCCTCGAGCTCGAGGCGGTCGTCGCGAAGGCGATGCGGAAGGATCCGGCCGAGCGATACGCGTCGGCCGGCGAGCTCGCCGTCGACCTCGAGCGATGGCTCCGCGGCGAGCGGATCGCGGCGCCGCCCGTTCGGCGGCGGCGTTTCGCCATCGCGCTCCTCGCCGGCACCGCCCTGTTGGCGGCGCTGCTCGCGGCCCTCGGGCTCCTCGCCGGGAGGAGCACGTCGCCGCTCGCCGAGAGCGACCTGATCCGACTCGAGCGGCGGCTCGCCCGCGACGGACGCCTCGAGGCAGGCGCCCTCGGGCCGGGCCTCGCCCCCGACGCGAGCGACGATCTCCGCGAGCGCTTCGAGCTGCTCCAGCTCATCGAGGCGACCCTCGGCGACCTCGGACCGGGCGGCGAGGCCACGGCGCGCGCGGGCTGGCGCCGGATGGCCGATCTCATTCGAGACGACGCGGGCGAGCTCCACGTCGCTCGAGCGCGCCTCGTCGCCGCCGTCCTCGCGAACGCTCGGCGATGGCGCGCCCTCCACCACGTCCTCCACGGCCACGCCGCGCAGGCGCCGGTGCCTCCCGAGATGGCGGACGGCCTCGCGGCCCATCTCCTCGAGGTCGGCTTCGACGGCGTCATCCCGGACGAGGACGCCGTCACGGCCCTCATCCGTCCGCTCGGAACGAGGCGCAACGGGTTCCTCGTCCACTGGAGCCTCGCCGCCGCGGAGGCCGGGCAGCTCGACGCCGCGATCGAGCGGCTGGTCGAGGCGCAGCAGACGCCCGATGCCGTCGTCCCCGCGCCCGAGGACGTCGACCGCCGCCTCGCGCGGCGACTCGCCGAGCGGATCGCCGCGACATGGGTCGCGCCCGGCGCGGACCCGATCGATCGCGGAGAGCTGATGGACCTCTGGCTCCACATCGATCCGGCCGCCGAGCTCCCGCCGCTCGACATGCTCCCGGGGCTCGTCGACCGCCTCCTCCAGCTCCCGCAGAACCTCGGCGACCGCGATGTCGACCTCGACGGGGAGCTGAGCCTGCTCACCTTCCTCGCCGCGACCGGGAGCTCGCCGCTCCACTCGCGCGGCGAGCTCCGCGGCCCGCTCCGCGCCGTCGCGGTCCGCCTCGTCGAGCGGGTCCGGGACGAGCTCGCCCGACCGGCGACGCGGCGCTGCCTCGCTCGCGCCGTCGTCGAAACCTGGCTCGTCAGCTCGGTTGCCCGGCAATACGCCGAGCACGCCGACGCCGCCGACGAGCTCATCGCGCTGCTCGAGCGCGCCTCGGGCGCCTCGGGCGCGTCGGCCGGCTCGAACCGGCTCGTCGCGCTCCTCCTCGCCGACGCCCACACCGACCGGTGGAGCTTCGGGCCCGCCGTCGCGGCGATCGACCGGGCCCTCGGGCCCGAGCGAGATCGGCCGGCGGTAACACGCTGGCCGAGCGTTCCGCTCGAGGCCGCGAAGACGCGGATCGAGTGGCTCCGCATCAAGGCGAACGAGGAGAGCTGGATCGCGCGAGAGCCGCTGATCCAGCAGGCGTTCGCCCTCCTGAACGAGGCGGAGCGCGTTCACGAGGCGCACGCGGAGACGCGGGCGGCGATCCTCGAGCGCGGTCAGCTCGTTTCATCGACGTTCTCGCGCCTAGGGCTCCATCGCGAGCTCGTCGGGCTCGCCGAGCAGATCATCGAGTGGCGCGGCGCGCCCGGGTGCTGCCGCGGCACGCTGTCGGCGAAGGCGCTTCTGGCGCGCGCTCGCCGACTCGAAGGCCTCCCCGACCTCGGGGACGAGGGGGGGTGGCTCGTGCAGCTTCGCGAGGCGGCCGAGGCCCGGCACGCCGAGAGACATGGCCCGCGATGACGCGCTCGGCTAGAGGGCATGTCAACTTCGCTCAGATCCGATGGGCTCGCCTTCGGCGAGCAGATGTCACCACGGAGGCACGGAGACACGGAGAAGCGACTGAGGGCGCCGTATCCCGGCTCGCACGAGCCGACCGACTCCAGGGATGGCTCCCTCTCGGTCTCGGTCACCCGAGGC